>CAVRFQ010000016.1:0-507202 GCA_963720415.1 uncultured Solirubrobacteraceae bacterium | reverse complement strand
AGGACGTGCGCGTGGTTGTACTCGTCCTGCGGGAACGCGAGCTTCAGGGCGGGCGAGGAGGCCACCCACGCGAACGTCGCCCGGCGCGCCTCGAAGCCGGGCGCCCAGCGCGCCACGAGCAGCGTGTTGTCGAGCACCAGCGCGTCCACCCGCAGCTCGCGGATCGGCTGCGGCACCGGGTACGCCGGCGTTCCAGTAGACGACCTGGTGGCCCGCGGCGCTCGCGTCGAGGGCGCGCAGCTTCTGGCGCAGCGCCGCCCGCATCCGGCCAGGCGTCGTGTGCTGGTAGAGCACGAGCAGCGTGCGCGGCTTCGCGCCGAAGGCCAGCGAGCGGGGGCTGCCGGTGCGCCAGAGCGGCGCGCTCACGGCCCGCGGTACCAGGACTGCTGGCGCAGCCAGCCGCGCGTCCGCGCTCCATCCCGGAGGCCAGCCACGGCATGCGGCGGGACGCGAAGCGATGGGCGAGCCGTGGCGTGCGGATCACCCACGGTGCTGTAGCTGTTGGCCGTCGTGTTGGCCGCGCGCCAGGCCAGCTCTCCGCGCGAGCCGCGCCGCGGCCCGGTCGCCGGCGACCTCCTCGACCACGGTCTCCACGTGCGCGGCGAACGCGCCGTACGAGTAACGGCCACTCAGGATGAGGTCCTCCAGGCGCGCTCGGCGAAGGCCTCCGTCTCGGCCGGGTCGGCGATCCGATCCAGCGCCTCGTCGAGGTTCGAGAGGTCCTCGCGCAGCGGCACGTAGTGGGGTGTCCGCGGCCAGGATGCCGTCGTACTCGCCCTCCACGAGGAGCTGCGCGGTCTTCGTCTGCGCGGCCTCGAAGATCCGCGCCGATGGCGGTGAAGCCGTAGTCGTCCCAGCCGGGCGGCTGAAGGGCCGAGAACTCCTCGAAGGTCGCGTCGGGATGCTCGGCGCGCCATCGGCCTCGAAGCGCCGCAGCTCCCCGTAGGGGTCGAGCGCGCTGGAGCCGCTCTCCGTGCCGATCACGCAGCGCCCGCTCGCCAGGAACTCGAACCAGGCGTCGCCGTACTTCGTGTCGGCGATCCGCGTCGAGATGTCGGTGCGCAGGCCGTGCGCGCGCGCCGCCGGGTCGACGATCTCGGCGATCCGGTGCTTGAGCTGCCCGTGATGGCCGATGTTGAACGGCAGGTTGCGGGCGCGGTAGACGACGTCCAGCGCGCGCTCGGCGTGTGGCCGCGGCAGCGTCTCCACGGCGCCGGCCGCGCGGTCGTCGGCGAAGCCGGTCTACGACCGCTCCATCCGCGTCCGCGCGCTCGTCCGGGGATAGAGCGTGGGCCAGTGGCGCCCGTCGAGCACCGAGAACACGCAGTCGAGGTCCAGGCTCTCGAGCCACTGTCGAGCGTGTGGGCGCAGACGTACTCGTCCTGCGGCATCGCCAGGCGCACGGCGTCGCTGTCGCGGATCCAGTCGAGGCTCGCCCGCCAGCGCTCGAACGGCGCCTCCCAGCGCATGCAGAGCACCGAGTAGTGCAGCACCACGACGTCGAAGGGGTAGTCCCGGACCCAGCGCGGCACGCCGTGGGCGGCGTTCCAGAGCAGGACGTCGTGGTCCGTCAGCGAGTGCTCGAGGAAGCGCAGGTGCTGGACCGTCGTCGGCCGCATCGGCTCGGCCTCGGCGTGCAGATAGAGGATCAGCCAGGCGCGCGGCGTCGCGTCGACGGCCGAGCGCGTCCACGGCGCGCCTCCGCGCCAGACGCGCGTGGTGCTCTGGGTCTCTACGGCCATCGCCGCGCGGCAATGCTAGAGGACGCGCCCTGCTGGCTATCCTCGCCGCGGTGGCCGCCCAGCCCGACATCGACACGGCGAACGCCGGCTTCTGGGACGAGCTGTGCGGGACGAACCTGGCCCGCGAGCTCGGCCTCACGGACGCCTCGCCGGCCTCGCTGGAGCGCTTCGACCGCGCCTACTTCGACCTCTACCCGTACCTCGACGGCTACCTGCGGGCGCCCGAGTCGGCCGGCCGCCGCGTGCTCGAGGTCGGCCTCGGCTACGGCACCGTGGCCGAGCGGCTGGCCCGGGCCGGCGCCGACTACCACGGCCTCGACATCGCCGACGGCCCGGTGGCCATGGCGCGGGCGCGGCTCGAGCGCGTCCCCGGGGCGCGACCCGACCAGGTTCAGTCGGGCTCGGTGCTCGACCTGCCGTTCGCGGAGGGCTCCTTCGACCGCGTCGTCTCCATCGGCTGCCTGCACCACACGGGCGACCTGAGCCGCGCGATCGCCGAGGTGCGCCGCGTGCTGGCGCCGGGCGGCGAGCTGCTGCTGATGGTCTACAACCGCCGCTCGGCGCGCCGCGTGCTGCTGTCGCCGCTGCTCGCCGCTCGCCACCGATTCGTTGCCGGCGCGCCGACCGCCGAGGAGTGGCTGCGGCACGCCAACGACGGCACCGCGGAGGGCGACACGGCGCCGCACACCGACTTCGTGTCGGCGGCCGAGCTGCGCGGCCTCCTGCACGGGATGCGCGACGTGCGCATCGACCGGCGCAGCATCGACCGCATCCCGCTCGTGGTGTCGCGGGCGCGGCTGATGCGGCTCGGCGCCGACCGCCTGGCCGGGCTCGACCTCTACGCGACGGCGCGCCGATGACCGCGGCGGACGTCTCGTCGCGCAACGCCGAGTTCTGGGACGAGCTCTGCGGCTCCGGCCTGGCCCGCGAGATCGGCATCCGCGACGCGTCGCCCGCGGAGCTCGCCCGCTTCGACGCCGCCTATCTGGCCATCTACCCCTACCTGCTCGGCTACTTCCCTCGCGAGCAGGTCGAAGGGCGGAAGGTCCTCGACATCGGGCTCGGGTACGGCACGCTGGCCGAGGCGCTGGCCCGCCTGGGCGCCGACTACCACGGGCTCGACATCGCGGCGGGGCCCGTGGCGATGGCGCGGGAGCGGCTCGAGCGCATCCCGGGCGCGCGGCCCGAGCAGGTGCGGCAGGGCTCGGTGCTCGAGCTGCCCTACGACGACGCCTCGTTCGACCTCGTCTCCGCGATCGGCTGCCTGCACCACACGGGCGACCTCTTCGGGGCGATCCAGGAGGTGCGGCGCGTGCTGCGCCCGAGCGGCCGGCTCGTGCTGATGGTCTACAACCGCCGCTCGCTGCGGCGCCTCGTGCTCGCGCGCGTCTCGCCGGAGGCGATGCGCGCCCGCTACGACGCGACGGAGGACGGCGCCGCCGCCCCGCACACCGACTTCGTCACCGCGCCGGAGCTGCGCGGCCTCCTGCACGGCTTCCGCGACGTCCGCGTCGAGCGCCGCAACATGGAGGGCGTGCCGGTCCGGTACGTCTCCGAGCCGAGCCGCGCAGCGCTCATGGCGCTGCGCGTCGACCGGCTGCTCGGGCTCGACCTCTACGCCACCGCGACGCGCTGAGCCACGGCCGCCGTGACCTCGGCGGCCTGCTCGGCGGACAGCACCGGGCTCATCGGGATCGCGATGTGCGTGCGGGCGGCCTCCGCGGTCCCCGGCAGCTCGACGGCCGGCGGGTAGTCCCGCATCGCCGGCTGCTCGTGGACGGGCACGCGGTAGTAGACCTTGTGGCCGATCCCCGCCTCCTTGAGCGTGCCGGCCAGCTCGTCGACGCGGTCGTGCCGGACCACGTACAGGTGCCACGCCGGCTCGCCGAGCGCGCGCGGCAGCGCGACCAGCTCGCCGAGGCCGGCGGCCTCGTAGTTCGCGGCGCCCTGGCGGCGGCCGTCGGCCCACGTCTCCAGGTGCGGGAGCTGCACGCGCAGGATCGCCGCCTGCAGCTCGTCGAGCCGCGAGTTGTGGCCGATCAGCTCGAAGGTCTGCTTGTCCTTGGACCCGTGGAAGCGCAGCATCCGGACGCGCTCGGCAACCGCGTCGTCGCGCGTCGTGATGGCGCCGCCGTCACCGAAGGCGCCGAGGTTCTTGGACGGGAAGAACGAGAACGTGGCCGCCGTGCCGAGCGAGCCGGGGCGGCCCTCCGGCGACCGTGAGCCGGCGGCCTGGGCGGCGTCCTCGAGCACGGGCACGCCGAGCGCCTCGATCTCGGCCACCGGCGCGACGTTGCCGAACAGGTGGACGACGAGCACGGCCTTCGTGCGCGGCGTGAGCGCCGCCTTGACCGTCTCCGCCGTGACGCAGAAGGTGTCGGGGTCGATGTCGCAGAACACCGGCCGCGCGCCGGTCAGCGGGATCGCCTCGGCGCTCGCGTAGAAGGTGAACGAGGGGACGACGACCTCGTCGCCCGGCCCCACGCCCATCGCCCGCAGCGCCAGCGTGATGGCGTCGGTGCCGTTGGCCACGCCGATCGCGTGGCGGGCGCCGACGTACGCGGCGAACTCCTCCTCGAACGCATCGACCTCGGGACCGAGGATGAACCGGCTCCCGTCGATCACCTCCGCGAGCTTCGCGTCGATCGCGCCGCGCAGGGGAGCGATGGGCGTACTCGTGTCGAACAACGGGACCGGCATTCAACGCCACCTCTCGAGCAGTTCGTGATCCTCGACGTCCCGCACCCAGCGGGCGGGGACGCCGACCATGAAGCCGCGGGCGGGGACGTCCTTGGTGACGACCGCGCCGGCGGCGACGAAGGCCTCCTCGCCGACCTCGACGCCCGGGACGAGCACCGCGCTGCCGCCGATGCGGGCGGCGCGGCGGATGGTCGCGCCGCGCAGGGCGTACTCCGGCCCGTGGCGGCTCATCGTGTCGTCGTTGGTCGTCGAGGCGCCAGGGCCGAGGAAGACATCGTCCTCTACAACGCTGTAGGCGGTCACATAGACCTGTGATTGGATCTTCACGCGGTCGCCGATGCGCACGTCGTTGTCGACGCCGGCCGCGCGGCCGATCACCGTGCGCGCGCCGATCGACGACCGCTCGCGCACCTGGGCCTGGTCGCCCACGATCGCCTCGTCGCCGATCGTCGTGCCCGCGTAGACGACGGCGCCGGCGCAGATCGTCACGCGCTCGCCGACGCGCAGCGGCGGCAGCTCGGCGCGCGGGGCGGTCGAGCTGCGGGCCAGCCGCGGCGACTTGCCCAGGACGGCGCCGTGCTCGACGACGCAGCCGTCGCCGATCACCGTGCCGTCGTGGACCACGACGTGCGCCCCGAAGAGCACGCCCTCGCCGATCCGCACGTCAGCGCCGAGCACGAGGCCGGCGGCCTCGGGAGCGGGATGCAGCACGGGTCAGCTCCCGGTCAGCGCGACAGTCCGGGCGAGGCCCTCGCGGCGCGTCGCGTCGAGCGACTGCTGCAGGCCCTCGAGCACGCGCACGACGCGCAGGCCGGCGACCCCGTCGGAGATCGGCGTCTCGCCGGACCGGATGCAGTCGACGAAGTGCTGGATCTCCGTGCGGAGCGGCTCGACGTTCGAGATCCGCGGGCTCCAGATGTCCCCGCTGCGGGTGATGTACTCGCCGTAGGAGTTCGAGTGCTCGTCGAAGCCCTTGTCGTAGACCATGATCTTGCCCTCGAGCGCCGTGTCGTCGAAGGTCGCCATCCGGGTCTCGCCCACGACGGTGAAGCGGCGCTCCTTGTGCGGGTCCAGCCACGACAGGTGCAGGTGGGCGGCGAGGCCCGACGGGAAGCGCAGGAAGCAGAACACGACGTCCTCGATGGCCTCGCGCATGTAGCTCTCGCCGCGCGCCTCGACCTCGTAGGGCTCCTCGCCCGCGAGGCGCAGCAGCACCGAGACGTCGTGGGCGCCGAGCGACCACAGCGCGTTCTCGTCCGCCCGCAGCTTGCCGAGGTTCAGCCGGTTGCCGTAGATGTAGAGGATCCGGCCGAGCTCACCGCCGTCGATCAGCTCCTTGAGCTTCATGACGCCGGGGTGGTACTCGAGCAGGTGCCCGACCATCAGCACGCGGCCGTTGGCCTCCGCGGCGGCCACCACGGCCTCGGCGCCGGCGACCGACTGCGCCATCGGCTTCTCGACGAAGCAGTGCTTGCCGGCCTCGAGCACGCGCACGGCGAGCGGGGCGTGGCTCGGCACCGGCGTGGCCAGGGCGACGGCGTCGACGGTGTCGTCGGCCAGGACCTCGTCGAGGTCGTCGGTGAAGCGCACGCCGGGGAACTGCTCGGCGACGCGCGCGCGATTGGCTTCGGAGGCGTCGCAGCACCAAGCCAGCTCGACGTCCGAGAGCCGCGCGACGTTGCGCGCGATGTTCGGACCCCAGTACCCCAGGCCGGCGACGGCGACGCGCAGTGGGCGTTCGGTCGTCATGGCGCGCCGAGTCTAGTATGCCCCGCCTGATGGACCCCGAGGACTGGCCGTCGGCGACCTTCACCGCGCAGTTTCGCGGCACGACCGCCGCTCTCCCCCCCGAGGTGCGCGCGCAGCAGCTCGCGGCCCACACCGGCTCGCTGGCGTTCAAGCTGACGAAGACGGTGTCCCGCGTGCCGGTGATCGGCCCTCGGGTCGGGGCCCGCCCGCCGTCGGACTGGCTGCCCGACGAGCCGGAGGCCGAGCGGATCATGCGCGCGCCGCTGTACCGGCGGATCGAGGCGCTGCGCTCGAGCCGGGCGTACCACCGGCTGTGGCGGCGCGGGATCCGCCGCGAGGCCCCGGCGCCCGCCCCCGGGCCGCCGGTCGGGACGGTCTCCGCCCGCCACGTCGACGAGGCGCTCGACTACCTGCGCAGCATCCCGTTCCAGGAGCTGCAGCGGCGCGGCTGGCACCTGCAGCCCAACCACTACTACTGGCCGCTCAACGACATCGCGTTCCTGCGCGAGCACCCCGAGCTGTGGCACGACCGCGGGCTCCCGGCGGGCATCGATTGGGACCTCGACGGCCAGGTCGCGTTCGCGCGCGAGCTCGCCGCCTCCTACGGCGAGCTGGCCGACGTCGCCGCGCGGCCGGCGGCGGTCGACATGAGCAGCGAGATCACGTTCGTCAACGGGTCGTTCAGCGGCGCCGACGCCTGCGCCTACTACGGCGTCGTGCGCAAGCGCCAGCCGCGCCGGGTGGTCGAGATCGGCGGCGGCTGGTCGACGATCTTCCTCGCCCACGCGCTGGAGCGCAACGAGCGCGCCGCGGCGGTGACGCTGATCGAGCCCGAGCCAGACCACCGGCTGCTCGCGCGCATCCCGCGCGACTGGGACATCCACCGGTCGCTGCTGCAGTTCGCGGACCTGTCGGTGTTCGAGCGGCTCCAGGCGGGCGACGTCTGCTTCTACGACGGCTCGCACGTGGCGCGCGCCGGCAGCGACGTCAACTGGTTCTTCTTCGAGGTCCTGCCGCGCCTGGCGCCGGGCGTGATGGTGCACGTGCACGACATCTACTGGCCCGACGACTACCATGACCAGTGGATCTACGGCGACGGGCTGAGCTGGAACGAGCAGTACGTCCTGCAGGCCTTCCTCATGCACAACGAGGCGTACGAGGTGCGCTTGGCGAACCATCTCCTGTGCAGGCTGCGGGAAGCCGACGTGCGAGCGATCTACCCCGCATGGCCCGACGGCGGCAGCGTCTGGATCGAGAAGACCTCCTGATGGACCGCACCGACACAACCCCGGCCCGGCCCGCCATCGCGGCGCCGCCGCTGCCCGCGACGGCGGAGGTGCTCGGGGTCCCGCTGGCGCTCATCGACTACGACGGGACGCTCGACTGGATCGACGCCATGGCGGAGGCCCGCCGGCCCGGCTACGTCTGCGTCGCCGCCACCCACACGGTGATGTCGTCGCACGACGACCCGGCGCTGCGCGAGGCCGTGCTCGGGGCCGACTTCACGGTCCCCGACGGCCAGCCGCTCGTGTGGGCGCTCAACCTGCTCGGGCACGAGCTCGGCGACCGCGTCTACGGGCCCGATCTCATGGACCGCGCCTGCGAGCGCGCCGCCCGCACCGGCCGTCGCATGTACCTCTACGGCGGCCGCGACCAGGGCGCGCTCGTGCAGCTCACCCGGAACCTGCGCCTGCGCCATCCGGGGCTGCAGATCGTCGGCGGCCACGTGCCGCCCTACCGCGAGCTCACGCGCGAGGAGGAGGCGGCCGTGGCCGCCGACATCCAGCGCTCCGGCGCCGAGGTCGTGTGGGTCGGGATCGGCGTGCCCAAGCAGGAGAAGTGGATGGCGCGGATGAAGCCGCGGCTGCGCTCGCAGGTGCTCGTCGGCGTCGGCGCCGCCTTCGACTTCCACGGCGGGCTGATCCCGCAGGCCCCCGCCGTCATGCAGCGGATGGGGCTCGAGTGGGCGTTCCGGCTGGCCCAGGAGCCGCGCCGGCTGTGGCGGCGCTACCTGCGCTACAACCCGCGCTTCGTGGCCGGCTTCGCGCGCCAGTGGGCCGGCGCGCGCCTGCTGCGCCGTTAAGGTCCATCCCGTGCACGACGTTTCCGTCATCGGCCTCGGCCGGGTCGGCCTGCCGCTCGCGCTCGCCTTCGCGGACGCCGGCCTGCGCGTGCTCGGGATCGACAAGGACCCGGAGATCCTGGAGGCGGTCCGCTCCGCGGCGCATGCCGTTCAAGGAGCCGGGCACCGACGAGCTGCTCGCCCGCGTCGACCTCGACGTCTCCGCGCGAGCGAGCGACGCCGCCGGCTCCGAGGCGATCGTGCTCACGCTCGGCACGCCCGCGCTCTCGCACGTCGAGATCGACATGGGCGACATCCGCTCGGTGCTCGACGACCTGCTGCCCGTCCTGCGCGCCGGGCAGCTGCTCGTGCTGCGCTCCACGGTGGCGCCCGGCACGACCGAGTTCGTGGCCGGCTACCTCGAGAAGCAGCGCGGGTTCACGGCCGGCGACGACGTGTTCGTCGCCCACGTGCCCGAGCGGATCGCGGCCGACCGCTTCCTGGCCGAGATCGGGACGCTGCCGTGCATCGTCGGCGGCGTCGGCGAGGGCTCCGGCGAGCGCGCCGCGCGGCTCTTCGAGGCGCTCGGCGCGCCGATCGTGCAGACGACCCCGGTGCAGGCCGAGCTGGCCAAGATCTGGACCAACATCCTGCGCTACACGACGTTCGCGCTCCCGAACCTGCTGATGATGGACTGCGAGCGCTACGGCGCCAACGTGTTCGACGTCGTGGAGCTGATCAACCGCGACTATCCGCGCGGCGGCATGGCGATGCCGGGGCTCACCGCCGGCACCTGCCTGCGCAAGGACTTCGCGTTCTCGGAGGAGAAGTCCAACGCGCCGGGGATGCTGCTCGGCGTCTCGCGCGTCCACGAGAGCGTGCCGCTGTTCCTCGTGGACGGCGTGAAGCGGCGGCTCGGCGGATCCCTGCGCGAGCGCAAGGTCGCCGTGCTCGGCCTCGCCTTCAAGCGCGACACCGACGACGAGCGCGACTCGCTCTCGCACAAGCTGATCCGGCTGCTGGAGCGCGAGCTGGCCGACGTCGCCGTCCACGACCCGCTCGTGGCCACGCCGACCGCGTCGTTCGAGTCGGCGGTCGAGGACGCCGACGTCGTGTTCGTGGCCACGAACCACAGCGCCTTCGAGCGCCCCGATGCGCTCGCCGCCGTCGCCGAGCGGGCGAAGGCGGACTGCCTGATCGTCGACCCGTGGAACACGCTCGGGGCGGGCCAGGTCTTCGCGTACGCGAACGAGATCGCCGCGCTGCGCACGTGAGCCGCGTCCTCGTCACGGGCGGCGCCGGCACGATCGGCGCGGCGGTGGTGCGGCGGCTGCTGCGCGACCCCGACTTCGAGGTCCGGGTGTCCGACCAGCGGCCCGCGCCGGCCTGGATGCGCGAGGGCGCCGAGGTCCACGCCGGCGACCTGCGCGACCTCGAGCAGGCGCGCGAGGCGATCCGCGGCTGCACGCACGTCATCCACCTGGCGGCGATCGTGGGCGGGATCGCGAACTTCCACAAGCTCCCGTTCACCCTGTCCGAGGTCAACCACGCGCTCTACAACGCCGTCTTCCGCGCGGCGATCGACGAGGGCGTCGAGCGCTTCACCTACGTCTCCTCGAGCATGGTCTTCGAGAACGCCGAGGAGTTCCCGACCACGGAGGCGTACCTCCCGCGCTGCCCGCCGCCGCGCTCGGCGTACGGGTGGTCGAAGCTGGCCGGCGAGGTCTACTGCCGCGCGGCGCACGACGAGTTCGGCCTGCCGTACACGATCTGCCGCCCGTTCAACGCCTACGGGCCGGGCGAGATGCCGGACGCCGAGCCGGGCATCGCCCACGCGGTGCCGGACCTCATCCGCAAGTCCCTGGTGCCGATGCGCCCGCTGCCCATCTTCGGCTCCGGCGAGCAGACGCGCACGCTCACCCACGTCGACGACATCGCCGACGGCGTGGTCTGCGCCACCTCCCACCCGGCGGGGCTCAATGAGGACTTCAACATCTCGGCCGACGACGAGCTGACCGTGGCCGAGATCGCGCGGATCTGCTGGGAGGCGAGCGGCAACGACCCGGCCGGCTTCGAGCTCGAGCACCAGCCGAGCTTCGAGGTCGACGTGCAGCGGCGCTGGCCGTCGGTGGAGAAGGCCGAGCGGCTACTCGGCTGGCGCGCGAAGATCGGCGTACGCGACGGGATCGAGCAGACCGCCCGCTGGCTCGCCGAGCGCGGCGGCTAGGGCGTCGATCACGAGGTCGAGCTGCGCGGGCTGTCATGCCCGCGAACAGCGGCAGCGTGACCGCGCGGGCGCTGTAGGCGTCGGTCAGCGGCAGGTCGGCCCCGGCGCCGGCGTAGATCGCGAACCGGTGCACGGGCGGGTAGTGCAGGCTCGTCTGGACGCCGCGCGCCTGCAGCGCCGCGCGCACGGCGTCGCGGTCGATCCCCTCGTCGAGCACGGCGGTGAAGATGTGGTGCGCGGGCCCCTCGGTGGGCGTGATGCCGGGGATGTCCGCGAGCCGCTCGCGGTAGCGGGCGTCGATCTCGCGGCGGCGCGCGCTGTCCTCGTCGAGCCGCGCGAGGCGGGCGGTCGCGAGCGCGGCCCGCGGCTCGTCGATGCGGTAGTTGAAGCCGAGCGCGACGACGTCGTAGCCGGCCGCGTGGCCGCGGTGGCGGTCCCAGGTGAGGGTCGTCATGCCGTGCGAGCGCAGCAGCCGCATCCGCTCGGCGACGGCATCGTCGTCGGTCACCACGGCGCCGCCCTCGCCCACCGCGAGGTTCTTGTTCGAGAAGAACGAGAACGCCCCGGCGAGCCCGAAGGTGCCGAGATGGCGGCCCTCGTGGCGCACGCCGATCCCGTGCGCGGAGTCCTCGAGCAGCAGCAGGCCGCGCGAGGCGGCCAGGTCGCGCAGCGCGGTGATCTCGCCCGGATGGCCGCCGTAGGCGACGGCCATGATCGCCTTCGTGCGGGGCGTGATCGCCGCCTCGACGGACGCCGCCGACGTCCAGGGCCGCTCGAGCGACGCGATGTCGGCGAACACGGGCGTGGCGCCGGTGTAGGCGACGGCGTTGACGCTGGCCACGAAGGTCAGCGAGGGCACGACGACCTCGTCGCCCGCTCCGAGGCCCGCGCCGAGCGCGAGCAGGTGCAGCGCCGCCGTGCCGTTCGCGACCGCGAGCGCGTGCCCGGCGCCGGTGTACGCGGCGAGCGCGGCCTCGAGCTCGGCGGTCTTCGGGCCCATGCTGAGCCAGCCGGAGCGGTAGACGTCCGCCACGACCGCGATGTCGTCCTCGGGGACGACCACGTCGGCGAGCGGAACCTGCCAGGCGGGCACGCCGCCAGCGTATCGGTAGGCTGCCGACGGATGAGAGCGGTCGTCCTCGCCGGGGGCTTCGGAATGCGGCTCCGGCCCTACACGACGATCCTGCCGAAGCCCCTCCTCCCGGTCGGTGACCGGCCGATCCTCGAGATCATCCTGCGCCAGCTCGCGGCGGCCGGGTTCACCAAGGCCGATCTCTGCGTCGGCCACCTCGGCGACCTCATCCGCGTCTACTTCAGCGAGGGCACGGTCATCCCGGAGGCGCTCGAGCTCGACTGGCACTGGGAGCCGGAGGAGCCGCTCGGCACCGCCGGGGCGCTGCGCGTGGTGCCCGATCTCGAGGGCACGTTCCTGGCGATGAACGGCGACATACTCACGACGCTCGACTACGGCGCGCTGGTCGAGCACCACCGCAAGGCCGGCGCCGCGCTGACGATCGCCGTGCAGTCCAAGCAGGTGGCGATCGACCTCGGGGTGATCGAGCTCGACGACGACGGCCATCAGGTCATGGGATACCGCGAGAAGCCGACGCTCAGCTACGACGTGAGCATGGGCATCTACGTCTACGAGTCGCGCGTGCTCGAGCACCTGCCGGACGGCCCGTGCTCGTTCCCGGAGCTGGTGCAGCGCATGCTCGACGCGGGCGAGGACATCTGCGCCTACCGCTCCGACGACGTCTGGTACGACCTCGGGACCATCAGCGAGTACGAGCGGGCGGTGGCCGAGCTCGATCGCCTCGGCGGCGCGCTCGCGTGAAAGAGTTCTGGCAGGGCCGCCGGGTGCTCGTGACCGGGCACACCGGCTTCAAGGGGGCGTGGCTGGCCCTGTGGCTGCACGCGCTCGGCGCGAAGGTGACGGGCTTCTCGGCCGATCCGCCGACCTCGCCCTCGCTGTACGGCGCGGCGCGGGTGGGCGAGCTGGTCGACGACGTCCGCGGCGACCTGCGGGATCCCGCGGCGGTGCGCGCGGCGGTCCAGCGGGCCCGGCCCGAGCTGGTCTTCCACCTCGCGGCGCAGGCGATCGTGCGCGCCGCGCTCGAGGACCCGGCCGGGACGTACGCGGTCAACGTGCTGGGCACCGCCCACCTGCTCGATGCCGCGCGCGACGCCGCCGTGGTGTGCGTGACGAGCGACAAGTGCTACGCGCCCGGCGAGGGGGCGCACCGAGAGGGCGACCCGCTGGGCGGCCGCGACCCCTACTCCTCCTCCAAGGCCGCCCAGGAGCTGGTGGCGGGGGCCTATCGGGACTCGCTCGGCGTGCGTGTCGCGACGGCGCGCGCCGGAAACGTGATCGGCGGCGGCGACTGGGCGCGCGACCGCCTTCTGCCCGACCTCGTCCGGGCGTGGGAGGCCGGCGCGCCGCTCGTGCTGCGCCACCCCGACGCGGTGCGGCCGTGGCAGCACGTGATCGACCCGCTGGCCGGCTACCTGCTGCTGGCGGAGCGGCTCCACGGCTCGGCCGACTGGGCCGCGCCGTGGAACTTCGGGCCGGACGACGCGCAGTCGGTGCGCTGGCTGGTGGACCGCGTGAGCGAGCGCTGGCCGCTGGACGTGCGGGTGGAGCCGCCGGGCGACAGCGTCGAGGCGCCCGCGCTGCGGCTCGACGCGTCCGCGGCGCGCGAGAAGCTGGGCTGGACTCCGCAACTTGACGCCTCCGCAGCCGTCACCGCTACCGTCTCCTGGTACGAGAGGGTCCGCGACGGGGGAGATGCGCGGGCCGTGACACTCATGCAGATCGAGGACGCATCTTGAGCATCGGCATCGTCGGACTTGGCTACGTCGGCCTCCCGCTGGCCGTCTCCTTCGCGGAGGCGGGCGAGCAGGTGATCGGCGTGGACGTGGACCACGGGCGCGTCACCGCGCTCTCACAGGGCCGCTCCCCCATCGAGGACATCTCGGACGAGCGGCTGGGGGCCGTGCTCGGCTCCTGCCACTTCACCACCCGCGCCGTCGAGCTGCACGAGGCCGAGGCGATCCTCGTGTGCGTGCCGACGCCGCTGACGCGAAACCGCGAGCCCGACCTCGGGCCCCTGCTGGCCGCCACGCGCGCGCTGGCCGACGTGGTGCGGCGCGACCAGGTGATCGTGCTCGAGTCGACCACCTTCCCGGGCACCACCCGCGAGCACCTCGTGCCGCTGCTGGAGGAGTCCGGCCTGAGCGCCGGCAAGGACTTCGCCCTCGCGTTCTCGCCAGAGCGCGTCGACCCGGGCCGCACCGACTACACGATCCGCACCACGCCGAAGGTCGTCGGCGGCCTCACGCCGGGCTGCACCGACCGCGCGGCCGCCGTCTACTCCCGCGTCTGCGACCACGTGGTGCCGGTGTCCACGCCCGAGGTGGCGGAGCTCTCGAAGCTGCTGGAGAACATCTTCCGCTCGGTGAACATCGCGCTGGTCAACGAGCTCGCCCGCCTGGCCGACCGGATGGACATCGACATCTGGGAGGTCATCGACGCCGCGTCGACCAAGCCGTTCGGGTTCACGCGCTTCGATCCCGGCCCCGGCATGGGCGGCCACTGCCTGCCCGTCGACCCGTTCTACCTGGCCTGGAAGGCGCGCGAGTACGACATCTCGGCCGAGTTCATCGAGCTGGCCGGCAAGGTCAACCAGTCGCAGCCGTACTTCTGCGTCGAGAAGGTCGAGCGGGCGCTCAACGAGGTCGGCAAGGCCGTGCGCGGCGCCCGGATCCTCATCCTCGGCGTGTCGTACAAGGCCGGCGTCGGAGACGTGCGCGAGTCGCCGTCGCTGAAGATCATCCAGCTGCTGCGCAACCGCGGCGCCGACGTCGTCTACCACGACCCCCACGTGCCGGACCTGCCGGAGCACGACCTGCACGGCGTCGGCCTCGACGAGGGGCTCGAGGGCATCGACCTCGCGGTCATCGTCACCGCCCACCCGTCGGTCGACCACGGGCACGTCGTCGAGCGGGCGCCGCAGGTGCTCGACCTGCGCGGCACCACGCGGCACCTCGGCGTGCCGCAGCTCTGAACCCGCCTACCCAGCCGCGGTTGACGTGTAGACGTCCCGCAACTGCCGGGCGATGACGGCGGGCGCATACCGCGCCCGGGCGACCGCGAGCGTGCGATCGCCGGCCAAAGCTGAGCCGTAGAGCGCCGCGATCCGCGCGGCCAGCGCCTCCACGTCGCCCGGCGGGTAGAGGCCCTCGGGCGGCACGGCCTCGGCCAGGCCGCCGGCGCTCGCGGCCGCGACCGGCAGGCCCGCGGCCATCGCCTCGAGCGCCGCCAGGGGCAGGATCTCCTCGTAGCGCGACGGGACGATCGCCAGCGCGGCCTGGCGGCGGAGCGCGGCGAGCTCGCCCGGCGAGACGCGGCCCGCGAAGCGGACGTCGCCGCCGAGCGCGCGGAGCTCGTCGAGCTGCGGTCCGTCGCCCGCGACGACGAGCGGCACGCCGGCGCGGGCGCATGCCTTCACGGCGTCGGCGAACCCCTTCTCGGGCGTCAGCCGGCCGGCGGCGAGCGCGAAGCCGCCCGCCGCGGCGCTCGACGAGGCCGCGAAGGTCCGCTGGACCGACGGGATCACGCGCGGGCGGTCGCCGAGCGGCGCGCCGAGCGTGCGCAGGCGGCCGAGGGCGAAGGCGCTGGGGACGACGAACGCGTCGACGGCCTCCGCCAGCCGCCGCTGCCACAGCGCGAGCGCGGCGCCGTAGGTGACCGCCTCGGCGCGCGAGCCGCGGCAGTTCAGCCGCACGCCCGGGAGCGTGTTGCGGCCGTGGCAGCGCGTGCAGTCCTCGCCGTGCGTGAAGCACGTGCCGACGGCGCAGACGAGCCGGTAGTTGTGCAGGTGCAGCACCACCCGCGCGCCGGCCTCGCGCGCCGCGGCGAGCGCGCGCCAGCCGAACGCCGGGTGCACGTTGTGCGCGTGGACGACCCGCGCGCCCGACCGCCGCACGGCCTCTCCGACCGCGGCGGGGCGCAGGCCGCCGCCCAGCAGGCCCGCCGCGGCCCGCGAGCGGTCGAGCGAGGCGGAGTCGCGCTCGAGCACCGCCGCCGGCTCCCCGAGCTCGCTGCGGATCAGCCACGCCAGGTCCTCCACGGCCCGCTCCTCGCCGCCGGGCTCGCGGTACCGGTTGTGCAGCAGGAGGATCATCTGAGCCGGTCGAGCCGCCCGCCCCACACCGCCACGGCCCGGTGCACGCGCGGCATCACGCGCCGCTGGAGCCGGGAGGGGATGTGCTTGTCGGCGAACCGCGCCGCGGAGGCCGGCATGTGGTCCTCGCGCGAGGCGACCGCCCCCTCGTCGTGGCGGACCCGCACCGTCGGCAGGTAGCGCACGCGGCCGCCGGCCCGCCGCATGCGCAGGAACAGGTCCTCCTCCTCCTTGTAGAGGAAGAACCCCTCGTCGAAGCCGCCCACCGCGTCGAACGCCGCGCGCGACACCAGGCACGCCGCGCCGGAGACCCACGCGGCGTCGGCCGGCGCATCGCGGCGCCGGTAGTGGCTGCTCCCCGCCGCCTGCGCCACCCGCGCGCGGAAGCCGCGCAGCTCGCCGTGGTCGCGCGGGTCCCACTCGCCGCTCGCCGACACGAGCTGCGGGCCGACGGCGACGACGTCGCCGCCCAGCCCGGCGAGCAGCCGCTCCACCGTGCGCGGCTCGACGAGCAGCGTGTCGGGGTTCAGCAGGAACAGCGCCGCGGCGTCGTGCCGCGCCGCCAGGAGGTTGTGACCCGCGCCGAACCCCACGTTGCGCTCGCCGAGCACGACCTCGACCCGCGGATCGAGCCCGGAGAGGTCGTCGCCCGACGCGTTGTCGAGCACCAGCAGACGCGCCTCCGGCGCGTCGGCGAGCACCGTCGGCAACAGGGCCTCGAGGTGGGCGCGCGTGCGGTAGTTGACCACCTGGATCGCGACGTCGGGCGCCACGCCGCCATCATAGGTTCGCCATGGCGCCCATCGTGACCGTCGCGCTGCCCGTGCTCGACGGCGGCCCGCTCCTCGGCGAGGTGCTCGCAGCGGTCGGCGAGCAGCAGGTCGACCGCGAGGTCGAGCTGCTCGTCGTCGACTCGGGCTCGACCGACGGCTCGGTCGCGCTCGCCCGCTCCCACGGCGCACGGGTGGTCGAGATCCCGCCGGCCGAGTTCTCGCACGGCGGCACGCGCAACCTGCTGATGGATCTCGCCCACGGGGAGCACGTCGTCTTCCTCACCCAGGACTCGCAGCCAGCCGGGCCCGGCTGGCTCGCCGCCCATCTGCGCGGATTCGCCCTCGCCGGCGACGTGGCGCTGACCTGCGGCCCCCACCTGCCGCGCGCCGGCGCCAGCCCGATGGTCCGGCGGGAGCTGCAGGAGTACTTCGCGACGTTCGGCGGCGAGCGCGTCGACCGCGCGGGCGGCGGCGGGCCCGCGCAGTTCTTCAGCAGCGCCGACGGCGGCGTCGCCCGCTGGGCGTGGGAGCGGTTCCCGTTCCGGCCCGTGCCCTACGCCGAGGATCAGCTGCTCGCACGGGACATGCTCGCGGCCGGGCTCGCCAAGGCCTACCTGCCGGACGCGGCCGTGCTGCACTCGCACGATCACCCGCCGCTGCGGGCGCTCCGCCGCTACTTCGACGACTTCCGCGCGCTCGCCGAGGTCCACGGGCATCGCGAGCCGATGACCCCCCGCTACATCGCGGCGCGCGTGCGCAACGACGTCGCGAGCGACCGCGCGTTCATGCGCCGCGAGGGGACCGAGGTCCACACGCTCCGTTCGTTCCAACACCACGTCGCCCGCGCGTTCGGCCGCAGCCTCGGCAGCAACGCCGACCGGCTGCCCGCGTGGGCGCGCCGCACGCTCTCGCTCGATCGCCGCGACACGTTCGAGCCCGGGCCGTCGCGGTGAGCAAGCCGGTCCTCTTCGTGACGAACCACGCGCCGCCGTTCCGGGTCGGGGCGTTCGCCGCCCTGCACGAGCGCGAGGACGTGGTGTTCGCGCTGATCGGCGGCGAGGTCCGCCACGGCGGCGGCTCGGGCGGCGGCGACCTGCCGTTCCCCGTGGTCCGGCCGTCGCAGCGCGGGGTGCTGCGACTCGCCGCCTCCGGGCGCTTCCGCGCCGTGGTCGCCGGCCTCTCGGGCCGCGTCGCGCTCCCCGCCGCCTACGTGGGCGCCCGCCGCGCGGGCGTCCCCTTCGTGCTGTGGGCGACGATCTGGGCGCACCCGCGGACCGCCGCGCACGCGCTGTCCTACCTGCCGCTGCGCCACCTCTACCGCCACGCCGACGCCATCGCCACGTACGGCCCGCACGTCAGCGCGTACGTGCGCTCGAAGGGCGCGGGCGGACCGGTGCTCGAAGCGCCGCAGAGCGTCGACGGCGCGTTCTGGGGAGCGCCGGCGCGCCCGCTCCGGCACGCCCCGTTCCAGGCCATGTTTGCCGGCCGAATGGCTTGGGAAAAGGGTTTTCCGGTGCTCCTTCGGGCCTGGTCTTCCTCAGGCTTGTCAGCGCCAGCAGCCGCGCTGGTTCTGGTCGGCGGCGGTCCGATCCGAGCCCGGGCCGCCGCCACCGGCGCGGCCGTGCTCGTCGACCATGCCGATCCCGGGACGCTGCGCAACTTCTACGCGGGCTCGGACGTTGTGGTGATGCCGTCGATCCCCACGCGCGACTTCCTCGAGCCGTGGGGCCTGGTGGCCAACGAAGCCATGAGCCAGGGAGTCCCCGTCATCGCCACCGACGCCGTGGGCGCCGCCGCCGGCGGCCTCGTGGAGCACGAGCGCACCGGCCTCGTGGTCCCGGCGAACGACGAGCGCGCCCTCGCGGACGCCCTGCGCCGCCTGCACGACGACGCCGCGCTGCGCGAGCGCCTGGGCGCCGCCGCGCGCTCCGCGGTGGCCGCCTACACGCACGACGCGTGGGCCGCCGGCATGGCCCGCGCGCTCGCCGCGGCAGGCGCCGGACGCCCGGAAAGCCCCTGCTAGCGTGCTCCACCGCATGCTGCGCCCGGCTCTTCTCGCCGTGCTGGCGGTCCTGCTGGTTGCGCCCGCAGCCCAGGCGGACGCCACGCGCAACAAGATCCTCCGCGAATGCCAGAACGGCCAACTGAGCGGTGACTACACGGCTGCCGAGATCCGCGACGCGCGCAGCAACATCCCGGACGACGTCGACCAGTACACCGACTGCCGTGACGTCCTGACCCGCGCGCTGCTGGCCCGCGCCGGCGGGTCCGGCGGCGGTGGCGGTGGCGGCGGCGGAGCGGGCACCGGCGGCGGCACGGTCGACGGTGGCGGCTCCGGCGGCGGAGGCGGCGGCGGCGCGCCCCTCACCCCCTCCACGGACGCCGACCGCGAGGCCATCGAGGGCGCGGCCTCGGTAGAGCCGATCGAGATCTCCGGCCGCCGCGTCACGCCCGGCTCGGCGTCGCTGCGCAACGACCTGCCGGCCACCGTGCTCGTGCTGCTGGCGCTGCTCGCCGTCGCGGCCGTCGCCGGCCTGGCGGGCGGGCGGGGTCATGTCCGCAGGCTCGGAGGGATCCGACGTGTCCTCCCTGGCCGAGCCGGTTAGCCGCCCGCAGCGGCGCTCGGTCACGATCCCGCTCCCGCGCGTCGCCGGGAGCGGCGTGCTGGCCGCCGGGATCGCGATCGGCATCGTCGCCGTGTCGTTCGCCGCCGCCGGCGGCCTGCGCCTCGAGCGCACCACCAACGTCCTGATCGCGATCATCCTCGCCAGCGCCGCGCTCGTGTGCGCGGCCCTGCTGCAACGGCCGTGGACCGCGAAGGCGCCGCTCTACGGCGGTCCCGCGCTGCTCGCCTTCACGCTGCTCGCGGTGCTCACGGGGCTGTCGATCCTCTGGTCGCTCGCCCCCGCGGACTCGTGGATCGAGACCACCCGCACGTTCGCCTACGTCGCGCTCTTCGCCGCCGGCATCGCCCTCGCCCGCCTGATCCCGCACGGCTGGGGAGCGGTGCTGATCGGCGTCGGCGCGGGCTGCCTGATCGTCTGCGCATGGGCGCTGCTGACCAAGGTCTTCCCGGCCTCGCTCGCCGGCGAGGAGACGTACGCGCGGCTGCGCGAGCCGTTCGCGTACTGGAACTCCGTCGGCCTGATGGCCGCCCTCGGCGTGCCGCCGATGCTGTGGCTGGCCGCGCGGCGCTCCGGCCACGCCGCCGCGAACGCGCTGGCCTGGCCCGCGATCGGCCTGCTGCTCGTCTGCATGATGCTCGCCTACTCGCGCGGCGCGCTCGTCGCGCTGCTGGCGGGCGTCGCCGTGTGGTTCGTGCTCGTGCCGCTCCGCCTGCGGGGGATGGTGGCCCTCGCCGGCGCCGTCGTCGGCTCCGGCCCGATCGTGGCCTGGGCGTTCTCGCAGGACGGGCTCACCACCGACGGCGCCCCGATGGCCGCCCGGGTCGACGCCGGCCACGAGTTCGGCGCCCTCCTGCTGCTGATGCTGGCCGTGCTCCTGGCCGCCGGCATCGCCGTGCAGTTCGCCCTCGCCCAGCGGCCGCCGACCCCGCGCGAGCGCCGCCTCGTCGGCCGCGGCGCGCTGGCCGTCCTCGCGCTCGTCCCGCTGATCGGGCTGGTCGCGCTCGCCGCCGCGCCGGGCGGCGTCGACGGGCAGGTCTCCAAGGCCTGGACGCAGCTCACCGACCCCGACGCGCGCACGCCCGCCAACACGCCGGACCGGCTGACCGCCACTTCCTCGGTGCGCGCCCGCTACTGGCGCGAGGCGCTCGACATCCACGCCGCCGAGCCGTTGCTCGGCTCCGGCGCGGGCTCGTACGCGACGGTGCGCACGCGCTATCGCGACGACACCCTGATGGTCCGCCACGCGCACGGCTACGTCGTCCAGACGCTGGCCGACTTCGGCTGGCTCGGGCTCGCGGTGTCGCTCCTGGCCATGGGCGCCTGGCTCGTCACCGCCGCGCGGGCCACCGGCGTCCGCAGGCGCGACCGCGGCCTGCCGTACGACGCCGAGCGGATCGGGATGCTGACGCTCGTGGTCGTCGTCGTGGTGTTCGGCGTGCACTCGACCGTCGACTGGACGTGGTTCGTGCCCGCCAACGCCGGCGTCGCCGTGCTCTGCGCCGGCTGGGTGGCCGGGCGCGGGCCCCTGCGCGCCCGGCTCGCGGCGCCGGACGGCCCGCCCGGTCCCGAGCGCATGCTCTGGCCCCACGCCGGCCGCCTCGCGCGGCTCGGCCAGCGCGTGCCGCCGCTGCGCGCGCTCGCCGTCGGCATCGTGATCGCCATCGCGCTCGCGGCGGCCTGGACCGCCTACCAGCCCGTGCGCGCGGTCCACGCCGGCGACGAGGCCTTCGCGCGGCTCGACCAGGGCCAACCCGAGGCGGCCGCCGACATCGCCCGCATCGCCACCGAGCGCAACCCGCTGTCGGTCGACCCGCTGTTCGAGCTGGCCGCGATCGAGGAGGCGCGCGGGCAGACCGCCGAGGCCGAGGCGGCGCTCGAGCGCGCCGTCGACCTGCAGCCCGCGAGCGCCGAGGCGTGGCGCCGGCTCGGCCGGTTCCGGCTGTCGGCGCTCAACGATCCCCAGGGCGCCCTGAGCGCGTTCCAGGCCGCGTACTACCTGGACCCGAAGTCGCCGGCCTCGACGTCGGACGTGGTCGAGGCGAGCCGCGCCGCGACTACGCCCGCCGAGCCCGCGCCGTAAGCCCGGTCCGCAGGAGCGGCGGCCCGCCCCAGGGCCGTACGCGGACGTCCTCGAAGCCGTCCTCGAGCACGGCCGTGAGCGAGGAGCGCGTGTAGAAGCGCAGGTGCTGGCCGAGCGGGTCGAAGTGCGCGTCGAAGCGCAGGAGGCCGATCAGCGCCGCCTTGACCCGCCCGTGGAACGGCACGGTGATCAGCAGGCGGCCGCCCGGCCGCAGCACGCGCCGGACCTCGAGCAGGAGGTGCGCCGTATCGGCGACATGCTCGAGCACCTCCGAGCACCACACGAGATCGACGGCGGCGTGCTCGAGCGGGAGCGACCCGTCGTCCTCCAGCAGCCGCAGGTCGGCCCCGGGGGCGTTCGCCCGCGCGCGCTCCAGCGCCGCCTCGGCGATCTCGACGCCGACCGGGTCCGCGCCCGCCTGCCGCAGCGCGGCGACGAAGCGCCCGGCGCCACAGCCGAGGTCGAGCACGCGCTCGCCCGGCCGCGCCTCGCCGAGCAGCAGCTCGCGGCGGCGCCGCCACGCCCACGGCTCCGGATCGGCGGGTGCGTCGGCCCAGAAGTCCTCGTACAGGGCGCGCACCGTCCCGAGAGTACGCTCTCGAGTCGGGATGCGGCTGCGTCTGATCCGCAACGCGACGCTGCACCTGCGGGCTGGCGGGCCGCCACCTGCTGGTGGATCCGATGCTCGACCCGGCGGGCGCCCGGCCGCCTGTGGAGAACACGGCCAATCCGGTCCGCAACCCGCTGGTGCGACCTGCCCGAGCCGGCCGGCGATCGTGGTCAAGGGCCTCGACGCGGCGCTGATCACCCACCTGCACCAGGACCACCTCGACGCGACCGCGATCGAGCTCCTGCCCGCGCGACCTGCCGCTGCTCTGCCAGCCCGAGGACGCCGGGACGCTGCGCGGCCACGGCTTCACCGACGTGCGCCCGGTCGATGACGCGCTCGACTGGGACGGCCTGCGCATCGCGCGCACCGCCGGCCGCGCACGGCACCGGGGCGATCGCCGAGGCGCTGGCGCCCGTCTCCGGGTTCGTGCTCGCCGCGGAGGGCGAGCCCGTCCTCTACGTCGCCGGCGACACGATCTGGTGCGACGAGGTCGCCGCGGCGCTCGACGAGCACCGGCCCGACGTCGTCGTCGTCAACGCGGGCGCCGCCCGCTTCCTCGAGGGCGACCCGATCGTCATGACCGCCGACGACGTGGTGGCCGTCGCCCGCCACGCGCCGGACGCGCGCGTCGTCGCCGTCCACCTCGAGGCGATCAACCACTGCCCGCTCCGGCGCGCCGACCTGCACCAGCGCCTGCGCGACGAAGGCCTCACCGGCCGCGTGACCGTGCCCGAGAACGGCGCGCTGGTGCCGCTCTAGCCCGAGCGCCAGGCGCTCTCCCAGAACGCGAGCTCGTGCTCGCTCGACGCGCGGAACGCCCCGTGCATGCGCCGGCGCGCCGGGCCGGCGACGTCGGCCGCCGCGGCGTCGGTGAGCTCGCGGCACCACGCGGCGAGCTGGGCGAACTCGTCGCTCGCGTACGCGCGCGATCCACTCCGCGTAGCCCGCGTGGTCCGGCAGCCCGCGCTCGGCCAGGTGCGCGCCCGACCTCGGCGTAGCCCCACATGCACGGCAGCACGGCGCCGCACCAGCTCCGCGAAGTCGCCGAGCGAGCGCCGTGCGCAGGAGGAAGTCGCAGTACGCGTCGGTGGCCGGCGCCGTGCGCTCGGACTCGAGCTGCTCGGCGTGATCCCCCAGCGCGCCGCGAACTGGCGGTGCAGGTCCATCTCGCGTCTCGAGCACGGACTCGGCGAGCGCGGCGAAGCGGCGCATCCACTCCAGCCGCGGCGCGCGCGCGGCGGCCAGCGCGAGCAGCCGCCCGTAGTCGATCAGGAACAGGTAGTCCTGGCGGATGTAGAAGCGGAAGCGGTCCTCGGGCAGCGAGCCGTCGCCGATCCCGCGCACGAACGGGTGCTCGAGCTGCGCCTCCCAGACGGGCGCGGCGGCCTCGCGCAGCTCGGCCGAGAAGCTCACTCGGCGCCGGCGGGTGCGGCGCCGTCGGGTCCTCGCCGCCGTCGCTCGGGTGCTCGCGCGCCATGAAGTTCTCGATCTCCATCGGGTCGTCCTTCGAGCGCTCGACCACGCGCAGCAGGTCGGACATCGTCGCGACCTCCTCGACCTGCTCCTTGATGAACCACTGCATGAACTGCTCGCTCGTGTAGTCGCCCGCCTCGCGGGCGGTGGCGGCGAGCCCGTTGATCTGCTGCGGTCACCCGCCTCTCCTGGTCGAGCGCGAGCGCGACGGGCTCGACGATGTCGGCGAAGCTCGGCCTGCGGCGCGGCCACGCCCGGGATCACGACGTCGGCGTCGGCGTCGATCAGGTACTGCACCATCATCATCGCGTGGTCGCGCTCCTCGAGCGCCTGGCGATAGAAGAAGCGCGCGAGCTGCGGGCAGCGTCTCGGCGTCGTAGTGCACGGCGATCGCCACGTACTGCTGGTGGGCGGCGAACTCGTGGCCGATCTGCTCGTTGAGCTTGGCTGACGAAGGTGTCGGCGGGCATGGCGCGGCGATCCAAGCCGCGGCTAGCCTAATGGGTGCTGCTCGCGCCGCGCTGTGGGGAAGCTCAAGCTCGTCAAGACCAAGAGGCGCTGCTGCAAGTCCGGCCCGCGCTGCAAGAAGTGCCCCGTCGTGTGCAAGCGGCTCGAGACGCAGGGCCTCGCCGAGCGGCACGACGAAGCGCCACTATCTGGTCGAGCTGGACATCGGCAAGAAGACGCTCAAGGCCGCGCGGGCCCGCTAGCTGCTCGATATCCTGCGCGCCGACATGGCCACCTGCCTTGTCACGGGTGGTGCGGGATTCCTCGGATCGCATCTCTGCGATGAGCTGCTCGACGCGGCCATCGCGTGATCTGCGTCGACAACTTCGAGACCGGGTCCCTCGCCAACATCGCCCACATCCGCGTGCCGGAGTTCGCGCACATGCACGCGGACATCATCGAGCCGTTCTTCGTCGACGAGCCCGTCGACTTCGTCTACCACTTCGCCTCCCCGGCGTCGCCGATCGACTACCTGCGGCTGCCGCTGCACACGCTGAAGGTCGGCTCCTACGGGACCCATCACGCGCTCGGCCTGGCCAAGCACCACCGGGCGCGGTTCCTGCTCGCCTCCACGTCCGAGGTCTACGGCGATCCGCAGGTGCACCCGCAGCCGGAGTCGCTACTGGGGCCACGTGAACCCGATCGGCCCGCGCGGCGTCTACGACGAGGCCAAGCGCTACGCCGAGGCGCTCACCATGGCCTACCACCGCCAGCAGGGCGTCGACACCGCGATCGTGCGGATCTTCAACACCTACGGCCCCCGGATGCGCCCGCACGACGGCCGGGCGATCCCGACGTTCATGCGCCAGGCGCTCCAGGACCGGCCGATCACCGTGTTCGGCGACGGCTCCCAGACGCGCTCGTTCTGCTACGTCTCCGACCTCGTCGACGGCATCATCCGGCTCGCCGAGTCCGGCGCCCACCACCCCGTCAACATCGGCAACCCGAACGAGTTCACGCTCCTCGAGCTCGCCACCGCGGTGATCGAGGTCACCGGGTCGCGCTCGGAGATCGTGCACGAGGCCCTCCCCACTGACGATCCGAAGATCCGGCAGCCGGACATCTCGCTCGCCCGCGAGCTCCTGGGCTGGGAGCCCACCGTGGAGCTCCGCGACGGTCTCCGCCGTACCCTCGACCAGTCCGGCGTCGAAGCGCTGACCGGCGCGGGCATCACCTAACCCCGCTACCTCCGCATCCCGGGCGCGTTAGTGCCTGGGAACCAGCTTTGGCAGACGTCCCCACCCAAACGCCGCAACGCCCGCGCAACGTACGGACGGTCGAGATCGACCTGCCGGGGGTCGACGTGCGCCGCAAGCGCCCGCCGGCCCTCGCGTTCCTGCTGCGGATGGAGACGCTGCGCACGAGCCTGCGCGTGCTCTCGCTGCTCGTGCTCGACCTCGTCGGCGTGTTCGCGGCGATCTACGTCGCGCTCATGGTCAAGGCCGTGCTGCGCTACGGCGAGTGGGCGTGGACGGCGTCGATGGACGAGACGCGCGACACCGTCGCCTTCGCCTATCTGCTCACGGTGCTGCTGTTCGCCCGCTCCGGGCTGTACTCCTCGCGCGCCGAGCGGCCCGGCCTGTCGCGGATCGTCTCCTCGCTCTTCCAGGTCACCGTCGTCGCGCTCATCTTCGCGCTCATCAACGGCGAGCAGTACTCGAGCTACTACATCTTCTACGGCACGCTGGCGTTCGGGATCTGCTTCATCGGCTCGCTGCGGTGGGGCTACGAGAAGATCACCGGCATCCTGCTGCGACTGGCCGGCTACCGCCGCCGCGCCGTGCTCGTCGGCTCGGGCAAGCACATCGAGGACGTCGCGCACGCGCTCAAGGACGAGGTGCACGCGCCGGTCGAGATGGTCGGCTTCGTGTCGCTGACGCCGCGGCCCGACAACGGGCTGCGCTCGCTCGGCCGGATCGAGGACATCGCCGCGGTGCTCGACGTGCACCGCGTGCAGGAGGTGATCATCGCCGACCCCGACTTCCCGCAGGAGCGCGCGGTCGACCTCGTCGACCCGTGCCACCAGCGCGGCGTGACGGTGCGGATCGCGCCGTCGACGATGGAGATCCTCGTGCACCGCGCCGAGTTCGTGCCCGGCGCGTCGGTGCCGCTGTTCGAGCTGCGCCCGCCGGTCTTCGACGGCTTCGACTACGCGGTCAAGCGCACGTTCGACTTCGTCGTCGCGCTGCTGCTGGTGCTCGTGCTCTCGCCCGCTCCTGCTGCTCATCGCGGTCGCCGTCGCCGCCTCCTCGCGCGGGCCGGTGCTCTACCGCTCGATGCGGCCCGGGATCGGCGGCGAGTCGTTCGCGTGCCTGAAGTTCCGGACCATGCGCTCGGACGCCGACCAGATCCAGGCCGACCTCGAGTCGCTCAACGAGGCCACGGGCCCGCTGTTCAAGATGCGCGAGGATCCGCGGCTCACGCGCCTCGGGCGCTTCCTGCGGCGGTACTCGATCGACGAGCTGCCGCAGCTCCTGAACGTGCTCGCGGGCCAGATGTCGCTGGTCGGCCCGCGCCCGCTCCCGCAGCGCGACTTCGACCAGCTCGAGGACTGGCACAAGAAGCGCTACCTCGTGCTGCCCGGGATCACCGGCCTGTGGCAGGTCTCCGGCCGCTCCGAGCTCGACTTCGACGACCTCGTGCGGCTCGACTTCCTCTACCTCGAGCGCTGGTCGGTCGGCCTCGACCTCGCGATCCTGCTCAAGACCGTTCCGGCCGTGTTCAGCCGGCGCGGCGCCTTCTGAGTGCTGGCCGGAGCGCTCGTCGCGGCCGCCCTCGGGGTGCAGGCGCACGACGTCGCCGTCTCGATCGCCCGTGATGGCGCCGCGTCCGGCCGCCGGCCGGCTGGAGCGGCGCGCCCACACGCGGATGCGCAAGCGCTTCGAGCGCGCGGGCCTGACGGTCCGCGTGCAGCGCTTCTCCACGCCGCGCGGCCGCTCGCGCAACGTGATCGGCGTTCGCGAGGGCTCACGCTCGTGCGTGCGGGTGCTGATGGCGCACGCGGACACGGTCCCGCCCTCGCCCGGCGCGGAGGACAACGCCTCCGGCCTCGGGCTGCTCGCCGGGCTCGCGCCGCGGCTCGACGCGCTCGACCCGCCGTGCACGGTCTGGCTCGTCGCCACCGGGGCGGAGGAGCGCATCTACACCGGCTCGCCCGACCACCTCGGCTCGCTCGCGCTGCGCTCGATCGTGCCGCGGCGGCGGCTGCGCTACGCGCTCTCGCTCGACGAGGTCGGGCGCGGGACGTCCGTTCCGCCTGCGCTCGCCGGCGGCCGCGCCCCGGTCGCGGGTCGAGCGCGAGCTGCTCGACGCGGCGTCGGAGGAGGGCGTGGCCGTCGACTGGCAGCGCGACGACGGCACCGGCAACTCCGACCACCGCGAGTTCGAGCTGGCCGGGATGCGCGGCGTCAAGCTCGGCGTGCTCGACAACCCGTGCCGGCACTCGGCGTGCGACACGCCTTCGCGGCTGCAGCGCCGCGCGTTCGCGCGGGTGCAGCGGGTGGTCGAGAACGTGCTGCGGCGCGGGTAGGATCGCTGCCATGCCCGAGCTGCGCACCGTGCGCGTGGCCGCGATCCAGGCCACGCCCGTGATCCTCGACGCGGAGGCCAGCGTCGCCAAGGCCGTGCGGCTGCTCGAGGAGGCGGCCGGCCAGGGCGTCGAGCTGGCCGTGCTCCCGGAGACCTTCGTGCCGCTCTACCCCTCGAACCGCTGGGCGAGCGGCGCGAGCTCCTTCGGCGGCTGGGACGAGTTCTGGGAGCTGCTGCTCGAGAACTCCGTGGAGGTCCCGGGGCCGCTCGTCGACGAGCTCGCCGCGGCCTGCGAGCGGCTGGACGTGCACGCCGTGGTGGGCATCAACGAGCGTGACCGCGGGACGCTGTACAACGCGTTCCTGACGATCGGGCCCGGCGGCCTGCTGCACAAGCACCGCAAGCTGATGCCGACCCAGCACGAGCGGCTGTTCCACGGCATCGGGGCGGGCGACGACCTCGCGCCGGTCGAGACGCCCGTGGGGCGCGTCGGCGGGCTCATCTGCTGGGAGAACCGCATGCCGCTCGCGCGCTGGTCCGTGTACCAGGGCGCGCCGCAGATCTGGGTGGCCCCGACCGCCGACGACTCCGACGGCTGGATCGCCTCGATGCGCCACATCGCGATCGAGTCCGGCGCCTACGTCGTCTCCGCCCCGCAGTACATCCCGGGGAGCGCGTTCCCGGCCGACTTCCCGGTCGAGGTCGATCGCGAGGCGGTGTACGGCCGCGGCGGCGCGGCGATCGTCGAGCCGACCTGGGGCGAGGTGATCGCCGGTCCGACCTACGACGCCGAGGCGATCGTCGTGGCAGACTGTGACCTGCGGGCAGGGCTGCACGCAAAGCGGTGGTTCGACGCGGTGGGGCACTACTCGCGTACGGACGTCCTTTCGCCGCGCACGAACTGAAGCGCGGAGCGCTCGTTGCCGACCAGTACGTCTGGATGTCCCGCGTACCGAGATATCGCGGCCCGTTCGGGCCTGACGAGGCGCGCCGCCTGCTGTGGCGCGCCGGCTTCGGCCCGCGCAAGGGGCAGGCCGAGAAGCTGGCCAAGCTCGGGCTCGACCGCGCCGTCGACTCGCTCACGCACCCGCGCTCGCGCCGCCTGAAGGGCCCGTCGCCGCGCGACGAGGACGGCCGCCCGCTCGCGCCGCGCGACGCCTGGGGCCACGACCACTGCTGGTGGCTCGACCGCATGGTCCGCACGCAGGCGCCGCTCGTGGAGCGCATGACGCTCGTGTGGCACGACTGGTTCGCCACGAGCAAGAGCGTCGCCACCACCGAGCTGATGCTGCGACAGAACGCGCTCCTGCGCCGCCACGCGCTGGGCTCGTTCGAGCAGCTCGCCATCGACGTGACGAAGGACCCGGCGATGCTGCTGTGGCTCAACGGCGTCGAGAACAGCAAGGACGACGTCAACGAGAACTACGCGCGCGAGCTGATGGAGCTCTTCTCGCTCGGCGCCGGGCGCGGCTACACCGAGCGCGACGTGCGCGAGATGGCCCGCGCGCTGACCGGCTTCGACTACACGTGGTCCGAGGGCCGCGGCCCGCACGACTTCCGCTTCGAGCGCGAGCGCCACGACGGCGGGCGCAAGCGCGTGCTCGGCAAGCGCGGGCGCTTCGACTGGCGCGACGCGGTGCGCCTCAGCGTCCGGCACCGCAAGAGCCCGGAGTTCGTGGTCGGGAAGCTGTGGGGCTACTTCATCCCCACGCCGCCGCCGCGAGGGACGGCGCGCGCGCTCGAGCGCATCTACGTCGGCAACGGCCGCAAGGTCCGCCCGGTGCTCGACGCCATCCTCCGCCACCCGCACCTCTACGACCGCGACCGCCGGATGGTCAAGCCGCCGGTCGTGCAGGCCGCGGGGATGCTGCGGGCGGTCGGCCGCGGGGTCGACACGACGTCGTGGTCGTGGCTGTGCCACCAGGCCGGGCAGATGCTGTTCGAGCCGCCCAACGTGTCGGGCTGGGACGACACGCGCTGGCTCGACACGGCCACCTTCCGCGCCCGCTGGCAGATGGCCACCTACATCTGCAACGAGGAGCAGCTCCCGGACGAGGCGAAGCGCTCCGGCAAGCCCGCCGAGCTCGTGCGCCGCGCCAACGGGTTCTGGGGCAACCCGCCGCTCTCGCGCGCCACCCGCAGCGCGCTGGAGCGCTACGCCGAGCAGGCCATGCGCACCGCCGACCAGGAGTGGAAGCGCGAGAGCTACCCGCGGCTGACCGAGAACGCCCTGCGCATGCTGATCGCCGTCTCCCCCGACTACCTGACCTCATGAGCCACGACGCCCGCACCTGCTGCGCCGAGCACGCCCGCGCCGGGGCCGGACTGCCCGCGATCGAGCCCGGCATGCCCGCGCCCGCCGGCACCGGCCTCTCGCGGAGGTCGTTCCTGCTGCGCTCGGCCGGCCTCGCGCTGGCCGTGTACGGCGCGGGGCGCCTGCCGGCGTTCGACGAGGGCATCGCCCGCGCCCAGGCCGGCGGACCCGGGACCGTGCTGGTCAACGTGTTCCTCGACGGCGGGGCCGACAGCCTCTCGATCCTCGCTCCGATCGGCGACCCCGACTACCGCCGGCTGCGGCCCTCGCTCGGCATCCCGGAGGGCGGCCGGGCCTTCTCCGAGGACCCGCGGCTCATGTGGAACCCGAACGCGGCGCCGCTCGCGACGCTGCACGCGGAGGGCAAGGTCTCGGTCCTGCCCGCCGTCGGCTACACGAGCCCCGACCAGTCGCACTTCGTCTCGCGCCACTACTGGGAGGTCGGCGCGCTCGACCCCGGCCTGCGCTCCGGATGGCTGGGCCGGCTGCTCGACGTCGTGGGCACCGCCGACAACCCGCTGCAGGGCGTCTCGATGGGCGGCAGCCTCGGCCCGTCCCTGGCCACGGGGCGCGTGCCGGTCGCGGCGGTCGACGCGCCGGAGGACTTCGGCTTCTGGGCGCCCGGCGCCTGGGGCCCGCCGGGCGAGCTGGCCATCCCCGCGTTCGCCGACGTCGGCCGCGCGCTGGTGAAGTCGCGCGATCCCGCCATGGCCCAGGCCGCGCGCGCCGCAGCGTTCGCGGGCGGCGTGCGCGCCTCGCTGGCGCCGCTGGGCAAGGACGGCGAGCCGACCTACACGCCGCTGGCGAGCTACCCGACCGCCGAGCACCGCTTCCCGAAGCGCCTGGCCGGCCTGGCCGCCATGCTCGGCGCGGGCCTGCCGGTGCGCTGCGCGACCCTCACCGCTCCCGGCGCCTGGGACACGCACGCCAACCAGGCCGAGGAGTTCCCGGAGAACCTGCGGCTGACGGCCGACAGCCTGTTCGCGTTCCAGCGCGACCTCGAGGCGCGCGGGCTCGCCGACCGGGTGCTCACGCTGGTCTGGACGGAGTTCGGCCGCCGCGCGCAGGAGAACGGCTCGGGCACCGACCACGGCGCGGCCGGGATCGGCTTCGTGATCGGCACGCGGGCCACCGGGCGGATGATCGGCGAGTTCCCCGGCCTCGGCACGCTCGACCCGCAGGGCAACCTGCGAGCCACGTCGGACTTCCGCGGCGTCTATGCGTCGATCGTCGGCGACTGGTTCGGGGTCGACCCCGCGCGGGTGCTGCCCGGCGTGGGCGGCATGCGGCACGCCGTGGTGCGATGAAGCGACTGGCCTGCGTGGCGGCGCTGCTCGGCCTGCTGTGCGCGGCGCCCGCCGCCGCCGCGCCCTCGCGGCTGCTCGTCGAGGCGCGCGAGTTCAACCTCACGCTCTCGCGCGCGAAGCTGAAGCCGGGCACGGCGATCGTCCAGCTCGCCAACCGCGGCGAGGACCCGCACGACCTGCGCATCACCCGGATCGGCAAGGGCAAGCGGGGAGCGATCGCCAAGACCTCGCCGGGTGAGGTCGGCGAGTGGGAGGGGCGACTGCGCAAGGGCCGCTATCGCCTCACCTGCACGATCGAGGGCCACACCGCCCTCGGCATGAAGGCGTATCTGCGGGTGCGCTAGCACCGTCGTTCGTTCGTACGGGCGAACGCCGGTGCTAGGCCGGGACGTCGCGGCGGCGGAAGCCGATCAGCCCGATCGCGGTGAGCGCCGCGGCGACGGCCGTGAGCGCGAGCAGCGGCACGACGTCGAGGTCCGCGGCCGGCAGGAGCGGGACGTGGGTGAACGGGGAGAGGTCGAGCGCCCAGTCCGGCAGCCCGAGCAGCGGTCCGAGGAAGGCCAGCAGGTAGCACGCGCCGAGCCCGGCCCAGGCCGCCGCGGCGAAGCGCGGCAGCAGGCCGAAGAGCGCGACGGCGATGCCCGCGAGCACCCACACCGCGGGCGCCAGCGCGACCGACGAGCCGACGATCAGCGCGACGCGGCCGTCCGCGAGGCCGGCGCCGAGCCCGCTGGCGGCGAGGATGAGCACCGTCCCGGCGGCGGCCACGCCGACGTAGCCGGCCGCCCAGCGCGGCCGGGCCAGCGCGGTGGAGAGCAGCGGCTCCAGCCGCCCGGCGGTCTCCTCCGCGCGCATCCGCAGGATCGCCTGGATCGCGAACCCGCTGCCGATGAGCGCGAACGAGAGGAGCGAGATCGCGAGGTAGTTGTCGACCAGGCTGCCCGCGGCCTGGGCGAACAGCTCGTCGACCGCGTCGCTGTCGCCGAGGATGCTGTCGGCGTCCTGGGCGGTGAGACCGACGGACAGGCCGCCGAGGAAGAGGCCCACGGCCCAGGCGGCGAGGCCCTGGCGCTGCAGCCGGAACGCGAGGCCGAACGGCCGCGCGAGGCCGGGTCCGGCCGTGGGCGGGCCGGGGCGCGGAGCGATCAGCCCGGCGCCGTCGTCGCGCCGCGCCAGCAGCGCGTACGCGCCGGCGAGGCAGACGGCCGTCCCGGCGAGCAGGAGGAGCAGCGGCCACCAGCGCTCGTCCGCGTACGGGCGCATCGCCTGGCCCCAGCCGATCGGCGAGAGCCAGGAGAGCGCGCCGTCGCCCACGTCGCCGGCCGCGCGCAGGCCGTACGACGCGCCGAGGACGGCGCCGACCAGCCCGTACGCGCCGCCGGTGCCCTCGCTCACCTGCATCGCCACGGCGGCGACGCCCGCGAAGAAGAGCCCGACCGCCGCGAGCGACGCGCCGAGCGCGATCGAGCCCGCGACAGGTGTGTCGAGAGCGATCATCACCCCCGCCACCGCGACGGCCATGAGCACCTGCGCGACGGCGGTCACCGCCAGCGCCGCGGTGAGCGGCGCCGCGCGGGCCACCACGCCCGAGCGGACGAGCTCGCTGCGCCCGCTCTGCTCCTCGCCGCGCGTGTGGCGGCCGACGATGAACATGCTCATCAGCGCCGCGACCACGGCGCCGAACGCGCCCCACTGCCAGGCGACGTCGCCGCCGACCGTCGAGACGCCGTAGGCCGGGCCGACCATGGCGATCAGCCCGGGGTTGCCCTCCACGCTGGCCACGTAGTCGGCGCGCGAGGCGGCGGTGGGGTACAGCGTCTCGCTCTGCGCGGCCGTCGACGCGATCAGCGCGGCGAGCACGAGCACGTAGACGGGGATCCGCACGCGCTCCCTGCGCGCGGTGAAGCGCAGCAGCGTCGCGAGGCCGGTCACTCGATCGCGTCCCCGTAGTGGCGCAGGAACAGCTCCTCGAGCGTCGGCGGCTGGCTCGTCAGCGTGCGGATGCCGAGCGCGCTGAGGTGGCGCAGCGTCTCGTCGATCCGGGCGGTGTCGACGTCGAACCGCGCCCGATGGTCCTCGACCTGCAGGTTGTGGACGCCCTCGAGCGCGTCGAGCCGCTCGGGCGCCTGCACCGTCTGCACGTCGATCGCCGTCCGCGTGAGGTGACGCAGCTCGGCGAGGCTGCCGGTCTCGACGGTCTTCCCGGCGCGGATGATGCTCACGCGGTCGCACAGCGCCTCCACCTCGGCCAGGATGTGGCTGGAGAGCAGGACGGTGCGGCCCGCCCGGCGGACCTCCTCGATGCACTCCCGGAACACCGTCTCCTTGAGCGGGTCGAGGCCGCTGGTGGGCTCGTCGAGCAGGAGCAGCTCGGCGTCGGAGGCCAGGCCCGCGACCAGCGCCACCTTCTGCCGGTTGCCCTTGGAGTACGTGCGTCCCTTCTTGGCGGGATCGAGCTCGAAGCGCTCGATCAGCTCCTCGCGCCGCTTCGGATCGATGCCGCCGCGGAGGCGGCCGAGCAGGTCGATCGCCTCGCCGCCGGTGAGGTTCGGCCAGAGGTTCACGTCACCCGGCACGTAGGCCAGCCGGCGGTGGAGCGCGACCGCGTCGGCCCACGGGTCGCCGCCGAGCAGGCGGACCTCGCCCGAGCTGGCGCGCAGCAGGCCGAGCAGCACGCGGATGGTGGTCGACTTGCCCGCGCCGTTCGGGCCGAGGAAGCCGTGGACCTCTCCGGTGGCGACCTCGAGGTCGAGGCCGTCGAGGGCTCGGAAGCGGCCGAAGGTCTTGACGAGGCCGGAGACGGAGATCGCGTCGTCGCTCATGTCGATGTTCAGCCTACACAACTTTCACGAAATTCTGAAACCTCTGTATGCTCACCGACATGCCCCGCGAGGAGGAGGTCCGCCGCTTCGTCGACCGGTTCGCCGGGCTGCTCGCCGACAGCGGGATGGCACGGATGCCCGCGCGCGTCTTCGCGCGGCTCCTGGCCGAGGACTCGGGGCGGATGACCGCCGCGGAGATCGCGTCGGCGCTGGACGTCAGCCCCGCGGCCGTCTCAGGGGCGGTGCGGTACCTGGTCCAGGTCGGCATGGTCGTCCGCACGCGGGCGCCGGGCGCCCGGCGCGACACCTACGTGGTGCACGACGACGTGTGGGGCGAGATGTACACGCAGCAGGCCGCGCAGCTGCGCCGCTGGATCGAGGCGGCCGGCGAGGGCGCGGCCGCGCTCGGGCCCGGGCCGGCGGGCGCGCGGCTCGAGCTGACGCGCGACTTCTTCGCGTTCATGCACGCGGAGCTGCCAGGGCTGATCGCGCGGTGGCGCGCGAGCTAACTACGCGGCCGCGGCCTGCCCGAGCAGCACGAGGTTGCCGTCCGGGTCGAGCACGCGTGCGACGCGCTCTCCCCACGGCTGATCGGCCGGCTCGGCGACGATCGTCACGCCCGCCGCGCGCAGCCGCTCGGTCTCCGCGTCGCAGTCGTCGACGTAGGCCCAGAGGCTGAAGCGCGCGCTCGGCCCGTCGGTGAGCTCGGGGTCGTGACCGATGCCGAGGTGCGACGCGCCGAGCTCGAGCGCGACGTAGGCGGGCGCCCCGTCGGGTCCCGGGAACTCGTATGAGACCGTCGCGCCGAGCAGGTCGCGGTAGAAGCCGAGCGCCGCGCCGAGGTCGCGCGTCGCGAGGATCGGGAAGAGGCTGGTGAACATGCCCCGAGGCTAACCTGCAGGCATGGCGATCGAGGACAAGGACAGCACGGACCAGTCCGTCGCGCCGGTCGTCGGCCCGGACGATCCGCGGCGGTTCACCGACTCGGGGATCGAGGTCCGCAGCCTCTACGGGCCCGGCGACCTCCCCGACGACCTCGACCTCGGGCAGCCGGGCGAGTACCCGTTCACGCGCGGCATCCACGCCGAGATGTACCGCAAGCGGCCGTGGACGATGCGCCAGTACGCCGGCTACGCGACCGCCAAGGAGTCCAACGAGCGGTACAAGTACCTGCTCAAGAACGGCTCGACGGGGCTCAGCATGGCCTTCGACCTGCCGACCCAGCTCGGCCTGGACTCCGACGACCCGCGCTGCCTCGGCGAGGTCGGCCGCACCGGCGTCGCCATCGACACGATCGACGACATGCGCACGGCCTTCGGCGGCATCCCGCTCGACGAGGTCTCGGTGTCGATGACCATCAACGCGCCGGCGAGCGTGCTGCTCCTGCTCTACGAGCTCGTGGCCGCCGAGCAGGGCGTCGAGAGCCAGGACCTCCGCGGGACCGTCCAGAACGACATCCTCAAGGAGTACATCGCCCGCGGGAACTTCATCTACCCGCCCGAGCCGAGCATGCGGCTCACGACGGACCTGTTCGCCTACTGCCGGGAGAACATCCCGAAGTGGAACACGGTGTCGATCTCCGGCTACCACTTCCGCGAGAAGGGCGCGAGCGCCGTCCAGGAGGTCGCCTTCACCCTCGCAAGCGGCATGGCGTACGTGCAGGCGGCGCTCGACGCCGGCCTCAAGGTCGACGACTTCGCCCCCCGCCTGGCCTTCTTCTTCAACGGCCACAACAACGTGTTCCAGGAGGTCGCGAAGTTCCGCGCGGCCCGCAACATGTGGGCGCACGCGATGAAGGAGCGCTTCGGCGCGCAGGACCCGAAGTCGATGATGCTGCGCTTCCACACGCAGACCGGCGGCGTCACCCTCACCGCGCAGCAGCCGCAGAACAACGTGGTCCGCGTCGCGCTCCAGGCCTTCGCCGCCGTCTGCGGCGGCACGCAGTCGCTGCACACCAACGGCTACGACGAGGCGCTCGCGCTCCCGACCGAGCGCGCCGCCAAGATCGCGCTGCGCACGCAGCAGATCATCGCCCACGAGTCGGGCGCCACCGACACCGTCGACCCCTTCGCCGGCTCCTACTACGTCGAGGCGCTGACCGCCGAGATCGAGGAGCGCGCGTGGAAGCTGATCGAGCGCGTCGACGAGCTCGGCGGCTCGGTCAGCGCCGTCTCGTTCATCAAGAACGAGATCGAGGAGTCGGCGTTCGGCTACCACGAGCGCTACCGGACCGAGCAGGACGTCGTGGTCGGCGTGAACCGCTACGTCGAGGACGACATCGAGGTCGAGGACACGCTGACCGTCGACCCCGCCACCGAGCGCGGACAGATCGAGCGCCTCAAGGCGTTCAAGGACGACCGCGACCAAGAGCTCGCCGAGCGCCGGCTCGAGGACCTGCGCACGGCGGCACGGGGAAGTGACAACCTGTTGCCCGTGATCCGCGCCGCCCTCGCCGACCGCTGCTCGATCGGCGAGGTGTGCGGCGCGATGCGCGACGTCTTCGGCGAGTACCAGCCCGAGCTCTAAGTGCGCGCGGCGCTCCTGGCGGTCCTGCTCGTCCTGCTGCTGCCCGCCGCCGCGTCCGCGCAGTTCGAGGTGACCGGCTTCAGCGTCACGCCCAGCGGCCTGCAGGCGGGCTCGCACCCGGACCTCGCGATCGCCGCGACGTTCACGCCGTACAACGCGGGCGCGCCGCCGGAGCACGTCCGCGACCTGGTGATCAGCCTGCCGCCAGGCCTGGTCGGCGACCCGAGCTCGAAGCCGAGGTGCGCGCAGGCCGCGTTCGCCGCGGACACCTGCCCGGCCGCAACCCGGGTGGGAGGCACGACGGTCGACACGGTGATCCCGCTGCTGCTCGGCGTCCCGATCGCCGCGACCGGCGACGTCTACAACGTCGTGCCCGGCCCCGGCGAGCCCGCCCGGCTGGGCGTGGTCGTGCGCCCGCCGCTGGGCGCGGAGAAGGTCTTCATCGTCTCGCCGGTGCGGCTGCGCCCGTCCGACGGCGGGCTGGACTCGGTGATCACGAACATGCCGTCGAAGGTCGGCATCCCGGTGCTCGGCCCGGTCGACATGTGGATCGAGGGGATGTCGCTCACGCTCGAGTCGCCGTTCGTGAGCCTGCCGACCTCGTGCGCCGCGGCGCAGGCGACGGTCGCCGCGGTCTCCGGCGCGGGCACGGCCTCGACCCGCGCGGCGACGCCGTTCACGCCGACCGGCTGCGACAAGGTGCCCTACGCGCCGGGCCTCGAGGCCTCGATCGGCAACCGGCGGCAGCCGTCGCTGCGCACGGTGATCACGGTGCCCGCCGGGCACGCCTCCACGGCCGGCGCCGCGGTGACGCTGCCGGCCGGCATCACGATCAACTCGAGCGCCCTCGCCGACACGTGCACGCTCGCCGAGCAGGCCGCCGGCCCGTGCCCCGCGCGGGCGCGCGTCGGTACCGCCCTCGCCCGCTCCCCGCTGCTGCCGGCGCCGCTCACCGGCCAGGTGTCCCTGGCCGCGATCGCCGGCCAGACGCTCCCCGGCCTGCGCCTCGACCTCACCGGGCCGGCGTCGCTCAGCCTCACCGGATCGGTGACCGGCAACCCGATCCTCACGACGTTCTCGGGCATCCCCGACGTCCCGCTCGAGCGCTTCGAGCTGGTGTTCGACGCCAAGCGCAGCCTGCGGGCCATGAAGGACTTCTGCCGCGGGCCGCTGCCGCGCGTCAAGGCGCGGCTCACCGGGCACAACGGGGCGGTCGCGAACCTCAATGAGCCGATGGCCGTCACCGGCTGCCGCAAGCCCGCGACGACGGTGAGCGGGCGCACCCTGCGCATCGTTGCCGTGCGCGGCGGTCCGGCCATCGACCGCGTGCGCGTGACGCTGCCGCGCGGCATGAAGGTGCGGATCGCGCGCGCCGACGGCAGGAAGGTGCGGGCCAAGCGCCGCGGCCGGACGACGACCGTGCGCCCGGCCGGCGCGCGCGAGGTCGTGCTCAAGCTGCGCGGGAAGCCCCGCGGCAAGCGGGCGGTCGCGGTCCGGACGCTCGACGCGAGCGGACGTGAAGTGCTGCAGCGCCGCAAGGCCCGTCGCTAGGATCGCCGCCATGTCCCCCCGTCGCCTCGCTGCCGCGCTCGCGGTGGCCCTCGCACCCCTGGTCGCGATCGGCACCGCATCCGCCGACACGACGCTCCAGACCAAGATCGCCCCCGCGGGCGGCACCGGCTACCAGCCGCTGCAGGCCGCGGGCGGGGAGAAGTACGTGGTCCGCAAGGGGGGCTCGGCGAAGGCGAGGAAGGCCCGCGCGAAGGACCGCCGGTCGGTGCTCATGTTCGCGCAGCTCACCGATCCGCAGATCGCGGACGAGATGTCCCCGGCGCGCGTGGACTTCGCCGACGCGGCGGGCGGCGAGATCAAGTCCTCGTGGCGCCCGCAGGAGGCGATGGGCCTACAGGTGTTCGACCAGACGGTGCGGGCGGTCAACGCCAACCAGCGCAGCACGGTCAAGCAGGGCAACGGCAAGCGCGCGAAGCTCGGGCTCGCCATCACGACCGGCGACCTGGCGGACAACCAGCAGCTCAACGAGACGCAGTGGTTCCGCACCGTGCTCGACGGCGGCCAGGTGGATCCGTTCTCCGGCAAGCCGATCGGCCCCGGGAACACGTGCACCGCCGACCAGGCCGCGATCGACGCGGCGAACGCCGACGTCGCCGCCCGCCGCTACACCGGCGTGCAGGACTACGACGACTACGCCGCCGCGCCCGACGACCGCAAGGCCGGCTTCTGGGATCCCGACGCCGCGCCCACCGGCGGCGCGTACGCGGCGTTCCCGCGCTACCCCGGCCTGATGGAGCGCGCCCAGGCCCCGTTCACCGCGGCCGGCCTCGACGTGCCGTGGTACATCTCGCGCGGCAACCACGACGGGCTGATCCAGGGCAACGCGCCGGCCAGCGAGGAGCTGTTCCGCGCGATCGCCACCGGCTGCCTGAAGGTCTTCCCGAGCGCGACGTTCGACCCCGGCCAGTTCGCCGGCGCCTCCGACGACGAGCTGTTCGCCCGCTTCGGCGACCCGGCCTTCATCGCCCAGCTGCTGGCCAGCGGGCGCACCGTGGCGCCGGACCCCGACCGGCGGATCGTGTCCAAGACCGAGTACCGCAAGCTGATCGGCACCGGCAAGAAGCACGGCTTCGGCTACACGCCGAAGAAGCAGCTCAACGCGTCCAAGGGCACCGCGACCTACTACGCGTTCTCGCCGAAGAAGGGCGTCCGCCTGATCTCGCTCGACACCGTCGCCGAGGGCGGCGGCCAGAGCGGCAACATCGACGACCCGCAGTACCGGTGGCTGCAGGGCGAGCTCAAGCAGGCCTCCAAGCGCAAGCAGCTCGTCGTCGCGTTCGGCCACCACACGCTCGAGACGATGAACAACGCCCGCAACGACGAGGGCGCCGGCCGGTGCCAGACCGCGGACGAGCCCGGCTGCGACAAGGACCCGCGCAAGTCCACGCCGCTGCACCGCGGCACGACGGGCAAGAAGACCATCAGGTCGCTGTTCGCCGGCAACCCGAACGTGATCGCCTACGTGGCCGGCCACACGCACGCCAACGCGGTCTCCTTCAACAAGGGCAAGAAGGGCCGCGGCTTCTGGGAGATCAACACCGCGTCGCACATCGACTGGCCGCAGCAGAGCCGCCTGATCGAGATCATGGACAACCGCGACGGCACGCTGTCGCTGTTCGGGACGCTGCTCGACTCGGCCGCCCCGGTCGCCGCGCCGGCGCCCGGCCCGGCCGACGCGTTCTCGCCCGCCCAGCTCGCGTCGCTGGCCCGCACGCTGTCCTTCAACGACCCGCAGCGCGAGGGCCTGGAGGGCACCGAGGGCAACGCCGAGAAGACCGGCGCGCGGCGCGACCGCAACGTGGAGCTGCTCGTGAAGGACCCGCGTTAGCTAGGTGCCGACCGGGTGCCAGGCGGTCTTGAGCTCGACGAAGGGCTCGATCCGCGAGAGCCCGTCGAGGCCGGCGACGTCGAGGTAGGCGTCGCCGGACCCGCGCGTCACCCGCGTGACGCTGTCGGCGGCCAGCTTGCGCACCTCGGGATCGCCGCTCGGGTCGACGATCGCGTCGACGTCGCGGTGGCCGGCCAGCGGCTTGACGAGCTCGGACCGCAGCCCGGAGATCAGGTTCACGACGCCCGCGGGGACGTCGGCGACACCGAGCATCTCGCCGAGGTGCAGCGGGAGCAGCGGCCAGCGCTCGGAGACGACGGCGACGACCACGTTCCCGGCCGCGAGCGGCGGCAGGATCTCGGCCACCGTGCCGAGCACGTCCGGCTCCTCGGGGGCGAGCACGCCGACCACGCCGGTCGGCTCCGGCATGGTGAAGTTGAAGTGCGGCGCGGCGACCGGGTTGACCGTGCCGAGCACGGCGTGCAGCTTGTCGGTCCAGCCCGCGTAGTGGACGGCGTGGTCGACGGCGGCCTCGATCTCGCCACGCGACTGAGCGGCCTCCAGGCCGCGCAGTCGCGCAGTCTCCAGGGACAGCTCGTCGATCCGCGACTCGAGCGCCTCGGCGAAGCGATAGAGGATCTGGCCGCGGTTGTACGCCGTGCGGCCCTGCCACGCCGGGAGCGCGCCGCGGGCGGCCCTGACGGCGTCGCGCACGTCCTTGCGGGTGCCGCGCGGGACGTTGGCGACGTGGTTGCCCTCGTGGTCGGTCGCCGCCACGTGGCGGCCGGACTCGCTGCGCGCGAACGCGCCGCCGACGTAGAGCTTGTAGGTCTTGGCGACGGGGAGCCGGCTCATACGAGCCTCACGTACGGCCGCAGCCCGGCCGCTCCGCCCTCGCGACCGAAGCCGCTCTCCTTGTAGCCGCCGAACGGCGAGGTCGGGTCGAACTGGTTGTACGTGTTCTGCCAGACGACGCCGGCCTTGAGCGCGCGCGCCACGGCGAACGCGCGGGAGCCCTTGTCGGTCCACACGCCGGCGGCGAGCCCGTACGCGCTCGCGTTGGCCTTCTCGATCGCCTCCGCCTGGGTGCGGAAGGTGAGCACGGAGACCACCGGGCCGAAGATCTCGTCGACGGCGATCCGGTGGGCCGGCGCGACGTCGGTGAACAGGGTCGGCGGGAACCAGTAGCCGCGCTCCGGCAGCGTGCAGGCGACCGTGCGCCGCGTCGCGCCCTCGCGCTCGCCGGCGTCGACCAGCGCCTCGATCCGCTGCAGCTGCTCCGCGCTGTTGATGGCGCCGACGTCGGTGTTCTTGTCGAGCGGATCGCCGACGCGCAGGAGACCCATGCGGCGCCACAGCTTCTCGATGACCTCCTCGGCCACGCTCTCCTGCAGCAGCAGCCGCGAGCCGGCGCAGCACACGTGGCCCTGGTTGAAGAAGATCCCGTTGACGATGCCCTCGACGGCCTGGTCGATCGCCGCGTCGTCGAACACGATGTTGGCCGACTTCCCGCCGAGCTCGAGCGTGAGGCCGACGTCGCGGCCCGCGAGCGCGGCCTGGATGTCCTTTCCGACGCCGGTCGATCCCGTGAAGGCGATCTTGTCGATGCCCGGGTGGCGGACCAGCGCCGCGCCGGTCGAGCCGTCGCCGGGGATGATGTTGACCACGCCGGAGGGCAGCTCGGCCTCCTGGCAGATCTCGGCCAGCAGCAGGGCCGTGAGCGGGGTCGTCTCGGCGGGCTTGAGCACCGCGGTGTTGCCGCACGCGAGCGCCGGGGCGAGCTTCCAGGCCGCCATCAGCAGCGGGAAGTTCCACGGGACGATCTGGCCGACGACGCCCATCGGCTCGGCGGGGCGTCCCGCGAGGCCGTAGCGCAGCTTGTCGGCCCAGCCCGCGTAGTAGAAGAAGTGCGCGGCGGCGAGCGGGATGTCCACGTCGCGCGACTCGCGGATCGGCTTGCCGCCGTCGAGCGACTCGACGATGGCCAGCTCGCGGGCGCGCTCCTGGATCAGGCGGGCGATGCGGAAGACGTACTTGCCGCGCTCGAGCGCGGGGAGCGCCTGCCAGCGCGGCAGCGCCTCGCGGGCCGCGGCCACGGCGGCGTCGACGTCGGCGGCCGAGGCGTGCGCGATCTCGGTCAGCGGCTCCTCGGTGGCCGGGTTGATGGTCGGCACGTAGGCCTCGCCCTCGGGCGGCCGCCATCCGCCGCCGACGAACAGGTCGTAGCGATCGGCGATCCGGATGTGGTCGGTCGCCTCGGGAGCGGGCGAGTACTCCCAGGCCAGCGCGGTTCGCGTGGCGGTCAAATCGTTCACTCCTTGGAGAAGTCCTCGGGCCGCTGGTAGCGCCCGGAGGTCCCGTGCTCGTACTGCATGAGCAGGTCGTTGAGCAGCGACGAGGCGCCGATGCGGAAGCGGTCGGGCGTGAGCCACTCGTCTCCCAGCGTCTCCTTGACCAGCACGAGCTGGTGGATCGCCTGCTTGCTCGTCCGCACGCCGCCGGCGGCCTTGAAGCCGACGATCTTGCCGGTGCGGTGCACGTAGTCGCGCACGGTCTCGAGCATCACCAGCGTGGCGCTCGGCGTCGCGCCCTTGCCGACCTTGCCCGTCGACGTCTTGACGAAGTCCGCGCCGCCCTCCATCGAGAGCGTCGTCGCGTGGCGGATGTGGTCGTAGCCGCCGAGCTCGTCGACCTCGACGATCACCTTCAGGTGGGCCGCGCCGCAGGCCTCCTTGACCTGCTCGACCTCCGAGATCACCCGCTGGTCGTCGCCGGACAGGTACGCGTCGCGCGGGATCACCATGTCGATCTCCGTCGCGCCGTCGGCCACCGCCTGGCGCGTCTCCTCGAGCTTGAGCTCCATGCTCGTGAGCCCCGACGGGAAGCCCGTGGCCACGCTGGCCAGGGCGACGCCCGAGCCGTTCAGCGCGCGCTTGGCGTCCGGCACCCGCGACGGGTACACGCAGAGCGCCGCGACGGACGGGATCTCGGGGTGCGTGGGCGCCGGGCACACGGCCTTGGCCGCGAGCTGCGCGACCTTGCCGGGCGTGTCCTGCCCCTCCAGCGTCGTGAGGTCGACCATCGACACCGCCATCCGGATCGCCTGGAGCTGCGACTCGGACTTGATCGAGCGCTTGCCCAGCACGGCGGCGCGCTCGTCGATCCCGACGCGGTCGACCGGTGCGACTCGCCGTCTCATGCCGCCCAGCGTATCGCCCCACCCGTCCGCCTAGGTCAGGATCGCCGACCGGCGCCTACAGTGCGGCTGTGCTCACTCAGCGGGCCTCCACGCGCTGGCTCCTGCTCGGCGCGGTCGCGCTCGCCTGCGCCGCGATCATGCCCTGGGCCTACGCCCGCACGAGCGCCGGGGTCGAGCCGGTCAGCGGGATGCCCTACGGCGCCGGCGAGATCCTCGTCCTCTCGGCGGTCGCGGCGATCCTCATCCTCGCCGGCCGGGCGCGCGCCGCCGGCTACGTCGCGATCACGGCCGTCGCCTTCAGCGCCCTCAGGCTCTACTACCTGCCCGGATCGCTCGAGTACGGCGACGTCTGGGACGCCGAGCTGACCGGCGGGCCCGCGCTCGCCGTGCTCGGGACCGTGATGCTCGTCCTCGCCGCCACCGCGCGGCGGTAGGTGATCCGCAGCACGAGCGCCCGCGCCCGCCGCTTGGCCGCGACGACGCGCATGTGCCGCCGCCGCTTGCGGTGGCGCTCGGCGAGCTTCCGCGGGACCGGCCGTCCCGCGGCCACCGGCGCGTAGCCGTAGCGCGCCATGCGGTCGCCGAGGACGTGCTCGACGAAGGCGACCTCGCGCGGCTTGAGCGCCTGCTCCCAGCCGCGGACCGCCTCGGTGGTCACCGGCTGCGAGACGAGCCGGTGCAGCTCGGCGCTGCGCACCTCGGTCGTCTCGTGGTGGTGGAGCATGGCGTCGAGGCCGGCGGGGTCGAGCTCCAGGTAGGCGACGAGCCGCGTGAGCTCGGCGGCGGGATCGGCGACGAGGTCCTCGTAGCGCAGCTCGTGGAACTGGTCGGCGCGCAGGCGGCGGCGCCAGCGCTCCGCCGCGCGCTGCGTGCGCTCCCACTTGTCAGCGCCGCCCGCGAGGCCGCGGCCGCCCCAGCCGTGCCGGCGCCCGACGCGGCGGATCGACGCGACGACCGCGCGCGGGTCGCGCACGAGGTGCACGTACTGGGCGTCGGGGAACATCGCGAACACCGCGTCCAGGTTCAGCGCGAGGCTCGGGCGCTTGTCGCCCCAGCGGGCCTTGCCGTGCTGCTCGGCGTAGAGCTGGAAGCCGGCGCCGAGCACCGACCCGATCGTGGGCGGCGCGGCCGCCATGCGCTCCACCAGCTCGTCGACGTCGTCCGTGAGCCGCCGGGCGCGCGCCACCTTGCGCCCCGCCACCCAGAGCGCGACGCGGCGCCGGTTCCCGGGGTCCTCGAGATCCCCCCAGCGGGCGCGGCTGCGGAACCCGTCCACCAGGATGCGCGTCTCCCCCGGGATCGCCAGGTGCGGATGGGCGTCGAGCATCGCGCGCAGGAGGGTCGTCCCCGAGCGCGGGCATCCGCCCACGAACACGGGACGCGTGGACACCGGTTCAGCCACCTCGTGCTTAGAAAACCAGATCGGCACGAAATCGGGCGGTGACCCCGACAGATGGCGGGTTAGGAACCCCGAACGCTTGAAGGCGAGCGTGACGTCCGTCACACCAAGTGCGCGTGACTCCCACGCACCGCCCCTTCTCGCGGCTCGCCATCGTCAACCGGGGCGAGGCGGCGATGCGCGCGATCAACGCGGTCCGCGAGCTCAACGACTCGCGCGACGAGCCGATCCGGGTGATCGCGCTCTACAGCGAGCCGGAGCGGCACGCCCAGTTCGTCCGCCAGGCCGACGAGCGCCACTGCCTCGGGCCGGCCTCCGCGTACCTCGACTACGAGGCGCTCGAGCGCGCGCTCGTCGAGACGGAGGCCGACGCCGCGTGGGTCGGCTGGGGCTTCGTCGCCGAGCACCCCGCCTTCGCCGAGCTGTGCGACCGCCTCGGGATCGTCTTCGCGGGCCCGGACGCCGGCGTCATGCGCTCGCTGGGCGACAAGATCGAGGCGAAGAAGCTCGCCGAGCAGGCCGGCGTGCCGGTCGCCCCCTGGAGCGGCGGCCCGGTGGAGACCGAGGAGGACGCGCGGCGCCACGCCGAGGAGCTCGGCTTCCCGCTGATGATCAAGGCGGCGGCCGGCGGCGGCGGGCGCGGCATGCGCCGCGTCGAGAAGGCCGAGGACATCGCGACCGCGTACGAGCGCGCGCGCGCCGAGGCCGGCCAGGCGTTCGGCGACTCGTCGGTGCTGATGGAGCGGCTCGTCGAGCGCGCGCGCCACGTCGAGGTCCAGCTCGTCGGCGACGGCCAGGGCACCGTGTGGGCGCTCGGCGTCCGCGACTGCACGTACCAGCGGCGCCACCAGAAGGTCGTCGAGGAGTCGGCCAGCCCGGCCCTCAGCGCCGAGCAGGAGCGCGACCTCGCCGCGTCGGCGGTCCGGCTCGCCGAGTCGGTCGGCTACCGCGGCGCGGGCACCGTCGAGTTCCTCTTCGAGCCCGAGTCGCAGAAGTTCTCCTTCATGGAGGTCAACGCCCGCCTCCAGGTCGAGCACCCGGTCACCGAGATGGTCACGGGCGCCGACCTCGTCGCGCTGCAGCTGCACGTCGCCGCCGGCGGCAGGCTCGAGGGCGACCCGCCGCCCGCCCGCGGCCACGCCATCGAGGTCCGCCTCAACGCCGAGGACCCCGCCCGCGGGTTCTCTCCCGCGCCCGGCCGTATCTCGCTCCTGCGCCTCCCCACCGGCCCCGGCATCCGCGTCGACAGCGGCTTCGCCGAGGGCGACACCGTGCCGCCCGACTTCGACTCGATGCTCGCGAAGATCATCGCCCACGGGGACACGCGGGCGCAGGCGATCGCCCGGCTGCGCCGCGCGGTCGCCGACACGATGGTCGTGATCGACGAGGGCACGACCAACCAGGGCTTCCTGCTCGAGCTGCTCGGCCGGCACGAGCTGCGCTCGGGCGAGGTCGACACCGGCTGGCTCGACCGGCTGCAGGCCGACGGCGACGTGGAGCCCGTCCGCCACGCCGACGCGGCGCTCGTGCAGGCCGCGATCGCGCTGTGCGACGAGGAGACCGCCGCCGACCGCGCGCACTTCTACGCGCTCGCCCGTCGCGGCCGGCCGCAGGCGGACGCCGACGTCGGCCACACGCTCGACCTCCTCTACCGCGGCGTCAGCTACCGCTTCTCCGTCTACGAGACCGGCCCCATGCGCTACCGGCTCCTCGTCGAGGACGCGGAGATCGAGGCGAGCGTGGAGCAGCTCTCCGAGCACGAGCGCCGGCTCACGTACGGCGGCCGCTCCTTCCGGACGCTGACCGCGGTGCAGGACACCGACCTGCTCGTCGAGGTCAACGGCGTGCCGCACCGCGTCTCGCGCGACGAGGGCGGCCTGGTCCGCAGCCACGCGCCCGGCGTGGTGGTCGCGATCCCCGTCTCCGAGGGCGACGAGGTGCAGTCGGGCGACGTGGTCGCCATCACCGAGAGCATGAAGATGGAGACCTCCCTCACCGCGCCGGTCCACGGCCGCGTGCGCGAGGTGCTGGTGGGCCCCAACGTCCACGTCACCGCGGGGCGGCCGCTGCTCCAGATCGAGCCGCTCGACGACCAGCCCGCGGAGGCCGGCGAGCGCCTGACCTTCGAGTCCGCGCCGGCGGCGACCGGCGACCTCGAGCGCCTCCAGTGGCTCGTGCTCGGCTACGACGTCACCGGCGTCGACGTCTCCGAGGCGCCGCTCGACCCCGTCGCCGAGCACCGCCTGCTCGAGCTCTACGCCGACGTCCGCGCGATCGACCGCCCGCACACCACCGCGGCCGACGACATGCTGCGCAGCCCGCAGGAGTACCTGCACGCGTTCCTGCGCTCGCTCGACGCGAGCGCCGAGGGCCTGCCCGAGCGCTTCGTGACGGCCCTCGAGCGCGCGCTCGCGCACTACGGCGTCGACGGGCTGGAGCGCACCGCGGTACTGGAGGCCGCCTGCCACCGGCTCTTCCTCTCCCGGCAGCGCGCCCCGGCCGCGCGCGCCGCCGTGCGAGCGATCCTGCAGCGCCGCCTCGAGCTCGCCCGCGAGGACGGCGACGACGCGCTGCGCGGCGTGCTCGACCGCCTGGAGACGGCGCTCGGCCCGCGCGAGCCCGCGCTCGCCGAGCTGGTCCGCGAGCTGCGCTGGCGCTGCTGCGACGAGCCGCTCGTCGAGGCCGCCCGCCAGGAGACCTATGCGACGATGTCGGCCCACCTCGCCGCGCTAGCCGAGGACCCGGACCGCGGCGACCGCGACGAGCGGATGGACGCCCTGGTCGAGTGCCCGGAGCCGCTCGTACCCCTGCTCGGCCGCCATCAGGGCGACGCCGGGTCGCTGGTGGAGGCGATGACGCGGCGCTACTACCGGATCCGCCGGCTCGACCGCGTCGAGCAGCGCCTGCACGAGGGCGTCCCGTTCGTGCTCGCCGACTACGACCTCGAGGGCGTCCGCCACCACGTCGCGGCCACGGTCGCGGACCGCGAGGGCCCGGAGTCCGCGCTGCGGGCGATCGCCGCCTACGCCCGCGAGCTGCCGGAGGGCGAGCGCGTGCTCGTCGACTTCTATGCGCGCGAGGGCGAGCACCTGGGCGAGCAGCTCGACGCCGCCGAGCTCCCGGACGCCGTCGTCCGCGTGGCCGTCGTGCTCACCCCGGGCGACAGCCTCGACGTCGTGACCTTCTTCCGCGGCGAGGACGGCTGGTCCGAGGACTCCGACCTGCGCGGGATGCACCCGATGATGGCCGCCCGGATGGACTTCTGGCGGCTCGCGAACTTCGAGCTCACCCGCGTCCCCTCGGCCCCCGAGGTCCACCTCTTCCGCGCCGTGGCCCGCGAGAACCAGCGCGACGAGCGGCTGGTCGCGCTCGCCGAGGTCCGCGACCTCAACCCGGTCCGCGACGAGCACGGCACGATCACCGCGATCCCGCAGCTCGAGCGCACGGTCCGCCAGGCGTTCGAGTCGATGCGCACGGTGCAGTCCGGCCGCCGCCCGCGCGAGCGGATGCTGTGGAACCGCCTGCTGCTCTACGTGTGGCCGACGATGGACTTCGGCCCCGAGGACGCGGGGGCGATCATCGAGCGCTTCACCCGCATGACCGCCGAGCTGGGCATCGAGATGGTGATGCTGCGCGGCCGGATGCTCGAGAACGGCGTCGAGCGCGAGCGCGTGCTGCGGCTGTTCAACCCCGCCGGCCGCGGCGTGACCGTCGAGGTCACCGACCCGCCCAACGACCCGCTCCAGCCGCTCGACGAGGGCGCCCAGCGGATCGTCTCCGCGCGCCGCCGCGGCACGCTGCACCCGGCCGAGATCGTGAAGATGCTCGCGCGCAGCGGCGACTTCGCCGAGCACGACCTGGACGACGACGGGGACCTCGTGCCGGTCCACCGCCCCGCCGCGACCAACAGCGCGAGCGTCGTCGTCGGGCTGATCCGCAACCGCACCAAGCGCTACCCGGAGGGCATGCAGCGGGTGATCCTGCTCGGCGACCCGACGCGCTCGCTCGGCTCGCTCGCCGAGCCCGAGTGCACGCGGATCATCGCCGCCCTCGACCTCGCCGAGCGGCTCGGCGTGCCGGTCGAGTGGTTCGCGGTGTCGTCAGGCGCGAAGATCGCCATGGACTCGGGCACCGAGAACATGGACTGGGTCGCCGCCGCGCTGCGCCGGATCGTGCAGTTCACGCAGGCGGGCGGCGAGATCAACGTCGTCGTCAGCGGGATCAACGTCGGCGCCCAGCCGTACTTCAACGCCGAGGCGACGATGCTCATGCACACGCGCGGCATCCTCGTGATGACGCCCGAGAGCGCGATGGTGCTGACCGGCAAGCAGGCGCTCGACTACTCCGGCGGCGTCTCCGCGGAGGACAACTTCGGCATCGGCGGCTACGAGCGCATCATGGGCCCCAACGGCCAGGCGCAGTACTGGGCGACCGACCTGGCCGGCGCCTGCTCGGTGCTCCTGCGCTACTACGAGCACACCTACGTGGCGCCCGGCGAGCGCTTCCCGCGCCGCGCCGAGACCACCGATCCGCTCGATCGCGACGTGCGCTCGGCGCCGCACGACATGCCCGACTCGGACCTCAAGACGGTCGGCGACATCTTCGCCGAGGCGACGAACCCGGGCCGCAAGAAGGCGTTCGACATCCGCTCGGTCATGCGCGCGGTGGCCGACAACGACCAGTCGCCGCTCGAGCGCTGGGCCGCGATGCGCGAGGCCGAGGTCGCCGTCGTCTGGGACGCCCACCTGGGCGGCCGGCCGGTGGCGATGATCGGCATCGAGTCGCGGCCGCTGCCGCGCTTCGGCTCCGTGCCCGCCGACGGGCCGGACCAGTGGACCTCCGGCACGCTCTTCCCGCAGGCCTCGAGGAAGGTCGCGCGGGCGATCAACGCCGCCTCGGGGCGCCGGCCGCTCGTCGTGCTCGCCAACCTCGCGGGCTTCGACGGCTCGCCGGAGTCGATGCGCCGCCTGCAGCTCGAGTACGGCGCCGAGATCGGCCGCGCGATCGTCAACTTCGACGGCCCGATCGCGTTCTGCGTGATCTCGCGCTTCCACGGCGGCGCGTTCGTGGTGTTCTCGCGCAAGCTCAACCCGGGCCTGGAGACGATCGCGCTCGAGGGCTCGCACGCGTCGGTCATCGGCGGCGCGCCGGCGGCCGCGGTGGTGTTCGCGCGCGAGGTCGACAACCGCACGCGGGAGGACTCGCGCGTGAACGGCGACAGCGACGAGGCGGTCTACGCCGAGGTCCGCTCCGAGAAGCTCGGAGAGCTGGCCGCGGAGTTCGACCGGATCCACAGCGTCGAGCGCGCGGTGGAGGTCGGCTCGGTCGACCGCATCATCGCGGCGTCCGAGCTGCGCCCGCACCTGATCGAGACGGTGGAGCGCGGCATCGAGCGTGCGCTCGAGCCGCGCTCCGTGGTCTCGGCCTAGATCAGCTCGCGAGCTGACCGGGCGTGCGCCGGTGCATCATGATCAGCGCACCGCCGGCGCCGATCACGACGATGCCGAGCAGGCCGCCGGCGCCGATGCCGACGTCCTCCCAGTCGATGCCGCTCGCCGTGATCGGCTTCGGCGCCGGCTGGGACACGACCACTACCTCAGGGGCGTTGTACGTGCCACGCCCCTCGACGTAGTCCTTCGTGTCCGGGTTCAGGAGGTTCTGGGTCACCTCGGCCACGCGGTTGTCGGGGTTGCGGTGGTCCCACGTCTGGTCGGCCGGCGGGACCGGCTCGTACAGGCCACGGGTGACGGGGCCGTCGCCGAGCGGCATGGCCGAGGCGGCCGGCGCGGCGATGGCGGCCACGGCGAGCGCGGCCCCGGCGGTGCGGCAGATGCGGCGGTAGAACATCTTCGCTCCTTTCACAGACCACCCATCGCGGTCTTTCGATGTAGGAGCGGCGAACGCCGCGCTGGATACACCGGCGCTAGCGCTCGACGAACACCGCGGTCGTGCGAGCCGGGACCGTGAACGACCCCGACCGGTAGGACGAGCGCTTCACGACGGGGTCGCCGCCGTGCGCCTGGACCTTGTGCAGCGCGTAGCGGCCGGTGAGCCCGGGCACGGCCTGGGTGGTCGGCTGCGGCGTCGCGTTGAACACCACGACGATGCTCTCGCGGTCGCCGCGGATGGCCATCACGATCACGCCCGGCGTCTGGCCCGGGCCGCCGGTCGGGAAGCTCACGCGCCGCTGGATCTCCCGCGCGCTGCCGAGCCGGAAGAGGGGCGACGAGAAGCGGATCCGCAGCAGCTCGGCGGCGCGGTCGGCGGCGGCGCGGATGTCCGCCGCGCCCGGCTCGAGCGCGGGGTCGGCCAGCAGCGGCCGCATGAGGGCCCACTTGGACTCGTTGTCCGCGCGCGGCGGGAGGCCGGAGCCCCAGGTCGACTCCCGCTGGGACCAGTCGATCCGGTTGAACCAGTCGCCCGAGTCGTAGCTGTTGCGGTCGAGCGACTTGGAGCGCAGCAGGTCGGCGCCCGCGTGCCAGAACGACGGGCTCTGGGCGAGCGCGGTGGTCGACAGCGCGACCGTGCTCATCCGCACCCGGTCGGCCATCGTGGTGGCGCGCGGGAGCTTGTACTGCAGGATGTCGAACAGCGTCTCGTTGTCGTGCGCGTCGACGTACGTGATCGTCTCGTCCGGCTCGGCCGCGTACCCGGCCGGCTGGCCGTTGTAGTCGACCTGCGAGCCGGTCACGGTCGCGCCCGTGCGGTCCACGAACCGGTAGTCGCGCAGGTTGCCGGCGAGCCCGACCTTGATCTGGTCGTGGTTGAGCAGCAGCCGCGCGCGCTGCTGCTCCGGGGTCTCGGTGGTCGACTCGTTCGGGTCGGTGAAGAGGCCGCTGGCGAAGCCCTGGAGCTGCCGTGGATCCTCGTCGAACGGCCCGCCGCCGCGCACGGCGTCGCGCAGGCGGTCGGAGAACGTGCCGATGCCGGTGCCCGCCATGTTCCTCTGCGTCGCCTGCACGAAGAGCCGGTCGTCGGCCACCTCGCCGAAGTTCCAGCCCTCGCCGTACACGTAGATCCGCCTGCCGTCGACCCCGTCGCGCCTGAGCGTGAGGGCGTCGAGCGCGCGGCGCACCTTCAGCATGTTCGCCTTCGAGTGGTGGCCCATGAGATCGAAGCGGAAGCCGTCGACCTTGTACTCGCGCGCCCAGGTCACCACCGACTCGACCATGAGCTTCTCCATCATGCGGTGCTCGCTCGCGGTGTTCGCGCAGCACGTGGAGGTCTCGACGGCGCCGGTCGGCGAGAGCCGGTGGTAGTAGCCGGGGACGATCCGGTCGAGGATCGACTTCGGATCCTGGCCCGCGGCGGGCGTGTGGTTGTAGACCACGTCCATCACCACGCGCAGGCCGGCGCGGTTGATGCCCTTGACCATCTCGCGGAACTCGCGCGTGCGATCGCCGGGGTCGCTCGCGTACGAGCCCTCGGGCGTCGTGTAGTGGAGCGGGTCGTAGCCCCAGTTGAAGCCGTCGGCGTCGCGGATCGGGTCGATGCATGCCTGCTGCGCCTCGGAGTCCGGCGGGAAGCTCCCGAGATCGCACGGCGGCTCGGCCTGCGCGGCGCGGTTCTCCTCGATCGTCGCGATGTCGTTCGACGGCAGCAGGTGGAGCGTGTTCAGCCCGGCGCCGGCGAGCTCGCGCAGGTGGCGCATGCCGTCGCTGCGGGAGTCGGTGAAGGCGAGGTACGTGCCGCGGTGCGCGGGCGGCACGGTCTCGTCGCCGATCGAGAAGTCGCGCACGTGCAGCTCATAGATCGTCGAGTCCACCGGCTGCGCGAGCCGCGGCTTGTCGAGCCGGTCCCAGCCGCGCGGCTCGTGGTCGCGGAGATCCGCGAGCACCGACCGCGTGGAGTTGGTGGTCAGCGCCAGCGAGTACGGGTCGGTCACGACGTTGGTCACGACCTCGTCGGGCACGTACACCGTCACCGCGAACGCGTAATCGGCGTCGCGCCACGACGGGCGGCCCTCGATCCGCCACACGCCGTCGCGGCCGCGCCGCATCGCGAGCCGGCGGTCGCCGAGCACCAGCTGCACGTCCTTGGCCGTCGGCGCCCACACGGCGAGCTTCGGCGTCCGGCCGCGCCACGACGGCCCGAGCTTCGCGCGCGCGGCGCTCGCGTAGAGGTCGTCGAGCACGCCGGGGATCTGCACGCCGGTGGCGTCGAGGAGCGCGCCCGAGGCGTCGTAGGCGGCGACGATGAGCTGGCCGGTGAGCAGCTCGCGGGCGGCGCGACGGCCGGCCGCCGTGAGCTCGAAGCGGTCGTCGCCGGCCGGCGTGAGCGCGTACGAGTCGCCGGGGATGGCGCCGTCCACCACCGCCAGGCCGCCCCCGGGCGCCGCGTGCAGGCGGTACGACGCGGCCTCCGGCGCGTCCCAGCGGAACGTGCCGCGGCTCAGCCAGTGCGCCGCGCGCTCGCTGCCCAGGGCCACCGGGGCATCGTCGCCGATCACGTGCGTCGCATGGTCGTACGTGAAGGTGACCGGCCCACCGGGGGAGCGGAGCGGGAGGTTCGCGCCGTTCAGCACCCCGCCCGCGCCGTAGTTCTCGGCCCACGAGCCGTTGAGCGCGACCTTGTACTCGAAGGCGCCGGCCGGCACGTCGAACGTGGCGCGGAAGACGCCGGGCGAGACCTCCTGCAGGCGCGTCTGGGGGCACTCGGGCTGCCAGTCGCCGGGGCAGCCGAGCTCGGACTGCAGCGAGCCGACGAGCGCGACGACGGGCGGCGCCTGCGCCTGTGCAGGCGCCGCGAACAGCGCCACTCCCGCGATGACGAGGACCGCCAGCCTCACCGTGCGGCCGACGATACCTCAGGCGGTCAGGATGAGCTTGGTCGGCGGCTCGGCGAGCGCGTCGGGCGCGTCGTCGAAGGAGACGACGGCGCTCGTGACCAGCGCTGGGTCGAGCCGCCCGGCCGCGATCAGGGCGAGGACCTCGGGGATCAGCGCCCGCGCGTGGCAGCGGCCCGTATGGAGTGTGCATCCGCGGGTGTACATCTCCAGCAGCGGCACCGGGGTCGTCGCCTCGAAGTAGATCGCCACGCTCGTGCACACGCCGTCGGGCGCGGTCGAGCGCAGCGCGGCGTGGAGGCCCTCGTGGTGGCCCGACGCGTCGACCGTGACCGGGAAGCTGCCGAGCTTCTCGTCCGGCTCGACGGGCTCGGCGCCGAGCGCCGCCGCGCGCTCGAGGCGGTCCGCGTCGGTGTCGGCGTAGACCACGCGGCCGGCGCCCAGGGCGAGGGCGCACGCGGCCGCGTAGAGGCCCACGCTGCGCGCCCGCCCGCCGACCACCAGCACGTCGGCGCCGGGCCACCGGGCGAGCGGCCCGGCCACCGCGCGGTAGCCGTCCGGCACGTTGTCGGCCACGCTGGCGACGCGCACCGGATCCTCGGCGTGCGGCACGAGCATCGCGTCCGCGTACGGGACGCGCACCAGGTCGGCCAGCGCGCCGCCCCACGGGCCGCCGATCGGCTGCATCCCGTAGGCCGAGCCGCGCGGGACCGAGCGGCAGTTGCCGGTGCGGCCGTCTCGGCACGCGTCGCACTCGCCGCAGGAGATCTGGAACGGGACCATGACGACGTCGCCCGGCTCGACCGTGCGGACCGCGTCGCCGATCTCGACCACCTCGGCGACGCACTCGTGGCCGAGCGGGAACGGCTCGGCGATCGGGATCGCGCCGGAGAGGAAGCCGGCGTCGAGGTCGCACAGCGCGACGGCGAGCGGCCGCACGAGCGCCTCGCCTTCGCCCTGCAGCACGGGCGCGTCCACCTCGTTCCAGCGGACCGCGTGCGCGCCGGTGATCTCGAGCTGTCGCACTCCTGCGGGACTATTGCATCGTCGCGAGCTCTGACACGGCGCGGGCCTGGTCCGCGTCCATCCACATCTCCCACCGCCCGGACGCCGACTGCCGCTCGTCGAGGAACCGGTACGGCCGGCGGCCGCCGAACTCCGTGTGGCGCAGGCGCGAGACGCCTCCGAGGACCGAAGCGATGCGCCGCCGCGGCCAGCCGATCGAGTCCTCGATCTGCGGGAACGCGCGCGGCCGGTCGGGCGCCGTGGCGAGCGCGTCGAGCAGCTCGCGCATGAGGTCGCTGCAGCGATCGTGGAAGCGCGCGATCTCGCCGGGATCGCTCATCGCGTTCGCCGGGGCGTGCTCTACGGCTGGTTCCATGCCTCGGGCCGCGGCTGCACGAGGTACTCGCCCCGCCGCACGGCCGCGACGGCGCCCTTGCCGGGCGTGAACGCCGCGTCCTGGCCCTTGCACAGCTCCGTCATCGCCCAGTACACGCTGCGACCCGCGCGGTTGAGCGTCATCGCCTCGACGCGCTTCGCGAGCACGGGCTCCTGCGCGAGCGCGAACTCGGCCCGGATCACGAGCTTCTGGCTGTCGGTGTGCTCCGGCTGGCGGGCGATGTCGCCGCAGGTCAGGGCGTACGGATTGCGCTCGACCTCCGCGGCGTGCGCCGGATCGGGCGTCCCCGGAACCGGTTGCTCCTCGTCCTCGCCGCAGCCGGCCAGGAGCCAGACGAGAGCCAACACGACGACGATCCGCACGCGTCCAGTGTCTCGCGCCGGACCGAGAAAGGGAATGCGACACACCGTCGAGTGGGTAGCCGAAGCACATGGGCGAGCGAGAGGAAGATCTCGAGATCCGCCCGGCCGAGGACCGCGCGGCCGGCCCGACCGCGGTCGCCGTGTCCCTGAAGCGCTCGCTCGAGCGGATGGGCCTGGTGCGCACCGCCCGCACGCTGCGCCAGCTCAACCAGGCCGAGGGATTCGACTGCACGAGCTGCGGGTGGCCGGACCCGGAGCCCGGCCACCGGAGCATCGCGGAGTTCTGCGAGAACGGCGCCAAGGCGGCCGCGGAGGAGGCGACCAGGGACCGGGCCACACGAGCGTTCTTCGCGGCCCACAGCATCGCCGAGCTCGACTCGCAATCCGAGCTGTGGCTCGGCCAGCAGGGCCGCCTGACGGAGCCGATGGTCAAGCGACCCGGGGGCACGCACTACGAGCCGATCGCCTGGGACGAGGCGTTCGCGCTGATCGGCGCCGAGCTCAACGCGCTCGACAGCCCCGACGAGGCGGCGTTCTACACCTCCGGCCGGGCGTCGAACGAGGCCGCATTCGTCTACCAGCTCTTCGCCCGCGCGTTCGGCACCAACAACCTGCCGGACTGCTCGAACATGTGCCACGAGTCGACTTCGATGGCGCTGCAGGAGTCGATCGGCATCGGCAAGGCGAGCGTGACGCTCGACGACGTGCACCAGGCGAAGCTGATCGTCATCCAGGGCCAGAACCCGGGAAGCAACCACCCGCGCCAGCTCACGGCGCTGGAGACGGCGAAGCGCAACGGCGCCAGGATCCTCTCGATCAACCCGTTGCGCGAGGCCGGCCTCGGCCGGTTCAAGAACCCGCAGGTCCCGCGCGGGTTGGTCGGGCGCGGCACGGTGCTCGCCGACCTCCACCTCCCGATCCGGCCCAACGGCGATCTCGCGCTGATGCAGGCGTTCGGCGCGCTGCTGCTCGAGTGGGACGCGCTCGACCACGAGTTCATCGAGCGGCACACGACCGGCTTCGAGGCGTGGAAGGCGCACGTGCGCGCGGTCGATTGGGGCGACGTGACGGAGGCCACCGGCCTGACGACGGACCAGATCTACGAGGCCGCGGAGATGCTGCGCGACTCGGACCGGACCGTGTTCTGCTGGGCGATGGGCCTCACCCAGCACCACAACGCGGTCGCGACGATCAAGGAGATCGTCAACGTCGCCCTCGCCCAGGGCAACATCGGGAAGCCGGGAGCGGGCCTGTTCCCGGTGCGCGGCCACTCCAACGTGCAGGGCGACCGCACGATGGGGATCTGGGAGCGCCCGCCGCAGGAGTTCCTCGACGCGCTGCGGGACGAGTTCGGATTCGAGCCCCCGCGCGAGAACGGCCACGACACGGTCGACACGATCCGCGCGATGCGGGACGGCGAGGTGCACGTCTTCGTCGGGCTGGGCGGCAACTTCGCGCAGGCGACGCCGGACACCGAGGTCACCGCGGAGGCGCTCCGGCGGACCCGGCTCACGGTGCAGCTCTCCACCAAGCTCAACCGCTCGCACCTGGTGTGCGGCGCCACGGCGCTCATGCTGCCGGTGCTGGGGCGCACCGAGCAGGACGTCCAGGCGAGCGGGCCGCAATATGTGAGCGTGGAGGACTCGGTGTGCGCCGTGCACGCGTCGCGCGGGCCGCTCAGGCCGCCGGGCCCGCATGTGCGGTCGGAGATCGCGGTCCTGACCGGCATCGCCGAGGCGACGCTGGGCGACCGTCACGGCATCGACTGGCGCGGGATGCGCGACGACTACCGCCGCATCCGCGAGCACATCGCGCGCGTCGTGCCCGGGTGTGAGAGCTACGAGGTGAACGTGCGGCGCCCGGGCGGCTTCCTGCTGCCCCACCCGCCGCGCGACTCGCGCCGCTTCGACACCGACTCGGGTCGCGGCGAGTTCGCGGTCTCCCCGCTCGAGCTGCTGCAGGTCCCGCCAGGACATCTCGTGCTCCAGACGTTCCGCAGCCACGACCAGTTCAACACGACGATCTACGGGCTCAGCGACCGCTACCGCGGCGTCGAGGGCGGGCGCCGGGTCGTGTTCATGCACCGCGACGACATCCGGGCCCTCGGCTACCGGCCGGGCTCGATGGTCGACCTCGTCTCGCACTGGGACGACGACGACATCGTGCGCTGCGCGCCGTCGTTCCGCATCGTCGAGTACGACACCCCGCGCGGCTCGGCGGCGGCGTACTACCCGGAGACCAACCCGCTGCTGCCGCTCGACTCGACCGCGGTCGGCAGCAACCAGCCCGTGGCCAAGTCGGTGATCGTCCGCGTGGTCCCGGAGGGGACGGGAGCGGACCAGGACGACGCGGGCGGCCAGGCGGGCGTTGGCGCGGACCGGTCGCACAAGGCCGATCCCGAGCCGAAGCACCTTTCCTGAGGTACGATCCGGGGTGGCGCGGTCCCGCGCCGAACCCCCGATTCCGGTGCTCACGCCACCGGCGCACGCGGGGGCAAAGGGGGCTCGAGCCCTTGGGACGCCGGTTGGTGCAGCCCTTCCCGGCAGGGCGCCGCGAGCGTGAGTCGCGGAGCCTGCCGCCCGAGAAGGAGCACCGATGACCAGGCAGAGATCGTTCAAGCGGCTCGTCCGGACCCGGATGGAGAAGACGGGCGAGAGCTACACGGCGGCGCGCGCTTCGCTGCTGGCGGCGGAGCCCAAGGCGGGCGCGCCCGTCCTCATGACCTCGGACGAGTCCATCCGCGAGCGGACCGGCCGCGGCTGGGAGGAGTGGTTCGAGGCGCTCGACGAGTGGGGCGCCGCTTCGCGTTCGCATCGCGAGACCGCGCGCTGGGTGGCCGCGGAGCTGGACGTCAACCCGCTGGCCTGGAACGCCCAGGCGATCACGCACAGCTACGAGCTGACGCGCGGCCTGCGGGCGCCGGGCGAGCACGCCGACGGCTTCGCGGTCAGCGTGTCGCGCACCGTCGCGGTGCCGGTCGAGCGGCTCTACGACGCGTTCCTCGCGTCCGCCGAGATGGCCGTGCGCACGGCGACGCGGCCGCGGTCGGCGCGGTTCGACTCGGGCTCGTCGCGCGTGGCCGTGACCTTCGCGGCCAAGGACGGCGGCAAGAGCGTTCTCGCCCTGCAGCACTCGCGGCTGGCCGACGCCGCCGAGGCCGACCGCGTCAAGGCGTCGTGGCGCGAGCGGCTCGACGGCCTCAAGCAGGAGCTCGAGCATGCCTGAGCTCCTCGCCGTGCTGGCGGGCACGGTCGCCGCGTTCGTCGTCGGCTCGACCTACTACGCCCTGCTCGTCTCGGACGACGGCGCCGCCGCTCAGCCGCGTCCGTGGCAGCTCGGCGTGGAGGTGGGGCGGTGCCTGGTGCTGTCGGCGGTGGTCGCCGGCCTCGCCGCGCAGGCCGAGATCACGTCGGCGGCGGGAGGGCTGCTCCTCGGGCTCGCGCTCTGGGCCGGCTTCCCGGTCGTGCTCTGGACCGGCGCGATGCTGTGGGAGCGGACGCCGCTGCGGCAGGCCGTGTTGCACGGCGGCGACTGGCTACTGAAGCTGCTCGTCCTCGGCGCCCTGGTCGCCGTGCTGCAGTAGCGGCGCCGCGGCCTCCCGCTCGATGACCTTCCGATCGCGACGGCCGACGCCCTCGCGCGCCGCGTACCCGGCGGCCGCGTCGAAGTCGGCCTCGCGGTCGAGGACCCGCAGGTCGCGGCGACGCTCGTGAGCGCCACGCGGTGGTGGCCGTCGGAGACGAAGAACAGCCCGCCGGCCTCGAAGACCTCGATCGGCGGCATGTCGCCGTTCTCGGGGAACGCCGCCCTCAGGCTCTCCAGGCGCTTCTTGGAGAGCGACCGGCGCGGCTTGAAGCCCGGCCCGAAGTCCTCGCTGCGGTCGACGGACCCGACGATGCTCTCGAGCGCGATCGTCTTGATCCCCGCGTACGACTGGCCGACGATCCGCAGCCGTCTGCGCACCTCATCCAGCGGCAGGAGCCCCACGCCCGGAAGCATGGCATGGTCCCGGCATGCAGCTCGTCACCGTCGCCACCGTCGAATCGCCGATCAAGGACCGCGCCTCGGCGCCCAAGCAGGGCGACGAGGGCGCGCCCGAGGCGTGGCTCGCGTTCGATCCCGCGATGGCTGACGCGCTGCTCGGCATCGCGGCCGGCGACGAGATCCTCCTGCTCACATGGCTCGACCGCGCGGCGCGCGACGTGCTGCGCGTCCACCCGCGCGGGGATCTCGATCGCGCCGAGCAGGGCGTCTTCAACACCCGCTCCCCGGACCGCCCGAACCCGATCGGCCTGCACCGCGTGACCGTCCTGGCGATCGAGGGCACGCGCGTGCAGGTGTCGGGCCTCGAGGCGCTCGACGGCACGCCGGTCGTCGACGTCAAGCCCGTGCTCGGCGGGATCGCCGACCGCTGAGCCGCGGGGTCGCTCGTGCACGCATACGGTGCACAAACCGCCCCGCGCAATCGTGTGGTGGACGGCGCGGGACGAACTTCGGCTGGGTAGGGAGGCGGGGGAGCCGGCCGTACCGGCGGTCCTTCGCCGACCTCGCCGCTCTCCGACCCAGCCGGGGTTGACGTTCAGGCGGCCCGGGCGCACAGCCCGCTCGGGACCTACGCCTAGCCGGCGACTTTCGTCTCCAGCACGTCGAACGACCACAGCTCCGAGTGCTTGCCGACCGGGCCGCTCTGCCGGTGCTGCGCATGACCGGCGGCGAAGTCGGGGCTCGACACCCACGCGCGGAAGGCGTCCTCGTCACGCCACTGCGTGACGACGAGGCACACCTCGCGGTCGTCGTTCGGGCGCAGGAGCTGGAAGCCCTCGAACCCCTCGTTCTCCTCGACCTTCCCCGCGCGGGACGCGAACCGCTCGGCGAACTCCTCGAACCGCTCGTGCGGAACGGTGATGGCATTGATCTTCACGACGCTCATGCCGCGGGACTATCGCGCATGCGCCGTCGTCACACGGCCTCGATCACGTTCCGCGCGGAGGCGCCGGCCCGGCCCGCTCCCGCTCGAGCCGCCGGGCGCGGAGCTCGTGGCGCCGCCGAGCCGCGCGTGCGCTAGTGGCCCGGAGCAGCGATTGCAAACGCCTCTCGGGTGGGTGGCATGAAAGGGCGTTGCGGGCCGGCGAGCTTTGCGGGCCCCGACAGGACCCGCCCGCCGCGGCGATGGGCCCTGTGCCGTTCAGAGCGGGATGTTGCCGTGCTTGCGCTTCGGCCCGGGCTCGCGCTTCGTGGCCAGGGTCTCAAAGGCCGTGATGACCTTCGGCCGCGTCTCGTGCGGGATCAGGACATCGTCCACGTATCCCCGCTCGGCCGCCGAGTACGGGTTCGCGAACCGGGCCTTGTAATCGTCGATCAGCTTCTGGCGCCGCTCGTTCGGCGTCGGCGAGGTGGAGATGTCGCGCCGGTGGATGATGTTGACCGCGCCCTCCGGCCCCATGACCGCGATCTCGGCCGTGGGCCACGCGAAGTTGAAGTCGGCGGCGAGGTGCTTGGACGCCATGACGTCGTACGCGCCGCCGTAGGCCTTGCGCGTGATGACCGTGACCTTCGGGACCGTCGCCTCGGCGTACGCGTAGAGCAGCTTCGCGCCGTGGCGGATGATGCCGCCCCACTCCTGTGACGTGCCGGGCAGGAACCCGGGGACGTCGACGAAGGTGAGCAGCGGGACGTTGAACGCGTCGCACGTGCGCACGAAGCGGGCCGCCTTGGCCGAGGCGTCGATGTCCAACACGCCCGCCAGCGCCGCCGGCTGGTTGCCGACCACGCCGACCGCGGCCCCGTTCATGCGCGAGAAGCCGCACACGATGTTCTTCGCGTGGTGCTCGTGGACCTCGAAGAACTCGCCGTCGTCGACGACCAGGCGCACCACGTCGCGCATGTCGTACGGCTTGTTCGGGTTGTCCGGGACCACGGAGTCCAGCGCCTCGTCCATGCGGAACGGGTCGTCGGACGGCGCCACCCGCGGCGCGGTCTCGAGGTTGTTCTGCGGCAGGAAGCTGATCAGGTACCGCGCGTCCTCCAGGCAGGCGTCCTCGTCGTCGGCCGCGAAGTGCGCGACGCCCGACTTGGTGTTGTGCGACATCGCCCCGCCGAGGGCCTCGAACTCGACCTCCTCGCCCGTGACCGTCTTGATCACGTCGGGGCCGGTGATGAACATGTGCGAGGTCTCCTTGACCATGAAGATGAAGTCCGTGATGGCGGGCGAGTAGACCGCCCCGCCGGCGCACGGGCCCATCACCAGGGAGATCTGCGGGATCACGCCGGAGGAGCGCACGTTGCGCAGGAAGACGTCCCCGTACGCCCCCAGCGACACCACGCCCTCCTGGATGCGCGCGCCGCCGGAGTCGTTGATCCCGATCACGGGGCAGCCGATCTTGGCCGCCAGGTCCATGATCTTGCACATCTTCTCGGCCATGACCTCGCCCAGCGAGCCGCCGAAGACGGTGAAGTCCTGGGAGAACACGCAGACGCGGCGCCCGTCGATCGTCCCGTGGCCCGTGACCACGGCGTCGCCGTACGGCCGGTTCTTGTCCATCTCGAAGTCGGTCGTGCGGTGGCGGACGTACGTGTCGAGCTCCTGGAACGAGCCCGGGTCGAGCAGCTTCCCGATCCGCTCGCGCGCCGTGTACTTGCCCTTGGCGTGCTGCTTCTCGACCGCCTTCTCGGACGCGTGGTGCACCATCGCCTCACGCAGCTCCTGCAGCCGCGCGAGCTTCTCCTCGTAGGTCTCCGGGCTCTTCTGTCTCATGGCAGACCGGACGCTATCGTGCGCCGCGTGGTCAACCGCCGCCCACGGCTGGAGCTGCGCGGCTCGAGCGCCTCGCCCGAGGAGGCCGCCGCCGTGATGGCGGCCGTCGAGCAGTTCCTGCGCGACACCGCGCCGCCGCCCGCCGAGGAGGCGCCGCGCGAGAGCCCGTGGATCCGGGCCGCGCGGCTCGAGGCGGTCGACCGCGACCCCCCGTATCGGGGGTAAATAGCCGGAACCCGATACGGATTTGGTAATTTGGCTCCCATGGAGCCATCGACCGCTACCGGGCGCAAGGGGACGATCGACAACCCGGAGGTCCGCGAGGACGTCCCCGGGCACGTCATCCCCATCCTCCAGCGCGAGTTCGACGACTTCGACAACGAAGCGGAGAAGTACCTCGCCGGCGAGACCGAGGAGAACGAGTTCATCGGCTTCCGCCTCAAGCAGGGCGTCTACGGCCAGCGCCAGGCCGACGTGCAGATGGTGCGGATCAAGCTCCCCTGGGGCGGGGTCACGCCGGAGCAGATGGAGACGTTCGCAAGCGTCGTGGAGAAGCACGCGCCCCTGAACAAGGGGCACATCACGACCCGGCAGAACATCCAGATCCACCACGTGCCGCTGCGGGTCATGAAGACGCTGCTGCGCGAGGTCTCCGAGGCCGGCCTCTCCAGCCGCGAGGGCTGCGGCAACACCGTGCGCAACGTGACGGCCGATCCGTGGGCCGGCGTCGCGCACGACGAGCTCTTCGACGTCACGCCCTACGCGGGCGCGTACGTGCGCTACTTCGTGCGCCACCCCACGACGCAGCTGATGCCGCGCAAGGTCAAGACCGCGTTCACGGGCTCCGACGACGATCGCGCCATCACCGGCATCCACGACGTCGCGTTCATCGCCCGCGAGCGCGACGGCGTGAAGGGCTTCGAGCTGCGGATCGGCGGCGGCACGGCGATCATGCCGCGCATCGCCCCCACGCTGATCGACTTCGTGTCGGCCGACGACGGCGAGTACCTCAAGTACACCGAGGCCGTCCTGCGCATCTTCGACCGCCAGGACTGGCTGCGCGTGAACCGCGCCCGCGCGCGGATCAAGGTGCTGGTCGACAAGGTCGGCATCGAGGCGGTCCGCGAGATGGTCGAGGAGGAGCTCCAGGGCGACTGGGTCGCCGAGCGCGACTTCGACCCCCAGCCGCGCCTCTTCCTCCACGACGAGGAGGCCAACGCCCCGGAGAAGCCGCACAGCTACGGCTCCCCCAACGGCGACGGCGCCGACTTCCTGCGCTTCCGCGACGCCAACGTCGAGCCGCAGCGCCAGGCCGGCTTCTCGACCGTCCAGGTCAAGGTCCCGCGCGGCGACCTCACGCCCGAGCAGTTCCGCGGCCTGGCCCGGATCATGCGCGAGTTCAGCGGCGGCTACGCGCGCACCACGGTCCACCAGAACCTGCTGCTGCGCTGGGTCCGCGACGAGGCGGTCTACGACGTGTGGCGCGCGCTCGGCGAGCTCGGGCTCAACGAGGGCGGCGCCGACCAGGTCAACGACGTCGTCTCGTGCCCCGGCACGGACTCCTGCAAGCTCGGCATCACCAGCTCGATGGGCCTCAACCGGGCCGTCACCGACCGCATCGACGAGATGCAGATCAGCGATCCGCTGACCCGCGGCATCCACATCAAGATGTCCGGCTGCCCGAACGGCTGCAGCCAGCACCACATCGGCACGATCGGGTTCTACGGCGCGTCGATCAAGGTCGGCCAGCACACGATCCCGGCGTACGTGGCGCACATCGGCGGCAACTACGAGGGCGGCGAGGTCATCTACGGCGCGCGCCTGAAGGTGCGGCTGCCGGCCAAGCGCGTCCCCGACGCCGTCGAGCGCTGGATCCGCAAGTACGAGGCCGAGCGCCGGGACGGCGAGGTCTTCAACGACTACGCCACCCGCGTCGGCACCAAGGAGTTCGAGGACGCCGTGCGCGACCTCGCCATGCCCGTCGAGTTCGGCCTGGAGACGATGAACGAGTTCATCGACTGGACCAAGAAGGTCCCGTTCCAGGTCATTCGCGGCGAGGGCGAGTGCGCGGTCTGATGCACCACCTCGAGCAGCTCGAAGCCGAGGCGATCCACGTCATCCGCGAGGTCGCGGCCGAGCTCGAGAAGCCCGTGCTGCTGTTCTCCGGCGGCAAGGACTCGATCGTCCTGCTCCACCTCGCCCGCAAGGCCTTCCGGCCGGGCGAGGTGCCGTTCCCGGTGATGCACGTCGACACCGGCCACAACTTCCCCGAGGTCATCGAGTTCCGCGACCGCCACGTGCCGGACATCCTCGTGGCGAGCGTGCAGGAGTCGATCGACCGCGGGCGGATCCGCGACGCCCCGTCGCGCAACCAGCTCCAGACGACCACGCTGCTCGACGCGATCGAGGAGCACGGCTTCGACGCCGCCTTCGGCGGTGCCCGCCGCGACGAGGAACGCGCCAGGGCGAAGGAGCGCGTGTTCTCGTTCCGCGACGACTTCGGCCAGTGGGACCCGCGCAAGCAGCGCCCGGAGCTGTGGGACCTCTACAACGGCCGCGTCCGCAGCGGGGAGCACGTCCGCGTGTTCCCGCTCTCGAACTGGACCGAGCTCGACGTGTGGGAGTACATCCGCGTCGAGGACCTCGAGCTGCCGCCGATCTACTTCGCCCACGAGCGCGACGTCTTCGAGCGCGACGGCATGGTCTACGCGGTGTCGGACTTCCTCCCGCGCGGCGAGGACGAGCCGGCGTTCACGGCCTCGGTCCGCTACCGCACGGTGGGCGACATGACGTGCACGGGCGCGGTGCGCTCGGTCGCGGGGACGCTGGACGACGTCGTGTCGGAGATCGCGGCCACGCGGATCACCGAGCGCGGGGAGACGCGCGCGGACGACCGGGTGAGCGAGGCCGCGATGGAGGACCGCAAACGGGTGGGGTACTTCTAGATGCTCAGGGTCGCCACGGCGGGATCGGTGGACGACGGCAAGTCGACGCTGATCGGCCGCCTCCTGCACGACTCCAAGTCGCTGATGGCCGACGAGCTCGGCACCGCCGCCGACCTGGCGCGGCTGACCGACGGCCTGCGCGCCGAGCGCGAGCAGGGCATCACGATCGACGTGGCGTACCGCCACTTCGCGACGCCCAACCGCCGCTTCGTGCTGCACGACTGCCCCGGCCACGCGCAGTACACGCGCAACATGGCCACGGGCGCCTCGACGGCCGACCTCGCGCTCGTGCTGGTCGACGCCCGCCGCGGCATGACCGAGCAGTCGCGCCGCCACCTGGCCATCGCCGCCCTGCTCGGCGTGCCGAACGTGACCGTGCTCGTCAACAAGATGGACCTCGCCGGCTACGCCGAGGAGCGCTTCGACGCCGTGGCGCGCGAGGTGCTCGACTGGTCCGCCCGCCTCGGGCTCGAGGGCGTGGGCTTCATCCCCGTCAGCGCGCTGCACGGCGACAACGTGGTCGACCGCTCGGCCGCGATGCCCTGGTACGCCGGCCAGTCGCTGCTCGAGCACCTGGAGTCCGTCCCCGCCGCCAACGGCCTGTCCGACGGCCCGGCCCGGCTGCCGGTGCAGTACGTGATCCGCGCGGACGGCACGCGCTGGTACGCCGGCCGCCTCGGCTCCGGGACGCTCAGCGTGGGCGACGAGGTCGTCGTCCTGCCCTCCGGGCTGCGCACCCGCGTCGCCGCGTTCGAGGACGGCAGCGAGATGGCCGCGGCGCCGCGCTCGGTGGCCGTCGCGCTGGCCGACGAGCTCGACGTCGGCCGCGGCGACCTGCTCGCCCGCCCGTTCGAGGCGCCCGAGCCGGTCCGCGAGCTGCGCGCGACGCTCTGCTGGCTCGGCGACGAGCCGGCGCGACCGGGCGCGCGCTACCTGATCAAGCACACCACCCGCTCGGTCCCGGCCAAGCTCGAGGCGATCGAGACCCGCCTCGACGTCACGACGCTGGCCGACGAGCCCGCCGACACGCTCGAGCTCAACGAGATCGGCCGCGTGCGGCTGCGGCTCGGCGCCCCGCTCGTCCCGGATCCCTACGACCGGGTGCGCGCCACGGGCGCCTTCATCGTCGTAGATGAAGCGACGAACGACACCGTCGGCGCCGGCATGGTCGGATAGGAGGCCGGTCCGCGGCCCCATGAAGCGGCCCGGCCCCCTTCTCCGATCGGACTGAGCGTTGGCCGCTCAGCAGGCCTGCCCCGCAATCCCAGGGGAGGGCAGTCGTCGGGCGCCAGGTACGCGCCCCAGAGGCTCCCGGCGCTGGCGTAGAAGCCGACCGGGGCGCCCTGGCCCGGCCAGGCGAAGCGCCGCGCGCGGCGTGAGAGCGCGGCGAGCAGCCGACGGTGCTCGAGGCCCGGCTCGCCGGGCCCGCCGAGCAGCAGGCGCGGGCGCACCGGGTCGGTGATGTCGAAGGCGAACGTGCCGCTCTCGCCGGTGACCCAGGCGAGCTCCTCGCGGCCGGCCGGAGCGTCGCTCGCCGGGCGGGAGAGGTCGCGGACGTCGTAGACCGTCAGCGCGGACGAGCCGTTGGCGTGGCGCCCGTGCACGGCCGGTGCGCCCGGGTCGCTCACGTCGACGAGCAGGATCTCCCCGGCGGCGGCGACCCGCGGCAGCGGCAGGTGCGCGCGGATCTGCGGCGAGTCCGGGTCCGTCATGTCGAAGATCCCGAGGCCCGTGACGTCGGTCAGATAGAGCGTCCCGCCGTCCGGTGAGAACCGGGCTCCGATCGCGCCGTTCGGGATCATGGCCGCTCCAACGCCCGCCCGAAGGAGAACTTGCGGTCAAGTACTGCGATTCTCCTGACCAGCCAGGAGCGCAGGAATCGCACCTCCGCGCGGTAGGACCCGCGAGCCACCGGATTCGGCCACACGCGGCGGTCCAGGACCGGCCAGCGGCGGAAGTTCCGGCCCGCCGCGCCGCGCAACGCGGCCCGGCTGCGCTCGACCGTGGCGAGCACGTCGCGGCGCAGCCCGGCGGCCCGCAGCTCGTGCCAGCGGCCCGCCATCGCGTGGCGGAAGCCGCGGTCGCGGTAGAGCCGCTCGGCCCAGTCGCGCTCCGCCAGCATCCACCCTCCGAGGCGGCGGCTCGGCCCGTAGTCGGAGTTGCCCATCGAGATGTCGAAGTCCCAGACCGGGCCGAGGCGCAGCCGCCCGCCGGCCAGGGTCATGTAGGTGCTCGCGTGGAAGCCGTCCTCGTTCTTGAACAGCTCGTTGAGCAGCACGAAGTCGACGGCCGCCGGCTCGTCGAGGTGGCGGCGCCAGTCCCCGGGCCCGTACAGCGCGCGCTCGGCGGCGCGCACCGGCCGGGCCAGCCGCTGCGCCCGGGCCTTCGACAGATCCCCGCGCTCGGGGTCCTCCCACACGATCGGGCGCCCGAGGACCGGCGTGCGGAACGACGGGTCCTTGGAGCGCGCCTGGAAGGGGAAGGTGAACTCGTAGAGGGCCTCGCCGGCCACGCGGTCCGCGCCCAGCTCCAGGCGCTCCATGAGCACGTGGACGCCCTCGTAGCGGCCGTTCAGGCGCAGCTCCACGAACCGCGTGCGGGCGGCGTAGCGGCCGATGCCGCGCGCCGTCTCGTAGGCGACGACGTTGCGCATCAGCGTCTTGTCGTTGTACGGCGCGTAGAGGACCCAGTCGTCGTCGGCGGGCATCCCGAGCAGCGCCGCGTCACGGCGGAGCTCGATCGCGTACGAGCGCTTGGGGAACGACTGCGAGGACTGGCCGCGGCGCTCGATGCCGATCCGCCCGCGGTAGCCCGGCATGCGCAGCGTGGCGGCGGCCTTCGGCTCGTCGGGGATCGTGCGCGGCGCGTCGATCCGCAGGACCGGCAGGCCGGCCCGCGCGGGCTCGGCGAACCCGGCGAGCGCGAGGATCATGAGGAGCAGGGAGCGCATGCCGGCCACCGTACGAACCGGGCATGAGCCCGATCTCACGGCCATGAGAAGCCGCTCATCGGCGCCGCCTACCGTTCCTGCCGTCACCGATGGCCGCCCAGCGCATCCTCCTCGCCCTCGCGGTGCTCGCGGCGCTGGCGCTCGTCTTCCTGCTGCCCCGGACCTTCGAGGAGACCGACGAGGCGGGGGTGCCGCCGGTCGAGCTGCGCGAGGATGTCGCCTCCCAGCCGCGGCCCGAGGCCCAGCGGCGGCGCGCGGCGAAGCGCCGCGCCGCGGAGCGCCGGCGGCGCGCCCGTCAGCGCCGGGAGAGCGCGCCGCGGCCCACCCCGACGGCGACGGCCCCTCCGCCCGCCTCGACGCCGGCGCCGACCCCGCGCCCGCGCCCGCCCGTCGCCACGCCGCGACCTCCCGCCCCCACTCCGACGCCGCCCCCACCCCCACCGCCGCCTCCGCCGCCCCCCGATGACGACGACGACGATGACGACGACGATGGGGGCGACGACGATGACGACGACGACGGAGATGACCGGTGAGCGACGGGCCTGAGCCAGAGCCCGCCGGCCGCCTCGGGCTGCTCCTGCGCGGCGCGCGCACGCGCATCCTCGCCGCGTTCGTGATCCTCCTCGCGTTCTCGACGCTGCTCTCGGTGCTGGCGATCCGGCAGCTGCTGCTCGTGCGCACCGCCGACCGCGTCGACGCCGCGCTCACCCAGGAGGTCGAGGAGTTCCGGACGCTGGTCCGCGGGCGCGACCCCGCCACCGGCCAGTTCTTCCGCGGCCGCCTCAACCTCATCTTCGACACCTACTTCCGCCGCAACGTGCCCGGCGAGGGCGAGACCCTGATCGCGTTCGTCGACGGCGAGCGCTACGAGGTCGAGACCGGCGGGCGCGGCGGCACGTTCCCGATCGAGGCGCGCGAGGAGCACTGGGCGAACCTCGAGCGGCCCGAGCGCGGCGACCTCGAGACCACCGTCGGCACGGTCCGCTACCTCGCGGTGCCGATCCGCGGCAGCGGGGGCATGCGCGGCGCGTTCGTGGTCGCCGCGTCGCTCTCCTCCGAGCGCCGCGAGGTCGAGGAGGCCGTCCGGCTGGCCGCCCTCGTGCTGCTCTCGGTGCTGCTCATCGCGTCCGTGCTCGCCTGGGTGGTCGCCGGCCGCGTGCTCGCCCCGCTGCGCGTGCTCGCCGAGACCGCGCGGTCGATCGGCTCGAGCGACCTCACCCGCCGCATCCCGGTCACCGGCCGCGACGAGATCGCCGACCTGTCACGCACGTTCAACGCGATGCTCGACCGGCTCGAGGCGGCCTTCGCCACCCAGCGCTCCTTCGTCAGCGACGCCGGGCACGAGCTGCGGACGCCGATCACGATCGTCCGCGGCCACCTCGAGCTGCTGGGCGACGACCCCGACGAGCGGCGCGAGACGATCGCGCTGGTCACCGACGAGCTCGACCGCATGACCCGCTTCGTCGACGACCTGCTCATGCTGGCCAAGGCCGACCGCGACGACTTCCTGCGCGTGGCCGACGTGGAGCTGGGCGCGCTGACCGACGAGCTGCTCGACAAGGCCCGCGGGCTCGGGGCGCGCGACTGGCGGCTCGACGCGCGCGGGGAGGCGCTCCTGGTCGCCGACCGGCAGCGGCTCACCCAGGCCGTCATGGGGCTCGCCCAGAACGCCGTGCAGCACACGGGCGACGGCGACCCGATCTGGCTGGGCAGCGACGCCGGCCACCGCGAGGTCCGGCTGTGGGTCCGCGACTCCGGGCCGGGCGTCCAGCCAGACGACCAGGAGCGCATCTTCGAGCGCTTCGCGCGCGCCGGGGCGAGCCGCCGGCGTTCTGAGGGGGCCGGCCTCGGGCTGGCCATCGTCCGCGCCATCGCCGAGGCCCACGGCGGGCGGGTGGCGCTTTCCAGTCGCCCCGGGGCGGGCGCCACGTTCACGATCATCATCCCGCTGGAGGTCCCTTGAGCCGCATCCTGATCGCCGAGGACGAGCCGCGCCTCTCGAGCTTCCTCGAGAAGGGCCTGCGGGCGGCCGGCTACAACACGACCGTGTGCGACGACGGCGTGCGCTGCGTCTCGCTCGCCCGCGACGCCGACTTCGACCTGCTGATCCTCGACATCGGGCTCCCGGGCCAGGACGGCTTCGCGGTGCTGCGCGCCCTGCGCTCGCGCGGCGAGCGGCTCCCGGTGCTCGTCCTCACCGCGCGCGACGACATCACCGACACGGTCACCGGGCTCGACAGCGGCGCCGACGACTACGTGACCAAGCCGTTCGTCTTCGAGGAGCTGCTCGCCCGCGTCCGCGCCCGGCTGCGCGCGCCCGACACGGGTGACTCGGGCCTCGAGCTGGCGGCCGGCGGCGTGCGGCTCGACGTGCGCACGCGGCGGGCAGAGGTGGGCGACGACGAGGTCGAGCTGACCGCCAAGGAGTTCACGCTGCTGGAGACGTTCCTGCGCCACCCGGGGCAGGTCCTGAGCCGAGAGCAGCTGCTCTCGCACGTCTGGGGCTACGACTTCGACCCCGGCTCGAACATCGTCGACGTCTACGTCGGCTACCTGCGCCGCAAGCTCGGCTCGGAGCGGTTCGAGACCGTGCGCGGCATGGGGTACCGGCTCAAGACCTAGTCGTAGTCGAGCCGCAGCAGCCGGAAGGTCGCCGGGTCGAGCTCGATCTCGTACCGGCCGCCGTCCTGGTCGACGATGACCTCCCACTTGCCGTTGTCGCGGTCGCGGGCGACCTCGACGACCTGGCCGGGGACGACCTCGAGCGCCTCGGCCACCGCGCGGCGCGCCTCCGGGGTGTCCATCGGGACCGGCACGTCGTCGTCGTCGAGCGCCAGCGCGACGCCGCCGGCGACGAGCGCCGCGGCGACCAGGAGGGCGGCGGCGAGCCGTCTCATGCCGCGATCGGCCCGAGGCGGCGCATGACCTCGTCCAGCGGCGGGCGAGCGGCGGGGACGGGCTCGAGGCAGGCGTCGATCACGGCGGCCAGCGCGTCGGCCGCGCGGCCGCGGGCGGACGGCGGCCGGCCCTCCACGGCGTCGCCCGTCGCGGCCTCGTAGAGGACCATCCCGAGCCCCCAGACGTCGGCGGGCGGGCCGACCGCCTCGCCGGCCTCCTGCTCGGGCGACAGGTAGCACCAGGTGCCGACCCCGGGCTCGTAGCGGCCGGGCGGCCGGGCGAGCGAGAGGTCGATCAGCTTCGCGCGGCCGCCGTCGGCGACCACGTTGGCCGACTTGACGTCGAGGTGCAGGAGCTCGCGGGCGTGCAGGTAGCGCAGCGCGGAGGCGAGGTGCAGGCCGAGCCACGCGACCTCCTCGGCGGGCAGCCCGCCGGGACTGCGGTCGACGAGGTGGGCGACCGTCTCGCCGTCGAGCGTCTCCATCACGAGCGCCACGTCGGGCTGCGTGATCAGCTCATAGCCGCGGACGATGTGCGGGTGGACGAGCCCGAGCAGCCGCTCGCCCTCGCGGATCAGCGCCCTGCGCGCCTTCGCGTCGCCGTTGCGATCGGCCCGCACCACCTTCGCGACGCACGAGCACGCGCGGTCCTCGCTCCACACCTCGTACGTGTCGAACCGGTTCGTGCGGCTCAGGTGCTCGATCATGCGGTAGCCCGGGAGGTTCATGCCACCAGCTCCGCGACGGCGCGCAGCTCGACGATCTCGTCGGCGGCGGCGATGAGGATGGGGTCGTGGGTGATGAGCAGCGCGGCGCGGTCCGCGACGACGCGCCGGAGCGGCTCGAGCAGGCGGTGCGTGGCGTCGGCGTCCAGGCCGGCGGAGGGCTCGTCCAGCACCAGCACCGGCGCGTCCTGGACGAGCACGCGGGCCATGGCCACGCGGCGGCGCTCGCCCCCGGACAGGGCGCGGCCCCGCTGGCCGACGCGCGTCGCCGGGTCGAGGCCGAGGCCCACCGCCGCGAGCGCGCGCTCGACCTCGGCGTCGCTCGCGTCGACCCCGTACGCGACGTTCTCGCGCACCGTGCCGTCGAACAGCGGCGCGTCCTGCAGGAGCAGCGCCACGTGCTCGCGCAGCGAGCGCAGCGTGAGGTCGCGCACGTCGTGCCCGTCGAGCCGGACCGTCCCCCAGTCGGGGTCGGCGAAGCGCAGCGCGAGCTTGGCCGCCGTCGATTTCCCGACGCCGCTCTCACCGACCAGGGCCACGCAGCGGCCGGGCCGCACGGTGAGGCTGAGCCCGTCGAGCGCGGGGCCCGGCGCGCCCGGGTACGTGTAGGTGACGCGGTCGAGCTCGAGCACGCCGCGCACGCGGGTCAGCGCATGGGCGCTCCGCCGCTCGGTGACCAGCGGGACGGTGTCGAGCAGCTCGATCACCCGCTCGGCGCCGGCCGAGGCCTCGAAGATGGTCTGGCCCAGGCGCGAGACGTCGCGCACCGGCCGGTAGAGCTGCGCGAGGTAGGCGAGGAAGGCGAGCAGGCCGCCGATGGTCAGCTCGTCGCCGGCCAGCGCCAGCGTGCCGAGCACGATCACGAGGATCGCGCCGGTCAGCTCGATCAGGTCGATGACCGGCGCGAAGAGCCCGGAGATGCGGGTGCCGGCGAGCTCGGCCTGCACCTTGCCCTCGCTCTCGCGCACGAATCGCTTGAGCTCGCGGTCCTGCGTGTTGGCCGCCTGCACCAGCGCGGCGTTGCCGAGCGCCTCCTCGGCGACCGCGGTGAGCGAGCCGGAGCGGCGGCGCCGCTCGCGCGCGGCGCGCCTGGACAGCCGCGCGAAGCGGTGCGCGGCGAAGACGAAGACGGGGACGACGACGAGCGAGGCGAGCGCCAGCTTCCACGAGAGCAGGAAGAGCGCGCCGCCGAAGAAGAGGATGCGCGCGGCGGCCTGCACGAGCTCGCCGGCCGCGGACAGCAGCAGCGTCTCGATCGCGTGGACGTCGCCGGTCAGGCGAGCGAGCACGTCGCCGTGCCGGCGGCGGTCGAGCGCGTCGGGCTCGAGGCTCTGCAGATGCGCGAAGAGCTTCGTGCGCAGCGCGAGCGTGAACCGCTCGCCGACCCACGTGGCGGCGTACTCGTCGCCGAACGAGAGCAGCGCCCCGAGCAGCGCGAGGCCGACCATGGCCGGCACGAGGACGGCGAGCGGGCCGAGCGTCTCGGCCACGAGCACGTCGTCGACGACCAGCTTGAACAGCCAGATCTCGGCGGCCTCGACCGCGGGCAGCAGCGCGGCGAGCGCGATGCCGGCCGCGAACGGCTTCCGGTACGGCCGCGCCAGCGGCCAGAACCGCCGGACCACCTCGCGCACCGCGACCGCAGGGGCCGCCGCGACGACACGGTCGTCGTCGGGGGCCGGTGCGAGCGCGGCGGCGAGGCGGTCCAGCAGGCTCACCGGATCAGGTGTTGGAGTTCCGGCTGCGGTTGCGGCGACGGCGACGCCGGCGCTTGCGGCGGCGCTTGCCGGAGTTCGAGTTGCTGTCGCTGTTGGAAGAGGCGAGCCGCGCGGCGGCGCTGATCCCCTTGAACGAACGATGGGCCATGACGGCGTCCTTTCGTTGCGGTGTCCCTGACGCCATAAGTGATGTCCGGCGGCGATGAGCGGCCGGTGAGGAACGGATGAGAAGTCGCTCACACCTCGGCGAAGACTTCGAGCGCGCCCGCCTCGGAGAAGCCCAGGCGGGCGTAGACGCGCGCCGCGGCCTCCGTGTCCGCGTGCAGGTGCGCGAGCCGCGCACCGCTCTCGAAGCCGCGTGCGAGCAGCCAGGTGCTGACCGCCGCGGCGACGCCACGGCGGCGGAACGGCGCCGCGACGGCGGCGCGCACGGCGAGGCCGGCGACGTCCGTCGCCGGCGCGAAGTCGCGCGGCTCCAGGCCCATGAGGCGCAGCCGCAGCACGTGGCGCCCGGCGTGCCAGGCCATGCCCTCGGGCACGCGCACGCCCAGCGGCAGCCCGCGCGCCGCGTAGAACGCCCGCGCGCCGTCGAGGTCGGGGTGGGCGGCGGTGACGTCGGCGCCGTTCCACTGCGGCTGCGGCAGCCCGGAGGCCATCACGCGGATGCCGGTCAGCGCCGCGGTGCCGCCGCCCAGCGGCTCGCGCAGGACACCTTCGGCGGCCCACGCGTCACCGTGCGCCGTCCGGACCCGTGCGGCCAGCCCCATGCCCTCATCCTGTCACCGCCTCGGCGCGGAAGTGGCGCCGCAGGAGCGCCCGGAACGGGTTCCCCGCCACGGAGCGGGTGAGCGCCACCCCGAGGCAGTACTTCGAGCACGCCGCCTGCGGCCGGTGGCCGAGCTCGCGCAGCACGCGATCGGCGAGCGCGTTGCCGCGCAGCGACTTGCTCTCCACGATCGCCATCGCCGGATCGAGCCGCCCCGCCGCGCCGCCCGGACCGCTGAACGTGAGGTCGAAGTCGCACGTCACGCGCTCCTCGAGCTGCGGCGAGGCGAGCGTGACGCGCGTGTAGGAGACGGCCAGCGCGGGTCGCAGGCCGCCGCCGGGGGCGAAGCCGTACGCCTCGTCGAGCCGGTCGCGCAGGAACGCGACCGCCGCCTCCGACAGCTCGTGTCCGTCGTGGGTCATCCGGTGCTTGACGGTCCGCCCGCGCGGGCCCTTGAGCTTGACCTCGAACGCGTAGGCGCCGCTGTCGAGGTACTCCCGCGAGCGGCACTTGTACCGCTTCCGGCGCTGCTGCATGTGGTCGCGGAACGCGCCCAGCTCGGGCGTGTCGAAGTAGGTGGAGCGGTAGGCGAACGCGCGCCGCCCGTCGATCTCCAGTGCCGCGTGGGTCGCGAGCAGGCGATCCGCGAGCGCGGCGAACGCCTCGAGCGGCACGACGTACTTGACGTCCACGCGGTCGCGCAGCGCGGCGCCGTCGTCGAGCCGCTCGAGCCCGATCGGCGCGAACCGCTCAGCGATCAGCGACGGCGACGGCTGCATCGGGCGACTCCTCGCCCGGCGGTCCCAGCCGGACCTCGAGGCGCATGGTCTCGCGCACGTAGTCGATCTCCAGCACCGCGAGATCCAGCACGGGCGCCCGCAATCGCTCGCGCAGGTGCGCGCGCAGCGCGTCCTCGTCCTCGAACACGCGCTCGAGGGTGACCTCCAGCCGCCGCGACGGCCGGCTGACGCGCGGGTGGTCGATCGCCCAGGCGGCGAGCAGCGCCACGGTCGCGAGCAGGCCCGCGTACGCGGCGTGGCCGATGTCCAGCGCGCAGACGAGCGCGATCACCAGGGCGACGAAGAAGTAGGCGAGCTCGCGGTTGGAGAACGGCTCGCTGCGCAGCCGCACGATCGAGAGCACGGCGAACAGGCCGAAGCCGACGCCCATGCTCACCTCGCCCGCCGCGATCACCGACAGCGCGAGGAAGACGCCGACGTTGAACAGCGCATAGACGACCACGAGATCCATGCGCCGGTGGCGCGGATGGAACAGGCCGTAGACGAGCGCGGCGATGGCCGCGAGGTCGATGCCGAGCCGGAGCGCGAGGTCGCCGAGGTCGATCACAGGTTGCCGTCCATCCACGCGATGCGGCGGTCGAGCCAGCGGCGCAGCGCGCGCAGGTGGCGGTCGCGGGTCCCGCGCGGGCGCTCGCCCCCGGCCGGCCAGCGCGCGCTGTCGCGCCGCGCGGCTGGAGCCAGCGCGCGGCCGTAGTCGTCCACCGCCCGCAGCAGCCGGCCGCGCAGCCCCGCGCGCCGCAGCTCGCCCCAGCGGCGGCCCATGTGGCGCATGAACGCGCGGTCGGCGTAGAGCCGCGAGGCCCACGGCCGCTGCGCGGCGGTCCAGCCCTCGAGGAAGCGGCTCGGGGCGCGCTCGGAGTTGCCGGACGAGAAGTCGAAGTCCCAGACCGGGCCGAGCCGGAGCGTGCCGCCCGCGCCGGTCATGAACGTGCTCGCCTCCATCACGTCCTGGTTCTTGAACAGCTCGTTGACGAGCAGGAAGTCGACCGCCGCGCCCGCGTGCAGGTGCCGCCGCCAGGCGCCCGGAGGGCCGTGGTAGAGCGCGCGCTCGAGGCGCGCCACTCGCCGCTGGATCGCCACCGCCCGCCTGCGCTTCAGGTCGCCGCGCTCGGGGTCCTCCCACACCACCGGCCGGCGCGCGACCGGCGTCCGGAACGACGGGTCCTTGCGCTCGGCCTGGCCGGGCGAGGTCATCTCGAGCAGGAAGTCGCCGCGCACGCGCTCGTCGTGCAGCTCGAGCCGCTCCATGAGCACGTAGACGCCGCGATAGCGGCCGTTGAGCGTCAGCTCGACGAACCGCGTGCGCGCGGCGTAGCGGCCCATCCAGCGCGCCGTGTCGTAGGCCAGGACGTTGCGGATCAGCGTGCGGTCGTTCCACGCGGCGTAGAGGATCCAGTCGTCGTCGGCGGGGAGGCCGAGGAGCGGGACGTCCTCGCGCGTCTCGACGCGGTAGGACTTCTTCGGGAACCGCCGCGACCAGCGGCCGCGCGTCCGGATCGCGGCCTCGCCCTCGTAGCCGGGCGCGCGCAGGACCGCCGGGGCGTCGCGGGTGCCGATGCGGCGATCGACCGCGATGTCCACGGTCGGCGGCCCGGCGGCGAGCAGGGCGGTGACGAGCCCGGCGGCGAGCATCTACGGGCGCTCCACCCGCTCGCAGTCCCCGGCCACGGCGTCGGCCCAGTCCCCGACCACGCGGTCGTCCTTGCCGGTGCCGCAGGAGATGCGGTCGCCCATGTCGTCACGGGCGAGGATCGTGTCGCTGTCCTTGCCGCCCGAGATCACGTCGGCGCCCGGGCCGCCGGTGATGCGGTCGCCGCCGCCGGCGCCGGCGATCCGGTCCGCGCCCGGGCCGCCGTTCAGGACGTCCTTGCCGGAGCGCCCGTAGACGCGGTCGTTGCCCGGCCCGGCGGAGACGACGTCCTCGCCGGTGCCGCCGTCGACGACGTCGGCGCCGCCGCGCGCGTTGACGCGGTCGTCCTTGGCGCCCGCGAGGATGCGATCGGCGCCGCCGGTGCCGTTGAGGCGGTCGCGATCGTCCGTTCCGGTGATGGTGGCCAGCGCGATGACCGCGCTGACGAGGAGGCTCGTGGTCATGGCGCCGATGCTCCGGATCGCCCGTGAGAGCCGGGTGAACGGGCCATGAGCGTGTTCTCACGCCGCACTCACCAGTCGCTCACCGCCGCCGGGGATCTTGCCCGGCATGACCGAGTGGAACTTCACCGAGGGCGACGAGATCGCTCCCGGCCTGCGCGCAGTCCGCCTGCTGGGCGGCGGCCGGCGCTACGAGGCCTACCTCGCCTGGGCCGACCACCTCCGCGCGCTGGTCGTGGTCAAGGTGCTGCGACCGGACCACGAGGCCGGCGGCCTCCGCCGCGAGGTCGCGATGCTCGAGCGGCTCGCGCACCCGATGCTCCTGCGCTCCTACGGCGCCGTGCTCGACGGCCCGCGCCCGCACCTCGTGCTCGAGCACATCGAGGGCCCGCGGCTCTCGACGCTCCTGCGCCTCTACGGCCTGAGCGTGGAGCAGCTGCTGCCGCTCGCGCTGAACCTGTGCGCGGTCCTGCACTACCTCGCGCACGAGGGCGTCGTCCACCTCGACGTCAAGCCGAGCAACATCATCATGGCCGGCGACCCGCGCCTGATCGATCTCAGCGTCGCGCGCCGGCTCGACGAGCTCGGCGAGCTGACCTCGCCGGTCGGCACCGAGCGCTGGATGGCGCCCGAGCAGCGCGACGTCGACCGCTTCGGCGAGATCGGCCCGGCCTCGGACGTCTGGGGCCTGGGCGCGACGCTGACCGCCGCGCTGCCGGCTCGCGTCCCGACCGGCCTGCGCGACGCCGTCGGCGCGTGCCTGGAGCCGCGGCCCGCCGATCGCCCCACCGCGGACGAGCTCGCGCGCGTGCTCGAGCCGCTGGTCGACGCGCTGCCCGCGCCGCGCCTCGGCCGCTTCCGGCCTTCCCCACGCAGACGAATCCACCACCAGGAGGTGCACTCATGACCATCGGACGACTCGCAGTTCTCGCCCTGGCCGCCGTGCTCGCGCTCGGCGGGTTCGGGACGGCGTTCGCGGCGCTCGCCGGCGACGATGACGACGACGCCCGCGCCCAGACCATCGACCTGCGCAAGGACGATTCAGGCGCCGAGTTCGTGACCGACGAGGACGACCCAGGCGACGGCGACGACACCAAGGGCGACGACGGCACGGCCGGCGGCAACAACACCGGCGACGGCGACCGCACCCGCGGCAACGACGGGACCAGCGGCGGCAACAACACCGGCGACGGCGACCGCACCCGCGGCAACGACGGCACCAGCGGCGGAGACAACACCGGCGACGGCGATGCCACGTGGGGCAACGACGGCACCGGCGGCGGCGACAACTCCTACGTCGCGCCCGCGGCCGGCGGCTCGTACTCCGGCGGCGACGACACCTGAGCTTCCCCGGAGGGGGAAAGGGCAACGCCCACGGGCCTTTGTTGGCCCGTGGGCGAACCCCTTTGACGGCAAGCTGGGTGTGAGCCGCGCCGAGAATTTCTACGTTGTTCCCCTATAGGGGCCTAACGTAGAAATCGCGGCCGGACGCTCAGTACAGCCCGGTCGGGAGCCCTCCGTCCGGGAGCGAGCCGTAGGTGAGCAGGCGCTGCCGCGCGCCGAGCTCGAACACCGTGGCGCTCGCGTTCGGCGGGGACCCGAGGTGGAGCGGGTCGGCGCCGGTGAGGTGCGCGACCGCCACGCGGATGCAGCCGCCGTGGCAGACCACGATCCACGGCCCGGCGGCCGCCACGAGCTCGTCGACGGCGCCCGCCACCCGCGCCGAGAAGACGGGCCACGGCTCGCCGCCGGGCGCCGTGCGCGTCCCGCCGCGCCAGTTGGTCAGCTCGGGCGACTCGGCGTCGACCTCGGCGGCCGTGAGCCCGCCCCACTCGCCCACGTCGATCTCGCGCCAGCGCTCGTCGAAGCGCCCCGGGCGCAGGCCCAGCAGCTCCGCCGTCTCACGAGCCCGGGCGAGGTCGCTGCACACGATCCGCTCCTCCGGCACGGCGTCGAGGATCGGCGCCAGAGCGCGCGCCTGATCGCGCCCGCGATCCGACAGCGGAGGGTCCAGCTGGCCCTGCAGGCGTTCTTCCGAGTTCCACGTGGACTCGCCGTGGCGGACGAGGATGAGGCGGTCGCGAGATAGCATCACGCGCCGCATGTTCTCGAAAGTGCTCGTCGCCAATCGCGGAGAGATCGCCGTCCGGGTCATCCGCGCCCTCGACGAGCTGGGGATCGCGTCCGTCGCGGTCTACTCGGAGGCCGATCGGGAGTCGCAGCACGTCAAGCGCGCGACCGAGGCCTACCTGCTCGGCCCCGGGCCCGCCGCGGAGTCGTACCTGAACGTCGACAAGCTGATGGAGGTCATCGAGAGCTCGGGCGCCGAGGCCGTGCATCCCGGCTACGGCTTCCTCGCCGAGAACGCCGCCTTCGCCAAGCGCCTGGAGGAGGCGGGCGTGACGTTCATCGGCCCGCCCGCGAGCGCGATCGAGGCCATGGGCTCCAAGACGAAGGCGCGCGAGCTGATGCAGAACGCCGGGGTCCCGATCGTGCCCGGGACCACCGAGCCGGTCGAGGACGTCGAGGCCGCCGCGAAGATCGCCGAGGAGATCGGCTACCCGATCGCGGTCAAGGCCGCGGGCGGCGGCGGCGGGAAGGGCTTCCGCGTCGCGCTGGAGGCCGACAAGCTCAAGGACGCCTTCGAGGGCGCCGCGCGCGAGGGCGAGAAGTTCTTCAGCGACGCCACGGTCTACCTCGAGCGCTACCTGCCCGACCCGCGCCACGTCGAGGTCCAGGTGCTCGCCGACAAGGCTGGCAACACGGTCCACCTCGGCGAGCGCGACTGCTCGATCCAGCGCCGCCACCAGAAGCTCATCGAGGAGTCGCCGGCGCCCCTCGTGGACGACGAGCTGCGCGCGAAGATCGGCCAGATCGCGATCGAGGCGGCGAAGGCCGTCGGCTACCACTCGGCCGGCACGATCGAGGGGCTGCTGCAGGACGGCGAGTACTTCTTCCTCGAGATGAACACGCGCGTGCAGGTCGAGCACTGCGTGACCGAGGAGACCACCGGGGTCGACATCGTGCGCGAGCAGATCCTCATCGCCGCCGGCGAGGACCTGAGCTTCACGCAGGACGACATCCGCTGGCACGGCCACGCGATCGAGTGCCGCATCAACGCCGAGGACGCGGCGAAGAACTTCGCGCCGGCGCCGGGCACCATCACGAGCTACTTCGAGCCGTCCGGCCCGGGCGTGCGGATCGACTCCGGCGTGCTCGCCGGATCCGAGATCACGCCGCTGTACGACCCGATGGTGGCCAAGCTGATCGTCTGGGACGCGGACCGCGAGAAGGCCACCCGCCGGATGCTGCGCGCGCTCGGCGAGTTCCAGATCGAGGGCGTGCGCACCCTGATCCCGTTCCACAAGGCGATCATGGCCTCCCGGCAATGGGCCGACGCGGAGACCTGCCGCGACCTGATCGAGGACAAGGCGTGGCTCAAGGAGCTGGCGCAGCCGAAGCCGGAGGCGGCCCCGACGACGCCGCCGAGACCGTCGAGCGCGACTACACCGTCGAGGTCTCCGGCAAGCGCTTCGAGGTCAAGGTCCGCGGCGAGGCCACCGGCCCGGCCGCCGCGAGCAACGGCGCCCGCCCGGCTCCCCGGCGTGAGCGCAAGGCCAGCTCCGGTGGCGGAGCGAGCGGCGACACCCTGACCTCGCCGCTGCAGGGCAACGTCTTCAAGGTGCTCGTCGAGCAGGGCGCCGAGGTCGAGGAAGGCGCGCTCATCTGCATCATCGAGGCCATGAAGATGGAGAACGAGATCACGGCCCACAAGAAGGGCACGGTGGCCGAGCTCCCGATCTCCGAGGGCGCCGCCGTCGCGAGCGGCGACACCCTCGCCGTCATCAAATGAGCGAGCTCGACGCGCTCATCCACGAGGCGGCCGACTGGCTGCGGATCCCGTCGATCTCGGCCGGCGCCCGCAACGACGAGGCGCTGCGCGAGGCGGCCGAGTGGGCCCAGCGGCGCGTGCTCGAGGCCGGCGGGACCTGCGAGCTGGTCGACGCCCCGAGCGGCGCGCCGCTCGTCGTCGGCGAGCTGAAGGCCGCGGGCGAGGGCGCGCCGACCGTCCTCATCTACGGCCACTACGACGTCCAGGACCCGGGCGACGAGGCGAACTGGACCACGCCCGCCGTTCGAGCCCGACATCCGCGACGGCCGCCTGTACGCGCGCGGGGCGTCCGACGACAAGGGCAACTTCCTCCCGCTCCTGCACGTCGCCTGCGGGCTGGCGGACGCGGGCGCCCTGCCGGTGAACGTGCGCGTGCTGATCGAGGGCGCGGAGGAGGTCGGCGGCACCGAGGTCAACGACTGGGTGCTGGCCGACGAGCGCGGCGCCGACTGCGCGATCGTCTTCGACTCCGGGATGCTCGACCCCGACACCCCGGCGCTCACCGTGGCCACGCGCGGGATGGTCTTCGCCCACCTCACGGTCCGGACCGGCGAGCGCCCCGCGCACTCGGGCATGTACGGCGGCGCCGCGCTCAACGCCCTGCACGCGCTGCACCGGGCGCTGGCCGCCGTGCTGCCGGGCGCCGACGGGCGGCCGCCGGCGCCGCTGCGCCAGGGCGCCGTGCCGCCGACGGCCGAGGAGCGCGAGGCGTGGGAGGCGCTGCCCGGCGGCGCCGAGGCGCTCGCCGAGGTCGGCGCGGTGCCCGCCGACGCCCGGGCCGTCGCCGAGTTCTACGAGCGCACGACCTCCGACGCCTCGGTCGACGTGAACCGCATCTCGGGCGGCGAGACGCGGACGATCGTGCCGCCGGAGGTGCGCTGCGACCTGTCCGTGCGGCTGGCGCCCGGTCAGGATCCGCCGGAGATCGCCGCCGCGCTCGAGGAGCTGCTGCGCGACGGGCTGCCGCAGGGCGCGCAGCTCGAGCTGAAGACCGGCCTGGCCTCGCCCTCGCGCTTCGATCCCGCGACGCCCGCCCTGCGGATCGCGCGCAGCGCCATGGCGCGCGCCTGCGGCGCGGAGCCGGCGCTCCTGCGATCGGGCGGCACGCTGCCGATCCTCGCCAGCTTCGCCGAGCGCGGCATCCCGGCGATCGTCTCGGGCTTCGGGCTCCCGCAGGACAGCATCCACGCGCCCGACGAGTCGTTCACCCTGAAGGGCCTCGAGCTCGGGCTGCGCTCGGCGCACGCCCTCTACGAGGATCTCGGTGCGGGTCTGGCGCGCGGCGCCTGAGGAGGCGCCGGCCGTCGCGGCGCGGCTCGCCGCGTTCCGCGACCACATGGGCTACGACGGCCCGGACGACGCGGCGATGTTGCGTCGGTGCAGCGGCTCATCGGCCGCGACGACGCGGAGTACCTGCTCGCGGGCGACGGACCTCAGGCGGTCGCCCAGGTGCGCTACCGCTGGGGCGTCTGGTGGGACGCAGAGGACTGCTGGCTCGAGGACCTCTACGTCAGCGAGGCCGCGCGCGGGAGCGGCCTCGGCCGCGCCCTGACCGAGGCGGTGATCGACCGCGCCCGCACGCGTGGCTGCCGCCGCGTCGAGCTGGACGTCAATACGGAGAACCCCGCTGCCCTTGCCCTCTACCGGTCACTCGGGTTCGAGACCGGCAAGACCGGCGGGCAGGACCTGCTGATGCGCCTGAGGCTCTAGCGGGCCTTGGCCGGGCACAGCGTGAGGCTGGCCCGGACCAGCTCGCGCTGGCGCAGGTGCAGGTCGCGCGACGTCGCGAGGAGCTGCGCGACGCTGGAGGTGCGGACCGGCTGGAGGGGCGGGGTGGTCATAGGAGGAGGATCGCGCGGAGGCCCCTGCGGATACAGGGAGCAAACCAGCCACCTCGGGTGGGGCTAACTCCCCATCGCGTCGAGCACGAGCCTGACGTCGTCGAGCGTCGTGCGCGGGTTGACGATCGCGAGGCGGGCGATCGTCTCGCCCTCGTGCGTGGTGGGCAGCACGAACGCCTGGCCCGACCGCCGCAGGCCCTCCGCCCACGCGTGATAGTCGGACGGCTGCCAGCCGGCCCGCCGGAAGACGAGCACGGAGAGCTCCGGCTCGGCGATCAGCTCCAGCCCGGGGCGTGCCGTGATCTCGTCCGCGACCTCGCGCGTGACGGCCAGGGTGCGCTCGATCGCCTCGGTGTAGGCGGCGGTCCCGTGGACGGCGAGCGAGAACCAGAACGGCACGCCGCGCGGCCGGCGCGTGAGGTGCACGCCGTAGTCGGACGGGTTGAACGCGTCGTCGGCGTACAGCGACTCGAGGTAGCCGGCGTGCTGGCGGTGCGCGGCGCGGCCGTAGCCCGGCTCGCGATAGACGAGCGCGCACGAGTCGAACGGCGCGAACAGCCACTTGTGCGGGTCGACGATGAAGGAGTCGGCCTGCTCGATCCCGGCGAAGCGCGGCCGCGCGCTCGGCGCGCACAGGGCGGCGAGCCCGTAGGCGCCGTCGACGTGCATCCACAGCCCGTGCTCGCCGCACACGGCGGCCACGCCGGCCAGGTCGTCGATCGTCCCGAGGTTCGTCGTCCCGGCCGTGGCGACGACCGCGTACACGCCCTCGCCGCCGTCCTCCAGCGCGGCCCGCAGCCCCTCGCCCGTGAGGCGGGCGCCCGGCACCTCGAGCACCCCGGCGTCCATGATCTTGAGCATCGAGCGGACCGAGGAGTGGACCTCCTCGGCCAACGCGACGCGCGTGGCCTTGCGGCCGCCGTTGCGCGCCCGCTCGCGGGCGGCGACCAGCGCCGAGAGGTTGCCGTTCGTCCCGCCCTGGACGAAGCAGCCCCCCGGCGCCGTCCGGGAAGCCGGCCAGCGACGCGAGCCACGCCAGGGCCTCGTTCTCGGCGTGGACGGCGCCGGACGCCTCCAGCCACGAGCCGCCGTAGAGCCCGTAGGCGCTCACCAGCAGGTCGACGAGCGCGGCGGCCGCGGTCGAGGCGCCGGGGATGAACGCGAGGTAGCGCGGATGGTCGATCGCGGTGGTGGCCGGGAGCAGCACGTCGCGCAGGATCTCCAGCGCGCGCTCGCCGCCGAGGCCCTCGGCCGTGATCGTGCCGCCCGGCAGGTCCTCCGCAGCCCGCGCCAGGCCCAGCTCCGGCGGGTCGGCGGCCAGCCGCGCCATCGCGGCCTCGAAGATGGCCTTCGCGAGGACGGGATCAGGCTCGTGCATGCGCGGCGTTCTCGGCGTGGACCTTGCGCATCTCGCCGGTCCGGCGGGCGAGGGGCAGCTTGGCGTCGGCGCCGTGCTCGAGGAGATCCTCGAGGTACGTCCGGTCCTCGCGCAGGATCGCGGCGGCGCGCGCCGAGTCGAGCGGCTCGCCGTGGCCCGGCACGACGTGGTCGGCCTGCTCGACGAGCGGCTCGAGCCGGGCCAGGGTGGCGAGGTACGCGCTCACCGACGCGCCCGGGTTGAGCATCGGGATCTCGACCGGCGACAGGTAGTCGCCGCACACCAGCACGCCGCGCCCAGGGGACCCAGATCGCCATCCCGTCGACCGTGTGGCCGTCGGCCGGGTGGAGCTCGAGCTCCTTGTCGCCGACCTCGACCCGCCCGGGCACCGGCAGCGACTGGGCGCCCGGCAGAGACAGCGGCCGCGGGCGCACGACGTAGAAGCTCTCGTCGAACTCGCGCAGCGCGCGCTGCGCGGCGCCGGGCTCGTTGACCAGCCGCCCGGCGGTCGTCTCCGCGCACCCGAGCGGCGCCTCCGGGAACGCGTAGCGGCCGAGCAGGTGGTCCCAGTCGGCGTGGGTGGCCAGCAGGCCGACGACGGTGAAGCCCGCCTGGCCGGCGAGGGCGGGCAGGATCTCGAGCTCGTCCGGGAAGACGGGCGAGTCGATGCAGAACGCCTCTCCGCCGTTGCGGACGAGCGTGCAGGTGGTCTGGTAGACCCGGGAGGTGGCGACTACGACGTCTTCGTGGAGCCCTACGGCCCTCACGCGGCCCCGAGGAGCCGGGCCGCCTCGAGGAGGCTCTTGACCTCGGCGGTCGGCTTCTTGGCGCCCGCGTCGAGCGTCTCACCGGAGCGGTTCACCCAGATCACGGGGATCTTGAGCTTCACGCACGGCTCGACGTCGTAGTAGTAGCTCGACGCGACGTGGACCCACCCCTTCTTGCCGCCGATCCGGCGCTCGGCCTCCTTGAAGTGCGCCGGGTCCGGCTTGTAGGAGCGGACCTGCTGGGCCGTGACCACGAGGTCGAAGTCGGCCTTGAAGTGCCGTCGCGTCTGCCCGAGCAGCTTGTCGTCGACGTTGGAGATGAGCCCGATCTCGAACTTCTTGGCGAACCGGTCGAGCTGCGTGTTGGTCTCCTTGAACGGAGGCCAGCGCATCACCGAGTCCGGCAGGAACCCGGATCGCGAGGGCTCGAGCGGCCAGCCGAGCTCACGCGAGATGTTGACCGCGGTGCGCCGCAGCACCTCGGCGTACAGCTCGTACGAGCCGCCCTTGATCTCCTGCTGGGCCTGCATGAAGAGCGGGATGAGCTCCTCGCGCGAAAGCGTGTAGCCGTCGCGCTCGGCTTCCTTTGAGAATGCGTCGAACGCTCCGGACTCCCAGTCGATCAGAGTTCCGTAGACGTCGAAGGTGACGAAGGTGACTTCTTTCGGCAGCGGCATGCGGCCGTGCATTGTGGCACGCCCCGCTCCAGCAGGCCTGTATTAGAGTCACCGGCCCCCTTATGGATCTTCTCGAATACCAGGGCAAGCAGTTGTTCGCCCGCCACGGGGTGCCGGTTCCCTCCGGCTCACCCGCCACCACGGTCGAGGAAGCGGTGGCCGCCGCGGACGAGATCGGCTATCCCTGCGTCGTCAAGGCCCAGGTGCAGATCGGCGGCCGTGGCAAGGCCGGAGGCATCAAGGTCGCCAAGGACCGCGCCGAGGCCGAGGAGCACGCCAAGGCCATCCTCGGCATGGACATCCGCGGCCACACGGTCCACGAGGTGTGGATGGAGGCCGCGTCCGACATCGCGGCCGAGTACTACGCGTCGATCGTCTTCGACCGCTCGGCCAAGCGCCCGCTCGTGATGCTCTCGACCCAGGGCGGCATGGACATCGAGGAGGTCGCCGAGCGCGACCCGACCGCGATCGCCCGCCTGCACGTCGACCCCCTGCTGGGCTTCCAGGACTTCCACGCCCGCCGGCTGGCGTTCGAGGCCGGCGTCGACGCCGACGTGGTGCGCCCGATCGGCGCGCTCCTGAACCGGCTGTACGACGCGTTCGTGGGCGAGGAGGCGATGCTCGTCGAGGTCAACCCGCTGATCGTGACCAGCGACCGCCAGGTGATGGCCCTCGACGCGAAGGTCACGCTCGACGACAACTCGCTGTTCCGCCACGCCGACAACGCCGGGCTGCGCAACACCGAGGGCGAGGACCCGCAGGAGCGCATGGCGCGCGAGCGCGGGCTCACCTACGTGAAGCTCGACGGCAACGTCGGCATCCTCGGCAACGGCGCCGGGCTCGTCATGTCCACGCTCGACGTGGTCGCCCAGGCGGGCGGCTCGCCCGCCAACTTCCTCGACGCGGGCGGCGGCTCCAAGGCCGAGGCGATCACCCAGGCCGTCGAGGTGATCCTCTCCAACGAGAACGTCACCGCCGTGCTGTTCAACATCTTCGGCGGCATCACGCGCTGCGACGAGGTGGCCAAGGGGCTGATCGAGGCGTTCGCCCAGATCAAGCCGGACGTCCCGTTCGTGGTGCGGCTCGACGGGACCAACGACAAGGAGGGCCGCGCGCTGCTGGCCGAGGCCGACCTGCCCAACGTCCACACGGAGTCGACCATGCTCGACGCCGCCCGCCGGGTCGTGGAGCTGGCGTCATGAGCATCCTCGTCGGCACCGACACGAAGCTGTGCGTGAGCGGCATCACCGGCCGCGAGGGCACCTTCCACACGCTCAACAACCGCAACTACGGGACGAACGTCGTCTCCGGCGTCACGCCCGGCAAGGGCGGCCAGGACGTCGAGGGCATCCCGGTGTTCAACACGTTCCACGACGCGGTCGCGGAGACCGGCGCCAACACGGCGATGATCTTCGTCCCGCCGCGCTTCGCGGCCGACTCGATCCTCGAGGCCGAGGACGCCGGGATCGAGCTCGTGATCTGCATCACGGAGGGCATCCCCGCCCACGACGAGCTGCGCGTCTACAACCACCTTGCGCGCAACGACGGCGTGCGCCTGATCGGGCCCAACTGCCCCGGCGTGCTCTCGCCGGGCAAGGCCAACGTGGGCATCATCCCGGCCGCCTTCTTCAGCGAGGGCAACGTCGGCGTGGTCTCGCGCTCGGGCACGCTGACCTACCAGATCGGCAACGAGCTGGCCCAGCGCGGCTTCGGCAACTCGAGCATCGTCGGCATCGGCGGCGACCCGGTGCCGGGCTCGAGCTTCATCGACATCATCGCCCTCTTCGAGGCCGACGACGAGACGGAGCTGATCGTCATGGCCGGCGAGATCGGCGGCTCGGCCGAGGAGGAGGCGGCGGAGTTCATCGCCGAGAACGTCTCCAAGCCGGTGGTCGCCTACATCGCGGGCTTCACGGCCCCGCCGGGCAAGACCATGGGCCACGCGGGCGCGATCGTCTCCGGCACGGCCGGCACGGCGGTCGCCAAGCAGGAGGCGCTCGAGGCGCGCGGCGTGCGCGTCGGGCGGACGCCGACCGAGGTGGCCGAGATCGCCGCCGAGATCGCGGGCTCGCTGGCGAAGTGACCGAGGGGTGCCCGCCGGGCGATCGCTCCGCACGTAATCGCCCGGCGGGCGGGCCCCCTCACGCATATACGTCTCCGCTCGCGGAAGCGCTGGCGCCGGACCTGCTGGACCGGTTCCAGCGCTACGTGCGCGTCGAGACCACGTCCGACGCGTCGACGGGCGTGACGCCGAGCACGCCGGGCCAGCTCGACCTGGGCCGGCTCCTGGTGGGCGAGCTTGCCGAGATCGGGCTCGAGGACGCGGAGATGGACGAGCACGGCTTCGTGTTCGCGACGCTCCCCGGCAGCGGACCCGTCGTCGGTCTGCTGGCGCACGTGGACACGACGCCGGAGGCGCCCGGGGCGGGCGTCGAGCCGATCGTCCATCGCGCCTACGACGGTGGCGCGATCGCCCTGCCGCGCGAGGGCACGGTGCTCGACCCGGGCGCCATGCCGGTGCTGGCCGCCAAGGTCGGCCACGACATCGTGACCGCGAGCGGCGACACCCTGCTGGGCGCCGACGACAAGGCCGGCATCGCCGAGATCATGGCCGCGGTCGCGCACCTGGCCGCCCATCCGGAGCTCCCGCGGCCCACGCTGCGGGTCGGCTTCACGCCCGACGAGGAGATCGGCGAGGGCGCCAACGTGTTCGACATCGAGCGCTTCGGCGCGAGCTGCGCCTACACGCTCGACGGCTCGCAGCCGGGCGAGCTGCAGGACGAGAGCTTCTCCGCGATCGGCGTGACCGTGACGTTCCACGGCGTCGACGTGCACCCCGGCTGGGCCGACGGCATCCTCGTCAACGCCGCCAAGCTCGCCGGGCGCTTCCTGGCCGCGCTCCCGGCGGACCTGAGCCCGGAGACGACCTCGGACCGCGCCGGCTTCGTGCACCCGTACGACGTCGAGGCGGCCACGGCGCGGGCGCGGGTGAAGCTCATCGCGCGCGACTTCGACGACGAGCTGCTCGACCAGCACGTGGCGCTCCTGCGGCGGACGGCCGAGGAGGTCGCGGCGAGCGAGCCGCGGGCGCGGCTCGAGTTCGACGTCAAGCGCCAGTACTCGAACATGCGCCGCCACCTCGAGGCGTTCCCCGAGGTCGTGGACCGCGCCGCTCAGGCGATCCGCGCCGAGGGGCTGGAGGTCGTGCGCGTGCCGATCCGCGGCGGGACCGACGGCTCGATCCTCAGCGCCCGCGGCCTGCCGACCCCGAACCTCTTCACCGGCGGCCACGAGTACCACTCCAAGCGCGAGTGGGCCTCGGTGCAGGACATGGCCTCAGCCGCGGCGACCGTCGTCCGGCTCGCCGAAGCCTGGGCCGCGCCGGCGGCGTGACTCCTTCCGCTCCACGACGACGCCACCCATCAGCGAGAAGGCCCGGACCCGGATCAGCGGCGCGTCGGGTACCGGCGTGACCCGGTCGTCCGGGCCGGAGTTGCCGCCCAGCAGCGCGATGCCGCTCATCTCGACCGACACGCCCTCGGGGACGATGATGCTGACCGCGCCCATGACGCCGATGGCGAGGAACTCGGCGCCGTCCGCGAGCTCGGCCTCGCGCAGGTCGATGTCGATCCCGCCCATGACGGCGATCGCGTTCGTGCGCCGCGACGGCCGCCAGCGGCCCTTGCGCGCCTCGCCGCCGATGACGGCCACGACCCACCGGCGGTCCTTGGACGGCGCCGCGCTCGGCGGGAGCGCGGTCCTCGAGGTGGCCGGGAGGTCGGCGGTCAGCTTGTCGAGATCGCTCCGCGTGCGCGCGGCGTCGGCCAGCTCGACGCGCTCGGCCAGCTCCTCGAGCGTCAGCCTTCCCTCGCCGCCGGCCACGCGCAGCCGCACCACCGTCGCCTCGCGGTCGGCATCGGACACGCGCAGCTCCGGCGACTCGTCCACGCCGCCCAAGCTAGACGGGGAGCGTTTGCCACGGGGTACGGCCAGCCCCACAGTGCCTGCTGGGGTATGTGTATGGCATGGCGCTCAAGGCATCCGACCTCGCCGCCGCCCGCGGCGACAACACGATCTTCGAGGGGCTGAGCCTGACGCTGTCGGGCACGCGCCGCGTGGGCCTGGTCGGACCGAACGGCGCCGGCAAGACGACGCTGCTGCGCCTGCTGGCCGGCGCCGACGCGCCCGACCGCGGCACGGTGGCGCTCGGGCCGGGGGATCGCGTCGGCTACCTGCCGCAGGAGCCGCCGGGCGCCGGCCTCACGATCGACCACCTGCTCGGGGCGGCCCTCGGCGAGGTGTGGCGGCTGCACGGCGAGCTGGCGCGGCTCGAGCCGCGCCTCGGCGACCCGGACGCGCTCGCCGCGTACGGCGAGGCGCAGGAGCGCTTCGGCGCGCTCGGCGGCTGGACGCTGCAGGCGCAGCTCGACGGCGCCCGCGCGGCGCTGGGCATCGCCCACGTGCCGCTCGAGGCGCCGCTGGGGGAGCTCTCGGGCGGTGAGGCGGCCCGCGCGCTGCTCGCGGGCGTGCTGCTCGCGCGGCCGACGGTCCTGCTGCTCGACGAGCCGACCAACCACCTCGACCTCGACGGCCTCGCATGGCTCTCGGACTTCCTGGCGGACTTCGACGGCGCGGTGCTGGTCGTCTCGCACGACCGCCGCTTCCTCGACGAGACGGTGTCGCAGGTGTGGGAGCTCGACGGCGGCGAGCTGATCGCGTACGAGGGCGGCTACACCGCGTACCGGGACGAGAAGGCGCGGCGGCGCGACCGGCTGGACTCCGACTACGAGGCCCAGCAGAAGCGCCGGCGGCGGCTGGAGGCCGACATCGTGTCCACGTTCGGCTATGCCCGCGGGACCGAGCTGACGGCGAGCCGCGCGGCGGCGCCGCACCTCAAGCGCCAGGCCAAGAAGATCGCCAAGAAGGCGAAGGCGCGCGAGGGACGGCTGCAGAAGGAGCTCGAGTCGGAGGCCTACATCGAGAAGCCACGGCGGGTCGCACCGCTCAAGGTCGAGCTCGAGGGCAGCGGGAGCGGGCGGCTGGTGGGCGCGCTCCGAGGCGTCACCGCCGGATGGGACGATGCGCTCCTGCACGACGTCGACCTCACCGTGCACGGACGTGACCGGATCGCCGTCACCGGCCCCAACGGGGCGGGCAAGACGACGCTGCTCGCGCTCCTGCAGGGCGAGCTGGATCCCATGAGCGGAACGGTCGAGCGCCCGGTGGCGGCAGCAGTGCTCCCGCAGGGCGCCGACGCGCTGCCCGCCGACGTCCCGGCCGTCGCCTTCGTGCGCTCCCACGCGCAGGTCGGCGAGGGCGAGGCGCGCCGGCTGCTCGGCCACTTCGGCCTCGAGGGCGACGCCGCGCTCCGCCCGCTGGGCCGCCTGAGTCCGGGAGAGCGGGCGCGCACGGCGATCGCGGCGATGGTCGCCGCCAAGGCCGAGCTGCTGCTGCTCGACGAGCCGACCAACCACCTCGACTTCGCCTCGCTCGAGGTGCTGGAGACGGCGCTGCGCGACTACCCGGGCGCGATCGTCGCGGTCTCGCACGACCGCGCGTTCCTCGACGCCATCGGCGCCGACCGCCGGCTGCAGGTCTCCGGCGGCGCGGTGGTGGAGTCGTGATGTGGCGCCGGGCTCTCGCGATCGCGTGCCTGGCCGTCGTGGCCGGCTGCGGCGGGAACGACGACGAGACGGCTTCCGGCGCCTGCGCCGCCGCCGTCGTGTGGAACGACGAGGTGTACTTCGGCGTGAGCCACAAGAAGCTCCCGCCGCCGGGCGAGGCGCTCGAGGACGGCGAGGTGCCGGGGTGCGACGACGGCGGCGGCCCCGAGCGCTCGCGGGACGTGGGGCTGACCGCGGTGTCGGGCGTCCCGCCCGAGGTGGCCGTCTACGTCGAGGGCGACCCCGACGACGGGATCTACCTCAATCCCGGCTACCTGCTCGAGCTGCCGTCGCACCCGCTGCACCGGGAGTTCTACGGCCCGCCGGGCCGCCCGCTGCGCCGTGCGCAGGGGAAGTCGTGCGCGTTCGAGGGCGTGATCGAGGGCCTCAACACGCTCGTCGTGCGGGCGCCCGACGGCGAGCAGTGGCTCACCGTCGACGCGCGAACCCGCGTCAAGGGCCTGGAGCGCGACGGGCTGCCGTACCTGCGCATCGGCGACCGTGTGCGCATCAAGGGCAAGGGCTGCGACGAGGCGGTCATGCTCGCGCAGCGGATCGAGCCCGCCGCGTGAGGAGAGGGCTCGTCGCCCTCGGCGTCGCCGCGCTGGCGCTCGCCGGCTGCGAGCGGAACGAGGCGCCGGCGGTGGAGTGCGACGCCGCAGAGGTCGTCGAGTGGCGCGGCGACAACTACCTCGCCCACGCGACCTCGTCCGCGGCGCTCGAGGCCGGGTCGCCCGTCGAGGGCGTCCAGCGGGTGCTCTGCGGCGACCAGCGGCGCCCCCAGGCGGCCCGCCGCGTCCGCGGCATCGCGCCCGCCGTGGCGCTCTACCCCGAGGTCGGGGAGGGCACGATGTACGTCAACGAGAGCTTCCCGACCGAGCTGCCCGACCACCCGCTGCACAACTTCCTCTACGGCTCGCCCGACCGGCCGCGGCGCCGCGACGGCGGCCGCAGGTGCCGGCTCGACGGGGTCGTCCAGGAGGGTGGGACGATCGTCATCGAGGTGCACTCGGAGCGGATCGTCGTGGCCTTCGACTCCCGGACCCGCGTGCGAGGGTTCCGGCGCGCCGGACTGCCGTACTTCCGCGAGGGCGACCGGGTCCGCGTCCACGGCCGGCGCTGCCGCGACGACCGCGTCCTCGCGCGGCGGATCGAGCCGCAGCCGTAGCGGCACGGCGCGTATCCTGCGAGCCATGGCCGACACGATCTCCTTCGCCCGCGGCGCCCCGTCCCTCGACATCGTCGACGTGGAGGGCCTGCAAGAGGCCGCGCGGCTCGCCTTCGAGAACGACCCCGCCGGCACGACGGCCTACGGCACCTCGGTCGGCTACGTCCCCCTGCGCGAGTGGATCGCCTCCCAGCACGGCGTGGGCGTCGATCAGGTGCTCGTCACGAACGGCTCGATGCAGGCCGACGCGTTCCTCTTCCAGCTGCTCGTCAACGCCGGCGACGCGGTCGTGGTCGAGTCCCCGACCTACGACCGCACGCTGCTGAACCTGCGCAACCGCGGCGCCGACATCCGCATGGTCGAGCTCGAGACCGACGGGATCGACGTGGACGCGCTGGAGCGGCTCCTGCGCGACGACGGGGTGCGGCCGACGCTCGCGCACGTCATCCCGAACTTCCAGAACCCCGCCGGCTACACGCTGAGCGCGCCCAAGCGGGCGAAGCTGCTCGAGCTGGCCAAGGAGTTCGACTTCACGCTGTTCGAGGACGACCCGTACATCGCCATCCGCTTCGAGGGCGAGGGCCTGCCGACGATGCTCTCCCAGGACGACGCGGGGCAGGTCGTGTACGCCTCCTCGTTCTCCAAGACCGTGTGCCCGGGGATCCGCGTCGGCTACCTGGTCGGCCCGCAGGCGGTGATCAAGCAGATCCAGGGGATCGCCACCAACACGTACATCTCGCCGAGCATGGTCAGCCAGTCGATCGTGAACCAGTTCGTCGTCTCCGGCCGGATGGACAGCGCGGTCGAGACGGTGAAGAACGCCCTGCGCGAGCGGCGCGACACGCTCGTCAACGCGCTCCGGCGGGACCTCCCCGAGGCGGTCTTCAGCCCGCCCGAGGGCGGCTACTTCATGTGGGTCGTGCTGCCCGAGGAGGTCAGCGTCGCCGACCTCGAGACCGCGGCGTCCGAGCGCGGCGTGATCTTCGTCAAGGGCACGGACTTCCTGCTCGAGGGCGGCGAGAACACCCTCCGGCTCGCCTACTCCGGCGTGACGCCGGCGCAGATCGACGAGGGCGTCTCGCGGCTGGCGGAGGCCGTGCGGTCGCTCGGGGTGACCGCATAGAGCGCTTCGCGTACGGGGACCACCCGTCGCAGTTCTGCGAGCTCTACGGCGACGGCCCGCTCGTCGCCGTCCTGATCCATGGCGGGTTCTGGCGCCGGCGGTACGGGCTCGAGCTGGAGGGCGGGATCGCCCGCGACCTGGTGTCGCGCGGCTGGGCCGTCTGGAACATCGAGTACCGCCGGCTCGGCGACGGCGGCGGCTGGCCCGCGACGTTCGAGGACACCGCCGCGGCCATCCGCGCGCTGCCGGTCGAGGCGACGCGCGTCGTCGCCATCGGGCACTCGGCGGGCGGCCAGCTCGCCGTGTGGGCGGCGAAGGAGGGCCTCGTGAGCGCCGCGGTCTCGCAGGCCGGCGCGCTCGACCTCGACGAGCTGGCGCGCCTGGGCGCGTCCGATGGCGTCGTGCACCAGCTCCTCGGCGGCACGCCGGACGAGGTGCCCCACCGCTACGCCTCAGCCTCGCCCGCGCGGCGGCTGCCGATCGGCGTGCCGCTGCTGCTCGTGCACGGGGAGCGCGACGACGACGTGCCGGTCCACATCTCGCGCGAGTTCGCGGCCGCGGCGACGGAGGCGGGCGACGACTGCGAGCTCGTCGTGATCGGCGACGAGGGGCACTATGAGCACCTCGAGCCCGCCTCGCGGTGCTGGGCGGCGGTGATCGAATGGCTCTGACGCGCGCGGACGCGGAGGCCCGTGACGCGGCCGACCCGCTGGCCGGCTTCCGCGAGCGCTTCGTGAACACCGATCCGCAGCGGATCTACCTCGACGGCAACTCGCTCGGCCGCCTGCCGGTCACCACGCGCGACCGGCTGCGCGACCTCGTGGAGGAGTGGGGCGACCGGCTGGTCTCCGGGTGGCCGCACTGGATCGACGCCCCCGCCCGGGTCGGCGACGCCCTCGCCGCGGGCGTGCTCGGGGCCGGGCCCGGCGAGGTGATCGTGGCCGACTCGACCACGGTGAACCTCTTCAAGCTCTGCTCGGCCGCGCTGGACCTTGGCGCCGGCGCGCTGGTCACGGACTCGGGCAACTTCCCCACCGACCGCTACGTGCTCGACGGCCTCGCCCGGCAGCGCGGCGCCGAGCTGCGGATCGTCGACGACGTCGTCGCGGCGCTGCCCGGCGCGGCCGTCGTCGTGCTCTCCCACGTCGACTACCGGTCGGGCGCGATCGCCGACGTGCGCGGGCTGACCGAGCTCGCGCGCTCGCACGGCGCGCGCGTGGTGTGGGACCTCTCGCACTCGGCCGGCGCCGTGCCCGTGGAGCTCCGCGCGGCGGGCGTGGAGCTGGCCGTGGGCTGCACCTACAAGTACCTCAACGCCGGACCGGGCGCTCCGGCCTACCTGTACGTGGCGCGCGAGCTGCAGTCGCGGCTGCGCTCGCCGATCCAGGGCTGGTTCGGGCAGCGCGACCAGTTCGCGATGGAGCGACCCTACGACCCGGCCGACGGGATCGGCCGCTTCCTCGCCGGCACGCCGCCGATCATGGACCTGGCGGCGGTCGAGGAGGGCGTCCGGCTCACCGCCGAGGCCGGCATCGGGCCGCTGCGGGAGAAGTCCGTGGCGCTCTGCGAGCTGCTGGTGGAGCTGCACGACGCGTGGCTGGCGCCGCTCGGCTTCGAGCTCGGCTCGCCGCGCGAGCCCGGCGGCGCGCGGCTCGCACGTGTCCTTGCGCCACGACGCGGCGTGGCCGATCTGCCAGGCGCTGATCGAACGCGCGGCGGTCATCCCCGACTTCCGCGCGCCGGACTTCATCCGGCTCGGCGTGGCGCCGCTCTACACCCGGTTCGCCGACATCTGGGACGCGCTCGACCGGCTGCGCGGCCTGGTCTCAGCCGGCGAGCACAAGGCGTACAGCGCGGCGCCGGGCCGCGTGACCTAGCGCCCGTAGCGCTCCTTTGCGAGCACGAGCTGCTCGGGCAGCGCGGTGCGCGGCGCGGGCGACGGGTCGGCGAGCACCGACACGGTCTCGGACACCGAGCGGGTGAGCGTGGCGTTCCCGTCGGCGAACGCGACCACCACGTGGTCGGCGTCGACCTCGGAGACCTTGCCCTCCTTGCCCGGGGCGAGACCCTCGTCCATGAAGAGGTGCAGCAGGTCCTCGGCCTCGTTCTCGAAGCGAAGAACGGTGACCTTCGCGCCCTTCTCGACGTCGGCGAGCGGCACGCCCTCGATGCGCTTGCCGGGCGTGATCGGGTGGCCGTGCGGGCAGGTCGTCGCGTCGCCGATGGCGGCGCGCATGCGCTCCTCGAGCTTCGGCGACATCGCGTGCTCGAGCCGCTCCGCCTCCTCGTGCACGTCGTCCCACGGAATGCCCAGCACGTCGGTCAGGAAGCGCTCGATCAGGCGGTGCCGGCGGACGATCCCCTCCGCGTGCCCGAGTCCCTCCTGCGTGAAGCTGATCGCCTTGTCGGGAGCGCGCGTGATGTAGCCGTCCCGCTCGAGCCGCCCGATCATCTCGTGCACCGTAGGGGCGGAGAGCTGCATCGCGCGGGCGACGTTCGCGCCCGTCATCGGGAGCCCGGCCTCCTGGAGCCAGAAGATGATCTGGAGGTACTCCTCCTCGGCGACGGTTACCTGATCCTGGGACATGCTTCTGAGCATATCCTCCGCCCGATGCGCATCGATGCCACGACGCGCGCGCTGGTGACCGGGGCGTCGCGGGGGATCGGCCGGGCCATCGCCGAGGCGCTGGCCGCACGGGGCGCGGCGGTCGGCCTGCTGGCGCGGTCGGCCGGCGAGCTGGACGCTCTGGCGGCCTCGCTCGGCCCGCGGGCCGTGGCGCTCCCCGCCGACGTCGGCGACCGGGAGCAGGTCGAGGCGGCCGTGGAGCGCTTCATCGCCGAGGCCGGAGGGCTCGAGCTGGTGGTCGCCAACGCCGGCATCGCCCACTACGGGCCGCTGCTCGCGCAGGACGTCGAGCGGCTGGAGGCCATGACCCGGGTCAACTGGCTCGGCACCGTCTACACGGTCAAGGCGACGCTCGGCCACCTCGTGGACCGAGCCGACGGGCACATCGTCGTCGTCTCCTCCGGCGCGGGACTGCGGGCGTTCCCGTGGGCGGCCGGCTACGGCGCCACCAAGGCCGCCCAGCGCGGGTTCGCCGAGGCGCTGCGGCACGAGCTGAGCGGCTCCGGCGTGTCGGTGACCACCGTGTTCCCCGGCGAGATCGCCAGCGCGCTGCACGACCACGAGAAGGACACGATGCCCGACTGGTACCGGCTCCCACCCACCCGCGACGCGGCCGCCGGCGCCGGCCGGCTCGCCGCGGCGGTCCTGCGCGCGGTGGAGCGCGACGAGCGCTCGGTCGCCTACCCGCCCGTCGTGCGGCTGCTCGGGCTCAACGGCATCGCGCCGCGGCTCACCGACGCGATCCTGCGGCGCCTGCGCGGCGGCACCGCGGCGCCGCGTCGCTAGTCCTCCGCGAGGCGCCGCTCGAGGTCCAGCACGCGCCGCTCGGCCAGCGCCATGAACTCGCGCCCGGCGGGCGAGAGGTGCGCGTTGCGGCGGGTGATGAAGGCGAACGTGTCGTGGAGCGGAGGGTCGAAGCCCACCGCCGTCAGCTTGCGCGCGAGGTTGCGGGAGCGCACCATCGCCCGCGAGCTGACCGTGTCGCCCAGGCCGCGGGCGCAGAGGTCGAGCGCGGCGGTCACGTACTCGACCTCGATCTGCGGCTCGAGCGTCACGCCCGCCTGCTGGGCGCGCTCGCGCAGCTGACGGCGCATCGGGTCGTCGGCGCCCCAGCGGGCGTCGTAGAGGATCAGCGGCGCCGTAGCGAGGCGCTCGATGGTCATCGGCCCGGGCGCCCGCGCCGGGTCGGCGGTGAGGTAGAAGAGCTCCTCGCGCATGGCCGGGCGCACGTCGAGCCCGCGGTCGTCGACCGGGAGCGCGACCAGCCCGGCCTCGAGCTGCCCGTCGCGGACCCCGTCGGCCACCTCCGACGAGTTCTGCCCGATCGCGCGCACGCGGACGTTGGGGTGGCGCGTGCGGAAGTCCTGGATCAGCCCGATCAGGAGGTAGTGGTGGGCGCTGCCGAAGGTGCCGAACGCGACGGTGCCGCCCGAGAGGTCGCGGACCTCCTGGACCGACTCGGCGGCCTCCCGCGCGGACGCGACGGTCCGCTCCGCGTGCGGGCGCAGCAGCCTCCCGGCCTCCGTCAGCTCGATGCCGCGGCCCACACGAGCGAACAGCGCCACCCCGAGCTCGGCCTCGAGCCGGCGGACCTGCTCGGACAGGCTCGGCTGGGCCATGAACAGGCTCTCGGCGGCGGCCGAGAACGATCCGTGCTCGGCCGCGGCGAGGAAGTAGGTGAGCTGCTGGAGTGTTATAGGCGCAACCTTCTGATGCTGTAGTCAATCAAGTATAAGGCGATGGACCAAACGGTCCGATAATGAGGGCATGTTCACTCTCGCCGCAATCGCGCTCCCCATCGCGGTGGCCCTCGGCATCAAGTTCGGCCCTGAAGACCGGCCCGGCTTCGACGAGCGCCTCCCCCTCTCCTAGAGCGCCTCATAAACCGCCTCGAGCCCCTGTCCCCCAGGGGCTCTTTGCTTTTCTAGGGGCATGACGCTGCCGCTCGCCCCGCCGGTCCCGCCCCAGCTCGCCCGCACCGCCAAGGCGCTGCCCACCGGCGACGGCTGGAGCTACGAGCCCAAGTGGGACGGCTTCCGCGCGATCGCGTTCGTCGACGGCGACGACGTCTTCCTGCAGTCCCGCAACGGCCGCCCGCTGCGGCGCTACTTCCCCGAGCTGGCCTTCCCGGCCGGCCGCTACGTGCTCGACGGCGAGATCGTCCTGTTCGACTCGAGCGGCAAGCCCGACTTCGACGCGCTCGGCCAGCGCGTGCACCCGGCCGAGTCGCGGATCCGGATGCTCGCCGAGCAGACGCCGACGCGCTTCATCGCCTTCGACCTGCTCGCCGAGGGTGACGAGACGATGCTCGACCAGCCGCAGCACCTCCGGCGCTCGCGGCTCGAGAAGCTCGTGGAGGCGCCGGTCGACCTCACGCCCGTGGTCTTCGACCCCGCGGGCGCCCAGGAGTGGCTCCAGGGCGCCGAGGGCGTCGTGGCCAAGGAGCTCGCGGCGCCCTACCTGCCCGGCGAGCGCAAGGGCATGGTGAAGATCAAGCGCGTCCGGACGATCGACGCGGTGGTCATGGGCTGGCGGCCCGGCAAGGAGGAAGGGACCGTCGGGTCGCTCATCCTCGGCCTCTACGACGAGGCGGGCGAGCTGCGCACCGTCGGCCACACGTCGGGCTTCTCGGCCAAGGAGAAGCGCGAGCTGCCGGCCCGGCTGGCGCCGTACGAGACCGGCGAGCGCGGCATGGGCGACCCCAGCCGCTGGGCGAGCGACCGCGAGCTGGAGTGGATCGAGCTGCGCCCCGAGCTGGTCGTGGAGATCACCTTCGACCACACGAGCAACGACCGCATCCGCCACGGGGCGAAGGTCGCGCGCTGGCGCGAGGACAAGCCGGCCGCCGAGTGCCGGACGGACCAGTTGCTCAGCTAGACCAGGCGGCGCGTGGTCGCCTGCGAGCGGGCCTTGATCTCCTCGCCCTCCGAGCGCCAGCGCTGCAGGCGGTCGAAGTGCTCGCGGGCGTCGGAGACGTCCTCCTGGTGCTCGAGGCCCCAGCCGGCGAGCGGGACGAGCGCGACCAGCAGGTGCTCGCCGACCGGCGACAGCTCGTACTCGACGCGGGCGGGCACCCGGGCGTAGACGTGGCGCTCCACGAGGCCGTCGCGCTCGAGCTGGCGCAGGGTCGCGCTCAGCATCCGGCGGGACACGCCGTCGATCTGGCGGAGCAGCTCGTTGAACCGGTGCGTGCCCTCGGCGAGGCGGGCGAGGACGAGCACGCTCCACTTGGCCGCGAGCACGCCTACGGCGGCCTGGAGGGCCTCCAGCGTCTCGTCGTCGGACGTCTTGAGGGTGACGGGTTGCGTGGCGGAGGCCATGGCTCTCGATGGTGACATGTCCCCAGGCGCGAATATGTGTCACGTGCCGATCCCCGAACGCCAGGTCCTCGTCGCCCCGGACTCCTTCAAGGGCACCTTCCGCGCGTCCGAGGTGGCGGGCGCGATCGGCCGCGGCCTCGAGCGCGCCGGCCTGATGCCGCCCGACCTGTGCCCGGTCGCCGACGGCGGCGAGGGCACCGTCGACGCCCTGCTCCCCGCGCTCGGCGGCGAGATCGTGGCGGCCGGCGCCCACGACCCGCTGGGCCGCGAGCTGCGCGGGTCGTTCGCCCTGGTCGAGGACGGCGGCACGGCGATCGTCGAGACCGCCACCGCGTCCGGCCTCGCCCTCGTGGCCGAGGACGAGCGAGACGCCTGGGCCGCCTCGACCTACGGCACCGGCGAGCTGATCGCCGCGGCCGCGGCGGCCGGCGCGGCGGTCGTCGTCGTCGCCGTCGGCGGCTCGGCGACCTCGGACGGCGGCGCCGGCGCGCTGGAGGCGATCGAGGAGGCGGGCGGGCTCGGCGGCACGCGGCTCGTGGTCCTGTGCGACGTGCGCACCGTCTTCGAGCACGCGCCGAAGGTCTTCGGCCCGCAGAAGGGCGCCGACCCGGAGATGGTGAAGCGGCTCGAGGGCCGTCTCGACGAGCTGGCCGGCCGCTGGCCGCGCGACCCGCGCGGCGTCCCCATGACCGGTTGCGCCGGCGGGCTGTCAGGCGCCCTCTGGGCGGTGCACGGCGCGGCGCTCGAGCCCGGCGCCCCGTGGGTGCTCGACGCGCTCGACTTCGATGCGCGGATGCGCGCCGCCCGCGCGGTGATCACCGGCGAGGGCAAGCTCGACGAGCAGACCCTCCAGGGCAAGCTCGTCGGCGAGATCGGCACCCGCGCGCGGCAGGCGGGCGTGCCGCTGCACGCGATCGTCGGCACCGACGCGCTCGACGGCTTCGGCAAGCGCATGATCGACCTCATGCGGGTGATCGAGGCGACCGACGTCGCCGAGCTGGAGGCAGCCGGCGAGACCCTCGGCCGTGAGCTGGCCGAGGGCCTCGCCTGAGCCCGTTACCTACCTAGAAGCGCGTCTGGGTCTGCGCGTTCAGGGTGTCGTACTGGAACTTCTCGGCGCCCTTGACGGCCTTGTCGTCGAACGAGAAGACGTCGAAGCCGCGCTGGATCTCGGAGCCGTAGATGTAGCCGTTGTAGTAGTACGACGACCAGAAGCCGCCGAGCACCAGCCGGTTCGGGTCGATCGGCCCGCGGTCGAACCAGGCGAGCTCCTTGACCTTCTTGGGCTTGGTCCAGTCGATGACCGACACGCCGCCCTGGTACCAGGACTGGATGAGGACGTCGCGGCCCTTCTTGTTCGGGATCAGGTTCCCGTTGTGGGCCACGCAGTTCTCGGTGTTGGTCTGCGCCCGCGGGATCTTGAAGTAGCTCAGGAACCGCGGGTTGGCGGGATCGGTGATGTCGTAGATCGCGTCGGCGCCCTTGCGCGGGCCGACCGTCGGGTTGCACGTCGGCTGGCCGCCGCCGCCCAGCTCGTCGGTGAAGAGGACCTTCTTGCCGTCGTTGCTGAACGTGGCGCTGTGCCAGAACGCGAAGTTCGTGTCCTCCACCGAGGACAGGACCTTCGGGCGCAGCGGGTTGCGGATGTCGAGGATCACGCCCTCGCCGGTGCACGCGCCCGCCGCCAGGCCGATCTCCTGGTAGACGGTGATGTCGTGGCAGCCGGTGGTGCCGCGGAGCGTGCCGCTGGAGCCGTCGTTGCCGCCGTCCGGGAACAGCACCGGCTCGGCGACGACCCGCGCGGCCGCCGGGTTGCGCTTCGGGATCGAGACGATCGAGATCTTGTCGTGACCGGTCGGCGAGACGTCGTCGCACTCGTAGCGGCCGGCGCCGGTGTCGTACGACTGCACGTAGATGACCACGCGATCACGCTCGGGCAGCGCCGTGTGCGTGTGCGAGCCGCAGTCGGTGCGCACCGAGGCCAGGTACTTCGGCCGGTACGGGTTCCGCACGTCGAAGATCTTCAGGCCCTCCCACGTCGTGGGAGCGTCCGGCGTCGTGGTCGCCGCGCTCGCGCAGCTGTCGTTCGTGCGGCGCGAGTCGGTCGACGTGACGAGGATCCCGTCGTTGACGGTGACGTCGTTCTGCGAGCCCGGGCAGTGGATCGCGGCGGCGAGCGCCGGCGTCTGACCGTCGCGCACGTCCCAGATCTGGACGCCGTCGTAGTTGCCGCCGAACGCGTAGCCGTTCTCGAACGCGAGGTCGGAGTTGAAGTCGGCCTCGACCTCGAACGGCGCCGGCTTCGGCGTGTTGGACAGCAGCGTGAGGTTCGGCGTGCCGTCCTGCTCGCCGGCCGCGAGCTGCGCGCCCGAGTCGTCGAAGCCCGCCACGGCGGCGGCGTTCATGCAGCCGTCACCCTCGGCCGTCCAGTCCGCGTACCACGTCGCCGAGGGGTTGCCCGAGAACAACCCGCTCGCCGCGCACTCCTCCGGATGAGCGCTCGCGGACGTTGGTATCAGCGCTACGACGCAAAGCGTGGCCACAGCGATGAATAGATGACGCACTCGTCGTGCGTTCATGTCCCGCCTCCCCTGTCGTCATGGCGCCCTCCCGAGGCGCCCTGGCACGGCATCATACTCCGATGCCTCCGCGGCCCCATCTCTCGCTCCCCTCACCCGGCACGCGCCGTGCGGTGGTGATCGGGGCGGGGTCGTTCGGCACCGCGACGGCCGTCCTGCTCGCCCGCGGCGGGTTCCGGACGACGCTCCAGACGCGCACGCCCGAGCAGTGCGAGGCGCTCGAGCGCGATCGAGAGAACCGCGAGTACCTGCCCGAGGTCATGCTCCCGCGCGAGCTGCGGGTGGAGCCGATGCGCGCCGGGCTGGGCCGCGCGGACTACGTGTTCCTCGGCGTCCCGTCGCGTGGGCTCGACGAGGTGATCGCCAACCTCGAGCAGGCCGGGCTCGGGCGCCGCACGCCGGTCGTCTCGCTGGCCAAGGGCCTCGTGCCGCCCGAGGGCCTGGCCCCGACGTCGCGCCTCTCGCACGCGCTGGGCGACAGCCGGGTCGCGTGCGTGGGCGGGCCCGCGCACGCTCGCGAGATGGTCACCGAGGGCGCCGGGCTCGTGGCGGCGAGCGTCGACGCGCACCTGGCGGCCACGATCGCCTCCGTCTTCATGCGCGCGGGCGTCGTGTGCGAGCAGTCGGGCGACCCGGTCGGGGTCGAGCTCGCGGGCGTGGCCAAGAACGCGGCGGCGCTGGCCGCCGGCGCGACCGAGGCCCAGGGCCTGAACGCGGCGGGCGCGGCGGCAGGCCACATCTTCCTGGAGGTCTGGCGCTTCGCCGAGCTGCAGGGCGCGCGCCCGGAGTCGATGATCGGCCTCGCCGGCACCGGTGACCTGGTGGCCACGGCGCTCGCGCCGCAGAGCCGCAACCGGCGCGCCGGGGAGCTGCTGGCCGAGGGCGTGTCCGCCGCCGACATCCCCGCGCGGATCGGCCAGGCGGTCGAGGCGCTCGACATGGTGCCGCTGCTGGCGGCGGCGCTCGAGGCGGCCGCGATCGACGCGCCGGTGACGCACGCGCTGAACCGGCTGATCGCGGGCGAGCTGCCGCTCGACGAGTGGGTCGCGCAGGTGCGCGCCACCGTCCCCGCCCCGGCGCGGTTCGACGGCGGCGCGACGTGGCGGCGCTGGTGGTGGCGGCTGCGCACGCGGCCGCGCCGCCGGTCATGACGCCGGCGGCGGTGCTCTTCGACCTCGACGGCGTGCTCATCGACTCGCGCGTCGCGATCGTGCGCTGCCTGGAGCACGCGCTGCGCGCGCACGGCGTCGCCGTGCCGGACGCCGCCGGGCTCGAGCGGTTCATCGGGCCACCGCTGATCGACGCGTTCGCGGAGCTCGCAGGCCCGGAGCTGGCCGATGCCTGCCTCGCGACCTACCGCGAGCGCTACGCGTGGTCGAGCCTCGAGGAGACGACCGTCGCCCCGGGAGCGCTCCCCGCGCTCGCCGAGGTCGCGGCCCGCGTGCCGGTCGCCGTGGCGACGACCAAGCCGGCGGCGTTCGCCGAGCCGCTCTGCGCGCGCCTCGGGCTGGCCGAGCACCTGCGCGCGGTGGCCGGGCCGTCGCTCGACGCGCCCGGCGAGGTCAAGGCCGTGACGGTGCGGCGCGCGCTCGCCGCGCTCGGGCTGTCGCCGGGCGCGGACGCGCCGCTGGTCGGCGACCGCTCGCACGACGCCGAGGCCGCGCGGGCCAACGGGATCGGCTGCGTCGGCGTGCTGTGGGGCATCGGCGACGAGGCCGAGCTGCGGGCGGCGGGGGCCGATCCGATCGTGGCTTCGCCTCGCGACCTCGTCGCCGCGCTGCGCCTACCCCCGGCTGGGTAGGGAGCCGTTGACGTCCGTTCCGGGCAATGACAGCGTGAAGACGGCGCCATCGCTGGAGTTGGCGGCCTCGACCGAGCCCCCATGCGACTCCGCGACCTGCCGCACGATCGCGAGCCCGAGCCCGGTTCCCGGCCGGCCGCGGGCGTCGATGCCGCGGTAGAAGCGATCGAAGATGTGCGGCAGGTCGCCAGGGTCGATCCCGCCGCCGTCGTCGGCCACCCGCACGCCCCACGGGCCGCACTCGACCGTCACGTTGCGGCCGTGGCGGGCCGCGTTGTCGAGCAGGTTGTTCACGGCCCGCGCGAGCCGGTCGGGGACGCCGTCCACGACTGCGGGCGAGAGCGAGGCGGTGAACGCGACCCCGGGCGCGTGGCGCTGCGCCCGCTCGATCGCCTCGGCCACGAGCGCGTCGAGCCGCACGTCCTCGGGGACCGGGCTGGGCTGGTCTCCCCGGGCGAGCTCGATCAGGTCGGCGACGAGCGCGCCGAGCTCCTCGGCCTGGGCCTGGACGTCGGCGATGATGGCGGGATCGAGCTCGGACGCCTCGGCGAGGACCTCGATGTTCGTGCGCAGCGCCGTCACCGGGGTCCGCAGCTCGTGCGAGGCGTCGGCGACGAGCTGGCGCTGGGCGGCGATCGAGCCCTCCAGCGTGTCGAGCATCGCGTTGAAGCGCTCGGCCAGCTCGCCGACCTCGTCCTGGCTCGTGACCTCGATCCGCCGCCCGAGATCCTCGGTCAGCGCGATGTGGCGCGCCGCCTCGGTCACGCGCACCACCGGGGCCACGAGGCGCCCCGCGGCGACCCGCCCGAGCGCCGCGGCCAGCGCGATGCCGCCGAGCACGAGCGCGAGCAGGACCCAGCGCAGCCGGGCGAGCACCGCGTCGGTCGACTCCAGCGACCGGCCGAGCTCGATCGCGCCGCCGCCGCGCAGCGGCGCCGTGAGGACGCGCACGCGCTCGCCGTCGATCGTCCGGTCGGACAGCGACGCGCGGCCCGCGGGCAGGATCTGCGCGTAGTCGGCGCCGCCGCCGCGGCGCGCCGGCAGCGCGGGGATGCCCGCCGGCGGCCGCCGCAGGCCGCGCGCCCGCGGCCCTTCGACCCGCTGGACGAGCGCGGCCTGCTCGCGCAGCTGCGAGTCGATCTGCCCCCGCAGCTCGCCGCGCACGACCGAGTAGGCGATCGCCGCGACGAGCACGACGGCGACCGCGACGGACACCGCGGTGGCGACCGCCATCCGGCGCCGCAGCGGTCAGCCCTCCCGCAGCACGTACCCGACGCCGCGCACCGTGTGCAGCAGCCGCGGCTCGCCGCCCGCCTCGGTCTTGCGCCGCAGGTACCCCACGTAGACGCCGAGCGCGTTCGAGCCGGCGCCGAAGTCGTAGCCCCACACCCGCTCGAAGATCTGGCCGCGCGTCAGCACCTGCCGCGGATGCTCGAGGAACAGCGACAGCAGGTGGAACTCGGTCCGCGACAGCTCGATCCTCCGCGATCCGCGCGAGACCTCGTACGACGCCGGGTCGAGCTCGAGGTCGGCGAAGCGCAGCACGCCGTCGCCGTTCGAGCCGGCGCGCCGCAGCAGCGCCCGCAGCCGCGCCTTGAGCTCCTTGAGGGCGAACGGCTTGACCAGGTAGTCGTCGGCGCCCGCGTCGAGGCCCGCGACCCGATCGTCGATCGCGTCGCGCGCCGTCAGCATCAGGACCGGCGTGCGGTCGCCGGCGTCGCGCAGCCGGCGGCACACCTCGAGCCCGTCGACCCGCGGCATCGCCACGTCCAGCACCACGGCGTCCAGCGCGCCCGCGGCGAGCCGGTCGAGCGCCTGCTGCCCGTCGGCCGCGAGCTCTACCTCGTAGGCCTCCAGCCGCAGCGCGCGCTCGAGCGCCGTCCGGACCGCCGGCTCGTCGTCCACCACCAGCACGCGCGTCATCAGCCGATCATGATGCCGCCGGCATAAGAGTTGGCGAAGAGCTTTATGCAGGACTGACACGCCGGCGGTAGCAATGGCCCCATGGGCCGGCTCCTGTTCTTCATCGCCGGCGCGGTGTCGGTCGGCGCCGTGGTCGGCGTCCTGGCCCTCGCCGGCGCCTTCGAGGACGTTTCCGAGCCGGCCGCGCGCACCACCGCCCCGCCTGCCGCCCGGCCGGGCGCCGCGCTCGACGTCGCCGGCCTCTACGCCCGCGTCTCGGACGCCGTGGTCTTCGTGCAGGCCAACTCCGGCCGCGGCGAGCTGCCGTTCCCCGGCGGCGGCCAGGCCGCCTCGGGATCGGGCTTCGTGATCGACGACGAGGGCCACATCATCACCAACGAGCACGTGGTCGACGGGGCCGACGAGTTCCGCGTCCGCTTCGGCGAGTCCGGCGAGCCGGTCGAGGCCGAGCTGCTCGGCAAGGACCCGTCCGTGGACCTCGCGCTGCTGAAGGTCGACGACGCCGACGTGCGGCCGCTGGAGCTGGGCGCCTCGGAGGACCTGCGGCCCGGCGACCCGGTGATCGCCATCGGCAGCCCGTTCGGCCTCGAGGGCACGGTGACCAGCGGCATCGTCTCGGCGCTCGGGCGCACGATCCAGGCACCCAACGGCTTCTCCATCTCCGGCGCGATCCAGACCGACGCCGCCATCAACCCCGGCAACTCCGGCGGCCCGCTGCTCGACTCGGAGGGCCGGGTGATCGGCGTGAACTCCCAGATCCGCACCGACGGCGGCAACGCGAACTCCGGCGTCGGCTTCGCCGTGCCGGTCGACGAGATCAAGCGGTCGCTGCCCGCGCTCGAGAAGGGCGAGGACCCGGCCCGCGCCTTCCTCGGCGTCTCCAGCGGCCTCGCCGACGAGGGCGGCGCGGCGGTCGGCGCCGTGGTGGAGGGCGGCCCCGCCGCCAAGGCGGGCCTGCGCGAGGGCGACCGGATCGTCGAGATCAACGACCAGCCGGTCCGCGATCCGGACGACGTCTCGGCCGTCGTGAACTCCCGGCGACCTGGTGACGAGGTGCGTGTGGTCATCGAACGCGGCGGAGAACGGCGTACCCTCACGGTCACGCTCGGCGAGCAGCCCGAGCAAGCGAGCAACCCATAGGAGATCGGATGACAGCGGACGAGCGGCGCCTGCGGGCCCTGGAGCGCGAGGACGACGATCCCCGCCCCGCGCGCGCCGCCCACGACGCGCTGGAGAACGGGCTGTTCGAGATCAAGCGCGTGATCGTGGGCCAGGAGGCGATGCTCGAGCGCGTGCTCGTGGCGCTCCTGGCCGGCGGCCACGTGCTGCTCGAGGGGGTCCCCGGCCTGGCCAAGACGCTCACCGTGAAGACGGTGGCGGACGTGCTGGGCGGCAGCTTCAAGCGCCTGCAGTTCACCCCCGACCTCGTGCCCGCCGACCTCGTCGGCACCCGGATCTTCCGGCCGGACACGGGCGGCTTCGACACCGAGCTCGGCCCGGTGTTCTGCAACTTCCTGCTCGCCGACGAGATCAACCGCGCGCCGGCCAAGGTCCAGTCGGCCCTGCTCGAGGTCATGCAGGAGCGCCAGGTGACGATCGGCCACGACACCCACAAGGTGCCCGAGCCGTTCCTCGTGATGGCCACGCAGAACCCGATCGAGTCCGAGGGCACCTACCCGCTGCCGGAGGCGCAGATCGACCGCTTCATGTTCAAGCTCGTGATCGACTACCCGCACCCGCGCGACGAGGTCGCCGTGGTCGAGCGCTCGCTCGACGGCGGGGTCCGGCCGCGGCAGGTGCTCAGCCCGTCGGCGCTGGCCGAGCACCAGCGCGCCGCCGCCACGGTGTACGTCGACCGGCGCGTGATGGAGTACGCCGTCGCGCTCACGACCGCGACCCGGGAATCCGATCCCGCCCACCCCGAGGAGGGCTGGGTCGAGTTCGGCGCCAGCCCGCGCGGCTCGATCAACCTCGTCCACGCCGGCCGCGCGCTCGCGCTGCTGCGCGGGCGCGACTACCTGCTGCCGATCGACGTCCGCGACCTCGCTCGCGACGTGCTGCGCCACCGGATCGTGCTCACGTACGAGGCGCTGGCGGCGGGGGTCGACGCCGACCGCGTGCTCGACGACGTGCTCGAGAAGGTGCCGATGCCGCGGATCGAGCTCGCGGAGGGGCACGCGCGCTAGTGGAGTTCCGCGAGCCGCTCCTGCTCGCCGGGCTGCTGCTCGTCCCTCTCGCGCTGGCCGCGTACGTCGTGGCGCAGCGGCGGCAGCGCCGCTTCGCCGTGCGCTACACGAACGTCGACGTGCTGGCGAGCGTGGCCTCGCGCGTCGGCTGGACCCGCCACATCCCGGCGCTGCTGGCCCTGCTCGCCCTCGCCGCGCTCCTGATCGCGCTCGCCCGCCCGGAGCGCACCGTGGCGGCCGAGCAGCGCCAGGCGATGGTGGTGATGGTCACCGACACGTCGGGCTCGATGCTCGCCGAGGACATCGCGCCGAACCGCCTGAGCGCCGCCCAGGCCGCGGGCCGGGCGCTGGCCGACAAGCTGCCGCGCGACTTCCGGCTCGGGCTCGTGGGCTTCGGCACCTCCGCGTCGCTGCTCGTCGAGCCGACGACCGACAAGCAGCGCGTGCACGCGGGCCTGGCGGGCCTGAAGTTCGCCGGCCGGACCGCGATGGGCGATGGGCTGGCGCTCGGCCTCCAGGCCGCCCGCACCCCGGTCGCCAGCGAGCTGGGCATCCCCCAGCGCCTGCCCGCGGCGATCGTGCTGCTCTCCGACGGCGCCAACACGGCCGGGTCCGAGGACCCGATCACGGTCGCCGAGCGCGCGCGCAAGCTCAGGATCCCCGTCTACACCGTCGCGCTCGGCACGCAGGAGGGCTTCATCACCCACACGCGCCGCGACGGCACGACCTGGCGGGAGGCGGTCCCGCCCGACACCACGACGCTGCAGGAGATCGCGCGCGAGACCCGCGGCCGGTACTTCGCGGCCGCCGACGCGCAGCGGCTCACCGACATCTACCGCGGCCTCGGCACGCGCCTCGCCACGCGGCAGGAGAAGCAGGAGGTGACCGCGGCGTTCGCCGGCGGCGGGCTCGCGCTGCTCGTCTTCGGCATGGTCGCGGCGATGGCGCGCGGAGGGCGGCTGCCGTGAAGCAGCGCCGCCTGCCGTCGGTGGAGCGCACGCCGGAGCGGCCGGGCCCCGGCCCGGTCTCGCCGTCGGTCCTGCGGTCGCTCGACCTCGCCGTGCTGCGCCGCGTGGAGAGCCTGGTCCCCGGCGAGCACCTCACGCCGCAGGTCGGCGCGGGCACCGAGCTGGCGATGATCCGGCCCTACCACCCGGGCGACGACGTCCGGCACATCGACTGGAACGTCACCGCGCGGATGCGCGAGCCGCACGTGCGCGTGCACGTGGGCGAGCGCGCGCTGACCGCCTGGATCGTGCTCGACGCCTCGGCGTCGATGACGTTCGGCACCGCCGAGCGCCGCAAGGCCGACGTCGCCGAAGGCGTGGCGATCGCCGTCGGCCACGTGGCGAGCCGGCGCGGCAACCGCCTCGGCGTCGTCGCCTTCGGGGGCGGGGCGCCGAAGGTCATCCGCCCGCGCCAGGGGCGCATCGGGCTGCTCCAGCTGCTCGCCGAGCTGCGCAACGAGCCCGAGGCCGACGGCAGCGGCGCGACGTCGCTGGGCGCCGCGATCGGCGCGGTGGCGGCGGTGGCCCGCGCCCGCGGGCTGATCGTCGTGGTCTCCGACTTCCGCGGCGAGCGCGACTGGGAGAGCGGCCTGCGCGCGCTGCGCGCGCGCCACGGCGTGCTCGCGGTCGAGATCCGCGACCCGCGCGAGCAGGAGCTCACGCCGATGGGCGACCTGTGGCTCGTCGATCCGGAGACCGGCCGCCAGCTCCAGGTCAACACGAGCCGCCGGAGCGTGCGCAAGCGCTTCGCCGAGGCGGCCGCGGCGGAGCGCGAGGAGGTGGCGGCGGCGATCCGGCACGCGGGCGCCGACCACCTCGTGCTGTCCACGGCCGGCGACTGGCTGCGCGACCTCGCCGGCCACCTGCGACGCGGCGAGGCGGCGCTCCGCGCCGCGGCCCCGACGCGGGCGGCGGCCAGCGCCCGCGCACGCCCGCCGGTGGTCAAGGACGACGAGGTGGGCTGGTGACCTTCCGCGAGCCCGTCATGCTCGCCGGCCTGCTGCTCGTGCCGCTGGCCGCGCTCGCCTACCTCTCGATGCAGCGCCGCCGCCGCCGCGAGGCGGCCGCGTTCGCCAACCCCGCGCTGCTCCCCAACCTCGTCACCGCGCGGCCCGGCTGGCGTCGCCACCTGCCGCCGCTGCTGATCCTCGTCGCGCTCGCCGTGCTGGTCCTCGCGCTCGCCCGCCCGCAGCGCACCGTGGCCGCGCCCCAGCGCGCGGCGACCGTGATGATGGTCACCGACGTCTCCGGCTCGATGAACGCCAACGACGTCGAGCCCGACCGGCTGACCGCGGCGGTCCAGGCGGCCCGGAGGCTGACCGACGAGCTGCCCGAGACCTTCCGCCTGGGGATGGTCACGTTCGCCGACTTCGCCCGCGTCGAGGCCCCGCCGACGACCGACCGGTCGCCGGTGCGCGCCGCGCTCGACCGCCTGCGCGCGGAGGGCGGCACCGCGATGGCCGTCGGCCTCGAGCGCGCGCTCAGCCTCGCCCGCGAGCCGGTGCCGGACGAGCGCGGGACCGGCACCCGCCGCCTCCCCGCCGTGCTCGTCCTCCTCTCCGACGGCAAGGACACGCAGAGCAGCATCTCGCCGATCGAGGTCGCCCGGCAGGCCCAGCAGCTCCGGATCCCCGTCTTCGCGATCGCGCTCGGGACGCCGACCGGCGAGGTCGAGGTGCGCGACCAGTTCGGCGGCATCCAGCGCATCCAGGTCCCGCCCGACACCGAGACGCTGCGCGAGATCGCGCGTCTCACCGGCGGCCGCTACTTCGCGGCTCCCGACGCCGCGCGGCTCGAGTCGATCTACGCCAACCTCGGCACGCGGCTCTCCTCGCGGCCGATCGAGCGCGAGATCACCGCGGTGTTCGCCGGCGGCGCGCTCGTGCTGCTGATGGCCGGCGGCGCGCTCTCGCTCGCCTGGTTCGGCCGTCCTTTGTGACGGGTAGCACCCCGCTCAGGTTCACTGACCTGAGGGAGGCGAGGGACCATGGAACGCGGGGGCGCCAAGCAATCCGTGAAGAAGGTCGCTGCGGCGAGCTTCATCGGCACCACCATCGAGTGGTACGACTTCTTCCTGTACGGCACCGCGGCGGCACTGGTGTTCGGGGACCTGTTCTTCCCCAACGCCGAGCCGCTCGTGGGCACGCTGCTGGCCTTCAGCACCTACGCCGTGGGCTTCGCGGCCCGCCCGATCGGCGGCGTCGTGTTCGGCCACTACGGCGACCGCATCGGCCGCAAGTCGATGCTCGTCCTGTCGCTGCTGATCATGGGCGTCGCGACGTTCCTGATCGGCGTCCTGCCCACGTACGCCTCGATCGGCGTGGTCGCGCCGCTGCTGCTCGTCGTGCTGCGCTTCGCGCAGGGCATCGGCGTCGGCGGCGAGTGGGGCGGCGCCGTGCTGATGTCGGTGGAGCACGCGCCGAAGGGCAAGCGGGGCTTCTACGGCTCGTGGCCGCAGATGGGCGTGCCCGCCGGCCTGCTGCTGTCGACCGCGGTCTTCGCGATCGTGCAGGCGAGGACGAGCGAGGCCGCGTTCATGGCCTGGGGCTGGCGGATCCCGTTCCTGGTCAGCGCGCTGCTCGTCGGCGTCGGCCTGTTCATCCGCCTGAAGATCATGGAGTCGCCCGCGTTCGAGCGGGTCAAGGAGACCAAGACCGAGGCGAAGAAGCCGATCGTCGACGTCATCCGCAAGTACCCGCGCGAGGTCCTCGTGGCGATGGGCATGCGCGTCGCCGAGAACGGCTGCTTCTACATCCTCACCGTGTTCGTGCTCGCCTACGGGGAGGACGAGCTGGGCCTGGCCAAGGGGACGATGCTGACCGGCGTGATCATCGCCGCGGCGATCGGCCTCGTGACCGTGCCGCTGTGGGGCGCGCTGTCGGACCGGGTCGGGCGCAAGCCGCTCTACCTGGCCGGCGCGGTGGTCACGACGCTGTGGGCGTTCCCGCTCTTCGGGCTGATGAACACGGAGTCGCCGGTCCTCATCTGGCTGTCGATCGTCATCGGCGTCAACCTCGGCCACGACCTCATGTACGGCCCGCAGGCGGCGTACTTCTCCGAGCTGTTCGGCACCCGGGTGCGGTACAGCGGGGCGTCGCTGGGCTACCAGCTGGCGTCGGTGTTCGCGGGCGGCTTCGCGCCGCTCATCGCGACCGCGCTGCTGGCCGCCAACGGGGGCGATCCGACGCTCGTCGCGATCTACATGATGGCCATGGGCCTGATCTCGGTGGTGGCGACGCTGTTCGCCACGGAGACGTATAAGAAGGACGTGCACGAGGACGAGGAGGAGGAGCGCGAGCTGGTGCGCGAGAAGCGCTTCGACCGCGAGCGGTTCCAGGAGCCGGCCGAGACCCGGTGAGCCGCGAGCAGGTCTTCACGCTCGAGGCGACCCCGCTCAAGTACGGCCGTGGCGCGTCCGCTGACGCCGGCTGGGAGCTCGAGCGCCTCGGCGTGAAGCGGGCGATGCTGGTCTCGGACCCCGGAGTGGCCGGGGCCGGCATCACCGACCGCGTGCGGGCGTCGATCGAGGCCTCGGGGATCGAGGTCGAGGTGTGGGACCGCGCGCGGGTGGAGCCGACCGCGGACTCGTTCGCCGAGGCCGCGGCGTTCGCCGTCGACGGCGACTTCGACGGGTTCGTCGGGGTCGGCGGCGGCTCGAGCATCGACACCGCGAAGGTCTCCGACCTCATCGCCACGCACGGCGGCGAGATCATGGACTACGTCAACGCGCCCGTGGGCGAGGGCCGCAAGCCGCCCTCGCGCCTGCGGCCGCTGCTGGCGATCCCGACGACCTGCGGCTCGGGGGCGGAGGCGACCACCGTCGCCATCCTCGACATCCCGGAGCAGCACGTTAAGACGGGCATCTCGCACCGGCACCTGCGGCCCGACCAGGCGATCGTCGACCCGGAGCTGACGGACTCGCTCCCCGCCGAGGTCGTCGCGTCCTGCGGGCTCGACGTGATCTGCCACGCCGCCGAGTCGTTCGTCGCCAAGCCGTACTCCGACCGCGAGGCGCCCGGCGAGCCCGGAGACCGCCCGCCGTACCAGGGCGCGACGCCGATCTCGGACATCTGGTCGGCCAAGGCGCTCGAGTACGGCGGCCGCCATCTGCGCGACGCGGTCGGCGGCGACGCGGAGGCACGCGGGTGGATGATGCTCGGCGCGTCGCTGGCCGGGATCGGCTTCGGCGCCGCCGGGGTCCACATCCCGCACGCGTGCGCCTACCCGATCGCCGGCCTCAAGCACGAGCACCGGCCGCCCGGCTACCCGTCCGACCACGGCTTCATCCCGCACGGGCAGTCCGTGATCGTCACGGCGCCGGCGGCCTTCCGCTTCACGTACGAGGCGTCGCCCGAGCGCCACCGCCGCGCCGCCGAGCTGCTGGCCGGGGAGCCCCTCCCCGACGCCGGGCCGGACACGCTCCCGGACCTGCTCCTGGCGCTGATGCGCGACGTGGGCGTGCCGACCGGCCTGGAGGAGCTGGGGTACGGCGTGGAGGACGTCGACGCGCTGGTCGAGGGCGCGCTCAAGCAGCAGCGGCTGCTGGTCGTCGCCCCGCGCGAGGCGGACGCCGAGTCGCTGGCCGCCATCCTGCGCGCCTCGCTCTGAACCATTCCGGCCGCCGCGCGTACGTCCGAACGTGGACATACAGCGGGCGCTCGAGGCGGACGAGTTCGGCAGGCCGCGCTATGTGCGCTTCCAGCCGCGCCGCCGGCTCGTCGTGCTCTACGACTCCCTCGCCCATCTGACGGTCCTGCGGCCGCGGCGGACGGAGCGGCTGTGGCTCGAGGTCTCCGGGTCGCCGCTCGCGCGCTGGGTCCCCGAGCTGGGCGGCGTGCTCCAGCGCTTCCCGCTCGACGCGGGCCTGCCGGGCCTCGCCGGCGCCATGCCCGGTGGCCGGCTCGTCCGCTACAAGCCGGGCCGCCGCGCGGTGGTCCACTACCGGGGCGCGTACGGCAAGCTGCGGGCCGACGCCGGCGGCGGCGCGCACGTGGCGATCGCGCGCGAGCTGATCGCGCAGGGCGTCCGCACCCCGGCGCCGATCGAGTACCGGCCCGAGCTGGGGATGGCCGTGTACGAGGAGGCCCGCGGGACGCGGCTCGCGGAGCTCCGCGGCGGCGGGCTCGAGGAGTGGATGGCGCCGGTGGCGGACGCGCTCGCGCACCTGCACCGGACCTGGGTCGCCCTGCCCGCGCACTCGATGGACCGCGAGGTCAAGGACCTGCGGGCCGCCGCTGAGACCGCGGCCGCGCTCGGCGTCGATCCCGGCGACCTGACCGACCGGCTGGCGGACGCCCTGCTCGCCGTCGAGCCGCGGGCGTGCGCGATCCACGGCAGCTTCCACGACGATCAGGTGCTCGTCGGCGACGAGGGAGTGACGCTGCTCGACCTCGACAGCGCCTCGCTCGGCCACCCGCTGCTCGACGTCGGCCACTTCGCGTCCTACCTGAGCGCGGCGGGCGAGGACGCGGCTCGGGCCGCGTTCCTCGACGCGTGCCGGGCACGGCGCGACGCGCTGCTCTTCGAGGCCGCCGCGCTGCTGCGCTGGAGCAGCCTGCCGTTCCGCGACCTCGAGCCGCGCTGGCGGGAGGCGATGGCGCGCCGCATCGAGCTGGCCGGCGAGCGGCTGGCCGACTACGAGCGGCGCTCGGCCAGCTCGGTGATCACGGCCTCGTAGACGCCGGGGCCGTTGGGCTCGGTCGTGACGCGCGTGTTGGCGGTCAGCGCCTCGCGGATGCTCGGATCGCGGTCGAGGCCGTTGGCCACGAGCCAGAAGGTCGACACCACCTCGGCGGCGCCGAGGTCCTCGCGCGAGTCGCCGATCGCGATGCAGTCCTCGCGCGTGTAGCCGCGGGCGCGCATGTGCCAGGCGACCGCGCCGGCCTTGGACGCGCAGCGCGGGATCAGGTGGAACGCGCGGGTGTTCGGGTCGGTCCCGGGCGTGATCGGGTGGATGCCGCCGTTGTCGACCATCCGCAGGTTGCCGTGGCCGGAGCGCTCGAGCAGCTCGTCCGCCTCGAAGGCGTCGACGTTCCCGCGGAACAGGTGCGAGACCTCGCGGCCCTCGTGCCACGGCGCGTGGTACTCGAGCCGGCCGGCGTAGTGCTCGAGGAGGAGCTTCGGCGCTCCCGTGGCCTCGATCTGGTCGAAGATCGTGCTGCCGTCGCGCGGGACGATGTCGCCGGTCAGCCAGTGCAGCTCGCCGTCGAGCACGAAGCCGGCGCCGGCCTCGAACGCGTACGAGGAGATGCCCATGACGCGGGCGTCGTAGAAGACCGTGAGCTGGCGGCGGCCGGAGTAGATGACCACCTCGACCCCGGCGCGGTCGCAGGCCTCGAGCGCGCGGGCCCCGAGCAGCGAGAACGTGCCGTCTCCCGCGCGCAGGAGCGCGCCGTCCTTGCCGAGCATGGTGCCGTCGAGATCGACGTAGACGCAGCGGAGCACGGCGATCAGGGTATGACGGCGCGCATGGACCTGGTGCAGGGGAACCCGACGGAGGTCAAGGTCGTGCTCGCGAGCGTCGCGACCGCGCTCGCCGTCTACCAGCTCGTGCTGATCGCGGTCGGCTACGGCAAGCTGCGCCCGGGCTTCCTCGAGGCGCGGCCGGCGTCGCTCGCCCATCGCGCGTCGGGGGACACCATCGCGGTGCTGCTGATCGTGGTGGCGGTCATGTGGCTGTCGTACTTCGAGCTCGAGGACGGCGCCTTCCACGCGGTGACCGGCGCGGCGCTGACCGGCGTGCTGGGCCTGAAGGTGGTCGTGGTCCGCTGGTGGCACGCGGCGAGCCGCTTCCTCCCCGCGCTGGGGATCACGGTGTTCCTGCTGCTCGTCGCAACGTGGGCGAGCACGGCCGGGGCGTTCCTGTCATGACGCGCCAGCTCGCCGGGTCGCTGGTCGTGGCTGCGATCATCGTCCTCGTGACGATCATCGCCGTGACCGCCAGGCTGGGACCGACCAGCGCCGCCGAGCTGGACTCCCGCGAGGACCGGCTGAAGGAGCGGCTCGAGCAGCAGGAGGAGCGGCGCGAGGAGGCCGAGGACCGGCGCGAGAACCGGTGAGCGTCGTCCGTGACATCGAGCCGTGGGACGCGCTGCTGCAGGCCGGCCGCGACGACGAGCGGCTCGTCATGCAGGCCTCGCAGCATCCGCGGCCCGCGCGCGAGGTCGCGATCCCGGAGGAGCTGCACCCGCAGGTCGCGGACGCGCTGCGCGCCCGCGGGATCGAGCGGCTCTGGGCGCACCAGGCCGACGCGCTGCACGCCGCCTGGGCCGGCCCGACGATCGTCACCACCGGCACCGCCTCCGGCAAGTCGCTGACCTTCAACCTGCCCACGCTCGACGTCCTGTGCCGCGACTCGCGGGCGCGGGCGCTGTACCTGTACCCGACCAAGGCGCTCGCCCAGGACCAGGCGCGGGCGCTGAACGCGCTCGGGGTGGCGCGTGCCCGGCCGGCGATCTACGACGGCGACACGCCGCGCGAGCAGCGCCGCGCGATCCGGGCGCGGTCGAACATCGTCATCACCAACCCCGACATGCTGCACCTGGGGATCCTGCCGAATCACCAGGCGTGGGGCGACTTCTTCGCCAACCTGGCGATCGTCGTGGTCGACGAGGCGCACGTGTACCGCGGCGTCTTCGGGTCGCACATGGCCAACGTGCTGCGGCGGCTGCGGCGGGTGGCCGACGCGTACGGCACCGCCCCGCGCTTCCTCCTGACCTCGGCGACGGTGGCCAACCCGCGCGAGCTGGCCGAGCGGCTGACCGGGCTCGACGACATCACCGTCGTCGACCGCGAGGGCGCGCCGCAGGCCAAGCGCACGATCGCGATGTGGAACCCGCCGATCGTCGACGAGAAGACCGCCGCGCGCCGGTCGGTGCTGGCAGAGGCGGCCGACCTGCTCGCCGACCTCGTGACCGAGGGCGCGCGCACGATCGTCTTCATGAAGTCGCGCAAGGCGGTCGAGCTGATGTCGCGGTTCGCGCAGCTCACGCTGACCGACCGCGGGCGGGGCGACCTGGCGGACCGCATCGCGCCCTACCGCTCCGGCTACACGCCGCAGCAGCGGCGCGAGCTGGAGGCGCGGCTGCTCGACGGCGAGCTCCTGGGCGTGGTCGCGACCAACGCCCTCGAGCTGGGGATCGACATCGGGTCGCTCGACGCGGCGATCTGCGTGACGTTCCCGGGCACGGTCGCGTCATTGCGGCAGATGTGGGGCCGCGCCGGGCGCCGCGGGCGCGGGCTGGCGCTGTACGTGGCCGGCGAGGACGCCCTCGACCAGTTCTTCTGCCGCCATCCCGACGAGTTCCTCGACCGCCCGGTGGAGGCGGCGATCCTCGACCCCTGGAACGAGCAGCTGCACGCCGCGCACCTGCTGTGCGCCGCGCACGAGGGCCCGCTGGAGGACGCCGACGCCGAGTTCCTCGGGCCGCGCTGGCGGGAGTTCGCGCAGGCGCTCGTGTCGAACGGCGACCTCCGCGAGCGCCCCGGCGGGACGTTCGTCCCGCGCCACCCGGAGGAGTTCCCCGCCGCCGACGTCTCGCTGCGCTCCGCGAGCCGCGACGGCGTCGTGATCGTCGACACGACCTCGGGCGAGATGCTGGGGACGGTCGACATGGCGCGTGCGCACACGACCGTCCACGACGGGGCCGTGTACCTGCACGCCGGGCGCGCGTACGAGGTCTCGGGGCTCGACCTCGAGGGCCGCCGGGCGCTCGTGCACCCGTTCGAGGGCGACTACTACACGCAGCCCAAGTACGAGACCGACACCTGGATCGAGCAGGTGCTGGAGCAGCGGCCCTCGCTCGGGCTGACGCTCACGTTCGGCGTCGTGGTCGTGACCGAGCAGGTGATGGCCTACCAGCGCCGCCGGCTCTCCGACCACGAGGCCGTCGACCTGATCGGGCTCGACCTGCCCGCGACCTCGTTCGCCACGCAGGCCCTCTGGTACGAGCTGCCCGGCCTCGGGGACATGCCGCTCGAGGCGCTGCTCGGATCGCTGCACGCGGCCGAGCACTCGCAGATCGCCGTCCTCCCGCTGCTCGCCATGTGCGACCGCTGGGACATCGGCGGGCTCTCCACCAACCTGCACCCGCAGACCGGCGTGCCGACGATCTTCATCTACGACGGCCACCCGGGCGGGATCGGCATCACGCGCCGCGGCTACCAGGCGTTCGAGACGCTCGTCGACGACGCCCACCGGCTCGTCAGCGAGTGCCCGTGCGAGAGCGGCTGCCCGTCGTGCGTGCAGTCGCCGAAGTGCGGCAACCTGAACGAGCCGCTGTCCAAGGCCGGCTGCGCCGAGCTGATGGGCCGCATGCTCGCCGCGTAGGCCGTTCCGTCCGCGCTGCACGGGACCGTGCAGTGGTTGAGGCCGTCGACGGGTGTTCCGAATCTCCTTCTCGTGCGCCGTCCGTCCGCACTCGCCGCGTCGCTCGCGGCCGCCGTGTTCGCGGCGGCCGCGAGCCCCGCGTCCGCCCAGACCGGCGGCGCGCAGTACGTCGCGGTGCCCAAGCTCACGGCGCAGCAGTTCTCGGTGTCGCCGGCGTCGATCGCCCCGGGCGCGACGCTGACCATCCAGTACCGGATCGCCGGGAAGCCGCGGCGCGTGCGCGTGCGCCTCGACCTGCTGCCCGAGGGCGGCGGGCCGGCCGCGGACACGCTGCAGCTCGGGCGCCATCGCACCGGCAGGAACCTCAGCGTGACGTGGCGCCCGGAGCTCGCGCCGGGCCGCTACACCGCGCGGCTGCGGGCCACGACGCTCAACCGCGCCCGCAAGGCGCGGGCGTCGAAGAGCTCGGCGCTCGAGATCGTCGCCCCGCCGGTGGTCGCGTCGAGCGGCGTGTTCCCGGTCGCGGGCCCGTACACGCTCGGCGGCGCGGACGCCCGCTTCGGCGCGGGCCGCACCGGCCACAGCCACCAGGGCCAGGACATCCTCGCCGCGCTCGGGACGCCGATCGTCTCCCCGCGCGCGGGCTTCGTGAGCTGGCGCGCGTTCCAGCGCGACGGCGCCGGCCACTACGTGGTGGTCCGCGGCGACGACCAGCGCGACTACGTCTTCATGCACATGGTCGACGGCTCGATCCTCGTGCAGAAGGGCCAGGCCGTCGCGGCCGGGCAGCAACTCGGCGCGGTCGGCTCGACCGGGCGGTCGAGCGGCCCGCACCTGCACTTCGAGATCTGGCCCGACGGGTGGTACAGCGACAAGACGTCGAAGCCGATCGACCCGCTGCCGGACCTGCTCGCCTGGGCGTCGTAGCCTGAAGTCGGTGGACGCCGACCGGATCCTCGCCTACCGCCTCCACGCCCAGGGCATCGCCGCGCGGGACCGCACGGCCGAGTCGGTCGCCGCGAGCTTCACCCTCCAGGACTCGCCGCCGCAGGCCGCGCTCACCGCGCTCAACGCCCGCGGCCCGGACGCCGCGACGCTCGCGGCCAAGCTCGAGGCGCGGGAGCTCGTCGCGCTGCCCAACCCGCGGACGGCGGTCGCGATCCTGCCCGCGGCCGACGTCGCCACGTACCTCGAAGCGCTCGCCCCGCCCGACGAGCGGGCCCTCAAGGCGGTGCTCCTGAACGCCGCGCCAAGCGACTTCGAGGCCGCCCGCGAGCACGCGGTGCGGGCCATCGGCGAGGCGCTCGACGGCCGCGTCCTGTCGCGTGACGCGCTCCACGAGGAGCTGCGCGGGTCGCTCCCGGCGGACCTGCTGCCGTGGTGCCGCGCCTGCGAGAGCCGCCACGCCCGCCGCGGCCTGTTGACCGTGGCCGCGCTCGAGGGCCGTCTCTGCATCGCCGGCCGCGAGGGCCGCCAGAACACGTTCGCGCGGACCGACCAGTGGATCTCCCTCGAGGCGCCGGAGGACGGCCGGGCCGACTTCGTCCGCCGCTTCCTGCACCACCTCGGCCCGTCCAGGCCGGCCGACTTCGCCGCATGTGCGGGCATCGCGCCGTCGCACGCCAAGGCGCTGTGGAAGACGGTGGAGGACGAGCTCGTCGACGTCGGCAAGGCCTTCATGCTGGCCGCGGACGCGGGGACCGAGCCGCAGCCGGCGAACGGCGTCCGGCTGCTGGGCGCGGGCGACCCGCTCCTGCTCGCCCGCGACCGCGAGAACCTGATCCCCAAGGAGCGGCACAAGCAGCTCTGGAAGCCGGTCGGGAGCCCGGGGCTGATCCTCGGCGACGGCCGTCCGGCCGGCTTCTGGCGCGCCCGCAAGCAGGGCAGGCGCCTGAGCGTGGAGACCGAGTTCTTCGGCGAGCCGGTCGACGTGCGGGAGGAGGCGGCGAAGCTGGCCGCGCTGCGCGGCGCCGAGCTCTACGACGCGTAGCCGTGCACGACCCGGAACGGGTACGGCTCGGCGTGGACCTCGGGCGCCTCGGCCGAGCGGCGCTCGGCGAGCAGGCGGGTCATCGCGTCGGCCGGCAGCGGGCGCGAGACGTGGAAGCCCTGGGCGAGGTCGCAGCCCAGCTCCGCGAGCCGGCGCCACGCCTCGTGTGACTCGACGCCCTCGGCGACGACCTTCAGGCCGAGGTTGTGCGCGAGGTCGATCGTGGAGCGCACGATCGCCGCGTCCGACTGGTCGTGCGGCATGTCGATGACGAACGACTTGTCGATCTTGATGACGTCGACGGGCAGGCGCTTGAGGTTGGCCAGCGACGAGTAGCCGGTGCCGAAGTCGTCGACGGAGAGGCTGAGGCCGATCGCGCTGAGGCGGTCGAGCGTGGCCTTCGCGCGGGCCGGGTCGAGCATGAGCATGCTCTCGGTGATCTCCAGCTCGAGCATGCGCGCGTCGACCCCCGCGCGCTCGAGCAGCCGCGGGATCTCCACGGCGAGCTGGGCGTCCAGGAACGAGCGGGCGGACAGGTTGACGGCGACGCTGAGCTCCTCGCCCTGCTCGGCCCAGACGGCGAGCTGGCGCAGCGCCTCCTCGAGGACGTGCGAGGTGAGCGGGCCGATCAGGCCGGTCTGCTCGGCGATCGGGACGAACTCCGACGGCCCGATGAGGCCGAGCCGCGGATGCTGCCAGCGGGCGAGCGCCTCGACGCCGATGATCTTGCCCGTGGTGAGCTCCGCCTTGGGCTGGAAGTAGAGGACGATCTCGCCGTCCGCGATCGCGGAGCGCAGCGCGCCGGCGAGCGAGAGGCGCCGCGGGCTGTAGCGGTCGAGCTGCTGCTCGAAGAGCAGGAAGCCCCGGCCGCCCTCCTTCGCCGCGTACATGGCGATGTCCGCGCGCTGGATGAGCTGCTCGACGGCCGTGCCGTGCTCGGGCGCGCAGGCGATGCCGATGCTGGCGTCGACCTCGAGGGTCAGGCCCTCGATGCTGAACGGCTCGCGCAGCTGCGCGAGCAGGCGGCCGGCGGTCGCGGTGGCCTCGTCGTGGTCGGCGAGGTCGGGGAGCAGCACGCCGAACTCGTCGCCGCCGAGGCGGGCGACCATCTCGTGCTCGTCGAGCGACGCGCGGAGCCGCTGGGAGACCTCCTGGAGCAGACGGTCGCCGGCGTGGTGGCCGAGCGTGTCGTTGATCTCCTTGAAGTGGTCGAGGTCGATCAGCATCACGGCCGCGATGCGATCGGCGCGCCGCCCGGCGTTGACGATCTGCTCGATCTGGTGCCGGAAGAGCGAGCGGTTGGGCAGCCCGGTCAGCGCGTCGTGCACCGCCTGGTGCTCCTTGGCGATGGCCTGTCGCCCGCCGCGGTGGACGGCGAGCAGCGGCAGGAAGAGGAGCGCCACCGACGGCAGGGCGAAGTCGGCGGCCATGGCGACCATCGGCGCGAGCCCGAGCATGAGGCCGCCGGTGGAGACCTGGAAGAACCAGTCCTGAACGAGATAGCGCCCGACCCGGATGTCCTGGACGAGCGCGATGACCACCGCCACGAGCGACGAGTTCACGAGGAAGAACGCGGCCGCTGCAACGAGAATGCCCGGCAGGTCGCCGGGCGCGAAGTGGAACTGCTCCTCGAGTCGTGGGACCCCCGTGAGGATCTGCAAGACGAACGCGCTCGCCGTGAGCGTGATCACGTATTGCGAGGCGTTGAAGAGGAGCTTGGTCAGCGCCTTGCGCTGGATGAGGTCGGCGGCGAAGCTCGCGCAGATCAGCGCGACCACGGCGCAGGCCGGGCCGGCGACCAGGAGCGCGGCGAAGGCGAAGGTGGTCGAGGTGGTGACCTCGCCCTCCGCGCCGCGCGTGACGACCTTGAGGGAGATCAGCTCGCCCGCGAACGCGCAGGCGGCGAACAGCATGACCTCCGCGGTGAACAGCCTCGGGAGGCTGTCCCCGTCCACGACAAAGACCCCCGCGCAGCAGACGGCGCCGAGGATGATCACCCCGGTGACGTAGACCTGGAGCGGAGGCAGTCTGGACGAGAGGGTTCGCATCGAATGAGAAAAAGGAGAAGAGGGTGCCCTGCCCTGATGTGCCGCCCGAGGGCGGCACACGGCACCCTCTTCGCTACCACTTGCGGCCGTTGAGAACCTTCATGGTTTCCATCCCTCCAATCGAGTTGAGTCGGTGCAGACCAGTCGGGCTAAGGGGGTGACCCTTAGCTCCACTTCCAGCCGGCGCCGAGGCCCTCGAGAAGGACGGCGACCATGGAGACGGTCAGGGCGGTGCGATACATGCGTGCCTTCATGCCTACAAGACCTCCTTGTCATGGCTTCCGGTCCTGTTCCGGAAGCCCGCTACGCCAACCTCATCGGCGGGCAAGAGCGAGAAGGTGAGCAATTGGACATTTGTTGGAGCAAGGCCTGGGGGCACCCGCGCCGATGCCTGTTGGGACATGATCCTCGGCCTCGTCTTCATCGCATGCCTGCTGACCGTTCCCCTCGCGCGCGGGCGCCTGAGCGCGCTCGGTGACTTACGTCTGCAGCGCGGGTACCTCGCGCTCGCGGGCATCGGCGTCCAGATCCTCATCATCGAGGTCTGGCCGAGCGCGCCCCAGACGGTCAGCGAGCTCGTCCACATGTTCAGCTACGTGCTGCTGGGCGCCTTCGCCTGGTCGAACCGCCGGATCCCGGGCGTGCCGCTCGTGATCCTCGGCGGGCTCATGAACTTCGCCGCCATCGCGGCCAACGGCGGCGTCATGCCGGCCGACCCGGACCTGGCGCTGCACGTCGCCGGCGCCGAGGGGTTCGTCAACGCCGGTGCCGTGGCAGATCCGAAGCTGCTGTTCCTCGGCGACGTCTTCGCGACGCCGGAGTGGTTCCCGCTCTACAACGTGTACAGCGTCGGCGACGCGACGATCATCCTCGGCATCTTCGTGCTCCTGCACGCGGTCTGCGGCACCCGGCTCGTGCCGCGACGCTGGCGGGCGACGGCTCCCGCAGGGGCCTAGCGCGTGCTGCGAGCCGCGCTCGCGGACTCGGAGAGCCGGCGGTTCTTCACCGCCCACGCTCAATCGTGCCTCGGGTCGGGGCTCGCGCACGTCGTACTGCCGCTGATGGCCTGGGAGCACACCGGCTCCGCCTGGGCCGTCACCGCGGTGCTTGTGCCGGACCTGCTTCCGGCGATCCTCTTCGGGCCGCTGCTCGGGGCGCTCGTGGATCGCGTCGGGTGGCGCACGTGCGCGATCGCCGCGGACCTGCTGCGCTTCCTCGCCTTCACCCTCGTGGTCTTCGCCCAGTCGCTGCCGGCGCTCATCGTGGCGGCGGCGCTGGCGGGGACGGGCGCCGCGCTGTTCTCCCCGGCCGCGCTGGCCGGGGTCGGGCGACTGGCGCCGGGGGACCGGAGACCGGCCGCCCTCGGGCTGTTCGGGGCGCTCGACGACCTCGGCCTGACCGCCGGCCCGGCGCTCGCGGCGGGCCTGCTGGCCGTGGTTCCGCCGGCGGCGCTGCTCGGGGCCAACGCGGCGTCGTTCGCGTTCTCCGCGGTGCTGCTCGCGGGCGTGGGCCCGCGCGCGAAGAGCAGTGAGAAGGCCGTGTACCGATCGCTCTGGACCGATCTGCGGGTGGGCCTGCGCGCGCTCAGCGGGCGGGCCGAGGTCCGGCTGCTGCTGGCGAGCTCCACCGCAGCCGTCCTGTTCGCGGGCGTGACGAACGTCGGCGAGGTGATCCTCGCGCGCGAGGTGCTCGGCACGTCCGCCTCGGGCCTGGCGGCGCTGGTCGCCGCCCACGGGGCCGGCACGGTGCTCGGGTCGCTGGCCGCGCGCTTCAAGTTCGCGTTCCAGTGGCGGCGGGCGTACGTCGCCGGGCTCGCCTGCATGGCCGTCGACCTGATGCTCTGCGCCCTGTGGCCGAGCCTGTGGGTGCTGCTCCCGGTCTTCGCGCTCGGCGGGTTCGGCAACGGGTTCGCCCTGGTCCACGACCGCCTGCTGCTCGGCGACGCCGTCCCCGACGCCCTCCACGGCCGCGTGTTCGCGCTGCAGAAGGCCCTCACCTCGCTCGCCTTCGCCGGGTCGTTCATCGCGGCGAGCGTGCTCATCTCGGTCGGCGGGGTGCAGACGACGTTCGCCATCGCCGGGGCTGGCATGCTTGGCGTCATCGCAATGACGGCTCCGCGCATGCGCGCCGCATGGCCCGCGCCGGCCGGCGCGCCGGTTCCCGCCTGAAGCCATGTGGAAAGACCCCGACCTCTACGACCTGGAGAACGCCGACGACCCGGCGTTCGACCTCGCGTTCTGGGAGTCGGTGGTCCGATCGGTCGCGCCGGAGCGGATGCTCGAGCTGGCCTGCGGCACCGGCCGCCTGACCGTGCCCCTGGCACGGCTGGGCGTGGTCGACGAGCTCGTCGGCCTCGACTACAGCGCGCCGTTCCTCGACCGGCTGCGCTCCCGCCTGACCGACGACGACCCGGTCACCGTGGTCGAGGGGGACATGCGGACCCCCGCGGTCGACGGCCCGTTCGGCCTCGTCGCGATCCCCTTCAACTCGCTCGCGTACCTGATCACCCGCGAGGACCGGCTGGCCTGCCTGCGCGCGGCGCGAGAGCTGCTCGCCGACGGCGGCCGGCTCGCCTTCGACCTCGTCCAGCCGCGCTACGACTTCCTCTCCGAGGCGGCCGCCCCCTGCGCGCCCCAGCGGGTCGACGCCGACCACCCGGCGATCGAGTACGGCGTCACGCGCTTCATCCGCACGTTCGCGGACACGTACGACACCGCCACGCAGACGCTCCACTCGACCAACCGGTACGAGATCTACCGCGAGGACGGAAGCGTCGAGCACCGGATCGCCGACCTCGACTGGCACATCTACTTCCCGGAGGAGCTCGAGCTCCTCCTCGACGCCAGCGGCTTCGAGGTCCTGGAGCGGTACGGCGACTACGACCGCAGCCCCTGGGATCGCGAGTCCCGGCGCTATCTCTGGGTCGCGGGCGCGCGCTAGGCTTCTACGCCGCCACGGCGAGATAGCTCAGTTGGTAGAGCACACGACTGAAAATCGTGGTGTCCCCGGTTCGAGTCCGGGTCTCGCCATCCGCGATCCCGCATTCCAGCGGGATTTTCTTCTTTTCGGATGGGTCCAGTCGCGCGTTCCTTGGGCACTCGATTGGGCACCCACCCGACGAACCGGAGTCAGCGTGTTGGCGCGCGCGCCCAGAGCCCGCGGGGGTCTTGGCGTCCTGTTGGAGATCAAGACCACACGACTCCTGCGCGTGGTCGCTCGGGTTCGAGGGCTGTAACGGAAGAGCATGCCCCGCGACAGACAGGCATGAGCATCCTTGAGGCCGTCCATCCAAGCGTCGAGCGTGATTTGCTTGAGGGCTCCGAAGCGCTCACGCTGGCCGCCGGCGGGCTGGAGGCGACGTTCGTGCCGAGCCTTGGCATGGTCGCCGGATCGCTGCGTCACGCCGGGGAAGAGCTGCTTGACCGGCGTGCTGGCCTGCGTGCGTACCGGGAGAGAGGTGCCGTCATGGGCGTGCCGCTGCTGCACCCGTGGGCGAACCGCCTCGCCCGGGACGAGCTGATCCTGGGCGGCCATCGCGTCCGCTTGCCAGGGCCGCCGTCCGTGTGGCGCGACGAGCACGGCCTGCCCATCCATGGCCTCCTCGGGGCTCACCCGGGCTGGTCGGTGCACGAGGCCGATGCCGACGGGCATGCCGCCCAGCTCATCGCGCGGCTGGACTTCGCCGCCGACCCGCGGTTGACCGCAGCGTTCCCGTTCCCGCACGAGCTTGTGCTGGAGGCGAGGCTCTCGGCCGGGTCGCTGCGGATCGCCACGACGGTGCGGGCGACCGGGGCGGTGGCGGTGCCGATCGCGTTCGGCTATCACCCGTACTTCAGGATCCCCCGTGTCTCCCGCGCCGACTGGCATGTCCACCTGCCGGCGCGGCGCCATCTCGAGCTGGATGAACGTGCGATACCGACCGGCGGCACTAGCTGGGAGAGCGCCGTGGACTTCCGGCTCGCCGACGCGAACTTCGACGACGGTTACGACAGCATCGAGGACGGCGCCGTGTTCGCCGTCGCGGGCGGCGGTCGCGAGATCCGCGTGACGTTCGACGCCGGCTTCCCGGCCGCGCAGGTGTTCTCGCCGCCCGGCGCGCCGTTCATCTGCTTCGAGCCGATGACGGCTCCCACCAATTCACTGTGCTCGGGTGTCGGCCTACGGCACGTCGCGCCCGGCGACGCGTTCACCGCGGCATTCACGATCGGCGTGAGCTAGAGACCGAGGCGCTTGGCAAGCCAGTCGGCCTGGCGTCGACGCTCGGCGTGGTAGGCGTCCGCGCCAGAGATCTTCTCGGCGATGCGCGCCGCGACGAAGCCGAGCAGCGCCGGGCCTTCAGGCACCGACGGTTCGACGACCGCGTCCCAGTCGGCCAAGCCTGCGGCGCGTGCCAGCTCGTGCGCGCGGTCGGCGCACATGCGCGTGTACTCGTCACGTGTTGGCTCATCCCACGCGTCGATCCGGCGCAGCAGTCGGCCGCGCGGCGCGACGACCTTCGTCGCCTCCTCCTGGACCTCGCCTTCGAGCTCGATTTCATACAGCGCGCGCCCAAGCCACAGCGGCAGGTCGGCGCGACGACAGGCGTGGATGCCGCCTCGGCACGGGTCAACGTCGGCGTCGACCCACGGGCCGGGGCCGTCATCCGGAAACGGCCAGGTGAACCGCGTGAAAACGCTGGTGCCGTCAGCGCGAAGGAACTTGTAGGCGATCACGAGCGCTTCCAGTCCCGGAACGCCGTGAGCAGCCGTGACCGGACCTCGGGCGGCACTTCCTCCGACTCGATCCGCCCGACCGTCTCGACGGTCGTTCGGATCTGGTCGACGTACCACACGCAGCCCTCGCAGAAGTTCAGATGCTGCTCGAACAGCTCGGCTTCCTCGGGGGGGAGCGAGCGCTCGATGTAGTCGGTGACGAGCTCGACCACCTCGCTGCAGCTCACATGATCGTGTGACTCAGCCATCGAGGTGCCTTTCGAGTGCCGCTCGCACGCGCGATCGTGCCCGGTGCAGCAGGACCCGCTGGTTCCCGTCGGTGAGGTCGAGGACCAGGCAGACTTCCTCGGGCCTACATCCCTGGACGTCGCGCATGGTGATGACGGCACGCTGCGCCGGTGGAAGGTCGGCGATCGCGTCGATGGCCACGCGAAGCGTGTCGCGTTCGTGCAGGACCTCCTCCGGGACGCCGTTCCAGTTCGCCGGATAGGCGCGCCAGTGCCCGGGGAAGGCGTCGCCGGGACCGCGGAAGCGCTCCCGTTCGACCGCGGCTTCCTCACCCTCCGGCGCAAGCGAGGCGTAGGGAACGCTGCGGGCCTCACGGACGCCGCGGGTCTTCGCGATGTTGGCGACGATGCGCATGATCCAGGTCGCGAGCGACGACCGGGCCTCGAAGCCGTCGAGGCCCTTCAGCACGCCGAGCCATGCCTCCTGCACGACCTCTTCCGCCACTGCGCGGCTGCTGACATAGGTTCGGGCCACGGCGAGCATCGTGCCGTAGTGGCGGTCGACGAGAGCCTCGAATGCGCGCTCGTCACCTGCCCGCAATCTCCCGAGGAGCTCGACCTCTTCAGCGCCGGCGGTGCGCTCCTGCAGTGAGGCGTCGGTCACGGGAGGCCGAACCTACCGGTTGGCCACTCGCCGCGTCCAGGGCGCGTAACGGTTCGGCGGCACGGCCGACTAGGCAGCATGAGCACCCTCACCCCGCACCTCGCCCCGCACGCGGCCCGCCGGCTTGGCGCCTCCACGCCGATCGCGGACTACGGCCTGCTGGCCGACTGCAACTCGTCCGCGCTGGTGGATCGCTCGGGCTCGATCGACTGGCTGTGCCTCCCGCGCTACGACAGCGACGCGATCTTCGCGCGGCTGCTCGACCCCGGCGCGGGCCATTGGTCGATCCGGCCGGCGGGCGCGTTCACGGCCCAGCGCCGCTACGTGCCCGGCACACTCGTGATCGAGACGACATTCACGACGGACACGGGCTCCGTCCGGCTGTGCGACGCGATGGCGTTCGCCGACGGGCAGCGCGGGCACGAGCTGGGATTCGACGCTCCGCATGAGGTCCTGCGAGGCGTCGAAGGCGTCGACGGGGAGGTCGAGCTGGTCATGGAGCTAGCGCCGCGCCCCGAATACGGGCTGATCACGCCGCTGATCCGGGTCGAGGACGGCGGTGCGCGCACATTCGGGTCCGGGCGCGTCTCGGTGCGCTCCGCCGTGCCGCTCGCGGTCGCCGACGGCACGATGCACGCAAGCTTCAGCGTCCGCGCCGGAGAGCGTCAGGGCTTCTCCCTGCGCTGGGCGTCCTCCGAGGACCGCGACGCTCCCGAGCCGACGTCGGCGAAGCGGGTGATGGAGCGGATCGACGACACGACCGAGGCATGGCGCTCCTGGGAGGCCGAGCACGACGTCTACCAGGGCGAGCACCACGATCTCGTTCAGCACAGCGCGCGCATCCTCAAGGGCCTGACGTACCGGCCGACCGGGGCGATCGTGGCGGCGCCCACGACCTCGCTGCCGGAGACGGTGGGCGGCGAGCGCAACTGGGATTACCGGTTCTCGTGGATCCGCGACTCGAGCCTGACCCTCGAGGCGCTGTACATCGGCGCCTGCCCGGACGAGGCCGAGGAGTTCGTGTCGTTCATGACCAGTTCGGCCGGCGGCCGGGCGAGCGAGGGCTCGCTGCAGATCATGTACGGCATCGGCGGCGAGCACGATCTGTCCGAGCGTGAGCTGGGACACCTCGCCGGGTGGCGCGACTCGCGGCCCGTGCGGGTCGGCAACGGCGCGTGGAACCAGGTGCAGCTCGACGTCTACGGCGAGCTGCTGAACGCGCTGCACCTCTATCGCGAGCGGCTCGGCGACCTGCACCCGGAGATCCAGGCCTTCGTCGCCGACCTCGCCGACACCGCCGCGCGGCGGTGGCGCGAGACGGACTCGGGCATCTGGGAGATGCGCGGCGAGCCGCGTCACCACCTGTCGTCGAAGGTCATGTGCTGGGTCGCGCTCGACCGCGCGGTCAAACTGGCGCGGCCAGCTCGGCGAGTACGCGAAGGTCGAGCAGTGGAGCGCCGCGCGCGACGAGATCCGCGAGGCGATCCTGACGCGCGGCTGGAGCGAGGCGCGCCAGGCGTACGCGCAGTCGTTCGACTCCGACGAGCTCGACGGCGCGCAGCTGCTGATGCCGATCTACGGCTTCCTGCCCGCGACCGACCCGCGCATGCGCTCGACGATCGAGGCGATCGCGCGCGACCTAACCGAGGACGGGCTCGTGCTGCGCTACCGCGCCGAGGAGGGCCTGAACGCCGACGGCCTGACCGGCGAGGAGGGCACGTTCGTGATCTGCTCGTTCTGGCTCGTCTCCTGCCTCGCGCAGGCCGGCGAGGTCGACCGCGCGGAGCGGCTGTTCGAGCAGCTCGCCGGCTACGCGAACGACCTGGGCCTGCTCGGCGAGGAGATCGATACGGCCAACGGCGAGCAGCTCGGCAACTTCCCGCAGGCCTACAGCCACATCGGACTGATCACCGCGGCTTACGAGATCGACAAGGCGCGGGGACGGGCATGAGCGACGTTCGACGTCATCGTCCTCGGCGGCGGTCCCGCCGGGGAGCACTGCGCCGCGCGGCTCGCGGCCGGTGGCCTGCGCGTGGCCATCGTCGAGCGCGAGCTGCTCGGCGGCGAGTGCTCCTACTGGGGCTGCATCCCGTCCAAGACGCTGGTCCGCCCGGGCGAGGCGCTGCAGGCGGCGCGAGAGGCGCCGGGCGCCCGTGAGGCGGTTGCCGGACACGTCGACGCGGCCGCGGCGTTCGCCTGGCGCGACTTCATGGTCTCGGGCTACGACGACGGCGGCCAGGCGCGGTGGGCGGACGGTGAGGGCATCACCGTCCTGCGCGGCGGCGGCCGCCTCGACGGCCCGGGCCGCGTCCGCGTCGGCGACACCGTCCACTCCGCCGACGACATCGTCATCGCCACGGGCTCGGAGCCGGTGATCCCCCCGGTCCCCGGGCTGCGGGAGCTCGAAGGCATCTGGACGAATCGGGAGGCGACTGGGCTGACCGAGGTGCCGCGCCGGTTGCTGGTGCTCGGTGGCGGCGCCGTCGGCCTCGAGCTCGGCCAGGCGCTGGCGCGCATGGGCGCCTCGGTGGCGATCGTCGAGGGCGCGGATCACGTGCTTGCGCGTGAGCCCAAGCCGCTGGGCGACGCCGTCGCCGAGGCGCTTGCCGCGGACGGCGTCGAGATCCACCTCGGCCGGCACGCCGCCGCGGCGCGACGTGAGTCCGGTGACTACGTGCTCGAGCTGGCCGACGGCACCGAGCTGCGCGGCGATCGGCTGCTCGTCGCCACCGGCCGGCGCCCGCGCGTCGCCGACCTCGGACTCGAGACGCTGGGTCTGAGCGGCCAGATCGATGTCGACGCGCGCATGCGCGTCGCCGATGGGGTGTGGGCGATCGGCGACGTGACCGGCATCTGGCCGCTCACCTACGTCGGCAAGTACCAGGGCCGGATCGCGGCCGCCAACATCCTCGGCGAGCCGCGCGAGGCCGACTATTCGGCCGTCCCGCGGGTGGTCTTCACCGATCCGCAGGCGGCCGCCGTCGGCGAGGTCGGAAGGTTCGCTGACCGCGACCGTCTCGCTCGCCGAGGTTCCGCGCACCGCGACGTACACGCGCGCGTATGACACCAAGCCGGGATTCATGACGCTCGTCTCCGACGGCGAGCGGCTGACGGGCGCGTACGCCGTCGGCCCCGAGGCCGGCGAGTGGCTGCAGCAGGCGACGCTCGCCATCCGGGCGCGTGTACCGCTAACCGTGTTCGAGGACGTCATCCAGCCGTTCCCGACGTTCTCCGAGGTCTTCCTGCACGCGCTGCAGGAGCTGAAGACGAAGCTGCTCGCGGGAGCGCTCGCATGACGTCCCTCACGCGACTCGTCGAGACGGATGCCCACGAAGGTCCGGTCTACGTCGGCGATGCCCTGTACTTCACGACACAGCGGCCCGATGTGGCGATCAAGCGGCTGGCGCTCGACACCGGCGAGATCACGACCGTCCGTGCGGGCGCGAACGTGGCGAACGGCATGACGCTCGACGGCGAGGGCCGGCTGATCGTCTGCGAGCAGCACCCGGCGGCGATCACGCGGCTGGACCTGGCGACCGGCCGCGTCGAGACGCTCGTCGAGTCCAACGACGGAAAGCCGCTGAACTCGCCGAACGACGTCGTGGTCCGGCGCGACGGGTCGATCTGGTTCACCGACCCGAGCTACGGGCACCTGCAGGGGTTCCGACCGCCCCCGGAGCTGCCGGACGCCGTCTATCGCTATGCCGACGGCGAGCTGACGATGGTCGCCGACGGCTTCGACAAGCCGAACGGGCTCGCGTTCTCGCCCGACGAGGCCGTGCTCTACGTCGGCGACAACGGCGCGCCGCGGCGGATCCTCGCGTTCGACGTGATCGACGGCTGCCGCGTGGCGAACGGCCGCGTCGTCGCGCACAGCACGCCGGAGCATCCGGACGGACTCAAGGTGGACGCGGCGGGGCGCATCTACGCCTCGGCGGCGGACGGTGTCCGGGTCTACGAGCCCACCGGCGGGCAGGTCGCCGAGATCCCCGTGCCCGGCGCCGTGAACTTCGCCTTCGGCGACCAGGCGCTCTTCATCACGGCCGACGACTCGATCTGGGTCGCGGCCCTCGACATCAGGAGCTGATCACATGGGCATTGTCAGGACTCGCAGGATCATCGACGACGCCGGCGCCAAGGCCGTGCTCGACGCTGCCGAGCGCGCGGCGAACGAGGGCGGCGCACGCGTCGTCATCGCCGTCGTCGACCCGTGGGGCGAGCTCATCGAGCTCCGGCGCACTCCCGGAGCCCAGATCGCCAGTTCGCGCGTCGCCGTCGACAAGGCGCGCACCGCCGCGATCTTCGTGCGGCCGAGCCGCGAGATGGAGGAGCAGGTCACCGGCGGTCGTACCGGAGCCCTCGCGCTGCACGGCGCCGCGTGCCTGATCGGCGGCGTCCCGCTGGTGCGCGACGGCGAGGTCGTCGGCGCGATCGGCACGAGCGGCGAGACGCCGGACGAGGACGAGGCGATCTCGATCGCCGGCGCCGCGGCGGTCTTCACGGTCGCCGAGGTGCCGGCGCTCACCTACGACGGCGCCAGACTCGCCGCGGAGGCCGCGGCCGCGGAGGCCGCACGGCGCGGTGTTGCGCCGGTGATCTCCGCCGTGGACGCGGGCGGCGCGCTGATGTTCCTGGTGCGGCCCGACGGCGCGCAGGTGGCCAGCGTCGACGTGACGACCGACAAGGCGCGGACGGCCGCCATCTATCGCCGGCCGAGCAAGGACTTCGAGGACCAGGCCTCGGGCGGCCGCCCCTCGGCGCTGCACCTCGCCCGCGCCGTGCCGCTGCAAGGCGGCATCCCGATCGAGCACGACGGTGACGTGATCGGAGCGATCGGCGTCAGCGGCGCGACCTCGGCCGACGAGGACAACGAGCTCGCCGGGATCGGCGCGGCCGCCGTTCGGCAGGCGATGACGTCCGCCAACGGCCACGCGGTCTTCTTCCCGGCCGCCGCGGTCGTCAAGCGGTTCGAGTCGGGCGGACTCCTGCTCGACGACCGCGCGTACAAGATCGACGCCGGCCGGCGCGAGGCGCCGGGCGAGGCGGAGTACCACGAGCACGTGACCGACGTCATGCACGTGGTCCGCGGCAGCGCGACGGTCATCACCGGCGGTGAGCTGCGCGACGTGCGTGAGATCGCGCCCGGCGAGCTGCGCGCCGCCGCGGTCGATGGCGGCCAGCGGCAAGAGCTGGGCGAGGGCGACGTGCTGGCGATCCCGAGCGGCGTGCCGCACCAGTTCGTCGACGTCAGCGACCCCTTCCTGTACTTCGTCGTGAAGGTGGCGGCATGACGTTGACGACCGCCATCGAGGCCGCACCGGCGGTCGAGTCGGCCACCCGTGTGCCGGGCCCGCCCGAGCTGCTGCCCGGACGCCCGGACGCCGTCGTCGACCTGCAGACCGACGAGGGCACCGCGCTCGTGGGCGGCGAGTGGCGCTATGCGAACGCCCGCGTCGACGAGATCGACTTCGTCGAGCTCGCCGGCCCAGGCGCACCCGACCCGCTCGGCCCGGGCACCGTGCCCAACCGCACCTACGACGTCGTCCCGCACGCGCAGGCGGCCGACTTCGACGACTCCGACTGGCAGCGGCTCGCGCCGAGTGACACGATGCGCCGCCTTTCCACGGGCCGCGTCTGCTTCAACTGGTACCGGATCGACGTCACGATCCCCGAGCGCGTCGGCGCATTCGATCCCACCGGCGCCACGGTCGTGTTCGAGGTCGTGGTCGACGACTACGCCGAGGTCTGGGTCAACGGCGAGCTGCCGCTCGCGCTCGGGCTCACGGGCGGCCAGGTCGTCGCGGGCTTCAACGCGCCCAACCGCGTGGTGCTCACGCGCGACGCGCGGCCGGGCGATCGGTTCGTCATCGCCGTGTTCGGCATCAACGGCCCGATCTCGGCCTCGCCGGCGAACTACATCTGGATGCGCACCGCCACGCTCGACTTCTACGCACCGGAGCGCGCACACCCGGCCGAACGGATCAACACCGGCCTCGAGCGGGTCGCCGGCGGCTTCGAGTTCACCGAAGGCCCGGTGTGGTCACCCGACGGAGCGCTGCTGTTCAGCTCGCCGAACACGAACGCGATCTACCGCCTGGACCCGCAGGACGGACGCGTGACGGTGTTCCGGCCAAAGAGCGGATACACCGGCGTCGACATCGGCCGCTACGCCCAGCCCGGTTCCAACGGCCTCGCGTTTTCACCCGACGGCCTGCTGACGATCTGCCAGCACGGCAACCGCCAGGTCATCCGCGTCAACCCGCACGGCGACACCAGCGTGCTCGCCGACCGCTACGACGGCCGGCGCCTCAACAGCCCGAACGATCTCGTCTACCACTCCGACGGCACGCTCTTCTTCACGGACCCGCCGTTCGGGCTCCCCGGCACGTTCGAGGACCCGGACAAGGAGCTTCCGTTCAGCGGCGTGTTCCGGGTCCGCGACGGCGAGATCTCGCTCGTGAGCGACGAGCTGCGTGGCCCGAACGGCATCGCCCTCTCGCCCGACGAGCGCTACCTGTACGTCGGCAACTGGGACCCCGAGCGCAAGATCGTCATGCGCTACGACCTCGACGGCGGCGCGGGCGAGGTCTTCTACGACATGACCGACGCGCCTGGCGAGGACGCGATCGACGGGATCAAGGTCGACCACGACGGAATCCTCTACGTGTGCGGGCCTGGCGGGATCTGGGTGCTGTCGCCGGAGGGCGAACGGCTCGATCTCATCGAGCTGCCCGAGAGCCCGCACAACCTGGCCTGGGGAGACGCGGACGGCCGCGCGCTCTACATCACCGCACTGACCAGCATCTACCGGATGAGGCTGCCATGAGCAAGAACCTGGACATCGGCACGACGATCCCCGACTTCGTCCTGCCGGACGAGAACGGCGAGATGCACCGCGTCTCCGAGCTGCAGGGCGACAACGCGCTCGTGCTGCACCTGAGCCGCGGCGAGCACTGCCCGCGGGAGCGGATGCACCATCGCGAGCTCTTGCGCTTCCACGAGTGGTGCTCCGTCGCGTTCACCGAGCTCGTGACGATCATGCCCAACGATCAGCACGACGTGTACAAACTCAAGATCTCCACCGGCGCGCGCTGGACCTTCCTCTCCGACGAGGACCTCGAGGTTCAGCGGCACTTCGACATCAACGAGTACACCGATACCCACCACGACTATGCCGGCGTCCCCCACACGCTGATCCTCGGCCCGGGCCTCGTCCTCGACAAGGTCTACGTGGGCTACTGGTTCTGGGGCCGCCCGTCCAACGAGCAGCTGTGGGCCGACCTCGGCGACCTGCACCGCCGCATCAAGGCAGACTTCGACCCCACCACGCGGGAGGCGCGGGCGCTGCTGCAGGTCCAGGCGGCCTGAGTCCGCGCTTACGCTTTGGCGGTGATGCTGCGCGTTCGCCTGCTCGGTCGTCTCCAGCTCAATGGGGAGGTGGCAGGCGTCAACGTGCCGGCGGGAAAACCCGCACGCCTTCTCCTCGGCTGGCTTGCCGCCTTCCCGGGTGAGCATGCGCGCGCCGAAGTCGCAGCCCGGTTGTGGCCGGACGTGCTCGACTCGAGCGCGCGTGCGAGCCTGCGCACGGCACTCAGTGAGGTGCGTGCGGCGCTCGGCCCGGCGGCCGTGCATGTGCGGGCCACGCGCGAGACCGTCGCGCTCGGCGGGCACGGCCTGTGGGTCGATGCCCGTGAGTTCTCAGAGCTCACGGGCGCGGGCCGCTGGGAGGAGGCACTCGCGTTGTGTCGCGGTGACGTCCTGGTAGGGCTCGACGAGGAGTGGGTGCTGCAGGCACGCTCCCGGCATGCAGCGCAACGAGCGGACGCGGCGGTTGCGCTCGTCCGTGCGGCGTCGGGGGCGGGCGATATCGGATCGGCGTTGACATGGGCCCGGCGTCTGGCGGCATGGGATCCGCTGGACCAGGCCGCTGAGCGTGAGCTGATGCTGGCGCTGGCCGCGGCGGGTGACGGTGCGGCCGCGCTTCGCTCCTACGCCGAATTCTCGCGGAGTTCGCTCACGCAGCCCAGAAGTCCGGGGCACTCGTGCTGTACGGGCGCTGCGAAGAGGAGCCGGCGGCGCCGTACCAGCCGTTGGCGGAGGCGTTGGCGCCGCTCCCGGTTCCCGACGTCCTCTCGCAGGGCTTTGCGGAGCCCACGGCCGGCAGGCCAGGCGAGCCGGCGTCCGACCCCGAGGTCGACCGTGCCCGCATGTTCGACGCCGTCGCCGAGTGGCTCGAGGAGCTCACCGCCTCACAGCCGATCGCGCTCATGCTCGACGATCTGCACTGGGCGGATCGGGCCACGTTGCTTCTCCTGCGCCGCTTGGCGACACGGCCGCGGCGCATCCCCCTGCTGTTGCTCGGGAGCGCCCGCTACCTCGAGCTGCAACCGGGGCACCCGCTCACGGACACGCTCGCCGAGATCCGGCGCGACCGGCCAGTCGTCCGCGTGGCATTGCACGGGCTCGACGAGGCGGCCGTTGCGACGGTCGTCGAGGGTCTGACCGGGAGCCGCCCAGATCCAGCGGCGGCACACGCGCTCCGCGAGCGAACGGGCGGGAACCCGTTCTTTGTTCGCGAGCTGGCGCGACCCGAGGGGGCTGCGCTCCCCGATGCCGTCCGCGACGTCGTCGCGGCACGTGCCGGCCGACTTCCCGAGCGCGCTCGCCGGCTGCTCGAGCTCGCCGCGGTTGAGGGAGCTACCCGGAAGCGAGAAGCTCGCGTTCGGGCATGCGCTGGTGCGAGACGCACTGGTGGAAGCGTTGTCGGCGGCGCGGCGCGCCTACCTCCACCGCCGCATCGCGGATGTCCTGGTTGACCGGCCGCCCGAGCAGTGGCTCGCCCCGCTCGCGCATCACGCGCTGTCCGGCGCCCGCGACGACCCCGAGCCCGCACTCGGGTACGCGTTGGACGCCGGGCGACACGCCGTCAAGCGCCTGGCCTGGGAGGATGCGGTCGACCTGCTCGAGCGCGCAGAGCGACTCGCCCGCGCGCGGGCGGGGCCGAGCCGGCTGGCCGAGGTTCTCGTCGCACTTGGCGACGCCCGCCTGCGCGCGGGCGAGACCGAACGCGGTCGGATCGCGTTCGACGAGGCGGCGCGGCTCGCCCGCGAGGAGCCGCGCGACGACCTGCTGGCGCGTGCCGCGCTCGGGGCGGCCGGACTCGGGGTGACGATCGTCGCGGTCGACCAGCCGCTCGTCGCGCTCCTCGAGGAAGCGCTCGAGCGCCTCGGGCCGGACCAGGCTTCGCTTCGGGTACGGCTGCTCTCGAGGCTTGCCATCGCTCTCGCGTACGCGCCCGACCAGGCACACCGACGGCGGCTCGTCGAGGAGGCGGTCACCACAGCGCGCGAACTAGGCGATGCGGGTGCGCTCGCTGTCGCCCTCATCGCCTCGCACGTCGTGCACTGGGCGCCCGAGCACCTGACCGCGCGCCTTGCCGCCGCAGATGAGCTCCTCGCGCTCGGCGAGCGGACCGGTGACCCGGAGATCGAGCTTCACGGGCGGCACTGGCGCATCGTCGACCTGCTCGAGCAGGGGGAGGTCGCCGCGACCGAAGACGAGATCCTGCTCTATGAGCGGGTGGCCACCGAGGCGCGGCTGCCCGCATTCTCGTGGTACGTCCCGGCATGGCGCGCGGCGGTTTCGGGCTATCGGGGCGAGGTCGGCGCGGCGAGACGATTCGCGCGCGAGGCGCACGGTCAAGCGATGCGTGTCCGGGACGACAACGCAGACCTCGTGCTGAGGTCAAATCACTACACGCTTCACGTCGTCGAGGAGGCGTGGGGGGAGGTCGACCTGGATCACCTGCGAGCCAGGATCGTGTCGCCCGCGGGGCCGTCCTACCGAGCGTACCTCGCGCTCTGCCTCGCCGAGCTCGGCGACCGTCACGCGGCGCGCGCGCTGCTCGACGAGGCGGTGGCCGAAGGGCCCGAGGGCATGCTGCGCGATGCCAACCTCGTGGGCGGCCTCGCCCAGCTCGCGGAGGCGTCCGCCGCCATCGGTCACGCCGAGTGCGCCGCTGCGGTCGTCGCGCTTCTGGAGCCGTTCGCTGACCGCATGGTCGTGTTCGTACGGGCAACCGCGGTGGCCGGCTCGGTCGCACGATCGCTGGGCCGCGCACTGGCGACGGCCGGACGAATCGACGAGGCGATCGAGGCGCTGGAGGCCGCGATCGCCGCCGATCGCGTGCGCGGCGGGATCCCACTCGCGGCGCGCGCCCAGCGCGACCTGGCCGAGGTCCTGCTCGCCCGCGGCGCTCCCGGAGACGGTCGACGGGCGGGTGCGCTGCTCGCGTCCGCTACGGCCGCGCCTCGAGCACGCGGTTGAACGGCGTCTCGGCCGCGCGGCGGACCGATGAGAAGCCTGCGTTCTCGAGCAGCCCGCGGAGCGTCGCCTCCGCGGCCTGGTTGCCCAGCGCCGGCGTCTCCGGGCCGCCGTCGGCGATGGCGTGCGGCACGCAGATCAGCGCCGAGCCGGCATAGAAGAGGCGGCCGACCGGGTTGAGGTTGTCCTCCGTCCCGTCGCCGGCCTGCGGCTCCACGAGCATCAGCGTCGCGTCGGACGCCAGCGCCTCGCGGATGTGGCGCGCCGCTGCGGCCGGATCACCGAGGTCGTGGAACGTGTCGAAGACGCAGGCGAGGTCGTATCCCACGCCCGGGAACGCATCTGCGCCGGCGACCTCGAATCGCACCCGGTCGGCGACGCCCGCCTCGGCGGCCGCATCGCGGGCGCGTTCGATCCCGTCCGCATGGGTGTCGAAGCCTGCGAACGTCGACGCCGGGAAGGCCTCGGCCATGATGATCGTCGAGGCGCCATGGCCGCAGCCGACATCCGCCACTCGCGCCCCCGTCTTCAGCTTCTCGACGACGCCGTCGAGCGCCGGCAGCCACTCGCCCACCAGATGCTGGCGGTAGCCGGCGCGGAAGAACACCTCGGTCCCGGTGAAGAGCCGGTGATCGTGATCGTTCCAGTGCAGGCCCGCGCCGCTGCGGAACGCCTCGGCCAGCGCCTCCTCGTCGGCGAACAACGACGCCAGGATCTCGTACGCACCGAGCAGGTAGAACGGACTCTGATCGTCGGCGAGCGCGACGGCCTGCTCCGGCGGGAGCGTGTATCTCGCGCTCGCGGCGTCGTAGGTCACGTAGCCGCCGGCGGCCTGGTTGCCGAGCCACTCCCGCACCATCCGCGGCTCGGTCCCGGTCCGTTCCGCAAGCTCCTCCGGCGTAGCCGAACCGCCCTCGACCAGAGCGCGGTAGAGGCCGAGCCGCGCGCCGAGCCGAACCAGCGGCGCGCTCAACGCCGCCCCCAGATCCACCACCCCTTGACCCATGAACGCCTCGAGCCGGGACTGATCGATCGTCGTCGACATGCGACACCTCCTCGACATTGGCTGAGGCAGCGATCGTCGCGGTCGCCCGTAAATGCAGCGCAAGCGGAGCGCAAGCAGCTGGGATTGCGGTCTCCGAGTCGTCCTAGGGCTGGCGTGTGTCCTCGACGTGCCGAGCGCGGAAGAACGCGGCCAGGGAAGCGGCGAGCGTCGCCGCGACCGTGATCGCCCAGACGGCGAGCGCGATCGCAATGACGCGGCCGGGCGTTGTGACCGGGTTGGGCATCTGCGAGCTGACCGTGGTCAGCTGCGCCGAGACCCAGAAGAGGGCGCCGCCGAGATCGTCGAAGCCCGAGCGCGGATTGTCGTGCTCGAGCATGTAGATCCCGGCGGTGGCGACAGCGTCGACAGCGAGGGTCGCAGCGATCAGGAACGTCAGCCGCGCGCGCAGGAAGCGGTGCGTGCGCGACTCGCCGCGAAGCACCATCCGGACCTCGCTCATCTCAGGTCCCACTAAGCCTCCAGTCACGGAACGCGTCGAGCGGCGCGGAGCTCAGCCGGCGCCGTTGCGCCGCTCGATCAGTTCGTACGCCAGGCCCGTCGCTGCGGCGTAGACGGCGTGGTGAAAGGCGTCGATGGCGATCTCCCGCTTGGACCAGAAGATCGCCGGCGGGGCGATGTCGAGCGCAGGCAGCGTCACCTGCTCAGCGCCGTACACCGCTGCGCCGTGCGCCAAGGTCGCCGCCTTCGGCGACAGGCCTGCGGCGGCGAGCAGGCCGCGCACGATCCCCCACCCGGTGCCGTAGCCCCAGTGCGAGAGATCGTTGAAGCGAGCGCTCGCCAGGTCGGAGTCGAACTCCTTGATGCCGAGCACCTTGGCGGTGGCGCGCGCCGGCGCAGTGCTCGGCGCGCGCCCGCGGAGGCGGGCCTCGAGCGTGCTGGAGACGGTCATGGCCGCCGTCCCGGCGACGCCGGCGACGAGGCCGCGTCCGATGCTGTCGACGATCTTCATGATGCCTCCTGCAGCTCGAGGGTCGGCTTGCCGTTGGTGGCCGCCTCGGCGCGGGCGCCGAGCCGGTCGAGCAAGTGGTCGCCGACACGCAGGGCGTTGGCCATCGCCGTCAGCGCCGGATTGACCGCGCTCGACGATGGGAAGAAGCTGGTGTCGACGACGTAGAGGTTGTCGAGGTCGTGTGTCTTGCAGTTGACGTCCAGCACCGACTCCTTGGGATCGGTGCCGAAGCGGGCGGTGCCGCACTGGTGCGCGACGCCGGCGAGCGGAATGCGCTGGTCGAGGATCGTCCGGCTCGGGATTCCGCTGTGGCAGCCGAGGTGGCCGAGCAGGCCCTTGAGCTTGGCGAGCAGGCGGCGGTGCGCCTCCTCGTTGTGGTAGCTCTTGGCGAGGTGGATGTGGCCGTCGCGGTCGACGGTGACGCGGTTGTCGGGGTGCGGGAGGTCCTCGCTGGTGAGCCAGAAGTCGATCGCGTGCTTGGCCATGTAGTCGAGCGCGAGACCGGGGGCGAACCACGGCGCGCCGGCGCGCAGGATGTTGCGGTCGCTCTTGCCGAGCATCTGGATGTGGCCCAGCGGGAGCTCGGAGTCCTCGGCGCCCCAGTAGTAGTCGTTGACACCGAGCGTCTTCTGGAACTTCGTCTCGTTCGGCGTCTGTGAGATCGCGATGACGCCCGAGTTGATGTGGGCCATGTAGTTGCGCCCGAGCTGGCCTGAGCTGTTCGCGAGCTCGGAGCGCAGCAGCAGCGCCGCCGAGTTGACCGCGCCGCACGAGACGACCACGACGTCGGCGCCGAACTCGAGCCGCTCGCCGCGGCGGTCGACGACTACGCGCGAGACGGTCGCGCCGTCCGCCTCGAGCCGCTCGACCTTCGCGTGCGTGAGCAGCGTCACGTTGTCATGCCGCAGCGCCGGTCGCACGCAGAGCACGTGGGCGTCGGCCTTGCCGTCGGTCAGGCACGGGAAGCCGTCGAAGCGGTCGCAGCGCACGCAGCGGCCCGCCTCCGGATCGGACTCGTCCAGGTCCACGCCGACCGGCAGGTGGAAAGGATGGTGGCCGGTCGCCACGAAGTCGTCGTGCAGTTGCTGGATGCGCGGCTCGTGCGAGACCGCCGGATACGGATAGGCGCCGGAGGCGGGTGGCTCGGTCGGATCCTCGCCGCGTTCGCCATGGACGAGGTAGAGCTTCTCGGCCTCGGTGTAGTAGGGCTCGAGATCCGCGTACGAGAGCGGCCAGGCCGGTGAGATCCCGCCGTAATGCTGGACCTCGTCGAAGTCGCGCTCGCGCAGACGGAACAGGATCGCGCCGTAGAACTTGGTGTTGCCGCCCACGAAGTACTGCTGGTGCGGCTTGAACGGGCTGCCGTCCTTGTCGATCCACTCCTCGCCGGACAGGTACCGGTCGTTGTTGAAGACCTCGTGGCTGTCCCAGTTCTCGGGCTCGCGCGGCAGGTAGCCGCCGCGCTCGAGGAGGAGGATCCGCTTGCCGGACGCCGCGAGCCGGTGCGCGAGCGTGCCGCCGCCCGCGCCGGTCCCGATGATGATCACGTCGTAGTGCTCCATGGTGCCTCCGGTCAGACGAGGGCGATCGGCGAGGTCCACGCGCCGGTGGCGCCGCGCAACTTGGGGTGGGTGAGGATCAGGGCGAACTCGCGCACGCCGTCGGCGGCCAGCGCCGCCGTGTCGAGGTTCTCGACGATGAACACGCCGTGCTCGACGTTCAGGGTCTGCGGTACCTCGAAGGGCCGGTCTTCGGCGGGTACTGGACCGAAGCTCCACGTGTCCGCCCCGGTCAGCGCCACGCCGTGCTCGACGAGCCAGGCGGCGACCTCCATCCCCGGCCCGGGTTCGCGCGAGAGGTAGGTCTCCGGATCGGTCCAGTGCGCTCCCCAGCCCGTGTGGAACAGCACTGCGTCGCCGGGCGTGGGTTCAATGCCGCGGAGGTGCTCGATGCCGATGACGTCGACGTCGGTGGCGTCGACGAGCCAGCCGCGCGTGACGATCTGCGGGACGGTCTCGACGCCGAGGCGCGTGACGCCGGCGGTGCCGGCGAGCTCGGCGACCGTCCAGCCGCCGTACCCGCGGTCGCCGATCTGCAGGTGGCTCAACGCGTCGATGTGCGTGCCGATCTGCTGCGTGCCGGCGACCTGCTCCGTGATCCAGGACCCGCCCTCGTGGTGGGCAGTCGTCACCAGGGTCTGCCGGAAGTACCGTCCCGGGAACACGGGGACGGACTCGTCGAGAACGCGGCCGAGGTCGTACAGCCGGCCCTCGCGGACGAGCGCCAGCGCCTCGCGGCGCTTGGCCTCGTCCACGTGGGCGAGCATGCCGATCTCGTCGTTTACTCCGACGACCACGGCGTGGAGAAGCTCGGGAACAGGGTCAGGCCGCCGTCGACGAAGACCGTCTGGCCGGTGATGTACGCGGCAAGGTCGCTGGCCAGGAAGCACGTCACGCCGGCCATCTCGTCGGCATCGCCGGCGCGGCGCATCGGGATGTGCTCCTCGACCTGCGCGCGCTTGATCGGGTCGTCGATCCACGCCCGGTTGATCGGCGTGACCGTCGCGCCCGGGCCGACGCCGTTCACGCGGATCGCCCGGCCGGCGTACTCGAGCGCGAGCGTGCGCGTCAGATTCTGCATCCCGCCCTTGCTCGTCGAGTAGCCGACGTAACCCGGCTTCGGGATGATCTGGTGGACGCTCGAGATGTTCACGATCGAGCCGGCCTTGTCCTCGCGGAGGAAGTGCCGGATCGACTCCCGAGCGCACATGAACGAGCCGCGCAGATTGACGGCGAGAACGCGATCGAAGTCGGCGCTGGAGAGCTCCTCGCTCGGGCGCGAGATCTGGATCCCCGCGTTGTTGACCAAGATGTCGATCCCGCCGAGCCCGTCGACGGCCTCGCCGACCATCCGGACGACGTCATCCTCGTTCGAGACGTCGCCGCCGACGAGCACGTCCTGGACGCCCTCCTGGCGCACCTTGTGGATGCAGGCGTGAACCCGCTCCTCGGTGTCGTGCGCCTCCTCGGGCGAGCGCAGATAGTTGATCGCGACGTTGGCGCCGTACTGCGCGAACCGCACGGCGATCGCCTGGCCGATCCCCGAGCTGCCGCCGGTCACGAGCACGTTCTTGCCCTGCAGACCGGGCAGCACGTCGGTCGGGGCGTCAACGGTGGGCAGGGTCTGGGACATCGAATCCTCCTCTGTGGACATGTGGTTCGGTCACCGGACCCGCCGAGGCGTTACGCAGGGCGACGAGGCCGGCGAGCGGGAACAGCAGCACCGACAGCAGACCCGCGCCGATCAACGCGGCGCTGCCGGCCGCGTCGATGAGGCCGAGGTCCATCCCGATGGCCGTGGCGGCGACGATGAATGGCAGCGACGTTGCTTGCAGGAGCGCCGCGACCGCCGTGTGCCGGTCGTCGAGGACGCGGCGGTAGACGAGTGCGGGAAGCCCTCGCGCGGCGAGCAGCGCCGCGAGGAAGATCGGGACCATGAGCAGGTTCGACGCCGACGATGTGAGCGCCTCGAGGTCGAAGCGCACGCCGCTGGTGACGAAGAAGGCGGGGATGAAGACGCCGAAGCCGACGGCCTCCAGCTTGCGGCGGAAATCTGGATGGGTCATCACCTCATCGCGGTCGACGAGCGAGACGATCGCGCCGGCGATGAAGGCGCCGAGGATGACCTCCAGGCCCAGCTGCTCGGCGACCGCGGCGAACGCGACGAACAGCAGGAATGCGCCGCGGACGCGGATCTGCGCAGTCGTGTCCTGCAGCCGGACGAGATCGTCGCGGATCCGCATCGACCGCTCGGCGCCGCGCGTCACGACGAAGACGACGCCGGCCAGCGCGAACACGCTCCCCAGCAGCACCAGCGTCGAGCCCGTGCCGCCCTCGCCGGAGAAGAAGATCGACAGCAGGATGATCGCTCCGAAGTCGGCGATCGTCGCGGCGGCGATGATGAGCTGGCCGAACGTCGACGAGATCTCGCCCGCGTCCTTGAGGACCGGAACGAGTACGCCGAGGGACGTCGCGCACAGGATGATCGCCACCAGCAGCGGCGTGTCGACCAGGCCGCCGGCCTTCAGGCCGAGCGAGACCAGCACGGCGATCGCGAACGAGAGGGCGAACCCGATCCCGGTGAGCCGCAGGACCTGCCCGCGGAGCCTCTCGAACTCGATCTCGAGGCCTGCGAGGAACAGCACGAACGCGAGTCCGATCAGCGCGATCACCTCAACCGACTCGTCGACCTCGACGAGCCCCAGCACCGACGGGCCGATGACGATCCCGGCGACGATCTCGAGCACGACCGACGGCAGTCGCACGCGCGGGAAGAGGCCCAGCAGGAGCGGCGCGAAGAACGCGACCGCGACGACGATGACGAGATTCTCGAACGAGGGCATGGGGCGTAGTCGCCCCCATGCTGAGTTCGTTACGGCTGTAACGCCAGACGGTCACGCGGGACCAACCGGCATGTCTCTACTCGTCCGTCTCCTCGCGATCCCGATCGTTGCCGCCCTCGTCATCGCCGGAGTGTGGGTGACGGGCGGCGTCATCAGCAACGACTTCCGCGTCTCGATGGCGCTCACCGCCGTCTGGTTCGTCGTGTTCGGCGCCGTGTGCCTCGTCGTCGCTCTCCGCAGGCGCCCGCTTCGCTTCCCGGTGCTCGGCGCCTATCTCGTAACGGCCGCGCTCGTCGGCGGCTACCTCGGGCTCTCGACGCTGCGCGACCGCGTGGTCGACGAGCGCATCGTGATGGCGGCCGCCCCGGCCGTGGTCGAGTCGGAGGCCGGGTCGGCCGAGCCGAGGAACGTCCAGCTCGCCGTCGGCCGGTTCCGGTCGCACGAGCACGAGACCGGCGGCACGGCCGAGGTGGTGCGGCTCGCCGACGGCCGCCGGTTCCTTACCCTCACGAGCTTCACCACGTCCGCCGGCCCGGACCTGCGTGTCCGCTTGGTGCCCGGCGACACCTCCGACGGCGGCGCGTCGGGATCCATCGACCTCGGTGCGCTCAAGGGCAACCGCGGCGACCAGCAGTACGAGCTTCCGCGACGTGCGGCCCTCGCCGGCCGGACCGTCGTGATCTGGTGTCGCGCGTTCAGCGCGCCGTTCGGCAGCGCACCTCTCCGGACCGTCTGAGACGCGGGACGGAGCTGATTCAAAGCGGGCTACGAGAACTTGGTGACCGGGCGCTTCTGCTGTACGCCGTCGACGTAGATGTCGACCTTCTCGTTGTAGAACGCGATCAACCCGGCGATCTTCTGACTCTCGGCGAACGGCGCGCGGTACGACCACGCGAGGTCGTAATGAACGCCATCTCGCGCGCGCACCGACCAGTACTCGGCCTGGCCCTTGTACGGACAGTGGCTCACCGATTCGGTCGGCGTCAGCAGCTCCATCCGGACGTGCGTCTTGGGCATGTAGTAGCGCACCGGCAGGCCGGTTTCGAACAGCATCCGGGGACTCGTCGATTCCGCGATCGCGGTCCCGCCCACTTCCACGCGCACGTGCCGTGAACTCGCGAGGATGTCCACGCGCGTGTGGGGATCACGCGGATGCGTGAACACCTGCTCGTCCTCCTCGAACCAGGCATCCATCGAGCCCCATTCGAACCGGATGAGGTCGCGGAGCTCCTCGATCGGCGAGTCCGCGTACTGCAGAGCGGCTCGCTGCGCAGTCCTGCCGCCGGCGCCCACCGTGAACGTGCGGCCGTCTCCTCGGCTCGGCGAATGCTGCACGCCCCCGTCCGCTTCGATCAGCTCGGTCCGCACATCGACCACCGGGAAGTAGTAGGTGGGGTAATAGGGGACCTCCCACACCAGCATTGGATGGACGGTGTCGGCGACGACCTGCCCGCCCAGGTAGACCCGCACGCGTTTCGTGCCGGGCTCTATGCGGATGCCTCTCCGGCGTGCAGTCGTCTCCGCCCCTGGGCGCATGTCAAACCTCTCGTTCTCTTCGTCTGCCGACTATTGAGTCGGCGCGTCCGGCGTTGCGTTACACGCGCGTACCGATTCGACGTCATAGCCGACTACACCGGCGAGAACCAGGATCTCCGCAGCGAGCACATCCTCCGGCCGATCTCCGGGGCCAAGCGTCGCCCTGATGGTGGCACCGCTCGGTCGTCGAGTCGAGTTCGCTCGCGCGGATCAGCCAGTCGGGCATCCCTGCGCGGCGAAACCCTCGCGCTGCCGCCGGCCCAGCGCCTCGTCATCGACGTGCGCGACATCGAGGGCTCGGCGAGCAGGGAAGTGTGTAACGCGCTGGAGGTATCCGAGACCAAACAGAGAGGGTGCCGCTCTGTCTCGCCCGCTCACGCGTCCGCGCCGACCTCGACTCCTACCTGTCCGAATGACCACGTTCCCGGAGATGCCGTGCCAAGAGCTGGTGGAGGTGATCACCGATTACCTCGAGAACGCCCTCGCGGACAGGGACCGCCGCCGCTTCGAGGCACACCTGGACGAGTGCGAGGCCTGTCGCGGCTACGTCGAGCAGCTTCGGCAGACGATCGCGCTCGCCGGCCGCGTCGAACACGAGCCCCTGCCACCGCTGATGCGCGAGGAGCTGCTGGCCGCGTTCCGCGACTGGCGCGACCGCTGACGCCCGGTCAGCCGCCGCGGAGGTCGCGCGACGCGCGCAGGAGCGCGTCGCGCGACGCGGGATCCGGAGTCGGCTCACGTGCAGGGAGCCGACAGGGCGGCGCATGTCCTCCAGATACCCCGTGCAGCCGTCGCACTCGGCGAGATGCGCCTCCATCCGGACGCGCTCTGAATCCGGCAGCGTGCGTTCGAGGTGGACGGTCACGAGCTCGACGAACTCGCGGCACACGATCGGCTCGGCGCCGTCGCAGCACGACGCCGTTGCCCGCTCGTTCAGCGCAGAGGACACGGCGACCGGCGGACCCTCGGTGACGCTCGCGGACGAGAAAGCGGAAGCGGCAAAGATGATCGGAGCCGGATACCTAGCGTCGCCAAGCCCGGGGGCCGCGCCAAAGACGGCGGAGCATGACCGGTGACCGCAGGGTCGCGTTGCGGTAAGGTCGCGCGCTCATCGGCGCGATCGGGGTTGCGTGACGCTTCACACCGACATCCCAACGCGGTCTGAGATCGAGCGGCTGGTCGCCGCGCGTGGTGGGCCGCGCGTTTCGATCTATCTCGAGACCAGCCCGATCACACAGGAGGCGCAGGCGGCCCGGATCGGATTGAAGAACCTGGCCGCGGACGCGGCCGCGCAGTTCGCGCGGGCCGGCGTCGATCGCCGCGACATCGCGGCCGTCGGCGACGCGCTGGACGAGCTTGGCGATGACGAAGACTTCTGGGCCGAGCAGGCCCGCAGCCTCGCGATCTTCGCCTCGCCGGAAAGTGTGCAGACGTTCCGGCTACCGAACCGCTTCACCTCCGAGGTCGAGGTCGCCGACCGCTTCTATGTCAAGCCGCTGCTGCGGGCGATCACGTTTCCGCAGGCGGCGTTCGTGTTGGTACTGGCAGCGGGGTCGGTCCGTCTCGTGGAGATCGTGCGTGAAGGCCCGCCGTCCACCGTCGATGTCCCCGATCTGCCCACCGACGCCGCGGGCGCTGCCGGCAAGGCGTCGATCGCCGACCGCTCGCCGAGCGCACGGTTTCAGGGAGCCGAGGGCCAGAAGGTGAGATTGCGCCAGTACGCAAGGAAGGTCGACAGGGCGCTGCGCGGCGTGCTCGGTGGGCTCGAGCTGCCGCTGATCGTCGCCGCAGCCGAACCGCTCGACTCGATCTATCGCTCAACGAACAGCTATCCCCATCTCGTCGACACAGGCCTCGGCGGCAGCCCTGACGCCAGCGACGAGGAGCTCGCGGCCGCGGCGCGCACGATCCTCGACGAGCTCTACGCACGCGAGCTGTCGGCGATCCGCGACCGCTTCGACTTGCGCGCCTCGCATGACCGCGCGTCAACCGACGTGGCGACGTTGGCGCGCGCGGCCACCTACGGCGCCGTCGACACCGTGCTCGTCGACATCGACGAGAAGCTGCCGGGGTACGTCGACGAGCAGACCGGCGCCGTCACATTCGCCGAGGACGACGCTGCCAGCTATGGCGTCGTCGACGAGATCGCCCGCCGCGTTCTGCTCTCGGGCGGGCGCGTTCTCGCCGTGCGCGGCTCCGACGTGCCCGGCGGCGGACCGGTCGCCGCGATCCTGCGGTACGCCCTGTAACCGCGGCGTCCGTCAGCGAGTCGAGTCGACTGAGCCTCACCTACGTGGCTGCGCGCCGAGCCTGACGTCGACCGCGTGCTCGCCGCCGCCGCGCAGATAAGTCACCTCGATCGTGTCGCCCGAGCGCCTGGCGCCGATCGCCCGCGCGATGTCATCGGGGCCGGCGATCGTCTCTCCGTCGATTCGCGTGATCACGTCGCCGCCGGCGACCAACGCTCCGGTCGTGGCGTCGCTCCCGGCGCCGCGCAGACCGGCGCGTGCCGCCGGCCCGCCCGGAGCGACCTCCAGGATCAGCGCCCCGGCCTGGGCCGTCAGCCCGACCTGCCGGGCGAGCTCGGGAGTCAGGCCCACCGTGCTGGCGCCGAGGTAGGCGCGGTCGACGTGGCCCTGTTCGATGAGCTCACGCGCGACCTTCTCGACGGTGTCGACGGGGACGGCGAAGCCGATCCCGGCCGATTGCGCGACGCCACCCGTCGCGATCTGCGTATTGACGCCGATCACGCCGCCGTCGAGATCGACCAGCGGGCCGCCCGAGTTGCCGGGGTTGATCGCCGCGTCGGTCTGGATCGCATTCGCGATCGGGGAGCCGTTGGGAGCCCGTAGGACCCGCGCCTTCGCCGAGACGATGCCCGTGGTGACGGTGCGCTCGAGCCGAACGGATTGCCGATCGCCACCACCTGCTGGCCGACGAACACCTCCGACGCGTCGGCCAGCCGCAACGGATCGCCGCCGCTGAGAGCGTCCAGGTCAGCCTTCAGTACCGAATCGAAGACACCCGTCGCTGCCATCACGACGACCACGGCGATCGCCGCGACGGCGATCGCGACCAGACCGCGACGCGTCATCGCGCGCCTCCGACAGCCCGTGCGGTGGATCTCCGCGCCCGCATCGGATGGATCGCTTGCTCAAGCATGCTCGGCCTCCTTGATCACCGGCCTGCGTCGCACGACGAACGGTACGGCAGCACGTGCCGGCCGGACAGTGGGTGAGCGGGACGCATCCGACAGCTCAGAACGACCAGAAGACGGGGACGAGCAGCACGGCGACCGCTCCGAACAGGGCGAGCAGCGGCAGGCCGAGCTTCCAGTAGTCGGCGAAGCGGTACCCGCCGGGCTCCATCACCATCAGGTTCGCGGGTGTGGCGACCGGGGTGAGGAAGGCGGCCGCGGCCGCCACGGCGACGGCGACGAGCACCGGCTTCGGTGAGACGCCGAGTTCGCCGGAGGCGGAGATCGCGATCGGGATCACGATCAGCGCGGTCGCCATGTTCGAGATCAGCTGGCCGAGCACGAAGACCAGCACGACCAGTCCGAGCAGCAGCGCGCGCGGACCCGCGTCCCCGACGGCGTCCACAAGCCCCTCCGCCAGGCGCTCCGCCGCGCCGCTCTCGCCCATCGCGGTCGAGAGCGGGATCATGCCGGCCACGAGGATCACCGTCGTCCAGTGGATCCCACGGTAGGCCTGCTCGATCGAGAGCACGCCCGAGACGACCAGCGCACCGGCCGCGAGCAGGCCGGCCGCGGCAGGCGGGACGGCGCCGGTGGCGAGCAGCATCACCATCGCGGTGAGCGCGGTGAGCGCCCGTTTGGTGCCGGGCCCGAGTGGGACGGCCTGCCTGCGGATCAGCTCCGGCCGGTCGATCACCCGCACGTCCGGGTCCTCGAGGTGCGCGTCGAGCGCGCCCCAGGTCCCCTGCAGCAGAAGCGTGTCGCCGACCGCCAGCCTGGTCTCGCCCGCGAGCTCCTGACCCTTGCGCTGGACCGCGAGCACGACGAGGTCGCCGCTCTCGGTCACCATCCCCGGAAATGCGGTCTCGCCGATGAGGCCCGAGCGCGGCGGGACCACCACCTCGGCGGCTCCGCGCGACGGCGTCAGCAACGCGTCCTCGTCGAGTCCGTACTGGTGCAGCAGCGTTCGCGCATGGCTGCTGAAGTCCACCGGCATCGAGCGCGGCGCCCGGTGCGGCAGCAGCCGCTCTCCGAAGAGGATGACGATCGCGATCGTTCCGGCGAGCAGCGGCACGCCGAGGACCGCGAAGTCGAAGAAGCCGATACGACCGACGCCCGCGTCGTCGGCGGCCCCGGAGATGATCACGTTGACCGGCGACGCGGTCAGGACGAGCAACGAGCCCGCGTGCCCGGCGAAGGCCAGGGGCATCATCAGCTGTGAGGGCTTGCGCCCGAGTCGCACCGCCAGGACGACCACGACGGGCACCAGCGCGGCCACCGAGCCGTTGACGGTGATCAGCGCCGTCAGGACCGCGCAGAGCAGCATCATCAGCACGAGCACGCGCGTGCGGCTTCCGCCGGTGCGCGCGATGAGCTGCTGCCCCGCCCACGCCGTCACGCCGGTCGCGTCCAACGCTTCGCTGACCACGAACAGCGACGCGATGAAGATCACGGTCGGGTCGCCGAAGCCGGCGAGCGCCTGCTCCAGCTCCAGCACCCCCGTCGCCCACAGGGAGAGCGCCACGCCGACCGCGACGATCGCGACCGGCAAGCGGTCCCAGATGAAGACCACGACGGTCGCTCCGAGGACGAGGAACGTGATCGTTTCGTCGCTCATGGACGGTCGTCGGTCGCGCGCGGCGCCGCCCCGCGGCTACTCGAGGACCGCGGCGACGGCGATCATCGCGATCGAGGCCACGGCGAGGAGGCCCATCAGCGGCAGCATGAAGCGGATCCAGCGGTCGTAGCGCACCCCGGCGAGCGCGATTCCCGCCATCACGACGGCGCTGGTCGGCGTGATGAACCGCGCGATGCCGGCACCCCAGCTCCACGCGGTGACGACGAGTGGCCGCGAGACGTCGCCGAAGTCACCGAGCGGGGCGAGGAGCGGCATCGCGAGCGTCGCGTGGCCCGACGACGACGGGATGATGAAGGCGATCCCGGTGTTGATGAGCAGGACCAGTGACGTGAAGATGCCTGCGTCGGTGCCGCTGACGGCGTCCTCCATCCAGTGCAACACCGTGTCGATCGTCTGCGTGTTGTTGAGGATCACGGTGACGCCGCGCGCGAGGACGACGGCGATGCCCGCGCCGATGAAGTCCCGCAGGCCCTGCGTGATGTTCCCGGTGATCTCGGGTTCGCGGTAGCCGGCGACGAGACCGACGACGACCGCCGCCACGAGGAAGAGCGCGGTGAGCTCCGGGAACCACCAGCCGAGGTTCCACCAGGGGTCGTTCGCGATCGGCTCGTGCGTGTACGGATCGACCCGCTCCTCCAGGTGCAGGATCGAGTCCCAGGGGACCACCGAGAAGACGAGCAGCACGAACGTGAACACCGTGATCGCGAGCACGAGCTTCTGGCGACCGGTCAGCGCCAGGTCCGCCGACGCCTGCTCCTTGCTCGCGACTGCCCGGTCCTCGGACGAGAATCCGACCAGCGAGCGCCCCGGCTCGGCCTTGACCCGCTGCGCGTACCAGACGACGTAGGCGACCGTGATCGCGGTCAGCACGAGCCATCCGATCCAGCGGAGGCCGATCCCGTCGCCGATCCCGACGCCGGCGAACTCGCTGGCGACGCCGATCGAGAACGGGTTCACCGTCGACGCCATCGCGCCGACGGTGGCGCTGCCGATGATCGTCCCGGCGACAACCATGCGGTCGTATCCGAGCGTGAGCATCAGCGGGATGACCAGGGCGTAGAAGCCGAGCGTCTCATCCGCCCAGCCCATCGTCGTGCCGAGCAGCGAGAACAGGCCCATCACGACGACGATCACCAGCCACGGCCTCCCGCGCACCCGGTAGGCCAGCTTGCCGATCGCGACGTCCAGCGCGCCGGTGGCGAGCACCATCGTCATGAACGCGCCGATCGACAGCACGAACGCGAACACCCCGACGGCGCCGAACAGGCTGCCCACGCCGAACGGCTCGACCGTCCCGGTCTCCGGATCCTGAATCCCGTAGAGGCCGTTGACTGGCGCCAGGAAGAAGTCGCCCACACGCTCGCCGAAGTCCTGCGGCGAGTCGATCTGCTGGTAGGACCCGGGCTGCGGGACGCCGTTCTCGTCGTGCTCGTACGTGCCCGAGGGGATCAGGAACGCCGCGATCCAGACCAGCAGCGTGACCAGGATGAGCACCGTCATGGTGCTCGGGAAGCGGAACCCGCCGTCCTCTTCCTGCGGCTCGGCTGCCGACGGTGCCTCTCCGGTCCCGGTCATCGCGTCCCCTTCGCTCGCTCTGCGTATTCCTGGAAGAACAGGGCTTCCGCGACGACGGCCTTCTCCCATTCGTCGATGAGCAGGCGCTCGTTCGGGCCGTGGATGTTCGCGAAGCTGTCGCACGCGCCGAAGACGAAGATCGCCGCCTCGGGTACGCCGTCGCTCATCGCCTTCACCAGCGGTATCGCACCGCCCATCGCGATCTCGACCGGCCGCCTGCCCCACGCCTGCTCGATCGCGCTCGACATCGCGTCCCAGGCGACACCGGCCGAGCGGGCGCGGAAGCCGTCGCCGGTGGCGCCGGCCGTCACCTCGAGCGGCACGCCGAAGGGCTTCTGCGCCTCGAGGTGCCTGATCACCGCAGCCTGCGCCTCGGTCGCCGCCTGCTCGGGATGGACGCGGACGTTGAGGCTCGCTCGCGCGTACGACTGCACGGCGGCCGCGGCTCCCTCGACCGCCGGAGCGTCGATGCCGAGCACCGTGATCGACGCGCCCGTCCAGATCCGCGAGCCGATGCTCCCGGTGCCGACGATCGGCATCGCGGCCTCGATCTCGGCGAGGGCGCGGAACTCATCGTCGCGGTAGGACTCCCCGCTCCACTCCTCCCGTCGCAGGCCCTCGACGGCAACCTCGCCGTTTTCGTCGTAGAGGGACGCGAGCGCGCACAGGAGCGCGACCAGGGCATCAGGCGCGGCGCCCCCGTACTGGCCCGAGTGCTTGTTGCTCGCGAGAGTGCGCACCTCGACGGTGATGCGGGCGTCTCCGCGAAGCGAGACCGTCAACGACGGTTGGCCTACGCGAATCGAGCCCGCGTCGGCGACGATGATCGCGTCGGCGCGGAACGCCGCGGGGTGCTCCGACGGGTAGCCCTCCTCGAGCGGGCTGCCGACCTCCTCCTGACCCTCGATGACGAGCTTGATGCCGACCGGCGGCCGCCCGGCCCATGCCCGCAGCGCACCCACATGTGCGAGCACGTTGGCCTTCGAGTCCGCGGTGCCGCGGCCGAAGATCGCGCCGTCGCGCTCGGTGGCCTGGAACGGCGGCGACTCCCACGACGCCTCGTCGCCCGCCGGCACGACGTCGTAGTGCGAGTAGAGCAGAACGGTCGGGGCGCCCGGGGGGCCCGGGATCTCGCCCGTGATCACCGGCGCCGTCTCCGGCAGCTCGAGCGCGCCGACGTTCTGGACGCCGGCGTCGCGCAGAAGCGCGGCGACCATCTCGTACGCCTCGAGGATCGGACCCCGCGGCTCGGGGAACCCGGGCGAGGAGACCGACGGGATCGCGACGAGCCGCGCCAGGTCCGCCTTCAGCTCCGGCATCAGCACCGACACCCGATCGGCGATCTCGGCAGAGTGCCCGGACATGCGGCGTCCCCTAGGCGGGCGCGCCGGTCGCCGAAAGCGCCACTTGCAGCTTCTCCTCGGCCTCCGTGCTCAGCGAGCTCTGAATGACCCGGCCGCCGTAGCCGGTGATGCGCGGAACAGCCTTGTCGGGCGTCGCCCGGCGCACGAGCACGAAGAGCGCAGCCCCGCCCTCCGGCAGGTTCTGGCCCAGCTCCTTCATGAGCCGGTCGTCGACGCCGAGATCGGTTGCCGCGCCGGTGGCGCCACCCACCGCGGCGCGCTCGCCGGATTCAGCGTCTGGTGCAGCTTCACCTTGCCACCCGGCTCGCGCGTCACAACGACCGCGTCCTCGATCTCGATCACGTGCTCGCGAGTCATCTGCGCGAGCTCGTCGCGCACCCGCTCCGCCATCGCCCGACCGTCATAAGCCACCGCTATCAGATCGCTCATGCCGCCTCCTTCCCACTGCCGCACGTGTCACAGGCCACCGGCCTGCACTCGATCGAAGCCCACACACCAAGCCGCGCAGCCCAGGCGTGCGCTCGCGGGCCCACGCGCACTGAGCATGTTCTCCCAGCCGACAAGCGCTGCCCGGGGGAGCACGACCGTCGAGGCGCGCTTGTCGGTGACCGTCGCCGTGGCGGTCGCGGTTCGCGCGCTGGAGCTGTCGTCCCACCTGCGATGCCCGCCAGCAGCGCACCACAGGAGCAGTGACACGCGAAGTACATGGGGCCTTCTACTGGGGCGTTATACACGTCTGCGCGCCTATGCACCACCGCGCAGCGCTGGTGGCGACCCCGTTCCTTCCGCATAGGATTCCCGCGCCAGCTCGTCGGTCCTCGGCTCGCCAACGCGATGCCCGCGCGACTCCTCGATTTGCGAGCGCCAGACATCGACCAGCGGAAAAGGCCGACGGCTGCCGCCGTCGGCCGTAACGCCCGGCAAACGGCCGCTAAGTCCGGGAACTCCGGACGCAAGCCACTGGCTCGCATCGACCCGGAGCTCCCTGCAATCAGCGGGATTCGGAGGCTACGACAGCACGACTGGAGATCGTGGTGTCCCCGTTTCGAGTCCGGGTCTCGCCATCCGCGTAGCTGCTGGATCTTCTGCTTTTCGATGTTTCGTCGCTGCTTGAAAAGGCGATCGTCTGCTCATGCCAGCGTCCGCTCGGCGCGGTGAGCACCCGTCCTTGGCAGCGACAAGCGTGGGTACGCTGTCGCTGTCCGCGTGAAGCAGCAGGAGCGGCGTGACCGCAGTGTTCTCGCCGCGGCGCGGTCGGATGGCAGCTATTGATCGCCGATCGCGCGGGCAATCTGTGAGCGCGACTGGATGTCGAGCTTGCGGTAGGCGTTCGAGAGGTGCATCTCGATCGTCTTGGGGGTGACGAAGAGGGCTTGGGCGATCTCGCGGTTGGTCTGGCCGTCGGCGGCCATCTGGGCGACGCGTCGTTCGCTGGGGGTGAGCGACTCGATGCCGGTGCGGACGAGCCGGCGGGGCCTGGCGCCGGTGGCGAGCAGTTCGGTGTGCGCGCGTTCGGCGATCGGCTGAGCGCCGCACCGATCCGCGAGCTCCAGGCCGTCGTGGAGCAGGGGGCGCGCCTCTGCTCGTTGGCCCGTGCGGCGGAGCGCGGCGCCCAGCTCGGTGAGTGACTTTGCGCGTTCCAGGAGCGCGGGCGATCCGGCGAGGACGTCGACCGATTCGCGGAGGAGGTCCAGGGCATCGGCGCCGGACTCGATGAGTCCTGCCGCTCGCAACGCCGCGCCGTGGGGACGCGGCGCTCCCCAGCGGCGCGCGATCGCGATCTCCTGGTGGACGAGCCGGCGGGCCTCGTCGCGGTCGCCGAGGCCGGAGAGCGCCAGTGCCGCGTGCGAGCGCCAGGCGGAGTGGCTGGGGTTGTGGATGCCGAACCGCTCGAGGCGTTCCCCGACCGCGAGGAGCTCGGCGAGTCCGCGCTCCGTGTCGCCGGTGGCGAGTCGCAGCCGCGCGTGGACGTCGAACCACTGCGCCATCTGGAAGCTCGGCGACTCCAGGTTCGATACGCCCGCGAGTTCGAGCGTACGGGTCGCCTCGACGAGCCTGCCGCGCTCTGCCAGCACCTCCGCGAGCCGGGCGAGGAACTCGGGATGTCCGGCTTTGCCGGCGATGGGCATGGCGGCGTCGAGCGTCGTGGTGGCGTCGTCTTCGGCCTCGGCCAGACTGCCGCGGCGCAGCAACGCGAGCGCTCGGAAGGAGGCCGCGCGCGCTGTGGCAAATGCCATGCCGCGCTTGCGCGCCTGCTCGAGCCATTCGGTGTAGTGGGCCACCGCGGGGTCCAGCTCGTCGAGCGTGAGGAGGACCGCCACCGCGACCGCGTACGCCTGCCAGCTCTCGTCGCTGAGCAGCGGTCCGGCGAGCGCGCGGTCGACGAGCTTGCGCGCTCGATCGGGCGACTGGCCGGCGCGCGCCAGCTCGGAGGCGGCCAGCGCCATCAGGTAGCGGCCGTGGAAGCTGTCCTGACTCGCGCGGTCCGCGGCCCGGGCGAGCCGCTCGCGCGCGATGGGGTACAGGTCCGCGTCGTGGCGAGCCCAGCCGATGAGCTCCACCTCGAGCAGCTGCGTGGCCTCGTCGTCGGGGCCCAGGCGGTCGATCCGTTCCTGCAATACGGCGGCGCCGTCGTGCTGGCGGCCCTCGGCATAGAGAGCGCTGGCGAGAGCGAGCACCGCCTCGACTGACCGGGGCCGGCCCTGCAGGAGGCGGTCGGCCTCTTCAAGATGCCGCGCGGCCGCCGCGCCCGAGCGGAGCTCGGCAACGCCGAGCTCGAGCAGCACTTCGCCGTGCGCGCTCGCGGCGGGCGGCTCTGCGAGGGCCCGCTCGAGATAGGTCCTGGCGGTGTCGGCTGCGTCCTCGCTGCTCGCGTGGCCTGCCGCCTCGCGCAGCATCGCGACGACGGCACCACGGCCCCTCGGGCGCGCGTGCAGGAGATGGACCGCGATCTGCTGGGCGCCGCTGTCGCCCTCGGAGAGCAGCTCGGCGGCCCGCTCGTGGGCGAGCGAACGTTCGGCGTCGCTCAGGTCGGCATAGACGGCGGCGCGGAGGACGGGGTGCACGAAGGCCAGCGGGCCGCGTGCGCTGATGATCTCGACGCGCGCGAGCGCGGCCGCCGCCGTCGCCGCCTGCTCGGGATCGAGCACGGCGAGGCTGGCGGCGGTCGAGAGGTCACAGTCGTCGCCGAGGACCGCGACGGCGCGCGCGAGCGCCTCCGCCGCGGGGCCGAGGCGCCGGAGGCGCCGCAAGACAGCCCGCGCGAGCTTCTCGGGGCCAAGCTCGTGCACATTCGCCGCAGCGGCCGCATCCGGCTGGATGCCCTCGCTGGCCACCGCGCGGACCAGTTCATGCATCAGCAGCGGGTTGCCGCCACAGGCCGCGTGGACCGCGTGCACGAACTCGGCGGCGGGTTCGTTGTCGAGGGCGGTCCGGACCACGAGCCGAACCGCGTCGGGGCTCAGCGGCGCCGGGTGGACGACCGTGGCGCGCGGCTCGGCTTCGAGTTCCGCGATCGCTGCCGCGTCCGCGTCGGGCTCGCCGGGACGAACGGAGCCTGCGAGGAGCAGCGGGAGCCCGTCGAGCCGCCGCGCGAGGTAGGACAGGAAGCGCAGCGAGGGCCGATCGCACCAGTGCAGGTCGTCGACCGAGACGAGCACGGGTGCGCGTTCGGTCAGGTTCGCGGTCAGCCAGAACAGGCCGTGCAGCGTGGCGAAGGCGGCCTCCTCGTCGTCCGGCCGGGCGTGAGCGGCGTCGCCGAACTCGAACAGCGGCGCGGCGAGCCGCGCCGCCCCGCCGAGCAACGCGGCCCGCTCTTCTTGCTCGCTGGCCGCCAGCCGCGCCTCGAAGAGCTGGCGCACCACGCCGTAGGAGAAGCCCCGCTCCAACTCGCCGCCGCGGGCTCGAAGCAGCTGAAAGCCGGCCGCCGCGGCACGCGCGTGGGCGGCGGCGAGCAGCCCCGACTTGCCGATCCCAGCCGGCCCGGCGAGCAGCAGCAGCGATCCGCGCCCATCCACCACCTCGCCGAGAAGGCGCTCGAGCAGCTCGAGCTCGTCTTGCCGCTCCACCAGGGTCCCCAGCTGCCACCGGGCGGAAAGAGTCGGGGGTTTTCCAGGGGGCGTCCCCATCGCGAAGGGCGCTGCTCGCGGCCAAGCATATGCGCGCCGCCACACCCGATCGCAGGAGCAGCCATGACCACGATCCAGGACACCGCCATCGACACCCGCCGCCCGGCCGACGCTCGCCGGCTGCGGGCTCGCCTTCGCGGTGCCCTGGTGCTGCCCGGGGAGGACGGCTGGGAGCGTGCGACGCAGGCGTTCAACCTGGCATTCGTCCAAGACCCGGCGCTGGTCGCGCTGCCGGCCGACGAGGACGACGTGATCGCGCTCGTGAACTTCGCTCGCGAGCACGGCTTGCGGCTCGCGCCGCAGCGGACCGGTCACAACGCCGAGCCGCTCGGCGCGATGCACGACGTCATTCTCGTCAGGACCGATGCCCTCCGGGGCGTCGAGATCGACTCCGTGCGCCGGACCGCGCGCGTGCGATCCGGCTGCAAATGGGGCGACGTCGTCCCGCAGGCGTCCGAGCTCGGACTCGCCGGCCTCCACGGCTCCACCCCCGACGTCAGCGTCGCCGGCTACTCGCTCGGCGGCGGCGTCGGCTGGTACGCGCGCAAGCTCGGGCTCTCGACCAACAGCGTGCAGTCGATCGAGCTCGTCACGGCCGACGGCCGTCTCCGCCGAGTCGACCACGACCACGAGCCCGAGCTGTTCTGGGCGCTGCGGGGCGGCGGCGGCAACTTCGGCATCGTCACCGCGCTCGAGATCCAGCTCTACGCGATCCCCGAGGTCTACGCCGGAGTGCTGTTCTTCCCCTGGGAGCGCTCGTCGGAGGTCCTGCACGACTGGCTCGACTGGACCGCCACGATCCCCGAGGAGGTCACATCCGTCGGGCGGATCCTGCAGTTCCCGCCGCTGCCGGACCTTCCCGAGCACATCCGCGGGCGGAACTTCGCCGCGGTCGACGCCGTGATCCTGGCCGACGAGCGCCGCGGCGACGAGCTGCTGCGGCCACTGCGGGCGTTGGGTCCGGAGATGGACACGTTCGCGATGGTCCCGCCCGCCGGCATCGCCGAGCTGCACATGGACCCGCCCGACCCGGTCCCGTACACCGCCGACGGCATGATGCTCGGGGGCCTGCCGGGCGAGGCGATCGACCGCTTCGTGGCCGTCGCCGGGCCGGACTCCGGGTCACCGCTGCTGCTCGCCGAGATCCGCCACGTCGGCGGAGCGCTCCGCCGCGCGCAGCCTCACCACGGGGCGCTGGCCACCTTCGACGCGTCATACCTCACGCTCGGCGTCGGCCTCGTCATCGACGACGAGACGCACCGGGCCGGCCAGGAGAGGCTCAAGCTGCTCGCCGAGGCCTTCGCGCCCTACGAGACCGGCCGCCAGTACCTCAACTTCGCCGAGCGACCGACCGACCCCGCGCGGTTCTACACGCCCGACACCTATCGCCGGCTCCAGGCGGTCAAGGCGCAATACGACCCGCAGAACCTCTTCCGCGCCAACCACCCCATCCCCGGCGGCCGCTGAGCCGCCGGGCCGAAAGGACGACCCATGCCCCAGCAGACCGCAGCAGCGACGGCGACGCCCGAGCAGGTGCTCGCGTCGATCGTGACCGGGATCAACTCCGGAGACCTGGACAGCCTCATGCCGCTCTACGAGACCGAGGCGGCGTTCGCCACCCAGCCCGGCAGCCTGGCGCCCGGGCCGGCCGGCATCCGCGAGGCCCTGAGCGGCTTCATCGCGATGAACGGCACGCTCGACCTCGACGTCACGCGGGTCCTGGAGGTCGACGACCTCGCGCTCGTGATCGGCGTCTGGTCGTTCGACGGCACGGGGCCGGACGGCGAGCCCGTGCGGCTGGAGGCACGCAACGCAGACGTCCTGCGTCGCCAGGCGGACGGGACCTGGCGCTTCGTGATCGACAACCCGTGGGGAGTCGACTGAGATGCGGGCTCGCACGATCGCGGCGCTGGCCGCCGCAGTGTTCCTGGCCTTCGCTGCCCCGGCTATGGCCGACTCGATCGCCTACGTCAAGGACGGCAACGTCTGGCTGTCGACCTCGGACGGCAGCCGGCAGTACCAGGTCACATTCCAGGGCGGCTACTCCGACGTGACCCAGGCGGACGACGGCACGATGATCGCGCTGACCGGCGTCCGGCTGCACAAGCTCGACCGCCAGGGCAGCGTGCTCGCCGACTTCGACACGCCTGTCAGCGACACGCGCCCGCCGGGCCTGAAGGCGTTCTTCGGGCCGTTCGACCCGGCGATCTCGCCGGACGGCTCCAAGCTCGCGTACACCTACTACTACAAGGGCGTCTCGCAGGACACCGGCTGCTACCCGCCGGCTTGCGTGACGGTCGGCTGGGAGGGCGGCACCGGCTACTCGCACAGCGACCGGCAGACGGCCTGGGACCAGGCCGGGCTGGGCAAGCACTCCGGCTGGATGCACCCGTCGTGGATCGACAACCAGAGCACGATGCTCAGCCACGCCACCCATGCGCCGAACAAGGAGGTCATCCTCGACACCGTCGGCGACGGGCCGCAAGTGCTCAAGGACTGGTTCACCGACACCACGAACGGCAACAACGGCGGCATCACCGGCCACGGCGAGATGACCCGCCAGCGCACCAAGATGGCCTTCCTCACCGGCGCCGCCAGCGACCAGCTGCGGATCTACAAGATCAACCAGTTCCCGCACGGCGGGCCGCACGGCGACTGGGGCAGCAGCCTCACCGACGCGGAGTACCCGTTCATCTGCGCGTTCTACGACAAGCCCGCGGGCGGCAAGTTCGGTCCCCCGTCGTGGTCGCCGGACGGCGGCCGCCTCGCCTACCACGACGGCGAGGGCGTGAAGACCGTGACCATCCCGGACTGGCCGGCTGACGAGTGCGGGAGCGACGGCATGAGCCCGAACGGCGCGCTGCTCGTGGCCGGCGCGACCGAGCCCGACTGGGGCCCCGCGGAGGTCCCCGCCGCGCGCAAGCCGCCCGCGGCGCACAAGCTCACGCTCAAGGTCCGCAAGGCAAGGCTTCGTCAGGTGCTGCGACAGGGCTTGAAGGTCAAGGTTGGCGTGCCTGGGGCCGGCAAGCTCACCGGCAGCGCCAAGCGCGGTCGGAAGGCTGTAGCCAGCGGACGTGGACGCGCCACGGCCGCCGGCTCGGCGACGCTCACGCTGCGCTTCAGCAAGAAGGCGAAGCGCACACTCGCGCGCAGCCGCCGCGCGCGGCTGATCGTGAACGTCGGCTTCACCGCCGACGGCGCACCGAAGCCCGTGTACACCACGAGTGCGATCAACCTCCGATGAGATCGCTCAGCACAGTGTGTCTCGCCTTGGCGGCGCTCGTCCTCAGCACGAGCGTCGCCCAGGCGGTGACCGTGACGGGATACCGGGTCACGATCGACGGCGAGGCGACCTACGCCCGCACGGACGTCACCCCGGCGCCGAACGGCCAGTACGAAGAACGCGAGACGGCCCGGTTCAAGTGGAAGACCGACTTCCCGTCGGTGACGTTCGTCGACAAGCAGCTCGGGGCCACGTCCGTGCCCTCGACCAGCGCCACCACGATCGACGCCGAGCGGTACGTGAGCTTCCCCACGCCGCAGGGCCCGCTCACGGGAGCCTGCTCGGGCCGCCTCTTGGCCGGGCCGCCCGGCGGCGGCGGGCTCGCAGCGAGCCCGTTCCCGACACCGGATCGCAACGTGGAAACCCTCGACGTCCGGGTGCTCGCGGGCATCGGCTTCATCTTGCCGACGTGCTTCGGCGCCATCGGCGGCCCCGAGTCGTTCGCGATCGAGGGCAGCGAGCTGACACTGCCGTCAGGACCGTTCGACCACTCCTTCGACATGCCGCACGAAGCGATCGGCATGGGCAAGATCATCCAGCTGCTCGACGCGAGGGTCACGGACGACCACTGTCCCGGCCGGGTCGCCGTCACCGCGTCCTGCGCGCTCGACTGGAAGGCGACCGTGACGTTCGTGCGCACCGCCCAGCGGGAGGTCGGCCCGGACGGCGCCGGTCAGTCGCAGGGAGGCGCGCCGCCCTCCGACCCCTGCGGCGTCCCGATGCCGGAGCCAGGCCCGGGCTGCGCCGATCCTGACGAGGACCTGATCCCGATGCCGCCCAAGCCCGGCAAGCTCAGCCGTAACGCCAAGCAGGCCAAGCTCACGCTCACCTGCCGAGTGGCGTGCTCGGGCACCGCGACCGCCTACCCCGTCAAGCGCGCCGCCCGCGTGTCTGCGGCCCGGCGGGCGGTCGCCCGCACGCGCTTCACCGCCGCGGCGGGACAGCCCACGACCATCGTGCTGCGCCTTCGACCGACAGCGCGACGCGCGATCCGCCGCGCCCGCGCACTGCGGATCGACCTGCGCATCGCGCCCCAAGCCGGAGGCGCCACGGCGCGGCGAACCGTGCTGCTCCGACTCCCACGCGCTCGGCACTAACGAAGGAGACCCACCATGCTCACTACCGGCTCGCCGACGATCGTCGGCCCGGCCGACGGCACGTCCGTCACGCTCCAGACCATCGGCGTTCGCTTCATGATCCCCGGCGCCGACACCGACACCCGGCTCAGCCTCGTCGAGCACCCGATCCCGCCGCGCGCGCTCGCCGCGCCGCTGCACCGCCACAACCGCGAGGACGAGTACAGCTACGTCCTACAGGGCCGCATGGGGGCGCTGCTCGGCGACGACGTCGTCGAGGCCGGCCCCGGCGACCTGGTCTACAAGCCGCGCGGTCAGTGGCACACGTTCTGGAACGCCGGCGACGAGCCCGCCCGCATCCTGGAGATCATCTCCCCCGCCGGCTTCGAGCAGTTCTTCGCCGAGCTCGCTCCGCTCGCCAGCGCCGGCGGCGCGCCCGACCCGGAGGCCTTCGGGGAGCTCTGCGCTCGCTACGCCCTGGAGATGCAGCCCGAGAGCCTGCCCGGGCTCGTCGCCCGCTTCGGCCTGTGGTTCCCCGGCGTCGAGTAGCGGTCCCCACCCCTTCCCGGAAGCCAGAACGATCCAGGCCCCGACACACGTTCCCGATCGGCGGCGGCCGCCTAGAGCCGGCATCCTCGTCTACGACGCCACCGTCTACGCCTGGACGACGGAGCGCATCTGCGACGGCTGATCTAGGGGTGGCGCGAGGCCGGCGGGTCGCCGGCCTCGCGTCGCTTCGGTCGGGCGGCTGCTCAGGGAGACGATTTCGGCGCAGCCGGTGATGGAGGCTTCGGCGTCGATGTCGACCGCGGCCCAGTCGAGCAGCTCGCCACCGCAGTCCATCGTGTCCGGCTCGCCGTCGCGGGCGTCGAGCCGCATGCACGTCCGCACCCCGCCAGCCTCGGCGGCGCGCCGTCGTCGCGGATCACGACGGCCGGAGAGCCCGGCCGCGATGAGAAGGATGCGGGCATCGATTGCTCCTTCGTGACGGAGGTCGGGGAGGACCGCTTACGCGGCGGGGCGGATGTTCTGGTTGAGGCGGAAGCGGTTGTCGGGGTCGTAGGCCGCCTTGATCTGCGCCAGGCGGGCGTGGTTGGCGCCGTAGCTTGCGCGCACGGCGGCGTCGCCCTCCTCGAGCAGGCCGGGGAAGTTGAAGTACGTCTTGCCGTCCGAGTACGGGATCGCGGCGTCCCAGAACGCCCGCGTGTAGTCGACGTTGGTCGCGTCGTCCGCCGGGTCGATCCAGCTCGAGTCGATGCTCAGCATCCAGTGCGAGCTGCGGTCGCCGAACGCAGTCTCCTCGGCACCGACCCGCGAGATCGCTCCACCGCAGTGGCGGACGATGACCAGCGTGTCGCCCGACGGGCGGCGGTTGGACCAGTCGACGGTGGTGTCGATGGCGGCGTCGGGGAAGCCGTCGAGGTACAGCGCCTTCCAGTAGCGGCGGACGCCGGCCGGGAAGAACGGGTCCAGCGAGCGCTGGAAGTCGAGGTAGGGCATCGTCGCGCTCATGTCCAGCAGCGGCGTCGCGAGCTCGCGCAGGCGTCGCGTGGCCCGCTCGCCCTCGGCCGGGTCGCCCGCCCACATGCCGGCCACGCCGACGTACGGCGCTCCGCGCAGCGGCTCGGGCAGCTCGTCGACGGCCGGCAGCGACCAGATCAGCCCCGCGGTCGACAGCTCGTCGGGCGCGTCGGCGACCGCGTCGCGCCAGCCGGTGAGCACGCGGGCGGCGTCCTTGATCGGATAGGCGACGTTGAGCGCGAACACCTCGGGTCCGAGCGGGTGCAGGCGCAGCTGGAAGGAGGTGACGACGCCGAAGTTGCCGCCGCCGCCGCGCAATGCCCAGTGCAGGTCCGGGTGCTCGTCGGCGCTCGCGCGCACGCGGCGGCCGTCGGCGAGCACGACTTCGGCGGAGACGACGTTGTCGATCGTCATGCCGTGTAGCCGCCGCTGGTGGGAGACGCCGCCGCTGAGCGCCAGGCCGGCCACGCCGGTCTCGGAGACGACCCCGCCGGGAGTGGCGAGGCCGAGCGGCGCGGTGACGGCGTCGACGTCGGCCCACGTGGCGCCGCCCTGCACATGCACGGTGCCGTCGGCGGGGTCGATGCGGACGGCGCGCATCGGCGACAGGTCGATCACGAGTCCGTCGTCGACGATCGCGGTGCCCGCGACGTTGTGCCCGCCGCCGCGGACCGCGAGCGGCAGATCGTGGGCGCCGGCGAAGCGCACGGCGGTCGCGACGTCGTCGGCGTCGAAGCAGCGCGCGATCGCCGCCGGGCGCTTGTCGATCATGCCGTTCCAGACGCGGCGAGCGGCGTCGTACTCGGGGTGATCGGCAGTTGTGACATCACCGGCCAGGCGCTCCGCGAGCGCGGAGCCGAGATGAGAGGCGGCGGCGGGATGGATGGCCATGCTGTGCTCCTGAGTGAGAGAGTGGTGAGAGGACCGGGGCCGCCGTTCGGCGGCCCCGGGATCGGCGTCTGCGGTCGCGGCTAGCCTGCGACGCGGACCGTGGCGGCGTCGCGCTCGAGCTGGCGGGCGCCGCGCGTGTCGGTCGCCTCCACCTCGGCCCGCAGCGTCCGGCCGGCCAGGCTCTTGTCGAGCCGGAGCGCCAGCTGCGCGGTCACGGTCGTGCCCTTGCGGGTCAGCCGGGTCGCCTTGTCCAGCAGCTTGACGGCGCCGCGGTCGGAGATCCGCCCGCGCCGCGGATGGATCGTGATCTCGCCCGCCGGCACCTCGCCACGAGTGAGCCGGAGGTCGATCGCCCGCAGCTTGCGCCAGCCCTGCGGGTGGCTCCAGCTCAGCCTCAGCTGCGCCGTCTCGCCGGCCTCTGCCTGCACCCGCGCCGGGGCCAGGCGCAGCGTGCCGACCGGGGTGCGCTTCTCGCAGTCGCTCACGGTGGTCTCGACGGCGTCGGTGCTCGCCGTGTCGAAGCCGGCGCCGCAGAACACCCTGTCCCGCTCGTTGTCGGCGATGCTCACCTGATCCTCGCCGCCGAACGCCTTGAGCGTGTCGGTGCCGGGCCCGCCCGTGAGAAAGTCGCGGGCGTTGGTGCCGTCGATGGTGTCCGTGCCGGGCCCGCCGTCGAAGGCGATGCCGATGCCGTCGATGCGGTTCTCGGGGGCGAGCATCGTGTCGCCGCCGCTGCCGCCGGTCACGTCGCCGACCTGCTGCAGCTCGTCGCCCTCGCCGGCCTCACCGTCATCTGCCCCGCCGAGGTCGACGGCGGCGCGGATCGGCTTGGTGCGCTGCTCGTAGGACACGGTCGTGCCCAGCGAGCCGAGGACCTTGTCGGCCCCGTCAGGCGCCGCGCCCATGTCGACGACCGTGATCCCGCTGAGGCCGAGGACGAAGTCGTCGCCGCCCTGCGGCTGGATCGTCTCGAAGGTGGCGAACTGGTTCTGGCCGTGGAGGATGTCGCGGAAGCGGGTGCCGCGCACCATGGTGACGTCCGTGCGGATGTTGTCCTTGTCGCCGACGCCGAACCGGCCGTCGTTGGGCCGGTCGTTCTTGCGGACGTCGATGCCGACCTCGGCGCGTGTGTAGTCGGCGAGGTCGCCCGGGTCACCGCCGCCGGAGAAGTCGACCGCGGTCGGCACGCCGGGGCGAGTGGCAGCGACGTAGGCGTCGTCGCCGTCTCCGCCCTCGTAGCGAACCGGGAGCGAGCCGAGCATGGTCAGCCGGTCGCCGCCCCTTCGTCCGCGGAAGATGAGCCTCGAGATCGGCGAGCTCGCCGGCCGCACGCAGCGGACCTCGACCTGGCTGATCTGGAAGCAGCCCGCGGCGTTGGCGACGAGCCCGACCTGGTCGACGAGCCGTAGCTCGCCGCCCGGCAGCGATTCCGCGACCAGGCGGTTGTTCTGGCCGGGCGCGTTGAACGCGACGCCGCGGTCCTCGACCACGATCTCGGTGCCGACGGCGGTGACGTCGGTGGCGGCATGAGCGGCCGCTGCCGGCAGCGCCGTGGCAGCGAGCGCGGCAGGGAGGGCGGCGACCAGGAGGGCGCGCCGAGTTCGCCGGCGCGGGCCGGTGACGGTTGGGACGTGCATGGGGAGCTCCTGTGGGGTGAGGGGACGGGACTGGGGAGGAAGGGCCGCCTACGGATGCAGGCGGTAGAGGCGGAAGAAGTCGTTGTCGACTCCGAGCACGTCGACGCGCGCGTAGCCGGCCTGGCGGGCGAGCTCGCGGACGGTGTGGGAGCGCATGACGGTGCCGAGCGCGGCCGAAGGCTGGTCTGCCAGCTGGGTGGGCAGGCAGTGGGTGACGCTCCAGCCGTACATCATCCGCTCGACTTCGTCGCCGGGAGCGGTGAACGCGTCGGCGACCTTCTCGTCGACGACGAGCACGGCGCCGTCGTCGGCAAGCTCGGTGCGGGCGGCGCGGAGCGCGTCGTCGGGGCGGGTCATGTCGTGCAGCGCCTCGAGGATGAGGATCAGGTCGTATGGCCCATCGAGCTCGGAAGCGTCGGCGTGCCGGAAGCGGAGGCGCCCGCCGAGGCCGGCCTCGACGGCGTGGCGGGTGGCGTCGGCGATCGAGGCGGCGTCGAGATCGATGCCGTCGACCGCTGCGTTCGGGAACGCCTCGGCGATGGCGATCGTCGAGAAGCCCTGACCGCAGCCGATGTCGGCGACGCGGCCGCCCTGGTCGCGGAGGCGTGCGCGGATGTCGGGCATGGCATCGAGCCAGCCGGTGGGGAGCTCGTGCGTGAACGCGGGCCGGTTGATGTGGCCCTGGCCGTGGCGGAAGGCGGCGCCGTAGGCGCTGTAGGGCACGCCGCCGCCGCTCCGGTAGGCCTGGGCGACCTGCGGCAGCACCCCGCCGATGCCGGCGAGCATGTGGGCGAACGGAGCGACGTGCGCCGCGTCGTCGGGATGGGCCAGCACGCGCGCGTGGTCGGGGGCGAGGCGGCAGCGGAGCGTGTCCGTTTCGTCGACCTCCAGCAGCCCGGCCACCGCCTGCTGCTCGAGCCACTCGCGGGCGTAGCGCGGGGCGATCGCAGCGTTGTGAGCCAGCTCGTCTGGGGTCATCGCCCCGTGACGCTCGAGCGCCCGGTAGAGGCCGAGCTCGGCGCCGAGGTACACGGAGAACAGCTCCAGCGCCCCGAGCGTGGCGCCGAACAGGCGCTCGACGAGGGCGTCGCTGCGGTCGATGGTGGTGGTCACGGAAAGCTCCTCGGGCAGGGTCGGTCGACCCGGAAGCCTGCGCGAGGGCCCTTACCGCTCGCCTACGGCGGCGTTACGACCCGACCGTGCAGAGCGTCGTCAGCCGCTCCAGCGAGGCTGGGATCTTCCTCCGGTAGCCGTCGGTCAGCTCGTGCCATTGGTCGGGGATCTCCACGTGCGCGTGCACGCGCGTGGCATCGCCCTCAGGGATCAGCCGCCAGCGGAAGCGGATGCCGTACTGCAGGCACGTCATCACGATCCCGCCGCCGGCGAGCGGCTCCTGCCGCTGCTCGAGCTTGACGCCGGGATAGTCGCGGGAGTCCACCCAGAAGCGCAGCTCGTCGTCCTGCCGGTGGACACCCTCGATCGCGTCCAGGCCGAGCCACCACTCCGGATGGCGGGTCGGATCGTGCAGGACCTTGAAGACCTCTTCGGCCGGCGCGGCGACCAGCGCCTCGGCTTCGATCACCGGCATGCCAGCCCCTTGGCGAGCAGGGTGCGCACACGGTCGCGCTCGCGGGCGAGGTCGACGACCGCAATCCCGGAGTCGAGCCCGATGCCGGCGGCGACCGGACCCGCGGGCGACGCGTCGATCAGCCGTGTCCAGGCGCTCTCGGCCTCCTCCAGGCGTCGCCGAGCCTGCTCGTGATCGCCCTCCGCTGCCGCGATCGCGGCCTGCTGCGCCGCCAGCCGGGGAACGAGCGTCGCCGGGAGGTCGTCGGGCTGGATCGGCTCCGCAGTGGCCATGCGCAGCGCGGATCTTGCGTCGTCGGCCCGGCCGAGCCCGACGAGCGCCTCGACGTGCGCCAGCCGGGCACCCGGCCGGCCGCGCGTGAGCACCCCGTCGAGCGCCGACGCCAGCAGCCGCTCGGCTTCGTCGAGCCGGCCTGCCGCGAGCGCGACCAGCGCGCGGTCACGGTCGAGCTCGGCGTGCACGGACTCGTCGAGGTTGCACGCAACCTGCGCCGCCGTTGCGAGCCGCGCCGCCGCGGCATCGTGACGCCCCAGGCCGGCCAGGATGCGAGCGATGTCGCCATGAAGCCTGACCTCGCTGCGCGCAACTCCGCGCCCACGGGCGGCGGCCAGCGCGTGCTCGAGGCGATCCACGGCGAGCTCGCCGTCACCGGCGCAGACGGCGCCGGTGGCCGCCGTCTCCCAGCTCGCCTGGGCGAGGTCGGGGCGACCCGCACGCTGTGCCGCCTGCGCCGCGGCCACGAGGGCGGTCGACCCGTCCTCGAAGGCTCCCCGCCGGATCGCCGCGATCCCTCGGGCGAAGCCGGTCTCCCACGTGACCATGTCGTCGCCTGGGGCGCGGGCGGTCCGCGCGCCGAGGTCGTCGAGGAGCCGCTCCGCGAGCCCGACGTCTCCGGCCACGGCCTCCGCCCACGCGCCGAGGCCCAGCGCGCTCGTCCACAGGTCGGCGTCGTCGATCCCGGACGCGTCGAGCGCTCGGATGGCGCGAGCGGCCGAGTCGCGCACGAGGTCAGGCGAGCAGCGTGTGCCCTGCGCCCAGCGCGCCCGCCGCACCCATGCGCCGGCGACGGCGCGCCCGTCGGCCGGATCGACATGGTCCAGCGCACGGGCGAACGCGGCCTCGGCGTCGTCGCTGCGCCCACGCCACGCCTCGGCATCGGCGAGCTCCAGCCACAGCTCGCCCGACTCCTGCGTGATCTCGACGGCGGCGCGCAGCAGCGCGGCCGCCTCGGCCGGGCTGCCCGTCGACCGGGCGTGCTGAGCGGCGCGCCGCAGCCGTTCGACCGCCTCCGCGCGCAGGCCGGCCCGCTGAAGGTGCGCCGCCACCTCGGCCGCACGCCCGCCGTCGCGCGGGTCCGCGCACGTCTCGATCGCCACGGCGACCGCGCGGTGAGCGCGATGGCGGCGGGGCGGCGGGATGTCCGCGGCCACCGCGTCACGCAGCAGCTCGTGCCGGTAGCCGGTTCGCTCCGTCGTCGCGTCCAGCAGCCCGGTGGCCAGCGCTCGCATCAGCGCACCGGTCGCGTCGGCGACGGGCAGCGCGACCAGCTCGTCGCCTCGCAGCGGCCGCTCCGCCGCGGCGAGCGCGTCGAGTACGGCTCGGGCGTCCTCGTCGACGTCGGCCAGCCAACCCCGGACGGCGCCGACCAGCGTCGGCGGAGGCCCGCGACCGTCTCCGGCGGCGGCCGCCCGCGCGGCCTCGATCGCCAGCAGCGGGTTGCCGCCCGCTGCCTGCACGACCGCCTCGACGGTCTCGGGCGGCAGCGCGGGCCCGGCGCCGACCACCGTGCGCAGCGTGGCGTCACGAAGCCCGCCGAGCTCGACCCGGGCGACGCGGACGCCGCCGCGCCCGAGCCCGTCGAGCAGCAAGTCCACGCGCGGGTGCGGGGGCGCCTCGCGTCGCGTCAGCACCACGAGCGCTGCCATGCGCCGGGCGCGACGCGCCACGTGACCGGCAAGCTCGAGGCTCAACGCGTCGGCGTGATGGACGTCCTCGAGGACAAGCAACAACGGTCGCTCGCGCGCCGCCGCCTCCACGAGGGCGCAGGCGGCGGCGAACAGCCGCGCCCGGCGCAGCTCCGGCGGCGTGTCGGTCAGGCTGTCGCCCGCGGCTGCCGGAGCGAGCGGCGCGAGATCGCCCGCCCACGGCGCCTGTGCGCGCATCGGCTCGAGCAGCTCGCGCACCGGCTCGAGCCAGAGCGCGAGCGGCGTCTCGCCGGTGAGGGAGAGGGCGGCGCCGGTCGTGACCTGAGCTCCGGCCTCGGCCGCCTCGTCGGCGAGCGCACGCACCAGGTGCGTCTTGCCGATGCCCGCCTCGCCGCGCACCTCGATGACGCCGCCGCCACCCGACACCGCCGCCGCCCACTCGGCTCGCAGCAACTCGAGCTCGCGCTCTCTTCCCGGCGCGCCCGAGTCAGCACGCCGTACGAGCGGCGACTCGAGGTCGACGCGAGGCGGCGTGGCGAGCTCCGGCGCGTGCTCGAGCACCTGCGCCTCGATCGCGCGAACCTCGGGGCCCGGCCGCAACCCGAGCTCGGCGAGCCGCGCCGCCAGCGCGCGATATGCCGCCAGTGCCTCCAGCCGACGCCCCGAGCGATAGAGCGCCAGCATCAGATCGCCGACGAGGTCCTCGCGCAGTGGGTCCTCGCCGACGAGGCGCTCGAGCTCCGGCATCGCCTCCGCGTGCCGGCCCAGCTCGAGCAGCACCGCGGCCCGACGCCGGCGAGCCAGCCCGTGCAGCCCGTGCAGGCGGCGGGCCTCCTCCTGCACGAAGTCGGCCCCCGCGAACTCGGCGTACGGCTCACCGCGCCACAGCGCCAGCGCGCGATCACAGCGCTCCAGCGCCGCCACCGGCTCCGTCGTCCCGGCCTCCTCGAGCAGCCGCTCGAATCGGCACGCGTCCACCTGCTCAGGTGCGATCGCCAAGCGGTACCCCGCCGCGTCCCGCACCAGCACCTCCGGCGGCTGCCCGGGCGTCCGGCCGGGCTCCAGGAAGGTTCGGAGCCCGGCGATCCGCACGTGCAACGACCGGACCGCCGCCGCCCACCCGCTTTCCGGCCACGCCGCCTCGATCAGCCGCTCACCCGGGACCGCCCGACCGGGCGTGAGCAGCAAGCGCGCCAGGATCGCCCGCTCCTTGACACCGGCCGGGACGCGCCCGTCCGGTCCATCGACCACCTCCAGCGGTCCCAGGACGCGAAAGACCATGAGCGCGACTCTAAGCCAACGCCGCGGCTACGACCAGCCGCCGGCCTGGAGCCCGCGAGGTGCAATCGCGGTCAGGCGGCGAGCCGAGCGCGTCCGACTCCTCGAACTCCCCAAGACGACGCTCCTCGAGGAGCGAGCGACCGTCATCGTGCGTCGCGAACACGCAGACGCGGTCGAGTCCGCTTACGACCACATCGCCGCCTGGGATCACCCTGCGGCTCCGCGAGCGCTCGACGCCGTCGGCCTCACAACCATCACAAGCAGTAGAGAGATTCCGCCCCACGACTGAAAATCGTGGTGTCCCCGGTTCGAGTCCGGGTCTCGCCATCCGTAAAGCTCCGCGCCTAGATTTCCTTGTTTCCGGAGCGGCTGTCGCAAAGGAACGGATCGGGACGCGCGACGCGGTGCGGCTGCCTCCGCGGCGTCAGCGGGCCGCTGCTCGGTTGAAGGATCCGGCCACGATGCCGTACACGATCATGCGCCGGCGGACGCCTGGTCTTCGTCCGAATGGACCGTCTCGTCGCAGCTGACCGAGCTGACTGGTCCGGACCAGGAGCACCGTCCGAGCATGCCCCTGCCGCCACCACCCGGTTGCGGGCTCATTCCCGAGGATCCGGAAGTCCGTGCAGGCGCATGAAGGAGAGCTTGTCCCAGTAGCCGCGCTGGAAGGCGATTCGCCCTTCGTGCACCGTGAAGAAGCCGCAGCCGCGCAGTCCCAGCGGGTCGCGCCACTCGAGGATCGCGACGTCGCCGGCCTCGTGAATCACCTCCGGGATGCAGGTCATCTCGGCAGTAGCGAACTCGCGCCGGAACATGTCGCGTATCGCCGCCCGGCCCTCGACTGCGGCTTCGGGAACCTGGTGGTTGATGGCGTCCTCGTGATAGAGCGCCGCCAGCCCATCGGCGTTACCGGCGTTGAAGAGCTCGACCCATCGAGTGACGACATCCTTCGGGGTCACGCCCGCATCCTCGCATCCAGCCGCTTCGGCATGGGACGAGCCCGAGCAGTACCGCGCGGCGCGGTTCGACACGCTCGCTTACGTCCCGGCGAAGCAGAGGTCCGCGCACGGCCGATCCGCGCGCCTGGATGTCGTCCGAGGCGAGCGCGGTGGCAGCGCAGCATGTGCGCTCGCTCCTTGGTCGGTGTGCCAGCCGCCGAGCTGCGGCTCCTGCCGGCCGATCGCGGCGGGAAGGCTCCTTCCGTCCCTTGCGACAGCGGTGGGCCGGTTCGTTCCTTGCGCGCTACCGGCGCGAATCCCGCACGGGGACCAGCTTTGCCATTCTGATCAGCGGCACGGGGACGCCTCCGGATGCGTCTAGGAGGTGCTCGACGGGGTGGTAGCCGACGGAGGCGTACAGCGGCTCACCGGCGAGCGTGGACAGGAGCTCCAGCCGCGTGAAGCCCTCGGCCGCGGCGGCGGCCTCGGACCGTGAGAGGAGCAGGCGGGCGACGCCGCGGCGCGCGAAGTCGGGGTGGGTGTACATGGCGCGGATGCGTGCGGCGTCGCGCGCCGGGTCGAGCAGCGCGCCGTCGTGGCCGGGGCTGTGGTCGGTGCCGATGAGGGCGGCGCGGCGGCTCCACCCGCCGAGCTGACGACGCGCGCGGGTGGCAGCCGGATCGAGACCGCGACGGTCGGCGAGCGGGATGCGTGGCTCTACGACGCTGCCACGGACACCATCTACACGAACGCGCCCGACGGGGGCCCGGCGCTGGGCACGCCGATGCCGGCGGCCGACGGCGACCCGCTGCGCGAGCAGATGCTGGAGCTGCTGCGCTCCCGGGACGCGCGCGCCGTCAGCCGCTCTACCGCCGGTGGGCGCGAGGTGATCCGCTTCGCGTACGAGGACGCGCTCCCGGCCGGACAGGCCGTCGCGTGGACGTACGTGGTCGATGCGGGGACCTACGAGCCGATCCGGCTGACGTCCGCCTCACCCGACGGCTCGCGCGTCACGACGCTCTTCCGGACGTACGAGGCCTTGGAAGCGACGGCGGAGACGCGCGCCCTGCTCAGCCTGCGCGCGCAGCACCCCCGCGCGGTCGTGGACCGCACCGAGGCGGGCTACCAGGCCGCGCAGGACCGCATGTACGCGAAGCCGACGCGGCGCGGGTCCTGATCCGCCGGCGACCCGAGTCAGTGCGGTGGCGTCCGACGCGGTTTGAGAGGGGCGGCCGGCGATGGGATGACGGCGGGCCCGTGAAACCAACTCCGTCTGGGTACCCGACTCGCGACCATCCGGCTGACGCGCGCGTCGGCCTCGCCCCTCACCGCTACGACGACCAGCAGGAAGGTCCGTCATCGCGGCCTTTCGTGCTGGACGTCAAGCGTCCCTGTCAGAGGAGCTGATCGATCGTGATGGGCAGGGAGCGTATCCGGCGCCCCGTGGCGTGGTAGATCGCGTTTGCGATCGCGGGGGCGATGCCGGCCAGACCCACTTCGCCGATCCCCTTGGTGCCGGTCGCCGTCAGCCGATCGCGCCCGCCGACGAACACGACGTCGATGTCGGGCACGTCGGCGTTGACGGGCACGAGGTAGTCGCCGAACGTCGGATTCGCGATCCGGCCCGTGTCCGCGTCGGTGATCGTCTCCTCGAAGATGGCGTGACCGATGCCGCCGACGGTGCCGCCGATGATCTGGCTGCGGGCCAGCTTCTCGTTCAGGATCCGCCCGCCGTCCACGACGGAGACGACCCTGGCGATCCGGATCAGGCCGAGGTCGCGGTCGATGCGGACCTCGACGAACTTCGCCGAGAAGGCCCCGGACGGTGCCATTCCGAGCTCCTTCGGATCGGGCGGTGTGCTCTCCCCGTCGGCGGTCAGCTCGGCCAGCCGATGGCGGGCCAGCACCGCGGCGTACGACTCGCCGGGGCTGCGGCCCAGCTGGTCGAATCGCTTCAGGAGCGCCTGGCAGGCCGCGTAGACGGCGTTGCCGAGTGCGCCCGTGAGGCCCGAGCCGCCGGCGGGCGGCGCCCACGGCATCGCGGAGTCGCCCAGGCCGACCCTGACCTGGTCGAGCTCCAGGCCCAGCAGTTCGGCGGTGAGCTGCCGCATGACCGTGTACGTCCCGGTCCCGATGTCGTTGCCGGCGCTGCGCACATACACGGTCCCGGCCGCATCGATCGTCACCCGCGCCTGACAACGGAACTGAACCCACAGCCAGCTGATCCCCGCGAGGCCGAAGCCGACGCGCCAGCGGCCGTCGATCATCGATCCCACCCGCGGATCGCGGTCGAACCAGCCGAACCGTTCCGCGCCGGCCGCGAAGCACTCGCGGAGCGCCTTGCTCGACCACGGCAGCCCGAGCTGCGGATGGAGCTCCGCGTAGTTGCGCAGCCGCAGCAGCAGCGGGTCGATCCCGAGTGCGTATGAGAGTTCGTCGATGGCCGACTCCAGCGCGAATCCGCCCTGAGCCTCGCCCGGCGCTCGCATCGAGCCTGGACACGGGATGTTCAAGCGCCGCTGGCGGTCGCGCGCGGACATGTTCGGGCACGCGTACGAATCCGTCGTGGCCAGCGAAACGAAGTCCCGGTTGTCGTCCTCCATCGCCACGGTCTGCAGGGCGTCGTGGTCCATCGCCAGCAGCTCGCCGTCGCGCGTGGCCCCGAGCCGGATCCTCTGCACCGTCCGTGGACGGTGCCCGACGCCGGTGAACATCTCCGGCCGCGTCAGCGTCACCTTGACCGGGCGCCCGGCGCGCCGTGCCGCGAGTGCGGCGAGCACGACGTGCTGCCAGGCTCGCAGCCCCGCGCCGAAGCCCCCGGCGAGGTAGGGCGAATGCACGCGCACCGCGGCCTCCGGCAGCCCGAACGCCGCGGCGACGACGGTGCGGACGTTGGAGGTGAACTGCGAGGCGTCGTGCAGGACGACCGTGTCACCGTCCCATCGGGCGACGGTCGCGAACAGCCCGAGCGGGTTGTTCGTGTTCTCCGCCGTCGTGTAGACGGCGTCGTGCACGACGTCGGCGGCCGCAAGCCCGGCATCGACGTCCCCGCGACGCATGTCGTAGCCGAACGGGTCGTGCAGGAGCTCCCCGCGCGCGTCGTCGATGTCGAGCAGCGCCTCGCCGGGCTCGTAGGTGATCACCACGCGCCGTGCCGCGTCGGCTGCCTCCTGCGGCGTGTCCGCGACCACGACCGCGACGTACTGCCCGTGATGCAGCACGCGGTCATCCTGCAGCGGCGGGGGCGGCTGCGGGCCGAGTACGCTCGGAGCCGCGCGGCCGAGCCGCGGCGCGTTGCGATGGGTGATGATCTCCTGCACGCCGGGGAGCGCCAGCGCGTCGCCGGCATCGACGTCCAAGATCCGGCCGGCCGCGATCGTGCTGCGGACGAACGCCGCGTAGGCCATGCCGGGATAGCTCACGTCGGAGGGATAGGGCGCCGCGCCCGCGACCTTGAGCTTGCCGTCGACGCGGTCGACCGGCGCGCCGATCACCCGCTTGTCGGTGGAGCCCATGCGCTCAGGTCCTCCAGGATCCGGATGATGGCCCGCTCGGCAAGGGGGGCCTTGAACGCGGTGCCCTCGACCGTGAAGGGGTCGTCGATCGCGGCGCCCGCCGCGGCGGCGAACACCCCGGGGCCGGGAGAAGCGCCGCGCAGGACGGCCTCGGCCGCGCGCGCCCGCCACGGGATCGTGCCGACTCCGCCCAGCGCCAGCCTCGCGTCCACGATGATGCCGTCGACGACCACCAGCGCCGCCGCGACCGACACCAGCGCGAACTCGTATGACGCGCGGTCGCGAACCTTCAAGTACGCGGAGCGCGTACCGAGTGGCGGTAGCGGGATCTCGACGGCGGTGATCAGCTCGCCGCGGTCGAGGACGTTCTCGACGTCCGGCCGCTCGCCCGGGAGCACGTAGAACTCCGTCAGGGGGACACGACGCGTCGCGGTCGGCCCCTGGATGTGCACCGCCGCGTCGAGCGCGACGAGCGCGACGCACAGATCGGAGGCATGCAGCGCGATGCAGCGCTCGCTCGCGCCGAGGATGGCGTGCATCCTGGCCGCTCCGGCGAGGGCGGCGCAGCCCGAACCGGGTGCGCGCTTGTTGCAGGCGCCGACCGCCGGATCGCGGAAGTAGCGGCAGCGCGTGCGCTGCAACAGATTGCCTCCGATCGTCGCCATGTTGCGCAGCTGCACGGACGCGCTCAGCAGCAGCGCCTCGCCGACGAGCGGGAGCCGCTCGGCGACCGTCGCGTCCGCGGCGAGCTCTTCCATCGTCGTGAGGGCTCCGACGCGGAGCGAGGAGGCGCGGCGCTCGATCTCCCCCAGGGGGAGCCGGGTGATGTCGACCAGGTGCTGAGGCTCGACGATGCCGTCCTTGAGCATGAGGTCGAGCTGCGTCGTACCGCCGGCCAGATACGCCGCGTCCGGGTCCTCGCTGACGATGCGGACGGCCTCGGCGGTGTCGAGCGCGCGTGTGTACCGCATGGGCCGCACGGCTACGCTCCACTCGCTTGCGCGACCTCGCGAATCGCGGCGCGAATGTTCTGGTACGCCCCGCAGCGGCAGATGTTGCCGCTCATGAACTCCTTGATCTCCTCGTCGGAGCCTGCCCGGCCCTCCGCGAGCAGGGAGACCGCGGACAGGATCTGGCCGGGTGTACACCCGCCGCATTGAAAGGCGTCGTGGCGGATGAACGCCTCCTGGATCGGATGCAGGCCGCCGTCCGGGCCGGCGAGCCCTTCGATCGTCGTGACCGCACGGCCGTCGCATTGCGCTGCGAGCGTGAGGCAGGACACGACACGCTTGCCGTCGAGCAGCACCGTGCAAGCGCCGCACGCACCCTGGTCGCAGCCCTTCTTCGTTCCCGTCAGTCCGAGCCGGTCCCGCAGCGCGTCGAGCAGCGTGACTCGGGCGTCGAGCATCAGCTGCTCCGTTTGACCGTTCACTTCGAACGTGATCGCGACGTCCGTGACGTGCGTCACCGGTGTCGTCTCCTCGGGCATCAGTCAGCGGATCTTGCCCGCCACGTAGTCGGTTCGCAGGCGTCGCAGGGATTGCTCGAGCTGGCGCACGATCGCCTTGCGGCCGGCGGTTTCGGCGTGCCCGTTGGCGGTGTCGATGAGGTTGCCGCCACGTTCGAGATAGTCGTCCAGCATCGCCTCCGACTCGGCCACGCGCCAGCCCCAGCCCCAGTCCTCGCCGAAGGTCATCGTGCCCAGCGTGAACGGACTGACGCGCAGCCCGGAGCGCCCGAGCGTGACGTACGAGTCGAGTGGCAATGGTCGTCGTCCTGAAGAGAGGTCCGCCGGCGCGTCGCGTCGGCCCGGTCCTCGCAGGAGATCACCGGGCGGCCACAGGATCGATCCTGTTGTGTTATCGCCCGATAGGCCGTCGCCGCCAGGCTCTTCTCGCCTCGCCGCCGGCGCTAGGCGTCAGGCAGCGGAAAGGTCGCGGTGAGGCGCGTACCCTCGCCCCGCGGGCTGACCACGTCGAACTGCCCCTCGAAGGCCGCGACCCGATCGGCGAGTCCGAGGAGCCCCCTGCCGTGGGCGTCCGCGCCGCCGACACCGTCGTCTGCGACCTCGACGCGGAGCCTGCCGTCTTCGACCCGGGACTCGACGGTTGCCGAGGTGGCGCCGGAGTGCTTGGTCACGTTGGTGAGTGCCTCTGCGACGACAAAGTACGCGCTGGCCTCGGTCGCCGCCGGCAGTCGGCCGACCGACACGTCGACGGTCACGGGAATCCGTAGCCGCGCGACCAGACTGTCCACGCCGGCCGCGAGCCCACCACGGGTCAGGATCCCCGGCAGGATGCCGTGTGCCAGCTCACGCAGCTCGTCGTTCGCCTGCTCGGCGTGCGCGAGTGCTTCGGCCACCGCCGACTCAGCATCGGGGTCGCCCTCGCGGAGCGCATTGCACGCGAGCTTGAGGGAGACCACGGTGTGGACGAGCCGCTGCTGCGCCCCGTCGTGGAGGTCACGCTGGATCTTCCGCCGCGCCGCGTCGGCGGCGGCTACCACGCGAGCTCGGGACGCGACGAGCTCGGCGCGATGACCTGCGTTGGCGACAGCGCTGGCCGCGAGATCCGTGAACTGCCGCAACCGGGCCTCTGCGTCCGGCGGCGGTGACTGCATCTCGGTCCAGGTCGAGGCGACCACTCCCCAGAGGCGGCCCTCGACCACGATCGGCGCCCCGAGCGAGGACCGGACCCCTCGGGCTCGGGCCACCGCGGCGGCCGGTCCGGCTGCAGCGCCGTAGTCCTCCATCCGCGCCGTGCGACCGGTGCGGTAGACCTGGCCCGACACGCTGTCGCCCTCGAGCGAGAAGCGAGTCCCCGCACGGATGGCAGCCGGCCCAGGCAGGTCGTGCATGACCACGCCGGTGCCGTCCGGATCGAAGCGGATGAGGGCGGTGTGCTGGGATCCCAGCAGCCGGCCGGCCTCGTAAGCGACGGCATGGAAGATCTCGGCAGCGCCGACGCCCCGGGCCACCAGCGTCGCGACGCGCCGCAGCGCCGACTGCTCGTCGGCGAGCAGGCGCAGGGCGTCCTCGGCCCTCCGGCGGTCGGTCACGTCACGGCCAAGGGCGTAGATCACACCCTCGTCGATGACCGACCGGGCGTTCCAGTGCACCCATCGCGTCGAGCCGTCGCGCGCCATCAGGCGGGCCTCGAGCTCGGAGACCTCGTCGCCGCGCATGAGCGACTCGAGCGCACGCCGCGAGAGCTCCCGGTCATCCGGATGGGCGGTGTCGAGCACCGAGCGTCCCACCAGATCCTCCTTCGCATACCCCAGGCTCGACTCGAACGCTGGATTCACGCGCCTGAACCGCCCGTCTAGCCCGGCGACCACGATCAGGTCGGGCGACAGCTCGAAGATGCGATCGACGGCCGGCGGCACGTCCGCGACCATCCACCAGGGGTCGCTTGCTGTCAAGACGGCCGCGCTCCACGCGCCGTCCGGCGACGTCGCCATCGAATTGGCGCGGGGTGGACGGGCATGGGGAACCAGTAGGGGACGGTCCCGATGTGCGTTCCGGCTGGACCTGAGAGGGTCGGACCATGAGCACACAGACCGCAGACGCAGAGCTCAAGGCCCGGCACGCGAAGATGTGGGCGTCGGGCGACTACCCGGAGATGGTCGAGACGTTCCTGCTGCCCGTCGGCGAGCGACTCGTCGCTGCCTCGGGCATCGCCGCCGGCCAGCGCGTCCTCGACGTCGCGGCCGGCACCGGCAACGCGTCCCTTCCCGCCGCCGCGCGGGGCGCCCACGTCACCGCCAGCGACCTGACGCCGGAGCTGCTCGAGGCCGGCAAGGCGAAGGCCGGCGCCGACGGCATCGAGTGGGTCGTCGCCGACGCCGAGGCGCTGCCGTTCGAGGACGCCGCGTTCGACGTCGTGATGTCCTCGATCGGCGTGATGTTCGCCCCGCACCACCAGGCCGCGGCCGACGAGCTCGTGCGCGTCTGCCGCCCCGGCGGCGCGATCGCGCTGCTCAGCTGGACCCCGGAGGGCATGATCGGCGACCTGTTCAAGGCGATGAAGGAGTTCGCTCCGCCGCCCCCGCCCGGCGCGTCCTCCCCCCCTCTGTGGGGCAGCGAGGACCACGTGTCCGGGCTGTTCGGCGGCCGCGTGATGTTCTCGACGCTCGAGCGCGACGATCTGGTGATCACCGCCTTCGATCAGGCCCGTGGCTACGGCGAGCACTTCAAGGCCTACTACGGGCCGACGATCGCCGCGCGTGCCAACGCCGTCAAGAACGGGCGCGAGGCGGACTTCGATGCCGCCGTCGACGCGTTCTGCGACCGCTGGAACCTCGCGGGGGCCGGCGCACCCGCGCGCTTCGAGCAGGAGTACCTCGTCGCGGTGGGCACCAAGGCCTGATGCTGACGCGGCTGCTCTGCGGGATTCTCGCGATCGTCCTCGGCCTGCTGGGCATCGTGTTCACCACGCTCGGCCTGGCCGGCGTGGAGCCTCGGCAGGGCAGCTCCGACGGCTGGTTCACATTCGGCCTGCCCCTGTTGGCGGCCGGCCTGGGCTGCGTGACCGCCTTCGTGGTGCTCGCGCGCCGCGAGGCCGCGGCGCGGCGGCGGCGCCGGGCCGGCGCGCGCGCGAGCGCGGAGATCGTCCGGGCGCACCACAAGGCCGGAATCCAGATCGGCTCGCTGCTGACCTATGACCTCACCGTCCGCTTCGCCGCCGGCAGCGAGGTGACCAAGCGGCTCATGGTCGTGCCCGGGACGCCGCTGGTCCCTGGCGAGACCGTCGACGTCCTGTATGACCCGGCCGCCCCGGCCAACTTCGAGCTCGCCGACCTGGCCCGGCCGGGCCGGAAGGGAATCCGATGAAGTCCAAGTACACGCACAAGTTCGCGGCCGGCGCCGCGGAGCTTCGCCGCCTCCGAGCTGGGCGCGCGCAAGCAGCAGCGGTCGATCGCGGCCGCCGACGAGGCGGGACTCGTGATCGACAACCCGATGGCGCTGGTCCTGACCTCACAGCGGCTGCTGACGTTCAAGATCTCGACCCCGATCCTCGGGCGCGGCGGACAGATCAAGGCGCTGCTCGGCGGCCTGCCGCTCGGCGCCGTCGATTCGCTCGAGGTCAAGCGGGCTGGCCTCGGCCGCAAGATCACCATCACGATCTCAGGCACCGCGGTCGACCTCGAGGCGGCGGCGGGCGCCGACGAGCTTGCGGCCGCTTTCGAGGACGCGCGCACCACGACCTGATGTTGGGGCAGGAAGTTGGGATACTGCGGCCCTCGCGACCGCGCGGGACGATCTGCTCGAGGGTCGGCGCGCGTTGGAGGCGGCCAAATGGCAGGCCGCCCACGGGGGGTCTCCCACCAGCATCTTCTCGGCGGCCGGGCCTCCGCGGCGCGCGGGTGGCTCGCGCGTGCCGAGCGTGCGCTGCAGAACGTCGACCGGTGCGCCGGGCACGGCTGGGTCGCGGTCGAGCGCGCCCGGCACGCGATCGGCGTCGAGGACCAGATCAAGCACGCCAGCCAGGCGATGGAGATCGCGCGCGAGACGTGCGCCGATGACCTGGAGGTCTTCGCGCTGAGCCTGCTCGGCCGGGCCGAGGTCAGCGCCGGCCGGCGCGAGCGCGGCACGGAGCTGCTCGAGGAGGCGATGGCGTCCGCGGCCGCCGGCCGGGTGCGCAACGTCCACACGCTCGCGGAGGCGTACTGCAATTCGATCATGGCCTGCACCAGCGCGGGGGAGTGGGAGCGCGCGACTGAGTGGTGCGAACTGGTCGACGAGTTCGCGCGCACGCACGAGACCGCGCCGCTGCTCGGCGCCTGCCGCACCATCCACGCCGACGTGCTCGTGGCCACCGGCCGCTGGCCGGAGGCCGAGCGCGCCCTGCAGTCGGCCCTCGCCACCCACGCCCGGTACGTCCCGCAGATGGGCGCGCCAACGATCGCGCTCCTGGCCGAGCTGCGGATCCGCCAGGGCCGGCTCCCGGACGCCGAGAGGCTGCTGACCGGCCGCGAGCAGACCCCCGTCGGCGCTGCGCGCGCTGGCACTGCTGCGGATCGCAGAGCACGAGCCGCTGGCCGCTGCCGCGCTGCTGGAGCGCGGCCTGCGCGGCCTGCGCGGCACCGAAGGCGACACGATGGGCGCCACCCAGCTGCTGGCAGCACTGGTCGAGGCGCGGATCGCGTGCGGTGATCTCGCCGGCGCGGGCGAGGCGGCGGACACCCTTGGTGACCTCTCCCGGACGTGCGGGATGCGGCTCGTCGGGCCGCGAGCGGAACTGGCGGCGGCGCGCGTGGCGATCGCGCGTGGGGACGCCGCCGCCGGGGCGGAGCCGGCGCGACGCGCCTTGGCGGCGTTCGGCGTGCTGGCCATGCCCCTCGACGCCGGCGAGGCACGGCTCGAGCTCGCCCGGGCGATCGGCGCCGACAACCCGGACGTCGCCGCCGACGAGGCCCGCACCGCCGCGGCCGCCTTCCGCGCGCTGGGCGCGACGCGCGCCCTCGACAGCGCCACCGCGCTCCTGCGCGAGCTCGGAGCGGGCACGGGCGCGCGACCGCGCACAGGCGGCAAGCTCACCGCCCGCGAGGACGAGGTTCTCGGCCTGATCGCCCTCGGCATGTCCAACGCCCGCATCGCGCAGACCCTGGTCATCAGCGAGAAGACCGCCGGCCACCACGTCAGTCGCATCCTGATGAAGCTCGGCGTGCGCAACCGCGCCGCAGCCGCCGCGTACGCCACGCGCACGGCGAGCGAGCTGCTGCGATAGGAGTACGGCGGCCGAACCGCAGACAGCCGAAAACCGCTGGCAATGAGCGCCGATCACCCGTCTCTCAGGTCCGGCCGATTTGCAGGGCATTCGTCGTCCGTCGAAGTCTCCGGCGCGGCACCTGAAGATCGTGGTGTCCCCGGTTCGAGTCCGGGTCTCGCCATGCGCGCTAAGCGTCTGCGGCGAGCAGGCGGCGGGCGTCGGCGGCCAGCGTCGGTATGGCGAGCGCGTCCGCGCGTCGTTCCGCTTGCTGCAGGGCTTCGCGCGCGGATTCCTGCTGCCCGCCGGCCGTGAGCGCCTCGCCGAGGCGCAGCAGCGCGAGGGCGGCGTGGGGCCCGGCGCCGGCGCGGTCGTCGGCGGCCACCGCGCGGCGCAGTCGCGCTTCGGCCTCGTCGTGGCGCCCGAGGAGCCCGGCGAGCCGGCCCACGTAGAGCTCAGCGGATCCCAGGCACGCCACGGCGCGGCCGATGAGCGGGAACAGCCGCGCGTGCGGCTCGAGCAGGGCGTACAGCGCCCCGCCCGCCTCGCGGTCTCCCACCAGCGCGGCCACGTCGGCCAGCGCGCACGCGGCGTGCCAGTTGACATCCATCGCCGTCGCGCCGTCGCGGGTGAGCTCGGCGAGCAGCCGGCGGGCGCTCTCGGTCGCTCCGGTCTCGGCGTCGAACTGCGCGACGTAGGCGCGCCACGCCGGGGCCGCGGGCGATGCGGCGCCCTCCGTGACGAGCCGCTCCCGGTCGTGCGCCGGAAACCGGCGCTGGCCGTAGAGCGTGAACCCGCGCTGGATGCCGACGAAGATCGGGCCGTTGGGATCGTCGGCCTGCCTTGCGAGCTCCAGCGCGCGCTCGGCCAGCACGGCGGCCTCGTCCCAGTCCCCGGCCAACTGGGCGAGCGTGCCGCGCCACAGCGGCACGTACCAGCCGAAGTGCGGCAGCGCGACCGCTTCGGCGATCGTGTCGTAGGCGTCGATCTCGGTGGCGGCCTCGCGCATGCGGCCGAGCTCGAGCAGGTCGACGATGCGCCAGCTGCGAGCCTGCAGCTGCACCTCGCGGTCTCCGGCCGCGTCGGCGGCGGCGACCATCTCGCCGGCGACGGCGAGGCGCTCGTCGGCGTGCTGCGGCGACCAGAGCGCGATGCGGCGGGCGTTCAGCGCCGCGGCGAGGGCGCCGGCGTCGTCCAGCCGGCGCGCCCGCTCGACGGCGGCTGCGCTGAGCTCGGCGGCGCGCGCCGGGTCGGCGGAGTAGAACTCGATCGAGAGCCGCGCGAGCAGCCGCGCCGCGGTGGCCGGGTCCGCGGCAGGCGCGCCCGCGAGGGCGTCCTCGAGCAGGCGCACGGCCGCAGGGTCGGCAGCGGCGATGACCACCGCCGTCTCGCCGTAGCCGACAGCCGCGCGGGCGAGCAGATCATCGTCGCCGGCAGCGTGCGCGAGGTCGGCCGCCTCGCGGAACACCGCGCGTGCGCGTTCCCCGCGTCCCGCCCGGTAGTGGGCATGGCCGAGCGCGAGCAGCAGCTCGGCGTCGCGACCGCCGGCCAGCGCCGCCTCGTAGTGCGCCGCCGCGTCCGCATCGGCCAGCGCGGCGCTGGCCTCGCGCGCGGCCGCGAGCTCCCAGGCGGCGAGGCGCTCGGCGCCGGCGAGCGGCTCGGCCGCGCGCAGGTGCCGGGCCACCTCGCCGGCGCCCACCTCGCCGGCGTCATGCCGTGTAGCGAGGACGTCGGCGACCTCGAGGTGCAGCCGCGCGCGACGGGAGGCCGGCAGCGCGGCGACGATCGTCTCGCCGACGAGCGCGTGGGCGAACGCGTAGCGCCCCAAACGATCGGTGGCGGCGACCAGCGCGGCCGCGCGGGCCCCGTCGAGCGCTTCGAGGACGTCGACGACCGGCTGGTCGTCCACCTCGGCGAGCGTGGCGATGTCGAACTCGAGGCCGCAGATGGCGGCGACGTCGAGGGCGCGCAGGGTCGCGTCGTCGAGGCGTGCGACCCGGCGCTCGATCACGTCGCGCACCCCGGCGGGCGGACCCTCGGCCTCGCCGCCGATCTCCTGCGCCTCCCGTAGCAGCTCACCGAGGAAGAACGGGTTGCCGCCGCTGCGCGCGCGAAGGCGGCGTGCGGCGCCGGGGTCGCTCGTTCCGGTGCGGCGCGCGACGAGCGCGGCGACCGCGTCCTCGTCGAGGCCGGCGAGGTCCACGTGCACGAGCGGTCCCTCCCGGCGCAGCTCGGCGAGCGTCTGCGCGATCGCGGGCTCGAGCTCGGCCGGGCGGGCGCAGAGGACCACGAGCTGCCGCGTGCGCGGCGCCGACCGCGCAAGGTGCCGCAGCAGCGCCAGCGAGTCCGCGTCGGCCCAGTGCACGTCGTCGAGCACGAGCAGGAGCGGCCAGCGCGCGGCGACGTCGTCGAGCAGCGCCCGCGCCAACTCGAACGCGAGGTAGCGCTCGCGCGGTCCGCCCGCCGGATCCTGCGCCGCGCTGCGGGCCGGCAGCAGCCGGGCGAGTGCCCCGTCGTGCGCGGTCAGCCAGTGGTCGGCGTCGGCGGCGGGCAGCGCTTCCAGGAGCCGCTCGAGCGCCTCGATCCACGGCTGGAACGGCACCGGCGCGTACTCGTCGCTGCGCCCGAGCAGCACGGCACCACCCTCGGCGTGTGCGCGGCGCGCCAGCTCGCCGGCGAGCGTGGTCTTCCCGATCCCGGGCTCACCGGTGACCAGCGCGAAGCGCCGCGCGCCCGCCACGGCGTCCGCCCAGGCCCGCTCCAGGCGCGCCAGCGTCGCCGCGCGACCCTCGGGCGGCTCCGCGGCCGCCAGGATCGCCGGCAGTGCCGGGGCCTCGGCCGCCGCCATCGCGGCGGTGCGCGCGACGCGGCCACGGCGGACGTCCTCGACGAGCGCCCGCGTCTCCGCCGACGGCGGCACGCCGAGGTCCGCGCGCAGGCGCTCGCTCATCGCTCCCGCGGCCGCGAGCGCGGCAGGCCGGTCGCCGCCGAGCGCCAGCAGGCGGATGAGCTCGCGGTGGGCCGCCTCGGCCAGCGGGTCGACCTCGAGCCGCCGGCGCGCCCACGCGATCGCCGCGGTCACGTCGCCGGCGTCCCGGGCCCGCGCGCTCAGCGTCTCGAGCACGCCGGCCAGCTCGGCGGCGTGCTCGTCGCGGGCGCGCAGCGCCCAGTCGCCGTCGACGCCGTCGAGCAGCTCGCCGCGCCCGGCGTCCGCCGCTGCCTCGAGCCGTCCGTCGGCCAGGTGGCGGCGGTAGTCCCAGACATCGACGCGGACCGCGTCAGTGCGCAGCCCGACCTGCGAGCGAGTGACCGCGAGCGCGTCGCCTCCCACCGGACCGAGCGCGCGGCGCAGCTCGTACAGCGCGTTGCGCAGCGTCTTGCGAGCGCTGTCCTCGGGCACGTCGGGACGCAGCCGCCCGGCGATCGCGGAGCGCGCGTGCGGCCCGGGCGACAGCGCCAGTCGCGCCAGCAGCTCGCGCGCCGCCGCGTCGGAGGGCAGCTCGACGGGCCGGCCATCCACCGCAGCGGACAAGCCACCGAAGACGTGCACCTCGAGCACAGCACGGCGAGCCTACCGAGCGCCGGGACGCACGAGGGACGGAATCCGGACGGTGTGGCGGACGGTCGCCGGACGTCCCGGGCGGAGGCTGCCCTTGTCCCCATCCGAAGGAGCACCGCCGTGGCCATCCGCACCACCGTCTGGACCGATCTCACCGCCGCGCTCGCCGAGCGCCTGGCCGGCGAGGTCATCGCCCCCGGTCATCCCGAGTACGAGACCGCCCGCCGCATCTGGAACGCCATGATCGACAAGCGCCCCGCGGCCATCGCGCGCTGTGCTGACGCGGCCGACGTCGCGACCGCCGTGCGCTTCGCCGCCGAGCACGGGCTGGCGCTCGCCGTTCGCGGCGGCGGGCACAACGTCGCCGGCACCGCCCTGGTCGACGACGGCCTGGTCATCGACCTCTCCGCGATGCGAGCCGTGCGCCTCGACCGCTCGGGCCGCACCGTGCACGTGCAGGGCGGCGCCACCTGGGGCGACGTCGACCAGGTGACCGCGCCGCTCGGGCTCGCGGCCCCGGGTGGCGTCGTCTCCGAGACCGGGGTGGCCGGTCTGGCGCTCAGCGGCGGCGTCTCGCACCAGCGCCGCCGCGACGGCATGACCGTCGACAACCTCGTCTCCGCCGAAGTCGTCCTGGCCGACGGCCGCCGCGTCCGCGCCGCCGGCGACGAGCACCCCGACCTGTTCTGGGCGCTGCGCGGCGGCGGCGGCAACTTCGGCGTCGTCACGTCCTTCGAGCTGCGCCTGCACGAGCTCGGCCCGGAGGTGTTCGGCCTCAACGTCGCCTACCCGGTCGAGGACGCCGCGCGGGTGCTGGCCGCCTGGCGCGATGCGGTCGCCGACGCGCCGGACGACCTGTCCACCGCCGGGTTCATCTGGTCGCTGCCGGTCATGGCGGAGCTCCCGGCCGGGCTGCGCGGGGCGGCCTACGTCGGCATCGCCGGCATGTGGGCGGGCGACCCGGCTGAGGGCGAGCGCGTCACCCGCCCCCTGCGTGCGCTGGCCACCCCGCTGCTGGACATGAGCGCGACGATGCCCTACGTCGACTTCCAGCGCTCGCTGGACCCGTTCTTCCCGTCGGGCGTGCGCCGCTACTGGAAGGCGCTGTACCTCGACGGGCTCTCCGACGCCGCGATCGACGTCACCGTCGACTGGTCCGAGCGCCGCCCGTCGAGCGACACGCTGGTCATCGTCCGCCACTGCGGCGGCGCGATCGCGCGCGTCGGCGCCCAGGACACCGCGTTCGGCGACCGGAGCTCGCAGTGGATGCTCAGCATCGACTCGAGCTGGCCCGATCCCGCCGACGACGAGGCCAACGTCGCCTACACGCGCGACTTCTACGCCGCGTCGCGGCAGTTCTCGACCGGCCAGACCTACTTCAACTTCCCCGGCCTGCACGAGGAGGGCGACGCCGCCGTGCGCGAGAGCTACGGCGCCAACCACGCCCGCCTGGCCCGGATCAAGGCCGCGTACGACCCCGGCAACCGCTTCCACCTCAACCAGAACATCCGGCCCGCGCGCTGAGCGCCCCACAACCAAGGAGCATCCCCATGCACTTTCGAACCACGCGCCGGCAGGCCCGGCGCGCCATTCTCGCTGCCGCGGCGGTCGCGGCGCTGCCCGCCGCGACGGCACAGGCGGCAGAGGTCACGGCGATCGGAACCGAGATCGTCGTCGAGGACAAGACCGGGGCCTTCGGCGTCGGCGCGCAGGCGAACCGCCTGATCGCCGAGTCGCTGCCCGGCGGCGAGCTGCGGCTCGTCGACCAGGTCGCGCTCGTGTCCAAGACCCCCACGTGCGTGAACCTCACCCCGGAGGAGCTCCGCTGCATCCGGCCCTCGACCTCGCCGATCTCCAGGCTCGTCTTCCGCGCCCGCGGCGGCAACGACCAGCTGCGCGCCAGCGGCTCGCTGCCCATCGAGTACGACGCCGGCAACGGCGACGACCTGTACGTCGGCGCACGCACCGCGGCGCCGACCCGCGTCGACTTCAAGGGCGACATCGACGGCGGCGATCTCGCGCACTACACGAACGCCCAGACCGGCGTCGACGTCTCGAAGGACGGCGTGGCCAACGACGGGCGTCCCGGTGACCGCGACAACATCCGCAACGACGTCGACGTCGTGACGGGCACCCACTTCGCCGACCGCTTCAGCGGGATGACCGGCGTCGCGGGCTTCGAGGAGTTCCGCCCGCTCGGCGGCGACGACGTCGTCCTCGGCGCCGACGCCATCACGACGCTCGTCGACATGGGCGCGGCCAAGGACGGCGCCGACAAGATCGTCGGCGGCCGGGCCACCCAGGTGTCCTACGCCAGGCGCACCAACCCGGTCCGCGCCGGCGTCGATCTCGGGGGCGCCGACGACGGCGAGACCGGCGAGGGCGACGAGCTCGTCGGCGTCCGCGCCGTCATCGGCGGCGCCGGCAACGACACGCTGTTCGCCGCGACCCGCCCGAACGGCACCATCCTCGACGGCGGCCCCGGCGGCGACACGATCACCGGCACCACCCTGGCCGACCGGCTCATCGGCGGCCTCGGCCGCGACATGATCATCGGCCGCGACGGCAGCGACACCCTGATCGCCGACGAGGGCGACATCGACCGCGTGCTCTGCGGCGGTGGGCTCGCCGACGTCGCGTTCACCGACACCGCCGAGGAGGAGATCTCGGGCTGCGAGACCCGCAAGTCGGTCGGGACGCTGCGCCTGACGCCGAAGGTGCTGCGCGCCGAGGCCGGCGAGATGGCCCGCATCGAGCTGAGCTGGCGTCACCCGACGGCCTGGAAGCAGCTCCGGAAGATCGAGCTGCGGCTGACCCAGAACGGCGCGCCGGTCGGCAAGATCACCATCCGCCCGCGCGGCGAGCGGATCGCAGCAGGCGGTGCCGTCCGGCTCGACCGGGCCGCGAGCAGGCTGCGCAGCAAGGGCAAGGCCGTCCGCGCCCGGCTCGCGATCAGGCTCGCCGACGGCCTCGGCGGCGAGACCCTGAAGGTCGAGGTGGAGGCGACCGACATGCGCGGCGCCCGGCAGCTCGTGCGTGCCGGCGCCGTCCGCGTAGCCCGGTAGCCGCCACTCGCGGAACCGAGCCGCTCCCGGAGCACGCGTGCGCGTGCTCCGGGAGCAACGGCTGTTGCGGCCTGCCAAGCTCATCGTCCGGGGCCGGCGCGAGGCCGGGCCGAGCCCGATCGGACCGAAGGAGGACCGGAGATGAACCTGCCGCCGATCGTCTCATCGCAGGAATGGAAGGCCGCCCGCGAGGAGCTGCTCGTGAAGGAGAAGGAGCTGACCCACGCCCGCGACGCGCTTGCGGCGCAGCGCCGCCGGATGCCGAGGACGGCCATCGAGCGGGAGTACGCGTTCGGGGGCCCGGAGGGGCGGGCGAGCCTCGACGACCTCTTCGAGGGCCGCCGTCAGCTCATCGTGTACCGCTTCTTCTTCGAGCCCGGCGTCGAAGGCTGGCCCGAGAGCGGCTGCCCTGGCTGCTCCTGGGTCGCGGATCAGGCCACCCACCCGGCTCATCTCAATGCCCGTGACACCACGCTCGCGTTCGTCTCGCGCGCCCCGCAGCCCGACATCGAGCGCTGGAAGGCGCGCATGGGCTGGGAGGTCTTCCCGTGGTACACGCTGACCGACGACTTCGACGCCGACTTCGACGTCGGCGAGTGGCACGGCACCAACGCGTTCCTCCGCGACGACGACGGCCGGATCTTCCGCACCTACTTCGTCGACGGCCGCGGCGACGAGGCGCTGGGCGGTCTCTGGAGCTACCTCGACATCACCGCGCTCGGACGCCAGGAGGATTGGGAGGACTCGCCGGAGGGCTACCCGCAGGCCCCGGACGGCTGGGTCCGGCGCCACGACGAGTACGACGCGCCGGGATGACTCCCGGAGCACGCGAACGTGCTCCGGGAGCAGTGGCTGCTTACGGCGTCGTCGTCGACAGCGTGAACGTCAGCGTCTTGCTGTAGGTGCCCGTCCGCAGCGCGTCGGTGGAACCGATGTGCTGCTGCAACGCCACCGTGACCGGGTCGTTGCTGACCGGGCCGGCGTAGCTGAGCAGCGGCGTCGGCGCTGCGGACCCGCCGACGTTCGCGAACGCGCCCCCACCGGTGCCGGCCGGGCTGCTGGCCTTGACCTGCAGGGCCGACGGGAGCGAGAACGTCCCGTTGACCAGATGGCCCGTCGCGGTGCCGCTCGCGTCGGCCACGCTGAGCGCGGCGTCACCGCCGGTCGAGACGATGTTCGCCGCCAGCGTCGTGGCGTAGTCCCACGCCAGGCCCGCCGTGAACGCGCCGAACGTCGCCGACGGGGTGGTCAGCGTCAGGCTCAGCGTCCCCGGCACGGTGCCGTTGACCGTGCCGTCGACGTTGGTGGCGTCCAGGACGCGGTAGTTGACGGTCTTGACGAACACGTTGCCGGCGTTGTCGGTGGCGGTGATCGTGAGCACCTGCATGCCGGCGGCGCCGGTCGGCAGGTTGGAGCCGCTGGCGGTCGAGCCGACGCACGAGGCGATGCCCGAGCCACCCACCTCGTCAGCGCACGAGAACGTGAGCGGGACCGGCTGGCCCTGGGTGTAGACCGCGCCCTCCGGGATGTTGACCGTGACGGTCGGCGCCGTCTGCTCGAGCAGGAAGGACTGCGACTGCACCGCGGACTGGTTGCCCTTGATGTCGACGGCGAACCACTTGACGGTGGTCGCGCCCGGCGTGCTGATCTCGAGGATCTCGCCGATGCTCCGCGCCCGCTGGTTGTTGTACTTGGGCGAGGACAGCGTCGGCGTCGAGCCGTCGGTCGTGTAGTGGATGACCGCCGCCTCGTCGTTCCAGATGAAGCGGTACGCGATCGGGTCCTTGGACTGCGTGACGCCGTCGGAGTCGAGCGAGGTGCTCGGAGGCGTGATGTCCATCGCGTAGTCGTAGGCGGACTCGACCATGCCGTAGTTGCCCGCCGCGAACTCCAGCGCCTCGTCGCGGCCCTCGTTGACCAGCGAGCCGTTGGCGGGGCAGGAGCCCTGGCCGCCGCCGGTGCCGACCGCGCCGAAGCACGGCTGGAAGCCGACCTGCGTCGGGGTGGTGCCCGTCGTCGTGTTCAGTATGCGGTCGGCGCCCGTCTCGAACGAGTAGGCGATGATGCCCTTGCGGTACCAGCCGTCGTCGGCGGAGTTGCCGGCGGCGGAGTAGAGCACGTCGGCGATCGGGCCGGTGCGCTGCGGGAGGATGACCGTGCCGCGCACGTCCTTGATCCGCTTGAGGATCTTCTCACCGGCCTGGAAGAAGTAGTTCTCGATGCCGATGTTCGGGGCCGGGGCCGTGGTGCGGTTCCCGTCGTCCTTGTAGGAGCCCGGCGCCCACATGAAGTACCCGCCGTAGGAGTGGATGTTGTTCATGAACTTGATGTTCGGGAACGTGTCCGCGACCCACCGCTCGTTGCGGCTCTCCGGCTCGGAGTACTCGCCCGGGCCGGCGAAGAGCTCGTTCGTGCACGAGGCCGAGGCGCCGTAGTAGCCGTCGAACATCGAGTACTCGCCCATGTTGCGGTTCATGTCGACGCCCCACGCCGTGCGGGCGGCCGGATCCGACGTGCCGTTCGCCGGGCAGTAGTTGGGCATCGTCTTGCGCTGCACGGACGAGTCGTACATCGAGTAGTGCGCGCCGTCCGGGTTGGAGTTGGGCAGGATGAAGACCTCGACGTTGTCCAGCAGCTCCTTGGTCTGCGGGTCGGTCGCGTAGTTCTCGACCAGCTGGTGCGCGGTCTCCTGGCAGGTGAGGCTGGTGGTCCACTCGCGAGCGTGCTGCTGGCAGAAGAGGAACACACCGACCTTGGAGCCGTCGCGGACCGAGCCGATCCGGTACATGCGCTGCTGGAACGGACCACGCGCGACGCTCGCCGGAGCATTGAGGAAGTCCGACAGGTTCGTGCGCGCGCGGGGCTCGACGATGCCGAGGCCCCGGTTGCCGCGGAACGTCGTCGCCGTGACGAGCGCGGAGGCCGCCGGGCTGGCGTTGATCGCGTCGACGACGTGCTTGGCGGTCGAGCTCAGCGCGCCGGTGCCGTCGGTGCCGAGCACGACCTCGATCAGGTTGCCGGTGACGGAGACGCCCAGCGGCTGGTCGGGCGCGCCCGGGCTGCGGAACTCGGCCTGGACCTGGTTGCCGCCCTCATGGCCCCAGGCCTTCGTGGTGAGCACGACCGCCGAGTAGATGACCTCTCGGACCGTGAACGTGAAGTCGCCGAGGTCGCCCTGGAAGCCCGAGACCTCGTAGGTGTAGGTGCCGGACGCGGGTATCACCTGTGTGAGCTGCTCCGGGCTCGTCCCCGTGTCGATCGACTGCAGGACGTTGCCCGCGGGGTCCTTGAGCGTGAGGATGAAGTCGTCGGCGTTCGGGCTGTTCATGCCGGGCGGGATCGTGTCCACGATCGCGCGGTACTGCACTCCCGCCTCGGCGGCGAACGGGATCGAGGCGACCGGCTGGGCGGCCGTGATCTCGCCCGTCGTGTCGAGCAGCAGCGGGCCGACGGCGGCGGCCGGCGTCCCGCCGATCGCGGTCGTGCCGTTCATGGTCGCCTGCGCCTTGCGCTGATAGCCGGAGGTCAGCTCCGGCAGGTTGACCGGGGTCACCAGCTCCGGGAACCGGGCGGCCAGCGCGTCGAGGTCGGCGCGGGTCTCCGTCGGGTCCTGGTACTTCGTGAAGAACTGGGTCTTGAAGCCGGCGACGTGCGGCGGGAGGCTGTTGCCGAGCCACTCGGTGACCGGGTGGGTCTCGACGCTGGCGTCGGCGCCGCCCGGTGTCGCCGAGGTGGCGACGCGGAGCTGGATGTCACCGGCCGCGAGGTTGGCGTACGTGCCGGTCAGGCGGACGAGCAGCCGGTGGTACATGTACGCGTCCGGTGTCGGCTGGTTGTCGATGAGGCGGGGGATGTTGGTCGCCGTCGAGTAGACCCCGTCGGGGCCGGCGAAGGACAGCGCCAGCGTCGGGCCCGCATAGGCGTTGGAGCCCGGGACGCGAGTCGTCGACTTGTTGAACGCCTCCACGTAGAGGAAGCGCGCGCTCGACAGGGCCGAGTTGGGACCGACCGCGTTCGTGAACACGTCGGCCCGCTGGATGACCGTGTCGCCCTGGCCGGGGACGGCGGACTTGCCGAGTCTCAGAGCCCCGGGTCCGTTCTCGGCCGCCTCGGCGGCGAGGGCCTCCTGGTCGATGATCTCCTGGCGCTCCTTCATGCGCTGGGGACCGGTGTCGGAGTCCTCGATGACGCGGCCGATCTCGTAGCCCTTGGCCTTCAGCGCGGACTTCTCCTCGGCCGTCACGAAGACGTTGAGGAGGATCGAGCCGTCGTCCTGCACCGACTTGTACTCGGCGGCGTCGTAGGTGTTGACGACGCGGTCGACCGCGTCCTGGTCGGGCACGTACACCTGGACCAGCTGCTGGAACGGGATCCCGTCGTCGTCTGCCGCGAATGCGGACTGGCTTCCTGCCAATACCAACGCCGTCGCGGCGAGCGCGATCAGTGCCCTTCTCCCGACCATGGGTCCCTCCGTGTCTAGGAAACCGGCCAATCCCACCAGAAACTCAGGGATCCTGCCCGTTGAGATCGCTCAACGACGAGCGTAGGTCCCCGTGTAGGTGCCGCGGGCGACCGCGCCGGTGAGCTTCGCGCGGACCGCATCGGGCTCGGCGCCGTCGGGGAGCGCGCTCGCCTCCTCGAGCGCGTACAGCGTGAAGACGTAGCGGTGCGGGTCGTCGTCCTCGGGCGGGCACGGCGGCGTCCAGCCGGTCGTGCCGTCGGAGCTCTTCCCGTACTCGGTGCCGGTCGGGAACCGGCCGTGCGGCGCCAGTCCGCTCCCGCCCGCGCCGCTGATGCCGTAGGCCGTCCAGTGCGTGAAGCCGGCGTCGGGATCCTCGACGATGAGCACCAGCTCCGCGGCGCCCTGCACCCCGCGCCAGGTGATCGTGGGCGCGGTGCCGGCGCCGTCGCAGGTGAGCGCGCGCGGGATCGTGCCGCCGTCCTCGAAGTCCGGCGTGGCGAGCTGGATGGTGTCGGGCGCCGCGGGAAGCGGCTCGGCCTCCTCGCCGCCGCACCCCGCGAGAAGGGCGAGCGCCACGAGCGCGCCGCCGCGCCATCGCTTCTGGTCGGACACGCCGGAGGATGATGACGACCCGTGCGGGGTCGCCGCCGCACGGACGGCGGCGACCCCGGGGAACGTCAGCGGCGCTTGAGCACGAGACGGCGGCTGCTGCTCGACGCCAGGTCGCCGGCGCCCACGCTCACCGTCACCTTCACGCGGAGCGATTCCCGGGCGCGGCCCAGGGCGCGCGCGACCTTCCGCGACGGCTTGAGCCGCACCGTCGCCCGGTCGTCGCTGCCGCACCGGACGCGCGCGGACGCGATCGTCGTCCTGCGGCCCAGGCCCACCCCGCGAGCATCCTTGCGGCCGAGCGTGATGCGGACGCGACCGCGCAACCCTGCCTCGCAGGCCGTGCGCACGCGCACCCCGCTGCGCAGGAACGTCCGCAGCTGCCTGGCGGGCAGCTTGGCGAGCTTCGCCGTCGTCGGCTTCCCCGCCGGCGGCGGGGGTGTCTGACCCGTGCCGCCCGGACTGGGCTGCGGCCCCGTGTCCGTGCCCGCGCCGACCTCGGCCGTGCCGACCATCCCCGTCCACCGCTGCTCGACCGTGTTGAACGTCGAGTGGAGCCTGCACACGAACGTCCAGTCGCCCTGCTGCTTGAACGTGTAGCTGGCCGGCGGGCCGCCCGCCGGGACGACGCCCGGCGTCACCTGGAACGCGCCGTTCAGCGGATCCACCGTGCCCGGGGCGACCAACCACACGTCGTGCGGCTGCACCTCGCCCGGCTTGTCGAAGCGCCAGGTCACGGTCGCGCCGAACGGGACGCCCGTGGCGTCCGGGGTCCACGTCGTGCCCGTGGCGAAGATCTCGCGCACGTCTGGCGGCGTGTCCGCCTCGACCGTGAACGCGACGGTCTCGACCGTCGACTCGTTGCCCTCGTTGTCGGCGGCGCGGTACTCCACGCTGTATGTGCCGGCCTCGAACGCGCGCGGCCCGCCGTACGGCTCCCACTCGCCGCCGTTGACGCGCACCTCGATCCCCTCGACGCCCGCGCAGCCCGCGTCGCCGGCCGTCACCGTCAGCGTGGCCGTCCCGACGTACGTGTCCTCCTCGCTCTCGTGCTCAACCCCGCCGACGTGGTGGTTGACGCGCGGCGGCTGCAGGTCGGCCTCGCACTCATCGGTGACCGCGAACTCGACCTTCAGCAACTGTGTCCTTGTGTCCTCGCCGACCTGGTTGCGGCAGCAGCCCTCGGCCCAGCGCGCCATGTAGAGCGCGCCGTCCGGTCCGAAGCGGCTCGGGATCACGTACGACGTGTTCGGCTCGCCGGACTGCCCCGGCGGCACCCAGTCGTTGACGCGCAGCATCTGGCCGTCGTCCTCGCGCAGCTTGACCTCCTTCCAGAAGCCGTCGTTCGTGCCGCGGTTGGTGATGAGCCAGGAGCCGTCGTAGTACGGCGGGAACGCGCCCGGCTTCGCGGTCTCCGCGTCATAGCGGTAGACCGGGCCGGTCACCGGCGACATGCCGCCGGCCGTCAGGTCGCCGAAGTCGAGCGGATCCTGGCCGCCCGGCGCGTCGGGGTACTTGCGCCAGATCGTCGCCTGGCGCGCCGGACCGGGCAGCTGGTCGAGCCCGTCGAACGTCGGCTCGACCGGGTCCTGTCCGTCCGGCGCCCAGCGGATGTCGGACGGAAGGCTCGACTGCGAGCAGTCGTACTGCTGGCCCGTCGTAGCGTTGGCCGCGTAGTTCCAGCGGAACGTGGAGTTGATCGGAGCGTTGTCGCCCATGCAGAACGGCCAGCCGTTGAAGCTCGGCTCGTCGACGAGGTTCCACTCGCACACGCCCGCCGGCGCGCGGCCGGCCGCGTTGACCTTGTTGTCGTGGCAGTACTCGCCGACGACGACGTGGCCGGGGTACTTCGCGTCGGCGTGCACCGTGAACGGCTGCCGGAAGCCCATCGCGTAGATCTCCGGCCGCGTCCTGGCCGTGCCCGGCTCGAACATGTTGCCGTCCGGGATCGTGTACGTGCTGTCGACGCCCGGCGCGGCGCCGGCCCCGATCTCGTCCTTCGGCGTGATCCGCAGGACCTTGCCGCGCAGATCGGCGCTGTTGGCCGCGGTCTTGCGCGCGTCCCAGCGCTCCTTTGCCCGGTGGTCCATCGGCGCGTAGCGGTCGTGGCCGGGCGCGTTCGGCGAGACGTCGTCGCCGACGCCGAGGTAGAGGTTGCCCTCGCTGTCGAAGTCCAGCCCCGCGCCGCCGACGTGGCCCGGCCCGTTGTCGGTCGGGCCGCCCGGGAAGCCCGCGGGCTTGCCCGAGATCTTCGCCTTCGGCACGCGCAGGATGACCCGCTCGGAGCCCGCGACCGCCCTGGTGCCGGCGGCGTTGAGCGTCAAGCGGATGACCTGGTTGTAGCCGACGACGATGTGGTCGCCCTCCGTCGGCCAGGCGCGGTTGCGCGGCGAGTAGTAGATGAAGACGTCGCGCTTCTGCGGGTCCGACAGGTCGAAGCCGGGCTCGAGCGTCATCCCGAGCACGCCGTCCTCGGAGTTGCCGTGATCGGCGCGTGTCGGGATCGTCACGACGGTCGTCTTGTTGTTGCGGGCGCCCTCGGGGTCGTGGACCTTGAGATAGCCCTCGGACTCGTAGCCCTGCTCGGGCCCGATCTCCGTCCAATAGACCTTGCCGTCGGGCGCGGCGTCGACGCCCATCGGGCCGTTGATGTCGTTGACGAGGATCGTCCGGTTGAAGCTCGACCACACCGTGCCCGAGCAGTCGGACCTGCGGCCCTCGCCGGCCACCCAGCGGACGCCGCCGACGATGTGCTTCACGAGCTCGGAGTCCGCCGTGTAGGCCGCGCCGAAGTGGCCCATGCCGGTCGTCCAGACGCGACCGTCGTCGTACGGCTTCGGCGTGCCGGTGCCGTCCGCGACCGCGGCGCCGTCGTAGCGCTTGCACCAGGAGATCGGATGGTCCTGGCCCATCGCGTTCGGGCCGGGATCGTAGGTCCGCTCGTCCAGCGTGGCGAGCACGTGGTGCGTGCCGCGGACGCTGCGCGCGAAGTTGTAGTGCTCGTCGCCGAACGCATACGTGTCCGGCAGGTCGCGCGTCGAGAGGTGATGGTGGTCGGCGACCTGCACGTCGGCCCGGTTGTTCAGATCGGTGCGGGCGTGGCCCTTCATCAAGGTGCCGACGGCCGAGTGCTCGCCGCCGTCCCACCAGTCCCAGCTCACCGACCCGGCGCCCATGTCGGTCGCGTTGTGGTTGGCGGCGATGCCGCCGCCGGCCTGCACGAACCGGACGATCGCGCCGCGCTGCTCCGCATCCCACAGCGGACCGGGCTTGTTGCCGCCGGCCCAGCTCGACGACGCGTTGAACAGCAGGATCGCGTCGTACTGCGCGAGGTTCTCGTCGGTGAACACCCGCGGGTTGGCGGACGGGTGGTCGCAGTTGCCCGCGGCGCCGCCGTTGTCGATGCACGTCTCGACGTCGACCGCGTACCCGGCTTCCTCGAGCGCCGCCTCCAGGACGGGCGTGCCGGGGTCGATCGCACTCGCATGCCGGTAGCCGGTCGTGCCCGTGTAGAGCAGCACGCGCTTCTCGGCCTCCTGCGCGATCGCCGTGGCGGCCGGGCCGCCCGCGGATGCGAAGGCCAGCGCGGCCGCCGCGACCACCCCCAGCGCGGCCACGCGCACGCTCGAAGTCCGCCAAGCCAGAGAGAGCCTCCCGAGCTCCATCTCCACACCCCCGTCAATTACGGCATTCGCCGTTTGGTCCGACGCGCGGCGAAACTCCCGCCCCGCCGCGAGATTGCAACGGGACTTCTATCACGAAAAGTGAAAACCGGTGATCAGCCGCGCACGCCGAGCCGCTTGGTCGCGGCCGTGTAGCCGCTCCGCGCCGCCCGTGCCTTGACGGGCCTGCTCGACCTCAGGGTCAGCGTCACGCGGCCCTTGCCGTCCGTGGTGCCCGACCGGCCACCGGCCTTGACCTTCGCGCCCTTCACGGGGTCGCCCGCGTCGCGCACCGTGAAGCGCACCGCGGTCGGCTCGCCCTTGCGCAGCCTGCCCGGGCTCGCTTGCAATGTGAGGCCGGGACGCAGCCGGCGGTAGGACGTGACCGCGTCCGTCGTGGCGCCGATGTTGAAGCTCGCGAGCACGTCGACCGCGTTCCCCGCCGCGTTCGCGTCGAGCTTGTAGGCCTGCGCCGCGTCCTTCGGGTGGCCGGCGTTGACGGTCGCGCCGAACCTCGTCGCGCCCTTGTTCGAGCGCCTTGCGAGGACGTCCGGGTCGCCGAAGCCCTTCGTCCACAGCACCCAGATGCGGCCGTCGCCGGCGGCCGCGATGGCCACGGCCGGGCTGTTGTCGATGCCGGCGACGGCCCGCGCGCTCGCCGCTCCCACGCGCCAGACCCGGACGCTGCTGGGCGTCGGGTAGGCGACGTAGAACCCACCGCCCGCGCGCGCCACCAGCGGCGTGCGGCCGAGCATGCCGACGTTCATCGCGCCGGTGCCCGGCATCGTGAGCGGGCCGGGACCGGGGCTGCCGTCCGCGTTGACGTCCTGCGCGAGCACGCCGAGCCGGCCGGCCGCGCTCGAGTACCACGCCATGACCGTCCGGTTCGCCGCGTCCGTCGCGAGGTTCGGGTCGTTGCCGTACTGGAGCCCGGCCATGAAGTCGTGGTTCGGCGTCACCGGCAGGAGGCCGGCGTGGACCCACGTGCCGAGCGTCCCCGCGAAGGCCTGCAGCGTCGAGCCGTCCGCGAGGACGGTCGCGGCGTGCGAGCTCGCATACGACTGGGCGCCGCCCGGGTTGACCTGCCCGCCCTTGAGCGCCCAGGACGCGCCGCCGTCGGGCGAGAGCGCGGTGTTCGTCTCACGCTGGGGATCGACGGGGTCCGTGGTGCGGAATCCGCCCCAGAACGCGCGCAGGCCGCCCGGCTCGACCACGAGCGCCGTGTTCGTGAAGCCCGTCCAACCCGACTGGATCGGGGTGGTGGCGCCGATGCTTCCGGCGCGCGTGATCACCGTGTGGTTGAGGTCCTCCGTGTTCGGACCCGTCGGGTGGTGCCACGCGACGTGGAGCACGCCGTCGGCGGTGCGCGCGAGCCCGACCTGGTCGGTGCTCGACCCGTCCGGACTCGTCACCCGCTTCCAGGGCGCCGCGCCGGCGGGAGCGGCGCCGCAGACGGCGATCAGCACGGCCACGATGACGCAACGGACCCTCACGGCGAGGCGAGCCTACATCGCTGACCTCAAGTCGGGCAATCCCCGGCCGATGACCGGCCTGCCGGACTCCGTGCCGGTCGCCGCCCCCTCTGTCGAGCCCAAGAGGGCAGCTCAAAGGTTCGTTCCGGGCTCTCCAGGGCGATGCATGTCATCGCGCGCTCGAGAGTCGTTGCATGCAGATCCAAGGGTTCCAGGCGCCTGGCTTTCGCGGTCTCGGTGATCGCGACGGGTGTCGCGATGATGGCCGGTGCGGCGGGCGCCTCGGCTGCGCCGCCCGATGTCGCCTACACGACCGCGACCGACGGAACGGCGTTCGCGACGCTCGATTCGTCGACCGGAGCCGGCACCCTCCTGGGTTCCACCGGACAGAGCCAGGGCTGGGCCGTGGCGTTCGACGCGATGTGGACCACCGTCGACGGCTTCGGCGCGACGCGGATCGCCACCGTGGACAAGGTGACCGGCCACGCGACGCCGGTCGGCGGTCCGGTCATCGCGCGCGAGACGCCGGCGCTCGTCCGTCCCGACTCCGAGCTGTACGCGGTCCCCGCGGTCGCAGGCGCCGTCGCCGTCGCGATCGCCTGGGAGCTCGACGCCTACGGCCCGGTGCTCGGGGCCGTCGCCGCCGCCGTGTTCGGCGTCCGCTGCCTCGCCCTCCACCGCCACTGGCGCGGTCCGCGCGCCTGGAGGCGGCCGGTGCCGGCCGCGGACGCGGCCGGCACCTGACATGCGGATCAGCGGAGGTCGAACCGGTCCAGGTTCATCACCTTGACCCACGCGGCCGCGAAGTCGTGCGCGAACTTCTCGCGCGCGTCGTCGCTCGCGTAGACCTCCGCGATTGCGCGCAGCTCGGAGTTCGAGCCGAAGACGAGGTCGGCGCGGCTACCCGTCCACTTGACCTCGCCCGTGTCCACGTCGCGGCCCTCGAACGTCTCCTCGCCCGCGGACGCCGACCACGCCGTGCCCAGGTCGAGCAGGTTCACGAAGTAGTCGTTCGTGAGGGTGCCCGGCTTCGAGGTGAGCACGCCCACCTGGGACTGCTTGGCGTTCGCGCCGAGGACGCGGAGGCCGCCCACGAGGACGGTCATCTCGGGGGCGCTCAGCGTCAGCAGGTTCGCGCGGTCGAGCAGGAGGTACTCGGCCGGCAGCCGGTGGCCCTTCCGGAGGTAGTTGCGGAACCCGTCCGCCGTCGGCTCGAGCGCGGCGAAGGAGTCCGCGTCGGTCTGGTCCTGCGACGCGTCGGTGCGGCCCGGCGTGAACGGGACGTCGACGTCGTAGCCGGCACGCTTGGCGGCCACCTCGACGGCCGCCGAGCCGCCGAGCACGATCAGGTCGGCGAGCGAGACGTACTTGCCGGAGCTGTTGAACGACTCCTGGATCCCCTCCAGCGTGCGCAGCACCGTCGCCAGCTCGGCGGGATCGTTGACGTCCCAGTCCTTCTGGGGCTCGAGGCGGATGCGCGCCCCGTTGGCGCCGCCGCGCTTGTCGCTGCCGCGGAACGTCGACGCCGACGCCCAGGCGGTCGCGACGAGCTGGGAGACGGACAGCCCCGACTCGAGGATCTGGCCCTTGAGGTGCGCGATGTCGTCCGCGCCGATGAGCTCCTGCGTGACCTCGGGGACCGGGTCCTGCCAGATCAGCCGCTCCGACGGGACCTCGGGGCCGAGGTAGCGCTCGATCGGCCCCATGTCGCGGTGCGTGAGCTTGAACCACGCCCGGGCGAACGCGTCGGCGAGCTGGTCCGGGTTCTCGAGGAAGTTGCGCGAGATCGGTCCGTAGATCGGGTCGAACCGGAGCGACAGGTCCGTCGTCAGCATCGTCGGGGGACGCCTGTCGGCCTCGTCGATCGGCCCGGGGATGCTGCCCGCGCCGGCGCCGTCCTTCGCCTGCCACTGGTGGGCTCCGGCGGGGCTCTTGGTCAGCTCCCACTCGTAGCCGAAGAGGTTCTCGAAGAAGCGGTTGCCCCACTTCGTGGGCGTCTCGGTCCACACGACCTCGATGCCGCTCGTGATCGTGTCCGCGCCCTTGCCGGTGCCGAAGCTGTTGATCCAGCCCAGGCCCTGCGCCTCGATCGGCGCGCCCTCGGGCTCGGGCCCGACGTACTCGTCCGGGTCGGCCGCGCCGTGGGTCTTGCCGAACGTGTGGCCGCCGGCGATCAGCGCGACGGTCTCCTCGTCGTTCATCGCCATGCGGCTGAACGTCTCGCGGATGTCGATCGCGGCGGCGAGCGGGTCCGGGTTGCCGTTCGGGCCCTCCGGGTTGACGTAGATCAGGCCCATCTGGACGGCGCCGAGGGGATCCTCGAGCTGCCGCTCGCCGGTGTAGCGCTCGTCGCCGAGCCAGGTGGTCTCAGGGCCCCAGTAGACGTCCTCGTCCGGCTCCCAGACGTCCGGCCGGCCGCCGGCGAAGCCGAAGGTCTCGAAGCCCATCGACTCGAGGGCGACGTTGCCGGAGAGGATCATCAGGTCGGCCCACGAGAGCTTCTGGCCGTACTTCTGCTTGACCGGCCACAGCAGCCGCCGGGCCTTGTCCAGGTTCCCGTTGTCGGGCCAGCTGTTGAGCGGCGCGAAGCGCTGCTGGCCGGCCCCGGCTCCACCGCGGCCGTCGCTGATGCGGTACGTGCCGGCGCTGTGCCAGGCCATCCGGATGATGAACGGGCCGTAGTGGCCGTAGTCGGCGGGCCACCAGTCCTGGGAGGTCGTCAGGACGTCCTCGATGTCCTGCTTGACCTCCGCGAGGTCGAGGCTGTTGAACGCCTCGGCGTAGTCGAACTCCTCGCCGAGCGGGTTGGCCACGGCGGGGTTCTTGGCGAGGATCTTGAGGTTGAGCCGGTCAGGCCACCAGCCCCGGTTCCCGCCACCCTGCGTGGGGTGGGGCGCACGCTCGTGCGCGACCGGGCAGCCGTTGCCGCCGGTCTCCTCGTTCATCTCTCCAACGACGGCATCAGGCTGATCGGACACGGGATCCCTTTCCGGAGCATTCAAGACATTGGCCCCAATAGATGACCTCGGCCTCGTCGATCGCGAAGCCATGGTGATCGGACGCGGTGAGGCAGGGGGCTTCGCCGACGGCGCAGTCGACGTCGGCGATGACGCCGCACGACCGGCAGACGACGTGGTGATGGTTGTCGCCGACCCGCGACTCGTAGCGCGCAACGGAGCCGGGCGGGTGGATGCGCCGCACCAGGCGCGCGTCCGTCAGTGCCTGCAGCACGTCGTAGACGGCCTGCGAGGAGACCTCGCCGAGGTGCTCGCGCACGACTCGGATGATCGAGTGCGTGTCAGCGTGCGGCTGGTCGTGCACCGCGGCCAGCACGGCCACCCTGGGACGCGTGACGCGCAGCGATGCCCCGCGCAACATGCGCTCGAGTTCCGGCGACCCCGGCATGCGCCACAGTGTGCCACAGATCTGGATTCGATCCAGATCAGGCCGGCTCCCTCGATCGCGGCGGTTGTGCGGGCGCCGCGTCGAAGATGTCGATCGCGAGCGCTCCGACGACCGTCTGCAGCCAGGCGCGATCGTCGGGATCGGCGCCCTTGGCGCGGCGCCGGGCGTAGGTCGTGACGTCCTCCCGCGAGCCGGTGACGAGGACGGGTCCGGTGACGGCGTAGCGCCCGTCCTCGAGGGCGACCAGCGCCCCGGGGCGGTCGCGGCGCACGCGCAGGTGGGCGACGACGGGTTGCTCGAGGACGCGCTCGGGCGCGTCGAGCTCGCCGACGACCGCGCCGCCGGCGACAGGGCGGACGGTGAAGATCGGCGGCGACCCGCGCAGCCTGCGGCGCGGGCGGGGCGGCGCCCCGATCGGGCCTCCACGCCAGCGCTCCTGGAGCGAGTCGACCTCCTTGGCGACCTCCCGGCGCACGAGCACGTGCAGCCGGTCGCCGGCGCGGATCCGCGTCGAGCCCCGCGGCGCGACCGCCTCGTCGGCCCGGACGATCACGCTGACGAGCGCGTTCCGCGGCAGCCCGAGGTCGCGCACGTGCGCGCCGACGATGGCGTCGCCGGGACGCACCGGGTGCTCGACCGTCTCGGCGCCGAGACGGCGGATCACGCCGACCTCGATGATCGGCTCGGAATGTGCGGTCGCGGCGGCCGCGGCGATCGCGGGCTGCGGCGCGAACCACCGGCGTGGCAGCCGGTGGGCGAGCACGTACGACCTCGCCGAGAAGAGCGGCGAGAGGATCGAGAGGACGAGGACGTAGAGCGCGGCGAACGGCGCGACCCGGCTGTCGAGCCCGGCCGCCACCGCCAGGGAGGCGAGGATGAGCTCGAACTCGCCGCGGCTGACGAGCATCAGGGCGGTGTTGGCGGCGGCGTCGCGTCCGTAGCCGTAGACCCGGGCGGCGACGACGCCGGCGATGACGTTGAACGCGAGGGTCACGACGACCGCGACGGCGACGGTCGGGGCGATGGCGCCCATGTCGCTCGGGGCGATCGTCAGGCCGAACCAGAAGAAGAAGATCGCGGCGAACGTGTCGCGCAGCGGCACGAGCAGCCGCTCGACCCGCGGCCCGATCCCCGTGCCGGCCACGACCATGCCGGCCAGGAGCGCGCCCACGGCGTCCGAGGCGCCCGCGCTGTCGGCGAAGCCGGCCACGAACACGCCGAATCCGACGACGAGGATGACGGTGAGCTCGGCGTCGCCGGTCGAGATGATCGGGCGGATCAGCCGCGCGCCCCACCGGGCGAGGGCGAACAGCCCGAGCAGGAACGAGAAGGCGATCGCGACCGAAAGGACGACTTCGGCGGCTCCCTCCGACCCGCCGAGGATGGGCTGCAGGAGCGCGAGGTAGAACGCGAGGAAGACGTCCTCGACGACGATGACGCCGAGGATCATCCCGGTCTCGGGATTGGCGACGCGGCGGAGGTCGAGGATGAGCTTCGTGACGATCGCCGTCGACGAGGTCCCGATCATCCCCGCGATGACGAAGATCTCGCGCGTGCCCCAGCCGAGCGCCCAGCCGAGCACGAGCCCGGCGCCGAAGTTGAGGGCGATGTAGGAGCCGCCCGCCCAGAGGAGGCGCCGGCCTCCGCTGATGAGCTCGTTGATGGAGAACTCGATCCCGAGGTGGAAGAGCAGCAGGACGAGGCCGAACATCGCCAGCAGGTGGATCTCCTCCGGATCCTCGAGCACGACGATCCCCGGCGTCTGCGGGCCGAAGACGATCCCCGCGACGATGAAGAACGGGATCGTCGGGAGGCCCAGGCGCCGGCCGAGGCGCGCGAACAGCCCGGCGAGCAGCAGCGCGGCTCCGAGGACGGCGAGCTCGTTGTCCATCACCCCCGGAGCCTGGCCTCCGCCGCCAGGGGTGTCGATGCGCGGTACTCCCCAAACCGGGTGCTACGCGGTGTACGCTGGACGGGTAGCGCGCACCGTCAGATGTCACGCCCCTGCATCTTCGCGTGGCGATGGAGCCAAATCCTAGGGGCTGTTAGGTGGCGCGATGAAGGAGAGCAAGCAGCAAACCGTGGTGGCGGCGCCCAAGCGGGGCGAGGCCGCTTGGCGAGCCAACAAGGACGCGATCGCCAGCCGCAACGAGCAGGCGCGCAAGTCCGGCCGCGAGCGCCGGCAGCGCGAGCACGACAAGTTCCACGCCGACCGCCGGGTCGCCGAGATGCGCGAGCGGGCGGAGCTCGCGAAGCGCAGCCCCTAGCCGATCGCGACCGGGGCGCCGTCGCGCGCCGAGCCGCGGATCGCGAGCAGCACCTCGAGCACGTGCAGCCCGCGCGCGCCGCTCGCCCGCTGTGGCGCCCCGTCCCGGACCGCGATGCAGAGGTCCTGGAGGCCGAGCCCGCGGGCGTTGTCGCGCCAGCCGGAGACGAGCTCGACCGGCTCGTCGGCGCCTGATCTGCGCCGCACGGCGACCGGCCCGTCGAAGGTGTTCGGATCGCCGCCGAGCAGCGTCCCCTCGCTGCCCGTGACCTCGATGCCGTGGCTCGCGGGGGCGTCGCCGTCGAAGGTGACCGCGAACGTCGTCAGCACGCCGCCTTCGTGCTCGAGCACGGCGCCGACCCGGGTCGGCTCGACGATCGGGAAGCCGGTGCCCGCCAGCGGGCCCGAGCCGATCAGGCCGGTCGTGCGCGGCCGCGCGGCGAGCGCCGTCACGCGCCGCACCGGGCCGAGCAGCTCGACCGCGGCCGTGATCCCGTAGGGCCCGATGTCGAGCAGCGGGCCGGCCAGCTCGGCGTAGAGGAACGCCGGCGAGGGATGCCAGGCCTCGGGCGGCCGGCCGAGCATCCGCACCTGGGCGATCGCCGGGATGCCGATGGCGCCGAGCGCCGCCTTGAGCGTCTGGATCCCGGCGCCGAGGAACGTGTCGGGCGCGCAGCCGACGAGCACGCCCGCGGCGGCGGCCGCCTCGAGCACGCGGCGGGCGCCGTCGAGGCTCGTCGCGAGCGGCTTCTCCGTGTACACGTGCTTGCCCGCCGCGATCGCCCCGAGCGCGACCTCGGCGTGCGAGTCGGGCGGCGTGAGGCAGAGGACGACGTCGACGTCGGACCGCGACGCCAGCTCGCCGGGAGCGCACGCCTGGAGGTCGTACTCGCCCGCGAGGCGCGCGGCGGCGGCCGGGTCCGCGTCGGCGCAGGCGACGAAGCGCAGGCCGTCGAGCCGCGGGCCGTTCGGGAGGTACTGGGCGCTCACGTTGCCGCAGCCCATGACGCCGACGCCGAGCTCGGTCACGGCAGGGCGTCGCGCAGCGTCGCGAGCGAGAGCGCGACGTCGTCCACCGGGTGCTCGGAGGGGTTGTCGAGCTCGACCACGAGCCGCTCCGCCCCCGCCGCCGCGGCGGCCGCGACGATCGCCGGCCAGTCGAGGTCCCCGTCGCCGGCGATCACGTCCTCCCAGGTGCCGTCGGCCTTGCGGCGCACGTCCTTGGCGTGCACGAGCGGGCAGCGGCCCGCCAGCTCGCCGAGCACGGCGACCGGGTCGCGGCCCGCGACCTGGAGCCAGCCCACGTCCGGCTCGTGCGGCAGGCCCGCCGCGACGATGCGGCTCCACAGGTCCGTGCCGTCGTCCAGGGTGCGGAACTCGAAGTCGTGGTTGTGGTAGGCGAAGGCGAGCCCGGCGCCGGTCGCGACCTCCGACGCGGCGACGAGCCGCTCGACCGTCGCGTCCGCCTCGGCCGCGGTCTCCGGCGGCGGGACCGACGGCACGACGACCGTTGCCGTCCCGAGCGTCCTCGCCGCCTCGACGACACCTTCCGGCCCGGACTCGAACGCGTCGATCGGGACGTGCCCGGACGAGGCGACGAGCCCCGCGGCGTCGAGCGCCGCCCGCATCTCGGCGGGGCTGCGGCCGTGGAGGCCGGCGAGCTCGACCTCGCGCCCGCCCGCCTCGGCGAGCGCGGCCAGCGCCGCCTCGAGATCGGCGTCGAGCGCGTGGCGCAGGGTGTAGAGCTGGACGGCGAGCTGCACGGCCGCCAGGCTACCGCGCGAGGGCCCTCGCCCTGCGCGAAGACCAGGGACCCACCCTAGGGGGTCCCGGATGCGAACCAGGGCCGGCGGGGCCACTATGTGGTCATGCCCCTCCTGACCGATTCGCGCTGTGGCTCCGTCGACGTCGGTGGCGTCATGTCGGTCGCCGCGGCCGTGGCCGTCCACGAGGGCACGATCGTCGAGGCCAGGCTCGACTTCGGCGGCACCGGGTCCGATTCCCGGCGCGCGCGGGCGGCGGAGCGCGTCCTCCTCGGCGCCCCGCCGCACATCGGCGTGCTGGCCGCCGCGGCGCGCGCGGCGATCACCGATCCGCTCGCCGAGCGGGCGATCGTCCGCCTGCTGCTCGACCTCACCGTGTGAACAGCGAGGCGTAGGCGCTGAGCGCCGGCTGGCCGCCGAGGTGCGCGTAGAGCACGTTCGCGCCCGGCTCGATCTCCCCGCGCGCGACGAGGTCGACCATCCCCGCCATCGACTTGCCCTCGTACACGGGGTCCGTGAGCATGGCCTCCAGGCTCGCGGCCAGGCGGATCGCCTCGAGCGTCGGCTCGTCGGGGATCCCGTAGGTCCCGGCGTGGTAGCGGTCGTCGAGGACGATCTCGTCGTCGCGCAGGTCGCGGCCGAGGCCGATCCGCTCCGCCGTCGCGCGGGCGATGCGGGCGACCTGGTCGCGGGTCTCGGCCGGCTTGGCCGAGCCGTCGATGCCGATCACCCGCCGCTCGCGGTCCTGCAGCGCGAAGCCGGCGACCATCCCGGCGTGCGTCGAGCCGGTGACCGAGCAGACGATCACCGTGTCGAAGAACACGCCGAGCTCGCGCTCCTGCTCCTCGACCTCGGCGGCCCAGCGCGCGAACCCGAGGCCGCCCAGCGGATGGTCCGACGCGCCGGCCGGGATCGGGTACGGCTTGCCGCCGGCCGACTCGACCTCGGCGATCGCGGCCTCCCAGCTCGACTTGAAGCCGATGCCGAAGCCGGCCTCCACGAGCCGCACGTCGGCGCCCATCATCCGGCTGAGCTGGATGTTGCCGACGCGGTCATAGACCACGTCCGGCCACTCGACCCAGCTCTCCTGGATCAGCACCGCCTTGAGGCCGCAGCGCGCGGCGACGGCGGCGACCTGGCGCGTGTGGTTGGACTGCACGCCGCCGATCGAGACGAGCGTGTCGCAGCCCTGCGCGAGCGCGTCGGCGACCAGGTACTCGAGCTTGCGCGTCTTGTTGCCGCCGAAGGCCAGGCCGCTGTTGCAGTCGTCGCGCTTGGCCCACAGGTTCACGCGCCCGCCGAGGTGGGCGGTCAGCCGCTCGAGGCGGTGGACGGGCGAGGGCCCGAAGAGCAGCGGCGTGCGGGGATGGTCGTCGAGCTTCACCCGCCGGACGGTACCGATCACGTGATCGGCGAACGCGATTGGTCGGGGGCGGGGCCGGGCGGAGACTCCGCGGCATGGTCCTGGTCGTGAACGGCGAACGGCGGGTCGTCGACCTGGAGCCGCGGGTGAGCCTGCTCGACGCGCTCCGCGAGCACCTCGAGCTGACCGGCTCGAAGAAGGGCTGCGACCAGGGCACTTGCGGCGCGTGCACCGTGTGGGTGGACGGCCGCCGCGTGCTCGCGTGCCTGACGCTGGCGGTGGCCTGCGAGGGCCGCGAGGTCACGACGATCGAGGGCATCGCGCCCGAGGGCGAGCTGCACCCGATGCAGCGCGCGTTCATCGAGCACGACGCCTTCCAGTGCGGGTTCTGCACCTCCGGGCAGATCATGTCCGCGATCGCGCTGCTCGACGAGGGCGGCGCGACGAGCGACGAGGAGATCGCCGAGCGCATGAGCGGCAACATCTGCCGCTGCGCGGCGTATCCGCACATCCGCTCCGCGATCCGGGACGTGCGCGATGCGGCCGCTTAGCTACGTGCGCGCCGACGACGTCGGCACGGCCGTCTCGCTCGTGAGCACGGACCCTTCGAGCGCGTTCCTCGCCGGCGGGACGACCGAGATCGACCTCGTGCGGCTCGGCATCGAGGAGCCCGAGCTGCTGGTGGACATCAACGCGCTCCCGCTCGCCGGCATCGAGGCGCCGGACGACGGCAGCCTGCGGATCGGCGCGCTCGCGCGGATGAACGACGTCGCGCGGACGGCGGCCGTCGCCGAGCGGTTCCCGGCGATCTCGCAGGCGCTCCTGCTCGGCGCCTCCGAGCAGCTCCGCAACATGGCCTCGATCGGCGGCAACCTCCGCCAGCGCGTGCGCTGCGGCTACTTCCGCGACGGCATCTCGCCGTGCAACAAGCGCGAGCCCGGGAGCGGCTGCTCGGCGCTGGACGGGCTCAACCGCGGGCACGCGATCCTCGGCACGAGCGAGCACTGCATCGCGACGCATCCGTCGGACCTCGCGGTCGCGCTCGTCGCGTTCGACGCCGTCGCGCACACGATCACGCACCGCCGCCACAGGGAGCTCGGAGTCGAGGAGCTCTTCCCGCTGCCCGGCGACACGCCGCACGTGGAGCACCCGCTCGCGCCCGGGGAGCTGATCGCCGAGGTCGTGGTCCCGCCGCTGGACTTCGCGCGCGGCTCGCTCTACCTCAAGGTCCGCGACCGGCAGTCGTACGAGTTCGCGCTCGTGTCGGTCGCCGCGGCGCTCGACGTGCGCGACGGCGCGATCGCGCAGGCGCGGCTGGCGCTGGGCGGCGTCGGCACCGCGCCGTGGCGCGCGCGGCGCGCCGAGGAGCAGCTCGTGGGCGCCCCGCCGACCGCCGAGGCGTTCGCCGCCGCGGCCGCCGCGGAGCTGGCCGAGGCGGAGGTGCGCGAGCACAACGCGTTCAAGGCGCCGCTGGCCGAGCGCGCCATCGTGCGGGCGCTGACCATGGCGGCCGCCGGATGAGCCCGGCGATCGGAAGGCCGATCGACCGCGTCGACGGGCGCGCGAAGGTCACCGGCGGCGCCCGCTATGCCGGCGAGATCCTGCTCCCCGGCCTCACGCACGCGGCCGTGGTCGGGGCGACGATCCCCTGCGGGCGCGTGACCGCGATCGACGCCCGCGACGCGCTGATGGTCGGCGGCGTCGTCGCCGTGCTCACCCACGAGAGCCTGCCGAAGGTCGCGGCCGCGCCGCGCCTGCTGCCCTCGCTGGCCGGCGGCCCGGCGCCGGGCGAGAGCTTCTTCCCGATGCAGGACGACCGCGTCCACTACGCCGGGCAGCCCGTCGCCCTCGTGGTCGCCGACAGCCACGAGTGCGCGCAGTACGCGGCGTCGCTCGTCGCCGTGACGTACGAGCGCGAGCCGTCGGTCACAACGATCGACGAGGTGCGCGGGGACGCGTACGAGCCCGAGATGCTCTTCGGCGGCCTGATGCCGGCCCGCACCGAGCGCGGCGACGTGGACGCCGGCCTCGCGGAGGCCGACGTGCGCATCGACGCCGAGTACCGGATGGCGGCCAACCACCACAACGCGATGGAGGCCCCGACCACCACGGCGATGTGGCACGAGGGGCGGCTGACGATCCACGACTCGACGATGGGGATCCGCGCCGTCCAGCTGACCGTCGCCCAGCTGCTCGGCATCCCGCTGGCGGACATCCGCGTGCTCGCGCGCACCGTCGGCGGCAGCTTCGGCTCGAAGGCGATGGTGTGGCCGCACGTGACGCTGGCCGCGATGGCCGCGCGCGAGGTCGGGCGCCCGGTGCGGCTCGCGCTCACCCGCCCGCAGATGTTCACCTCCACCGGCCACCGCGAGGAGCAGGAGCAGCGGATCGCGCTCGGCGCCACGCGCGACGGCCGGATCACCGCCATCCGCCACGAGAAGCTCTCGATCACGTCCCCGTTCGACGACTGGGCCGAGCCGGCGACCGGCGTCTCCTCGCAGCTCTACGCGTGCGAGAGCTACCTCGGCATCCACCGGCTGGTCCGCGGCAACACCATGACGCCCACGTTCACCCGCGGGCCCGGCGAGGCGGCGGGCTCGTTCGTGCTCGAGACCGTCATGGACCAGCTCGCCTGCGAGCTCGACCTCGACCCGGTGGAGCTGCGCGTGCGCGCCCAGGCCCGCGTGGACCCGCACGGCAACCCGTGGTCGAGCGACGGGCTGGAGGAGTGCCTGCGCCGCGGCGCCGAGCGCTTCGGGTGGGCGGACCGCCCCGAGGCCCCGCGGTCGCGCCGCGACGGCGACTGGCTGATCGGGTCCGGCATGGCGGCCGCGGCCTACCCCATCCCGCTCTTCATGCCCGCCCAGCACGCCCGGGCGCGGATCTACGCCGACGGCAGCGCCCTCGTCGAGACCGGCGCGGCCGAGTTCGGCACCGGGGTCGGCACGGTGATGACCCAGGTCGGCGCCGACGCGCTCGGCGTCCCGCTCGAGGCCGTCCGCCACCGGGCGGGCGACACCGACCTCCCGAACACGTCGTCTGCCGTCGGCTCCGCCGGAGCGTCGATGGTCAGCGCCGCCGTGCACGCCGCCGGGACCGCGCTCCGCGACCAGCTCGTCGCGCTGGCGGTCGCCGACGACGGGTCGCCGCTGCACGGCGCCGACCCCGCCGCGGTGCAGGCCGCCGACGGGCGGCTGGCCTCCGGCGACGCCGGCGAGAGCTACGGCGAGCTGCTGGAGCGCAACCGCATGACCTTCGCCGAGGCGGCGGGGACCTGGCGCCCGCCGCCGCTCGACACCCCGCACGGCCTGCTGACCTTCGGCGCGCAGTTCGCCGAGGTCGCCGTCGACCCGGACCTCGGCCTCGTGCGCGTGCGCCGCATGACCGGCGCGTTCGCGCCCGGCCTCGTGCTCAACCCGAAGCTCGCGCGCAGCCAGCTCATGGGCGGCATGCTCTGGGGCCTCGGCCAGGCGCTGCTCGAGGGCAACCGCATGGACGCCCGCCACGGCCGCTGGGGCGCGACGAGCCTCGGCGACTACCTCGTGCCGGTCAACGCCGACGCGCCGGACGTCGCTATCGAGCTGATCGAGGTCTCCGGCGACCCGACCAACCCGCTCGGCGTCAAGGGCGTCGGGGAGATCGGCCAGGTGGGCGTCGCCGCCGCGATCGCCAACGCCGTCTTCAACGCGACGGGCCGCCGCGTGCGCGAGCTGCCGATCGCGCCCGAGCTCGTGATGGACCGGGCCCGCGTCCGGGCATGACGGCCCGCCAGCCCGGCCTCGGGACGGCCGGGCTGCTGCTCGTCGTCCCGGTCGCCTGGCTGCTCGGCTTCGCGTTCGGCCTGGAGACGTCGCTGCGGGTGCTCGGTCCGCTCGTGACCTTCGCGCTGCCCGCGATCGTGATGGTGGCGTTCTGGTGGGACAACTGGCCCGGGACGCGCCTGCGCGCGAGCTGGTCCGGCTGGGCCGACACGGTGCTGATCGCCGCGCTGGCCGTGGCGCTCACGGGCCTCGGGCAGGCCATCGCCGGGACGCCGACGTTCCCCGTCACGATGCCGCTCGCCGGCGCCGTCTTCGTCGTGATGCTGCAGCTGACGTTCGCGTGCGAGGGCTGGCCGTTGCTGGGGAGCCTGCCGCCGGTGCCCGCCGGAATCGCCGCGCTCGCGGCCTCCTGGCTCGTGGCGCTCGCGCTGTGGCGGGCGCTCCCCGACCTCGGGGCGGTGCCGGTGCTGGTCGGCGCCTGGCAGGTGCTGATCTACGTCGCCTGGCGCGGCTGGCCGTTCTCCGGGATCGACCGGCGCGCCGTGCGCCTGCCGGTGGCCAACGCCGCCGTCCTCGTGGCGGGCGTCCTGACGTTCGCCGTGGTCCGCGGCGCCGGCGACGCGCGCATCACGGCGGTCGCCGGCTCGTTCGTCGCGGCGGTGCTGCTCGTGTCCATGCTCTTCGAGGACTGGCTCGGCCGTGCGGCGACGCTCGCCGCCGTCCTCGTGCTGGGAGCGGCGCTGGTGCTGGGGCTGGAGGCCTACTCCGGCGGCGACGACGAGTGGGTCGCGCACGCCACGCTCAACGCGATCGGCGTCGCCGTGATCCTGCACGTCGCCATCGGCCGGCGCTGGCCCTTCGCTCAGGACGCGTCGCCGAACGCGCGGAACGCGTCCGTGAGCTGCTGATCCTCGGGGGAGCGCTCGGCCTCCGGCTCCTCGGGAGCCTCGCCCGCGGCGCCGGTGTCGGCGTTGGCCTGCAGGATCGCGCTCTCGAGCAGGTGGCGCAGGTCGGTCTCCGAGCCGGGCCGGACCCCGTCGACGGTGACCTTCTTCTTCTTCACGGCGACCTCGCCCCAGTCGCCCACGCGCTGCAGGCGCTCGGCGACCTCCTGGACGCGCTCGGCCCAGCCGCTCGGCGGCTTGCCGGCCACGGGCACGACGAGCCGCCCGTCGTCGACCTCGGCGGCGTTCCAGTCGAGATGCGGCTCCATGGGCGTCAGCCTTCCCGGATCCGGGGAGAGCGAGTCCCCCGGCTCCCGCGGGGTGATTGCGGGTAGGAGGGGCTGATGACCGAACACGACAAGGGCACGTGGGCCGAGGTCGCGGAGGAGGGGATCGTCCCCGACGAGCTCGGCGACTCCGACACGCTCGCCGGCCGCCCGGCGGCTTCCGACGAGCCCGCCACCGAGCAGGGGATCGACCCCGCCGCGGGCGACGACGCGGACGCGACGACGGACGGCGGCCCGGAGGTCCCGGAGGGCGCGGAGCCGGACCTCAAGGACGTCGGCGCGGCCTCCCGCGAGGCGGCCAAGGAGTAGGGCCATCCCCTGATCGCGTTGCGGTCGAGCTCACCGGCGGCCGCGACGCCGCCGCCGCGGCCGACTTCCTGATCGGCAAGCCGCTGACGATCCTGCTGATCGTCGTCATCGCGATGATCGTCAACCGGATGGCCCGCCGGGCCGTCGAGCGCGGCCTGCGCAGCCTGCAGGCCGGCGCGATCCAGGACCGCCTCGGAGCCGTCCGCCGGGCGACGCCCGACGCGCTGCTGGAGACCGGCCAGATGAGCCTGCGCGCCGAGCAGCGGATCGAGGCGCTCGCCAGCGTCCTGCGGAGCGTCGTGAGCTTCACGATCATGCTCGTCGCCGCCGTGATGATCCTCGGCGAGATCGGCGTCCAGCTCGGCCCGCTGATCGCCGGCGCGGGGATCCTCGGCGTCGCGCTCGGCTTCGGCTCGCAGTCGCTGGTCCGCGACTTCCTCTCGGGCATCTTCATCCTGATCGAGGACCAGTTCGAGATCGGCGACATCGTCAACCTCGACGGCGAGACCTCGGGGACGGTCGAGGCCGTGAGCCTGCGGACCACGCGCGCAGGAGGTCATCCGCACCGTCGCGCACGAGATCTGGGACGAGGACGAGCACGTGCTCGAGGAGCCCGAGGTGTGGGGCGTCGAGGCGCTCGGCGCCAACGGCATCGTCATCCGCCTCGTCGTCAAGACCACGCCGTCGGAGCAGTACCGCGTGAGCCGCATGCTGCGCGAGCGGATGAAGGCCGCGTTCGACGCCGAGGGCATCGAGATCCCGTTCCCGCAGCAGATGGCGTGGCACCGCACGGAGCCGGTCGCGTCGTGACCGGCCCCGTGCGGGCGTGCGCTACTTCGTCGAGCTGACGCGGATCCGCATCGAGGTGCCCTCCTGCTGCTGCACCTGGATGCGGACGCCCTCGTTCGGCACCTTCACGCCGACGTACGGCAGCGCCGCGTCCCAGTAGGAGCGCCGGTCGTCGAACACCGGCACCGCGGCCTGGCCGCGGATGTAGCTGGCCCGGGGGCGGGTGGGATCGGCATCCTGCGCGTGCAGGGTGAACGAGTCGGACTTCTCGAGCGAGAACGGCGCGTCGTAGGTCTGGATCCGGCCGCGCCACGGCTTGCCGTCGAGCCGGTAGACCGGCCGCGGGTTGGCGTCGATCGGCAGGATCTCGCCCTGGCCGGGGTGCTCGCTCGTGCTGTTGTCGCTGAACGACGTGTCCCAGTAGGAGACGAGCAGCCCGTTCTGGTAGGGGAAGTGCTCGGCCCAGTTGGGCCGGTCCGGGAAGCCGAAGTTGTACGGGCCCACGCGCAGGTACCTGTCGTACGACGCGTAGGTCCGGTTCGAGGCCACGTAGTAGTGGTCGAACAGCTCCGCCTTCGTGGCGCCGACCGCCCTGAAGCCGCTCGGCGTCCAGCCGCCGTCGCCGCTCTCCGCGCCGTCGGTGAACACCGTCGCCGCGCCCGCGGTGAGCCGGAACTCGTCCGCGAAGAAGCCGGCCACCGCGTCCGGGTCGTTGCCCTGGACCGCCGGGTCCGTGCGGTAGAGCAGGCGCAGGCCCACCGTCTTGCCGGCGTACGCCGACAGGTCGAAGGTGGCGGGCACCCAGCCGCCGCTCTCGCCGTCGATGCCGTTGCCCTCGGCCGCCTTGGTGATCGAGCCCGGGATCGACTTCCAGCCGGTCCCGTCGTCGACCTGCACGAACGCGTAGTCGCACGCCGTGGCCTGGCAGTCCTCGATGTTCCAGCGGGCCTGGAAGCTCAGCGTCGAGCTCCCCGCGGGCAGCGCGACCGACCGGGACAGCGTCGCCTCGTAGTCGTCGTCCGTGCCGGACCACCACTGCCTGGATCCGGCGGCGGGCGCCCCGAGGTCGGTGGTCACCGTCTTCTGCGGCAGGACCACCACGACGCCCTGCGCCTTGGCGCTGTTGTACTCGTGCGGGCCGAGGTCGAGCGTCCGGTTCTGGCCCGCGACGACGACCTCGTAGTCCAGCCACCCGAGCTGGAGCTTGTCCCACGCGCCGAGGTCGGCCGCGCGGGTGCCGTTGGCCTGGTCCTCGGGAGCGGACACGCGGCTCTGGGCCATCAGCGTCCACCAGTTGACCGGGTTGTCGGTCGCCGCGTCGTAGTGGTCGGGCAGGCCGAGGTCGTGGCCGTACTCGTGCGCGAACACCGAGACGCCGCCGTTCTCCGGCTGGATCGTGTAGTCCGCGACCCACAGCCCGGTGGCGCCGACCGGCGTGCCGCCGTCCTTGTTGAACGAGGGGCCCTCGGTGCCGATCAGGTTCTGGTACGCCTTCCAGCGGTGCGACCAGATGGCGTCCTCGCCCTGCCAGGGGTCGCCGTCGGCCTGGTCGCCGCCCGAGTGGACGATCTGGAAGTGGTCGATGTAGCCGTCGGCCTCGTTGAAGTTGCCGTCGCCGTCGTAGTCGTTGCGGTCCCACGTGTCGTAGGACTCCAGGGCATCGGCGATCTGCGCGTCGGTCCGGCCGGCGGCCTTCTGGTCGGCCACCCAGGTGTCGACGGCGTCCTTGATCAGCGCCCAGGTGTTGCTGCAGACGTTGTCCGGGCACGACGGCATGTTGCTGCGGCCGTAGCGGGCCTCGTTGTACCGGACCTTGACCCAGTCGGTGACGAGCCCGTCGACGCTGTAGCGGCCCGACGACTGGCGCTCGTAGTAGGTCTTGACCGACTCGACGCCCTCACCCTCGCCGAAGTACATCCGCTCGTAGTGCGCGCGGTCGTAGTCGGGCTGCCAGATCGTCTTGTTGTCGACCGAGCGGTCCGGCTGCGGGATCTCGTTGCGCAGCGGGCCGTTGAAGCGCGCCGGGCCCGGGATCGCCGGGTTCGTGTCCTGGTCGGGATAGCTCGGGTGCCGCTCGTTCCCGAACTCCGCCAGCACGACGAAGATCCTGTCGGTCTTCTCGCGCGCGAGCTCGACGTACTGGTCCTCGCCGCTCTCGCTGCTGAGCTTCACGACCTTGCTCGCGCCACGCCTGCGGACCTTCGCGTCGCCCGCCAGCACCTTCTGCAGCGCGACCTCCCGGAGCTCCCGCCGCTTCTCCTCGGCGGGGTTCGGCAGTTCGTCGCTCATCGGCGCCGACCGCGCCGTGGTCGCCCCGTCCGGCGGCGCCGCGCCCGCGCTCAGCGCAAGCGTCGCCGTCAGTCCAGCTGCGAGTGCCAGGCTCCCCAGCCCGGCTGCTGCTCTTCGCATTCCGCCTCCCGAAATGAGAGTCCCGGCCACCCCTGCGATGGCGGGACGTTCCGGTCAGCCTAGCTCGACCGGTAACACCGGAGTGTCATGCAAGCGACGTGGCCGTATCGGTGACCGTGGCGAACTCGCCGTGCAGGTTGGCCGCCGTCACGCGCGCGATCTCCTCGGCGGGCACGACGCCGCCCCAGGGGTCGGCGCGGTCGAACGTGTGCGTCGCGTCGAGCACGAAGCGGACGTCGTAGCCGAGGTTGCCGCCCATGCGGGCGGTGGTCTCGCAGCAGTGGTTGGTCGTGATCCCGCAGACGTGGATCCGCTCGAGGCCGCGTCCGTCGAGCCAGGCCTGCAGCGACGGCTCGCCGTAGAAGACCGAGTTGACGGTCTTGGTCACGAGCAGGTCGGGCTCGCCGGTGATGACGTCCTTGAACGCGTTGCCGGGCGTGCCGGGCGCCAGGGTGGAGCCGGGCTCGACCGAGTCGTGGCGCACGAACACGACCGGCCACTCGCGCTCGCGCCAGCCGGCGATCAGCGCCGCCACGTTCGCCTCGCACTCCGGGTTGTCGCGCCGGCCCCAGACGGGATCGTCGAACGCGCGCTGCACGTCGACGACGATGAGGGCGGACGGGGTCATGGGCGGTCGAGCGGCTGCACGATCCGCCACAGGTTCCCAGACGGGTCGCGGAACGTCGCGTCGATGCCGTAGAAGCGCTCGACCGGCTGCTGGACGAGCACGAGCCCGCGCGCCTCGAGCTCGCGGCACGTCGCGCGGCAGTCGGCGGTGCGGAAGATGCCGCCGCCCATCGCGCCGCTCGCCGTCAGCTCGAGCACCCGCTCCGCCGTCCCGGCGTCCATCGCGGGCGGGCCTGGGCGGCTGAGGATGAGGTTGAGCTCCGGCTGGCCGGGCGGCCCGACGGTGAGCCAGCGGTAGCCGCCGAAGTCCTCGAGCGTCGCGTCCTCGCGGAGCTCGAAGCCGAGCCGCTCCGTGTAGAACGCCTTCGCCTCGTCCTGGTCGCGCACCCACACGCCGACGTGCGACATCCCGCTGAGCATCGTCCACCTCCGGTCTTTCGCCGGACGCTACGCGCGGCCGTGCGGCGTGTCTTCTCGAATCGCGCCCTGTCGCGCCCAGGCCATCGCGAAGCACAGCGGGATGCGGTCGGCCGCCGACGGCCCCGCGTTCGCCCGGCGGTAGGCGGTCGGGGTCATCCCCACGTGGCGGCGGAACGTCGTGGTGAAGGAGCCGACGCTCGCGTAGCCGACGGCGAGGCAGACCTCCGCCACGCTGTCGCCGGTCGTGCGCAGCAGGTGCCGCGCGCGCTCCATGCGGCGGGTCAGGAGGTACTGGTGCGGGGTCTCGCCGAAGGTCCGGCGGAAGCTGCGGCTGAAGTGGCGTGGCGAGACGTGCGCCTCGCGCGCGAGCGCCGCGAGGTCGAGCGGCTCCGCGTAGCGGCTGTCGACGAGATCGCGGGCGCGCAGCAGATGGCGGGCGAGCGTCACAGCCCGAGGGCCGGCGCGACCCGCCCGCGGACGGTGGCGAGCACGGCCTCGCGCCGGTACGGGCGCAGCTCCTCGGCGGCGCGCCGCGCGTAGTCGCCGGGGTCGCGGGCGAGTCCCTCCCGGATCGCAGCGGCGAGCGCCGGCGCGCTGACGTCGCCGGCCACGAGCCCGGGCGCCAGCCGGCGGGCGATCGGCAGCGCCTCGTATGCGCCCGGCGACGGGACGGTGACGAGCGGCGTCCCGGCCGCGAGCGCCTCCAGCTGCGCGATGCCGTGGTCCTCGCGCCGGGACGCGTTCACGAACAGCCGCGCGCGGGCCACGCGCGCGAGCCACTGCTCGTGCGGCACGGCTCCCGCCCACTCGACGCCGCGCGGCTCCGGCACGTCGCAGCGGTCGAGCCAGCGCAGCCCCGCCTCGCGGTCGGCGCCGCCGATGACGAGCTTCACGTCCTCCGGCGCCGCCCGCGCCCAGGCGTCGCACAGGACGTCGATGCCGCGCTTCCAGAGCCACCCGGCGTACGCGAGCGCCTCGGGCTCGCGCGCCGCGCCGGGCGGCGGCGCCTCGATCGGCACCGGCAAAGGGATCGTGGCCGTCGCGGGGGCGATCGCGGCCGCAGCCCGCGCCGCGGCCTCGCCCCACGGCAGCAGCACGTCGGCGGCGCGCATGACCTGCCGCTCGCGCGCGCGCTGCCAGGCGCCGCTCCAGCCCTGGCGGTTGAGCGCGGTCGGGGAGTCGAAGCGCACCGCCCAGGGCACCTCCGGGCGCCGCAGCAGGAGCGCGGTCGTCGCTCCCGACACGATGACGGCCCGTGCGTCGCGCGTGGCGCGCGCCGCCCGCCGGGCCGCCAGCCCCTCGACGACGTCGATCGCCGTGATCTGGCGCCGCAGCCTCCCGGTCGCCCCGAAGCGCACGCGCACGAGGCGGCAGCTCAGCCCGGCGGCCTCGAGCAGCTCGGCGAGCGCGTCGTCGGCGTGCCGGAGGCCCATGGTGGTGCCGAGCGAGAGAAGGGCGACGTCGACCAGGCCCTGGAGGTTAATCGCGTTCATAGACTGGGCGGCCGTGCCGCTGCCCAAGGCCCTCCGCCGGCTCACGCCCGACCGCCTGCGCCACGACGTGCGACTGCGCGCGCTCGGCGTCGGCTCCGGGCTGATCCCGCCGCGGCTGATGCACACGCCCGAGGAGGCCGCCCTGATCGGCGAGCTGGCCGCCGGCCGCCGCCGCGCCGTGGAGATCGGCGTCTACGAGGGCTCATCGGCGCTCGTGCTCGTCGAGCACCTCCCGCGCGACGGCGTGCTGCACCTGATCGACCCGTTCGTCGACAGCCGCGGCCTGCGCGCGGGCTGGCGCGGCACAGCGTGGGCCACCCGCCGCGTGGTCGGCCGCGCGGTCCGGCGGCACGGCGGGCCGACGCTGCGCTGGCACGTCGAGCGCAGCCAGGACGCCGGTCGCCGCTGGAGCGAGCCCGTCGACCTCGTGTTCATCGACGGCGACCACTCGATCGAGGCCTGCCGGTCCGACTGGGACCAGTTCAGCCGCTGGGTGGCTCCGGGCGGCGTGGTCGTGTTCCACGACGCGCGGCAGGGCATGCCGGGAGGCGAGGGGCTGCCGGGCGACGGCGGCGTGCCCGGGCCGACGCTCACGGTGGACGAGCTGTTCCGCGGGCCGGAGCCGCTCGACGGCTGGCGCATCCACGCCGAGCTGCACACGACGGTCGCCGTCGAGCGCGTCTAGCCGAGCGCGGCGCGCATGTCGCGCAGGCGCTGCTCGACCGGCACGCCGAGGCAGTGGACGATCCGCGGGCGCTCGGCGCGGTCGAGGTAGCCGCTGTTCCACTCGAGCGGCAGGAACCGGGTGCCGTCGAGGAACCGCGACGGGCGCGCGTGCCGCAGCGGACGGGCCGGGCGGCCGAGGCGCCGCCACCGCGGCTCGAGCGCGCTCGGCAGGTCGTAGCCGAGCAGGTCGAGGAGCGCGGCGTTCTCCCACCACGGGTGGTCGACGTACCGCTTCGCGGCCCACATCCGGTCCAGCAGCTCGCGCGCGAACGCGCCGCCTCGCAGCACCATGACGCCGGTGTTCGGGACCTCCACGTCGCCGTTGCGGTGCCGCACGAGCGCGAGCTCGCGATCGGCCAGATCGGCGACGTCGTCGCGGCCGTCGACGATCACGGCGTCGGCGTCGATCCACAGCACGAGCTCATACGCGTCGACCGCCTCGCGCAGCATCGGGACCTTGGCCCAGGCGGGCGGGCGGCCCGCGACGGTCGCGGTCGACGTGACCAGCTCGTAGCCGTGCCGCTCGGCGTACGCGGCGAACGTCGGCCGCGAGACGGCGAGCAGGTCCGCGTGCGGGCCGGAGCCGATCGAGCAGAGCGCCTTCATCGCACCATGCCGCGGTAGAGGTCGGCGACCTCGGCCGCGCAGGCGTCCCAGTCGAACCGCCGCGCGAACTCGCGCGCGCGGGCGCTCATCGCCGCGCGGCGCTCGTCGTCGGCCAGCTCGCGCACGGCCGCCGCGAACGCGTCCGCCTCGGGCGCGACCAGCAGGCCGCTCGCGCCGGGGTCGAGCGCCTCGGCGGTCGCCGTGCCGGCCGCGGCGATCACCGGGACGCCGCGCGACTGCGCCTCGGCGACGACGAGCCCGAAGCCCTCGAGGGTCGAGCCGAAGAGCAGCACGTCGGCGCTGTCGTAGAGCCGCCACTTGTCGGCCTCCGACACGCGGCCGGCGAACCGCACCGGCGCGCCCGCGGCGCGGGCCGCGAGCTCGTCCTGCGGCCCCTCGCCCGCCACGACCAGCGACGCCTCAACGCCCGCGCGCCGCAGCGCGTCGACGGCCAGGTCCGGGCGCTTGCGCGGCTCCAGCCGGCCGAGGTGCAGCAGCCGCAGCCCGGGGCCCGGCCAGGCGTCGGGCCAGCCCTCGGTGCGGCGGCGGCGTGGCGATGCCCTCGCGGATCACGTGGATCCGCTCGTCCGGGCACGCCGGCCGCCGCCAGCTCACGGCGCGAGTGCTCGGAGACGGTGACCACCGCGTCGGCGCGGCGGGCGATCGCCGCCTCGAGCCGCGCCCAGCGCGGATAGAGGTGGTGGTGATGGAGGACGATCGGCACCCGCGAGCGGGTCGAGCGCGCGGCCGAGCAGGAGCGCCGGCCCGGTGTGGCGGACCGAGTGGCCGCGCAGGAGGTCGGCGCGGCCGGCGCGCAGCAGCCGGACGACGTACGGCGTGAACGCGAGCGGCGCGCGCGTCCAGTGGACGCCGAACGGCTCGCGCAGCGGCGTGACGTGCCAGCCGGGCGGCGGATCGACGATGAGGTGGTCGCGCGGGAGGCCGAGCTCGAGGTCGACCCCGTGGGCGGGGAGGCGCGACAACAGCTCGCGCTCGTAGACCTCGCCGCCGACCGTCGAGTCGGGCCGCAGCGCGTAGTAGTGCGGGCCGCCCGCGGTCAACCGTGGCACGGGCGCAGAGTCTAGGCTCCGCCCGCATGCCCTTCCGCCGGCATGCGCAGGCGCTCGCGCGACGCGCGCTCGGACCCGCCCACCCCGCCGCGCTGAAGCGCTGGCGGCGGCTGCAGGCCGCGGCCCGCGCCCGCCGCGTCGGGAGGCTCACGCGCGGGTTCGTGGCGTGGCACGGCCTCCCGTGAGCGGCGGCCCGTTCGCCGGGCTGACGTACCCGGACGCGACCGCGACCTCGCTCGTCCCGAAGCTGCTCGGCGCCTACGAGCGCGAGCTGCATGCCGCCGTCGAGGACCTCGATCCGCGGCGGGCCGGACCACATCGTCAACGTCGGGGCGGCCGACGGCTACTACGCCGTCGGCCTCGCCCGCCGCTGCCCGGGAGCCACGGTGCGCGCGTTCGAGGCGGACGCGGGCCAGCGGGAGCTGCTGACCCGCGTGGCGGCGGCGAACGGGACCCGCATCGAGGTGGGCGGGCTCGCCGGTCCGGGCGACCTCGAGGCGCTTCCGCCCGGCACGCTCGTGGTGATGGACTGCGAGGGCTGCGAGAGCGCGCTGCTCCAGCCGGCCGCGCTCCGGGAGGCCACGATCCTCGTCGAGCTGCACGACTTCGTCGAGCCCGGAGTGAGCGACGTCATAGTCGAGCGTTTCGGCGCCACGCACCGCGTTACGCTGATCGAGACGGCGTCCCAGCCGCCGGAGCGCGGGTCAGCATTAGGACTCGCGCTCTCGGAGCGACGGCCCGGCCCGATGCGCTGGGCCGTGCTCCAGGTGGCCTAGCCGAATGTACGGCTTTCCCTACCCCACGCTGTGGTGGTATCAGGGTTCAGTTCCTCCCCATGTTTCCGAATACTTGGTGCACCGATGTTCTCTCGCGCGTTCAGTCGTCTCAAGGTCAGTCAGCCGCGGCAGGTCAACGAGCTGCACCTCGAGGCAGTGCGCGATGTGCGGAGCCGACTTCGTGAACCCCGTCGACTGGGAGCCCGTCGGCGACACGCACTGGTGGATGCTGCTGCGCTGCGGCGCCTGCGACACCTGGCGCGAGGCGACCGTCACCAACGACGTAGCCGCCCGCTACGACCTCGAGCTGGACCGCCGGCTCGACATCGCTCGCGCGCGCGCTGGAGAAGATCGACGCGCCGCCGATGGCACGCCGAGGTCGAGACGATGATCCAGGCGCTGCGCCGCGGGCTCATCGACGCCGCAGACTTCGCGCGCTGAACGGGTGCTGGGCGTCGCCCTCGCCGCGGCGACGCTGGCCGGGCTGCCCCCTCTTCGGCCCCGGCTATCCGACGAACCAGCGCGTCGACGCGCTGCCCGTCGCCGCGAGCTCGGACGCCATCGTGCGCTCGATCGGGCTCGACGACACCGTGCACGCCGACTTCGGCTCCGGCACGTGGGAGGGCCGGCCGATCGGCATCCCGTACACGGTCGTCAGCCGGCGCACCAAGCGCTCGCGGGTCACCTTCGACTACGCGTCGCGAGAGCGATCGCGTCCGCTACCCGATCCCGCGCGGCGTGAAGATCGAGGGCGGCGGCGACCGCCACGCGCTGCTCGTCGACCGCAGCCGCTGCCGGCTCTACGAGCTGTTCGCGCTCCGGCAGCGAGGACGGCCGCTGGCACGCCGGCTCGGGCGCGGTCTGGAACCTGCGCCGGCCGAAGGCGCGCCCGCGCGGCTGGACCTCGGCCGACGCCGCCGGGCTGCCGATCCTCCCGCTGCTCGCCCGCCCGGGGAAGATCGACCACGCGATCCGCGTGACGGTCTCGCGCTCGCGCAGCGCGTTCGTCTGGCCCGCCCGGCACTTCGCGTCCGACGACGACGATCCCTCGCTGCCGCGGATGGGCGAGCGGCTGCGCCTGAAGGCGAGCGTCGACATCTCGGGGCTCCCGCGCCAGGCCCGCCGCGTGGCCGCGCGCGATGCAGACCTACGGCGTGATCGTGGCCGACAACGGGTCGGACTGGTTCATCTCGGGCGCGCCCGACCGCCGCTGGAACAACGACCAGCTGCACGCGCTCGGCGCGCTCAGCGGGCGCGACTTCGAGGTCGTCGACACCGGCCGCTAGTCCGACGGTCGCCAGCCCGGGCCCGCGCAGCGCGAGCTCGAGCCGCGTGCGCCAGCCGCGCGCGGCGCGCATGTCGCGCAGCAGCGCGCCGTACTCGCCGAACGCGACCTTGACGGGGTTGAACGTGTCGATGTTCTTGGTCAGTCCGTAGCGGACCCGCTCCGCCTCGCCGGATGAAGCGTGCCGAAGAGCCGGTCCCAGATGATCAGGATGCCTCCGTAGTTGCGGTCCAGGTACTGCTCGTTGGCGCCGTGGTGCACGCGGTGGTGCGACGGCGTGTTGAGCACGTGCTCGAGCGGCCGCGGCAGCCGCCCGATCCGCTCGGTGTGCAGGCCGAACTGGTAGATCAGGCTCCACGACTGCGCGAGCAGGACCATCCACGGCGGGAAGCCGAGCAGCAGCAGCGGCAGCCAGAACGGCAGGTAGGTCATCGGCACCCACGTCTGCCGCACCGCGGTCGAGAGGTTGAAGTGCGTGCTCGAGTGGTGGACGACGTGGCTGGCCCAGAAGACGCGGCTCACGTGCGAGATGCGGTGGAACCAGTAGTAGGCGAGGTCGTCGAGGAAGAAGAGCAGCATCCACGCCCACCAGGCGTCCTCGGGGATGCGCAGCGGCGTCAGCTCGTAGAGCGCCGCGTAGACGACGACCACGACGAGCTTCCAGGCGACGTTGATCGGCCACGTTGCCGAGGCCCATCGTGATGCTCGTCCGCGTGTCGTCGAGCCTCGTAGCCGACGAGGTCGTCCTCGTGGTAGTGGCGGAAGGAGAGCGCCTCGACCACGAGCAGGAGCACGAAGAACGGGATCGCGTAGTAGAGGACCTCGACCATCAGACCGACCGCTCCAGGAGGTCGCGCGCCAGGCCGTGGGCCTCGTCCGGCCGCGCCGCGGCGATCGCGGCGGCGAGCGCGCGCACCGCGTCGGCGTCGCGCCAGCTCGGACCGCGACCTCGCGCGGCGTCCAGCGCCAGCACGCGCTGGCCGGCCACGAGCGTGTTGAGCGCCAGGCGGTACGCGAGGTTGTCGGCGCCGTCGATCGATCAGGTCCCAGAACGCCTCGTAGATCGTGTTGCGGACCTCGAGGTCGTCCTCGGCCGCGAGCATCTCGGCGCGCGCCTCGAGCTCCGCGCGGACGACCGCGCTCGCCCGCAGCGCGCAGCGGCGCGCCGCGTCGGCGCCGACGCTCGCGCGCATCTCCAGCACCGACCGGCGCGAGCTCCAGCTCGTCCGGGACGTCGCCCTCGGCGCCCAGCTCGAGCAGCAGCTCGAGCCCGCCGTGGCGGCGCCAGTCGCGCACGCGGGTCGCGCCGCCCTGGCTGATGCGGACGAGGCCGGCCTGCTGCAGCCGCTTCAGCGCCTCGCGCACGGCGTGCCGGCTGGCGCCCAGCTCGTCGCTGAGCCGCCGCTCGGACGGCAGCGCGTCGCCGGCCGCGTACGTCGCCGGCCAGGATCTCGCGCGCGCAGCGACGCGTAGATCCGTGCCGAGATACTGGTTGGACCAGTCATCGAAACTGGTTGTACCAGTTCCCGGGCCGTCACGCAATCGTCACTACCGGTTCACCCGCGCCGCGGCCGGCGCGAGAACGATCCGGCGAATGAGAACCCGACTCGCTCTGACCGCGCTGATCTCGCTTATCGTGGCCGCGGCCATGACCGGCTCCGCCGCCGCACGCCCGCACAAGTCCCACAAGGCCGACCGCCACGGCGACCGCTCGCAGCCGCTGGTGATCGCGCACCGCGGCGCGTCCGGCTACCGGCCCGAGCACACCCTCGGCGCCTACGCGCTCGGCGCGCGGATGGGCGCGGACTACATCGAGCCCGACCTCGTCTCGACCAAGGACGGCGTGCTCGTCGCGCGGCACGAGAACGAGATCGGCGGCACGACCGACGTCGCCGACCATCCCGAGTTCGCGAGCCGCCGCACGACCAAGGTGATCGACGGCGTGAGCTTCACCGGCTGGTTCACCGAGGACTTCACGCTGCGCGAGCTCAAGACCCTGCGCGCCAAGGAGCGGATCCCGGAGATCCGCCAGCGCAACACGCTCTACGACGGCCGCTACGAGATCCCGACGCTGCAGGAGGTCATCGACCTCTCGCGCCGGCTCTCCAAGGAGCTCGGCCGCCCGATCGGCATCTACCCCGAGACCAAGCACCCGACGTACTTCAAGTCGATCGGCCTGGCGCTCGAGAAGCCGCTCGTCCGCGTCGCTCGAGCGCAACGACCTCGACGGTCGCCGCGCGCGCGTCTTCGTCCAGTCGTTCGAGGTGGCCAACCTCAAGGAGCTCAACAAGCAGATCGACACGCCGATCGTGCAGCTGCTCAGCGGCCGCAACGGCCGTCCGGCCGACGGCAGCACCGCGACGTACGGCGACATGGCGACCCCGGCCGGCCTGAAGGAGATCGCCAGGTACGCCGACGGCGTCGGCCCGTCGAAGGACTACATCGTCCCGCGCGACGCCGCCGGCAACTCGCTGCCGCCGACGAGCTTCGTCCGGGACGCGCACCGGGCGGACCTCCTCGTCCACCCGTACACGTTCCGCAACGAGAACACCTTCCTGCCGCTCGAGCTCCGCTCGTCGGCCAGCCCGATCGAGTACGGGAAGGCCTTCGCCGAGTACCTGCAGTTCTTCGAGCTCGGCGTCGACGGCCTGTTCTCCGACAACTCCGACACCGCCGTCGAGGCGCGCGAGGATCTCTAGGCGTCGTCGACGGCGATCCTGCCGCCGGGGCCCACCGAGAGGCGGCGCCGGCCGGCGAGGAGCTCGAGCAGCTCGGCGCCCACGAGGCCGCGCCGCCAGCCGCGGAGCGTGCGCACGTCCGGCTCGTCCTGGCCGCGGCGCACCGACACCACGATGGGCGCGAGGTCGGCGCGCGCGGCGATCAGCTCGTAGGCGAGGCCGGCCTCCTGCGCGCGGCCTCGCACGAGCGCCTCGGCGAGCGCGATGACCGGCCCGTCCTGGGGCTCGGTCGAGGTGCGGTCCGTGTCGTCGAGCCGGACCGGCTCGGCCGCCTTGCCGCGCTGGACGGCGGCGAAGATGTCGTCGCCGCGGCGGCGCACGACGTCCGGGCTGATGCCGCGGATCTGCGCGAGGTCCTTGCGCGCGGTGGGCGTGCGCTTGGCCAGCTCGATCACCGTCGGGTCGCGCAGCACGGCGCCGACCGGGCGGTTCTCGCGCTCGGCCGTGCGCTCGCGCCAGGCCGCCAGCTCGCGGGCCACGGCGCGCTCGCGAGGGTCGAGGCCGGTGGCGCGCGGCAGCCGCCGCCACACCTCCTCCGGGTCGCGCTCGTCGGACGCGTTGGCGACCGCGAGGCACTCCTCGCGCGCCCATTCGACGCGCCCGGAGGCCTCCAGGCGGCGGCTGATGTCGTCGGCCAGCGGGAGCAGGTGCTCCACGTCGCCGCGGGCGTAGCGGAGCTGCTCGTCGGTCAGCGGCCGCGCGTCCCAGCGCGTGAAGCTCGCCGTCTTGGGCAGGCGGATCCGCAGGACGTCGTGGAGCAGGCCGTTGTAGCCCGCCTGGGCCGAGAAGCCGGCGAAGCCCGCCGCCACCTGGGTGTCGAAGACGTTGGTGACGTCGGTCCGCCACTCGCGCCTGAGGATCGCCACGTCCTGCCGCCCGGCGTGCACGACGATCTCCACCGCCGGGTCGGCGAGCACCGACGCCAGCGGCTCCGGGTCGAAGCCCTCGAGCGGGTCGAGCACGGTCACCTCGTCCTCGACCACGACCTGCACGAGGCAGAGCAGCGGCCGGTACCGCCCCTCGGGCAGGAACTCCGTGTCGAGGCCGAGGCTTCCCGCCTCGCGCGCCCTCTGCGCGATGGCGGCGACGTCAGGCCCAGCCAATTGCCTTCTCCCAGCGCTCGGCCTCCCAGGTGCAGCGCATACCGACGGACTCGTACAGGGCCAGCGCGCCGCGGTTGCGGCCGTGGACGCTCAGCTCGACGTGCTCGAGGCCCGCGCGGCGGAACGCCTCGAAGACGCCGAGCAGCAGCGCGCGGCCGAGGCCGCGCCCGCGGCCGCGGGTGGCGACGGCGAGCTCGCCGACGTAGCCGGTGTCGTCCTGCCAGCGCTCGCCGAGGGCGGCGCCCACGACGCCCTCCTCGTCATCGGCCAGCAGCCACAGGGCCGGGTCGAAGCCGGACTTGGCCAGCCCCTTCGCCCGCCACTGCTCGGGCGTCTGGAACTCGTGCCCCTCGATCTCGGTGAACGCCTCCTGGATGAGCCGGTGCACGGCCTCCTCGTCCTCTGGCACGTACGGGCGCAGCTCGAGGCCGGCCGGCGGCGGGACGTCGGCGAGGTCGGCGCGCAGGCGGAAGTAGTGCTGGGCCGGCTCGTAGCCCGCCTCGCGCAGGTGGAGGCGGCCCGCGTCGTTGCCGCCATAGGCGAACTGGCGCAGGATCGCCGTGCCGCGCTCGGCCGCGCGCGCCTCCGCCCAGCGCCGCAGCACCGTGCCGATGCCCTTGCCCTCGGACTCCGGGTGGACGACCACGATCGCGTCGTCGCCGAGCAGGATCGCGTAGCCGCGGACGGCCGGGCCCTCGGCCGCCACCCGCGCGTCTTCCTCGAGCGCCAGCCCCGGGGTCGCCCAGTCGGCGTGCAGGTCCTCGAGCGTGAAGTCGGGCACGCCGACGTCGGCGACGTCGCGCGCGACGATCACGTCGAGCACGGAGCGCGCATCGCCGGCGGCGGGTGGCCTGACTCGCGGAGGCATCGCGCCGACCCTACCCGCGCCCGCCGGATCGGGCGACCTCAGTGGTCAGCGTCCGCCGGGCCGCGGGAACGACGACCGCGAGCATCGTGTCCCAGCCCTTGTCGGGGAGGACGGCGTGGAGCCCCATCAGCACCCTGGCCGACGCCGTGACCTTGTAGCGGGCCTTCGGGCGCGTGGCGTTCAGCGCGGTCTCGATCGCTTCCGCGACCGCCTCGGGAGGCCCGCCGAGCCTGGCCAGCGGGCCCTTCTCGTAGACGCCGACGGTGGACTCGCCGACCGCCTTGTTGAACTCCGCGTACGGGCCGTCAGACGTTGTGGCAGCGTCCAATTCGCGCACCGTGGTCGCGCTGAAGCCGGTCCTGATCAGGCCGGGCTGGATGAGGATGACGTCGATGCCGAACCCCTTGACCTCGAATCGCATCGCGTCGGACAGCGCCTCGATCGCGTACTTGGTCGCGTGGTAGAGGCCACCGCCCGGGAAGACGAGCTCGCCGCCCATCGACGAGACGTTCACCACCTTCCCCCAGCCCTGCTCGCGCATCCCCGGCAGGACCATCCGGGTGAGGGCCAGCGGCCCGAAGACGTTGGTGTCGAACTGGGCGCGAACGCGCTCATCGGGCACCGACTCGACGGCGCCCGACTGGCTGAAGCCGGCGTTGTTGATCAGGACGCCGACCGCGCCCTCGTCCCGCGCCACCGTGTCGACGGCGGCCTGCATCGAGTCCATGTCGAGGACGTCGAGGGCGAGCGGCCTGCAGCCCTTGGCCTCGAGACCGGCGAGGGTCTCGGGCCGGCGGGCCGTCGCGTAGACCGTCCAGCCGCCGGCGGCGAGTCGCGCCGCGGTCGCGGCGCCGATGCCCGACGAGCAGCCGGTCACGAGGACGGCGCGAGAAGGTGTGGCCACGGCCTACCGGATCAGGACCGCGGCGCCGACGGGCACGCGCGGGTAGAGGTCGATGACGTCGGCGACCCGCATGCGGATGCAGCCGTGCGAGGCCGCGGTTCCGATCGAGTACTCCGCGGCGGTGCCGTGGATGCCCACGCCGCCGACGATACCCAGCCAGCGCGCCTTGAGGGGGTTCTCGGCGGAACCGCCCGCGACGACCTCGTTGCGGTAGGCGCCGGCCCACGGCTCGTCGGGCGCGCTCCAGGCCGGGTCGACCGCCTTGTTGCGGATCGAGTACCGCCCCGTGGGCGTCTCGTAGCCGGGCGCGCCGACGGCGACCCCGTAGCTCTTGCTCAGCTTCAGGTTGCGGAACAGGCGCAGCCGGAACCCGCTGCGGTCGACGGTCACGACCGTGCGGTGCTGCCGGCGCAGGTCGTTGGCGTTGACCTTCGGGTGCACGCGCACGCGCTCGACGCGCAGGATGCGGGCGGCCTGCGGATCCGCGATCAGGGCGTCGAGCGACACCGCGAGCGCCTTGTCGTCGATCGCCCAGCCCATCCGCGCGCGGCGCAGGATCATCCGCCGCACCGTCATGCGCAGCCTGGCGCTGCGCGGCAGGATGCGCGACCGCTTGCGGACCTTGGCCGTGAACGCCGCGAGCTTGTCGCCGTCGTAGGTGACGTGGAGCGGGACGTCGACCGGTCGCGTGCCATCGGGCGCCGGCGGCGTGCTCAGGGCGGCGATGTTCGCGCGGCGCGCCGTCTTGAACGGGTCGAAGACGAAGCCGATCGACGGGAGCTTGAGCGTGGCCCGGTGGCCGGCGGCGCGGACCTCCACCGGCGCGGCCATCGGCGTCGCGAACGCCACCTGTAGCGCGGCGGCTGCCTGGCTCAGGGTCATGCCCCCGACCGGGAGGCCCGCGGCGGTGGCGCCGGGCGGGATCACGGGCTCCGGCACGGGCGTCGGCGTCGGCGTCTGGGCGGCGGCGCCCGCGGGGATCAGGAGCAGCGTGAGGAGGGCGATGAGAAGCGGGCGCATGGCCCGCTGAGGGTAGCCGCGCGCTCAGGCCGCGCGACGTGCTGCAAGCCGCCGTGCGGGGGCGTCGAGGAACTCGTCGAGCAGCCGCCAGGTGGTGCCGCGGGCGGCGCGTCCGGTGAGCACGCCGAGGTGGCCGCCGGGCGCCGTGCCGACCGCGATCGACGCGTTGGGCACGAGATCGGCGAGGTGGTGGCAGGCGGGCACGGGGGCGATCCCGTCGCCGCGCCCGGCGACGGCCAGCAGCGGGATCGTGGCGTCGGCCAGGTCGATCGTGGCGTCGGTCAGCGCGAGCCGGCCGTCGGCCAGGTCGTTGGTGCGGAAGAAGCGGTGATAGAGCTGGCCGAACGTGCGCCCGGGGTACGCGTGCATGCGGTCCATGAACGCGTCGACCGCCTCGATCTGCGCGAGCAGGTCGCGGTCGTCGAGGTTGGAGACGACCGTCCACGGCTTCATCACGTACTTGTCCACGCCGGCGAGCTGGTACCCGCGCTTGACCAGCGGCGCGGGCGCGCCGCCGAGCACGCGATAGAGCTGCGTGACGAGGTGGCCGCGCGTGACGGCGTCGATCGGCCGCAGCGGCGCCACGAGCGGCACCTTGGAGAAGTCCCACGGGCTGGCGACGAGCGCGGCGGCCTCGATCGGCAGGTCGCGGTCCCAGGCGTGCGCGAGCAAACTCATGATCCCGCCCAGGCACCAGCCGACGATGCGCACCGGGCGCCCGCCGGCGTCGGCCGAGGCGGCGCGCACGGCCTCCGGGATCACCTCCTCGATCCAGTGCTCGAGGCCGAGGTCGCGGTCGGCGAACTGGATGCCGCCGTACTCGAGCAGGTACGTCCGGCGGCCGCTGAGGACGAGGTGCTCGGCGAGCGAGCAGCCGCGCCGCAGGTCGAAGCAGAGGGCGGGCGCGGCGAGCGGCGGGACGAGCAGGACCGGCGCGCGACGGCGGCGCGGCGCCTGCGGGTCGCGGTCGTAGCGCGAGAGGGTGCGCTGCGGCCCGGTGTCGATGACCTCCGACGGCATCCGCCGCAGGTCGGCCAGCCCGCCGCGCAGCGTCGCGCGGTAGAGGTTGGCGGCGGCCGAGGTGACCGTGTCAGGTGAGGGGAGGCCGAGCAGGCCCTAAGACTAGGCCGGGAAGTCGATGAGGAGCTCGAGCAGGGCCCCGGTGGCCTCGAGCTGCGGGCAGTGTCCGCAGCCCTCGATGAGCTCCACCCGGGTCGCCGGCAGCGCGTCGAGCACCACGCGGGCGCCGCTGTGCGGGACCATCCGGTCGCGCGTGCCCCACACGAGCAGGACCGGGCAGACCACGGCGGCGAGGTCGAACGGCGCGCTGGCCAGCTCGGGGAGCAGGCGCCGCCCCGACTCGAGCAGCTCGGCCGCCTTCGCGCGCGAGCCATGGTGCGAGGCGAAGGCGTCGACCACCTGGCGCTGGGTGTTCCGCGGGTTCGCGAACGCGAGCTGCTTGTAGGCGCCGCCGACGAGCGCGCGGACGAGCGCGCCGGGCACCGGCATCGGCAGGTCGAGCAGCCGCCGGATGATCGGGTCGCGCTCGACGAGGTCGAACCAGCCGGGCATCTCCAGCCCCGCGGGCGCCACGGGGACGACCCCGGCGATCGGCAGGTCGGGCCGCTCCGCCAGGCGCAGCGCGATCGCGCCGCCGAGCGAGTTGCCGGCCACGACGACGGCCTCGCCGCCACCCCACTCGAGGACCAGGTCGGCGGCGAAGTCGTCGAGCTGCGGGAGGATCGCGCCGCGCGCGAGCTGCGTCGCCTCGCCGAAGCCCGGCAGGTCGACGGCGATCGCGCGGCGGCCCGTGAGCGCGAGCTCGGCCAGGAGCGGCCGCCACGTGTCGGCGGAGTCACCCCAGCCGTGAAGGAGGACGATGCCGGGCCCGAACCCCTCGAGCTCGAGCACGCGGGTGCGGTGACCGGCGAGATCCATGCTGTGCTCGACGAGGGGCTCCATGCCCTTCACATACCCGCAACCACGTCATCCGAGCGCTCTCCAGCTCTCGACCCGGATCGCCCACCGCTCGTGGTCGCGCCAGCGCCCTCCGACCTTGAGGTAGCGCGGCGAGAATCCCTCGAGCTCGAAGCCCGCGCGCCTGGCCAGCGCGATCGACGCCGCGTTGTCCGGCTGGATGTTGGCCTCGACCCGGTGCAGCCGCAGCCCGCCGAACGCCTCGCGCAGCAGCAGCCGCATCGCCTCGGTCATGTAGCCCTGGCCGGCGTAGGCGGCGACCGCGCCGTAGCCGAGATAGGCGCTCTTGAACGGGCCGCGGACGATCTCGCTGAGGTTGAGGAAGCCGACGATCGCGCCGTCCTCGGTCCGGTACGCGAAGTACGGCGCGGCGCGCGGGTCGTCGACCTTGGCGAGGTACTGCCGGTACGCGGCCGGCGTCTCGGGCATCGCCAGCCACGGCCGGTGCAGCGCGCGGCTCGCGCGCATGGCCGCGACGAACTCGTCCTCGTCCTCCGGCGTGGGGGTACGGACAGCCACACGTCCCATGGGGTTGATCGTGGCACGCCGGACGCCGGGAGACCGCATCGCCACGGGAGGCGGGGGGCGAGAGGCTCTTCCTCCTCCCCCGTTCCCTCCCCAGGAGCCCATATGCAGTCCGCGATCCTCCAGAACGGCCACGCGCCCGTGGCCGGTGCCGCCGTGTCCGCCACCGACCTCTCCCGGCAGTACGGCGAGGGCGACACCGCGGTGCACGCGCTGCGCGGCGTGTCGCTCGACATCGCCGAAGGACGGCTCACCGCCGTCATGGGCCCGTCGGGCTCCGGCAAGTCGACGCTCATGCACATCCTCGCCGGCCTCGACCGGCCGACCGGCGGTGAGGTGTCGATCGCCGGCACCGACATCACGCAGCTCGACGACACGCAGCTGACGAAGCTGCGCCGCGAGCACATCGGGTTCATCTTCCAGTTCTTCAACCTGCTCCCGATGCTCACGGCGGAGGAGAACATCGTCCTCCCGCTCGACCTCGCCGGCGAGCGCCCAGACCGCGAGTGGCTCGACGAGCTCGTCAAGCGCGTCGGCCTCGGCGACCGGCTCAAGCACCGTCCCTCCGAGATGTCCGGCGGCCAGCAGCAGCGCGTGGCCGTGGCCCGCGCCCTCGTGTCGCGCCCGACGGTGATGTTCGCCGACGAGCCGACCGGCAACCTCGACTCCCGCACCGGCGGCGAGATCCTCGAGCTCATGCGCGAGTCCGTCGACGCGCTCGGCCAGACCACCGTGATGGTCACCCACGACGCGCACGCCGCGGCGATCGCCGACCGCGTGCTCTTCCTCGCCGACGGCGAGATCGTCAACGACCTGCCCCGCTCCAGCGCCCACACCATCCTCGCGGCGCTCGAGGAGGTCACGGCGCGATGATCAAGGTCGCACTCAAGGGCCTCGCGGGCCGCAAGGTCCGCGCCCTCCTCACCGCGTTCGCGGTGATCATCGGCGTGTCGATGGTGAGCGGCACGTTCGTGCTCACCGACACGATGCAGAAGTCGTTCGACGGCATCTTCGAGACGTCGTACGAGAACACCGACGTGATCGTCAGCGGTCACCAGGTGGTCGAGTCCGAGACCGCCGACGTCCCCACCATCCCGTCGAGCCTGCTGCGCGACGTGCGCGCCCTCCCCGAGGTCGGGGCGGCCGCCGGAAGCATCTCGGACGACACGACCGCCAAGCTCATCGGCCGCGACGGCGACTCGCTCGCCGGCCAGAACCCGACGATCCTGTCCGCGTTCGACTACACGCAGCCGCAGCTCAGCCCGCTCAAGCTCGAGTCGGGCAAGTGGGCGCAGGGCGCCGGCCAGGTCGCGATCGACGCCGGGACCGCCTCCAAGCACGACTACGCGATCGGCGACAAGATCGACGTGTCCGTCAACGGGCCCGTCGAGCAGTACACGATCACCGGCATCGCCAAGTTCGGCGAGGTCGACTCGCTCGGCGGCGCCGTCATCGCCGTCCTCGACCTGCAGACGGCCCAGGCCGTCCTCCACCAGGAGGGCCAGTACGACGAGCTGGCGATCACCGCCAAGGACGGAACGTCCGAGGCGGACCTGCGCAGCGCCGTCGCGAAGCTCGCGCCGGACAGCGCCGACGTCAAGCTCGCCGCGCAGGAGGCCAAGGACGCCGCCAAGGAGACCAACGAGGGTCTCAGCTTCGTCCGCTACTTCCTGCTCGGCTTCGGCGGCATCGCGCTGTTCGTCGGCGCGTTCGTGATCTTCAACACCCTGTCGATCACGGTCGCCCAGCGCACGCGTGAGTTCGCCACGCTGCGGACCCTCGGCGCCTCGCGCAAGCAGGTGCTGCGCTCGGTCCAGATCGAGGGCCTGGTCATCGGCGTGCTGGCCTCGGTCGTCGGGCTCGTGCTCGGCATCGGCATCGCGAAGGGCATGAACGCGCTGTTCGTCGCGTTCGGCATCGACCTGCCGAACGCCGGGACGGTCGTCAACCCGCGCACGATCGTCGTGTCGCTGCTGCTGGGCACCGTGATCACCCTGCTCTCGAGCGTCGTGCCGGCCCGCCGGGCGACCCGCGTGCCGCCGATCGCGGCCGTGCGAGAAGGCTCCGAGCTGCCCGAGACGGGCATGCAGAAGCACTCGACGAAGGTGGCGCTCGGCGTCATCGCCGCCGCGGTGGCGGCCATGGCGCTGGGCGTGTTCGGCGGCGTCTCCGGCGGTCTGGTCGCCCTGCTGCTCGGCGGCGGCCTGCTGACGCTGTTCATCGGCGTCGCGCTGATCGCGCCGCGGCTCGTGAAGCCGCTCGCGAAGCTCGTGGGCTGGCCGGCCCGCCGCAGCGGCGGCTCCGCCGGGCGGCTGGCGAGCTCCAACTCGGTCCGCAACCCGTCGCGCACCGCCGCCACGGCCGCGGCCCTCATGGTCGGCCTCACGCTGGTCACGGCGGTCGCCGTGCTCGGCAACGGCCTGCGCGCCTCGGTGAACGACGCCGTGACGAAGCAGCTCCAGAACGCCGACTACGTGCTGGCGGGCTCGAACGGCGCGACGTACGCCGCCGACGCCGACACCGCGCTGGCCGAGACGGACGGCGTGCAGGTCACGTCGGGCGTCCGCCAGGGCGAGGCGCTGATCGACGGCGAGGAGGGCCTGATCGCCGGAGTCGACGAGACCACGATCGGCCACTTCTACAAGTTCGACTGGACGAAGGGGTCCGCGGACTCGCTGTCGCAGCTCGGGAGCGACGGCGCGATCGTCAGCGAGTCGTACGCCGACAAGCAGGAGCTGGGCGTCGGCGACGAGATCGCGATCACCACGCCGACCGGCGACGAGCACACCGTCGTCGTGCGCGGCATCCACGACCCGCCGCAGCTGGACTCCCTCCTGGGCGACGTCGTCGTCGGCCAGCAGGCGTTCGACTCCGCGTACAAGGCGCCGAACAACAGCATGACGTTCGTCGACACCGAGGCGGGCGTGAGCACGGCGGCGATCGAGCGGGCCGCGGCCGGCTATCCCGACGCCAACGTCAGCACCGAGGCCGCGTTCGGCAAGGACCGGACGAAGAGCTTCGCGACGTTCCTGAGCATGATCTACGTGCTCCTGGCGTTCTCGGTGATCGTCAGCCTGTTCGGCATGGTCAACACGCTCGTGCTCTCGGTCTTCGAGCGCACGCGTGAGCTCGGGATGCTCCGGGCGATCGGCATGACCCGCCGCCAGGCGCGCCGGATGATCCGGCACGAGAGCATCATCACGGCGCTCATCGGCGCCGCCCTCGGCCTCCCGCTCGGCATCTTCGTCGCCGCGCTGATGACCGGGGCGCTGTCGGAGTACGGCGTCACGCTCTCGCTCCCGTACGGCACGCTGGTGGCGTTCACGCTGGTGGCGGTGCTGGCCGGCATCGGAGCCGCGATCCTGCCCGCGCGGCGGGCGTCACGGCTGAACGTGCTCAACGCGCTGCACTACGAGTAGATGACGGCCACCCTCGCTCCCGCTCCGCCGCAGGTGCGGCGGAGCGGGCGGGGGCGGGTCGCGCGGCTGGAGCGCCCGCTCCTCGCCGCCGGCCTGGCCCTCGTCACCATCCACCTGCTCGACCGGGCCCTCTCCGGGTCGGCCACGGCCGTCCTCGGCGTGCTCGCCATCATCCTTCTGCCGGCCGCCTGGCTCGCCGTGCAGCCGCGGCTGCTGCGCCCGAGCCGCGCCCTGCTCGGGGTCGTCCTCGGGCTGATCGCCACCGGCTTCGGCGTCGTCTCGCACGGCCTGCACGTGGTCAACTCCGGGCTCGACCGGTACGACATCACCGGGCTCGGCATGATCGCCGGCGGCCTGCTGCTCGTCGCGTCGGGGCTGGTCGCCCTCGCGGCCCCCCGGCGCGCCCCGCGCAACCTTCGCGTCGCCCGCGCCGTCGCCTGGCCGGCCGCCGCGGTGGTCGTCGCGCTGCTGGTCGTCATGCCCTTCGTGGGCAGCCTCATGCCCACCCATGCCCCGCGCTGGGAGATCCAGGAGTCCTCGCTCGGCATCCCGCACGAGGAGGTCCGGATCGACGCGAGCGGCGGCCGCGAGCTGTCGGCCTGGTGGGTGCCGTCGCGCAACGGCGCGGCCGTGCTCGTCGGCCACGGCTCGGGCGGCAGCCGCGAGCGCGTCATGGAGGAGATCCGGATGCTCGCCCGGCACGGGTACGGCGTCCTGGCCTTCGACCTCTTCGGCAACGGCGAGAGCAGCGGCCACTCGAACGGGCTCGGCGACAACGCGCAGCCGGCGGTCGACGCCGCGCTCGACTGGGTCGAGGCCCGCAATCCGGGCCCGATCGCCGCGTTCGGCTCGTCGCTCGGCGGCGAGGTCCTGCTCGAGGCCGCGGCGCGCGACCCGCGGCTGCGCGCCGTGGTGTCCGACGGCGCCGCCCGGCCGGAGGACCAGGCCGAGGTCAAGGACCGGGGCCCGCTCGAGCGGGCCGTCGTCGGGCTCATGCTCGGCGCCACCCGCGCGATCTCCGGCGAGCGGCCCGCGCCGTCGCTGTACGACCTGGTCGGGCGCGTGGCGCCCCGGCCGATGCTCCTCATCGCGTCCGGCGGCGATCCGGTCGAGATCCCCGTCAATCGCCGCTACCGCGACCTCGCCGGCCCGACGGCCGAGCTCTACGAGATCCCGGAGGCGGGCCACACGGCCGGCCTGGCCGCGCGCCCGCGCGAGTACGAGCGGCGCGTGACCGGCTTCCTCGACCGGGCGCTAGTGGCCGACGAAGTCCGCGGGACGGACCAGCAGCCCTGAGAGGATCGCCCCCGCGAAGGCGAGGATCGCCGCCAGGAGCAGGATGTGGTCGAGCCCGGCGACGAAGGCCTGCTCGGCCACCCGCATCAGCACCGGCTCGCCGGACCGCGTCGCGCCGCCGAAGGAGACGAAGTCGGCGACGTCGCCGCGGACCGGCGCGTCCGGCGCCAGCTCCCCGAAGCGGGCCGTCACCTGGTGCTGGAAGATCGCGCCCCACGCGGCGATGCCGGTGGCGATCCCGACCTGCCGGAACGTCGAGTTGATGCCCGAGGCCATGCCCGAGCGGGCGGGCTCGACGACGCCGATGGCCGTCGTGGCCAGCGCCGGGTTCGCGATCCCGATGCCGCCGCCGGCGACGAGGAAGCCGGCCAGGAGCGCGGTCCAGTCGTCGCCCGGGTCGACGCCGCTCATGAGCAGCAGCCCGAGGGCCACGAGCGCGAGGCCGCCGGCGAGGAACCAGCGCGCGCCGAACCGCTCGGACAGCTTGCCGGCGATCGGGGCGGCGACGAACGAGACGACCGTGACCGGCATGAAGCGCAGGCCGGCCTCGAGCGCCGAGTAGCCGAGGATGTTCTGCACGTAGAGCGTCAGGTACAGGAACATCGAGAACATCGAGGCCGAGAGCACGAACGCGGCGATCGACGCGCCGCAGAACGACGGCTTGCGGAACAGCGTCAGGTCGAGCATCGCGTTGGGGCGGCGCCGCTCATACGCGACGAAGGCGAGCAGCAGGGCCGCGCCGACGAGGAGCACGGTCACGATCTGGCCGTTCCAGTTCTCGGCGTTGCCGCGGATGAGCCCGAGGATGATCGCGAAGAGCCCGCCGCTGAAGGTCAGCGTGCCGATCCAGTCCACGCCGCGGCCGTGCGGGTCGCGCGACTCCTGCACCCGCGCCAGCGTGAGGGCGACGGTGGCGATGCCGATCGGGAGGTTGATGAAGAAGATCGCCTCCCACCCGCTGACCTCGACGAGGATCCCGCCCACGAGCGGGCCGACGGCCGTGGCCGCCCCGATCGTCGCGCCCCACAGCCCGATCGCCGTGCCGCGGTCACGGCCGCTGTAGTTCGACGCGAGCAGCGCGAGCGCCGTCGCGAACATGAGCCCGCCGCCGATGCCCTGCAGGCCGCGCGCGAGGTTGAGCATCAGCGGCGTGTGCGAGAGCCCGCACAGCACCGATGCGCCGGTGAAGACGACGAGCCCGGCCACGAAGACGCGCCGGCGCCCGACATCGTCGGCGATCGAGCCGGCCGTGAGCAGGAACGCCGCGAGCGTCAGCGCGTAGGCGTCGATCACCCATTGCAGGTCCTCGAACGAGGAGCCGAGGTCGCGCTCGATGTACGGCAGCGCGACGTTGACCACCGTGATGTCCAGCAGGAGCATGAAGGTGGCCACGCAGACGGCCACGAGAGTCCACCACTTCGCCATGGCACCCACGGTACGGCAGCGGCCCCCTGGGTAGATTCATGGGCAGCGTGACCACCTCGCAGCAGACCAGCGGCCCGACGGTGCCCGCCAGCCTCTGGGAGCGCCTGCGGGCGGATCCCGTGCGCGCGCCCGAGCACATCGCGCTCGCCGCCTCGGAGCTCCACGGCCCGGCGGCCGCCGAGTGGGCCGCGGAGAAGCGCGGCCGGCTGTCGGTGTCCGACGCCGAGCTGGCGCGGATGGCCAAGCGCCGCCACGCGACGCTGGCGCGCTTCGGCGGCGCCGCGACCGGCGTCGGCGGCTTCGTCACCTTCGTCCCGGACATCGTGATCCTGGCCTGGATCCAGTCGCGGCTCGTGTTCTACATCGCCGCCGCCTACGGCTTCGACCCGCGCGACCCGATGCGCCCGGCCGAGCTGCTCGTGCTGCGCGACCTCTACCCGGACCCGCAGACCGCGCGCCACGCGCTGGACGGCATCGGCAAGACGGTCGCGGAGGCGTACGTGGGGACCAAGCTCGAGCGCTCCCGCGAGCAGGCGATGCTCTCGCGGCTCCTGCGCTTCGTGGGCAAGCGCACCGCGACGCGGGCGGCGCGGCGGCTCATCCCGGGCGTCGCGATCGCGTTCAACGCGATCGCCAACGAGAAGGACACCAGGTCGCTGGCCGACAAGGCGATCCGGTTCTACGGGGGTTAGGGCTCCGACGTCAACCCCGGCTGGGTAGGGAGGCTGGGGTGCATTTCTGCAACCTGACGACGATCGTCGGGACGATGCTGCAGAAACGCACCTATACGTGCACAAGTGCAGCCGCGTCGAGGATCGCCGCGCGATGTTGCAGAAATGCACCCCCATCGATCCCGCCTCCCTACCCAGCCGGGGTTGACGTTCGCTAGACCTGCAGCACCGCACCGTTCAACGGCGCGGACCCCTCGCCGCAGAGGAACAGCACGACCGAGGCGATCTCCGCCGGCGGCACCATCTTCCCGCCCGGGTTCGCCGCCCGGTTGGCCGGCGTGTCGATGATCGACGGCGAGATGACGTTGCAGCGCACGCCGTCGTCCGCGTGCTCCTTCGCGACCGTCCGCGCGAAGGCGGCGACCGCGGCCTTGGAGGCCGCGTAGCCCGCGCCGCCCGCCCACGGCTCGAACGCGGCCTTCGACGACACGCAGACGATCGCGCCGCCGCCCGCCGCGACGAGCGCCGGGAGGGCGCGCTGGGTGACGAGGTACGTGGGCTTGAGGTTGAGCGCGAACAGGGCCTCGAACTCGGCCAGCGGCGTCTCGGCGACCGGCTGGCCGTCCTTGTAGCCGCCGACGAGGTTGACGAGCGCGCGCAGCGGCTGCGCGTCGTCGGCGGAGGCCGTGCGGACCACGCGGCCGACGTCGTCCGGATCGGTGAGGTCGGCCTCGACCGCCTCGGCCTGCGCGGGCAGCCGCTCCTGCTCGCCGCCGACGATCCAGGGAACGACGACGCGCCAGCCGTCGGCGAGGAACGCCTCCACGACGGAGACGCCGAGCCCGCCGGTCCCACCGGTGATCAATGCGGTCGCCATGCAGGGGATGGTGCCATCCGACGGCGGCTCTAGCGTTGCGGACCATGGTGGTTCGCGAACTCGTCGCCGGCCAGGACATCGAGCAGGTGCTGCTCGTGCGCGGCTGCGAGGCGGGGCCGGAGGGCGCCGTGCGGCTGACGCTCGGGGACCGCACCGGCGTGATCGTGGCGACCGTGCGCGAGGCGCCCGAGGAGCTGCTCGAGCCGGGCGCGCCGCTCGTCGTGTCCGGGCGCTTCCACGGCGCCGAGCTGGAGGTCGACTCGATCCGCCTCGCCGAGCCCGGCGAGTACGAGCTCGACGACCTGCTCGACGGCCCGCCGCGACCGCTCGAGTCGATGGAGCAGTCGCTGCGCGACCTCGTGGCGCAGGTGCAGAGCGCGCCGCTCCGCACGCTGCTCGACCGCGTGCTCGGCCCCGACGCGCCGACGTGGCCCGCCTACCGCGACGCTCCCGCCGCGAAGCGCTACCACCAGGCCTACCGGCACGGGCTGCTCGAGCACTCGCTGAGCGTCGGCGAGGCCGTGGCCGTGATCTCCACGACGTTCCCGGGGATCGACCGCGACGTGGCGATCACCGGCGCCCTGCTGCACGACATCGGCAAGCTCGACGCCTACACGTCCGACCCGCAGGCGATCGACCTGACCGACCTCGGGAAGCTGCACGGCGAGATCGCGCTCGGCTACTTCCGGATCCGCCGCGAGATCGAGGAGATCCCGGGCTTCCCGCCCGAGCTGGCCGCGGCCGTCCTGCACATCATCCTCAGCCACCACGGGCAGCTCGAGCACGGCTCGCCGGTGCTGCCCTGCACGCGCGAGGCGACGCTCGTGCACATGATCGACAACCTCGGCGGCCGGCTCGGCTCGTTCGACCGGCTGGAGAAGGCCCTGCCGCACGGCTCGGCCTGGTCGGGCTACGACCGCGTGCTCGGCGGCGGCGCCTACTTCGCGGCTCGCCAGGCGGCGTAGCATGGTCCGGTGGACGAGTCGCCGGAGGCGCTCGAAGGCCTGAGCTGGGCCGCCTGGTGGCGCGACGACGGCCCCGCCGTCTTCGCGGCACGCGAGCGCGCCTACGCGCTCTACCGCTCCGCCGGCGACGCGACCGCGCGCCGCCCGGATGGCGATGTGGCTCGCGAGCGACGAGCTGGACTTCCGCGGCGGCGTCGCGGTCGCCGGCGGCTGGCTCCAGCGCGCCGAGCGGCTGCTGGAGGACGCCGAGCCCACCGCCCGAGCACGGCTGGCTCGCCTTCTTCGACGGCTACCTGGCCCGCCTGACCGGCGACCCAGCGCGCGCGGCCGAGCGGGCCGAGCGCGCGGTCTCGTCGGCGCGCGCGACGCCGTGATGCTGGGGCTCGCGCTCGGCGGCGCCACCGACGTGTCGGCCGGGCGCGTCGAGGCGGGCATGCGGCGCCTCGACGAGGCCGCGGCGGCGGCGCTCGAAGGCTCCACGGTCCCGATCGCCCGCGCATGGACGTTCTGCTTCCTCGTGACGGCGTGCATCACGGTGCTCGACTACGACCGCGCCGCGGCGTGGTGCGACCGCATCGCCGAGTTCGCGCAGCGGAACGGCAGCCGGATGATGCTCGGGTTCTGCCGCGCCGAGTACGGCGAGATCGACCTCTGGCGCGGGCGCTGGGAGGAGGCCGAGGCGCTCCTCGAGGCCTCGATCGAGGACTTCCTGCGCTCGCGGCCGGCGATGGTCGGCGGCTCGCTCGTGACCCTCGCCGAGCTGCGCCGCCGCCAGGGCCGCGAGCCGGAGGCGACGGCGCTGCTCGAGCGCGCCGGGGAGTCCTCCGGCGCGCAGCTGTGCCGCGCGCGGCTGGCGCTCGACCGCGGCGACGCGCGCGAGGCGGCCGAGCTGAGCGAGCGGGCGCTGCGGCGGCTCCCGCCGCTCCAGCGGGCGCGCGGGCTCGAGCTGCTGGTCGGCGCGCAGGCCGCGGGCGGGGAGCTCGAGCGGGGCGAGGCGGCGCTCGCCGAGCTGCGCGAGCTCGAGCGCCTGGCGGGCACGGGGCCGCTCGGGGCCTGCGCCGCGCTCGCGGAGGGCCGGCTCGCCGCGGCCGCCGGCGACCACGACCGCGCCCGCGTGCGGCTCGAGGACGCGATCGACGGCTTCGAGCGCAGCGGCGCGCCGTTCGAGGGCGCGCAGGCGCGGCTCGCGCTGGCCGCCACGCTCGCCGCGCTCGGCCGCGCGGCGCCCGCCGAGCGCGAGGCGTCCGCCGCGCGCGAGCGCCTGCGCGAGCTGCGCACCTCCCCCGCCGCCCCGCTGCCGGAGCTCAGCCCGCGCGAGCGCGAGGTCCTCGCGCTGCTCGCCGAGGGCCTCACCAACCGCGGCATCGCCGAGCGGCTCGTGCTCAGCGAGCACACCGTGCACCGGCACGTGACGAGCATCCTGCGCAAGCTCGGCCTGCCGTCGCGCACCGCCGCGGCGGCGGTCGCCGTGCGCTCGGGCCTCTAGCCGGATCAGGCCATCCGCGACCGCCGCGAGATGGCTCGTCCGGGCGAAGTCGCGCGCTCCGGCACCGCGTAGCGTCGGCCCATGGAACAGACGCAGACCCCGTGGGCGCTGGGCGACTACCACCGCTTCGCCAAGGACATGGTCTGGGGCTTCGGCCCGGCGCTCGTGCGGGCGTGCGAGATCGGGCCTGGGATGCGCGTGCTCGACGTCGCGGCCGGCACCGGCAACGTCGCGATCCGCGCGGCGCAGGCCGGGGCGGAGGTCGTGGCCTCCGACCTCGAGCCCGCCCAGCTCGACGCCGGCCGCCGCGAGGCGCGCGCCTGCGGCGTCGAGCTCGAATGGGTCCAGGCCGACGCCGCCGCCCTCCCGTTCGCCGACGGCGAGTTCGACGTCGTGACCTCCTCGGCGGGCGTCATGTTCGCCCCCGACCACCAGGCGGCGGCCGACGAGCTCGTCCGGGTCTGCCGTCCCGGCGGCACGATCGGCCTGATCGCGTTCACGCCCGAGGGCATGGCCGGCGAGTTCTTCGCGCTCTTCGACCCGTTCGTCCCGCCGCCGCAGCGGCGGCCGGTCGAGTGGGGCGACGAGGCGCACGTCCGGGCGCTGCTCGGCGACCGCGTCTCGCGGCTCGACATGTCCCGCCACACCTACGTCGAGGCCCAGCCCGGCGGCCCGCGGGGCTTCGTCGACTACTACAAGGCGACCTTCGGGCCGATCGTCGCGCTCCACTCCATGCTCGACGCCGGGCAGCGCGCGGACTTCGACCGCGCGGCGCTCGCGTTCGCCACGCGCTGGGACCGGGGCGCCGGCGATGCCGCCGAGCTGCCGGTCGAGTACCTGCTGACCGTCGCTAGCAGAGCTCGTCGAACAGCCTGACGCGGGTCCGGGCGCCGCCGGACCGCACGATCAGCCCGGCGCAGCGTCCCTGCCTCGGCGCCCGCGCGTAGTCGATCGTGAAGCCGCCCACCCACACGGTCGCGGCGTCGTCGCACGCGCGCAGGGTCACGGCGTCGCGGCTCGCGCCGTACTCGAGGTCGTTCCATGCGCGCTGCCCGCGCGGGATCTCGAGCGTCACGCGCGCGCCGGGGTCGACCATCGCGGCGGCCTTCAGCCACTGGTCCTCCTCGACCAGCGACTGCCACTCCGCCTCGTAGAGCCCCAGGCCGACGATCCGGAGCGGGCCGACGACCAGGTCGATGTCGTCGTCGATGCCGATCGGGTCGTGCCCCGCCACCGTGATCGAGTCGTCGCAGCGCACGACCGGCGGACGCGGCGGCGGCCCGCGGTCGGCGACCACGCGCTCGGGCACGGGCGGCGGCGGCTCGTCCTCCCTCGCCAGGAACACCGACGCGACCATCCCCACGCCCAGCACCAGGAGGACGGCCGCGCCGCGCATGGCCCTACGCCGCGGGCTCCTCGAGCAGCTCGTCGATCATCGACCGCAGCTCGACGGCCGCGGCGTGGATGCGCGCCGCGTAGTCGCGCCGCGCCTCGTCCGTGATCGGCTTGTCGGCCGCGAGCACCTCCGAGAATCCCGTCACGATCGTCAGCGGCGTGCGGAGGTCGTGCCTGAGGCGACGCCGCTCGTCCTCGTTCACGGGCCGTTCGACTCCGGCCCGGAGATGTAGCCCTCGCGCAGCGCGATCGCCACCGCGTGGACGCGGGTGTGGGCCTCGAGCTTGCTCATGGCGTTGCGGATGTGCGTCTTCACCGTCTCGCTCGACAGCACGAGCCGTTCGGCGACGTCCTCGCCGGTCAGCCCCTGCGAGAGCAGGTCCATGATCTCGCGTTCGCGCTTCGAAAGCGAGGGCATCCGCTGGGTCGCCTGGCGGGAGAGCAGCGCCGGCCGCAGCCGCGGATCGACGTACGTCCCGCCCGCCGCGACGGTCTCCAGCGCCCCGGTCAGCTCGTTCGGCGTCCCCTCCTTGAGCGCGTAGCCGCGGGCGCCGGAGTCGAGGCCGCTGATCAGGAGCTCGACATCGCTCGAGCCGGTGTAGAGCACGATCCTGCGGCTCTCGTCGGCGGCGAGGACCGCGCGCGTGAGGTCGATCCCCGACTCCTCGCCGAGCCGGATGTCGACGAGCGAGACGTCGGGCTCGAGCCGCTCGATGAGCTCGCGGCCCTCGGCGGCCGTCCCCGCGGTGCCGACCACCTCGCACCCCTCGCGACCGAGCAGCAGCTCCAGCCCCTCGCGGAGGGCCTGATGGTCTTCGATCAGCACGAGACGCATCGTCATGGCGGCGTTTGTATCGGCACTCGGGTGAAGTTCGACAGACCGGTGCCAATCTCCCGCAAAGAGCGCCGCGACACAGGGTAGGCGGATCGAAGCACGGCGGTCGCGTCTAAGGTTGGCAGCGCCTTGGCGAAGGACACGGAAAAGCTGATCAGGCAGCTCTCGCTGATCTCGTACCTGATGGCCGAGCGCCGGCCGGTGACCGCGACCGAGATCCGGCGCGACGTGGAGGGGTACTCGGACATGACCGAGGACGCCTTCGCCCGGCGCTTCTACGCCGACCGCGCGGAGCTCGACGCGCTCGGCATCCACCTCACGGTCGACAAGCCCGCCGACGGGTTCTCCGAGCAGGAGAACTACTCCCTCGCGCCGGAGGCCTTCCACCTCCCGGCGATCGCGTTCACCGACGACGAGCGCGCCGCCCTGCACACCGCGCTCACGCTCCTCGGCACCGAGTTCGCGTACGCCGAGCCGCTGCGGCTCGCGCTCCAGCAGATCACCTGGGGCCGCCCGAGCCCGCTCGGCTCGAGCCTGCGGCAGACGATCGGCCTGGGGATCACCGCCTCGGCGGGCGGCGGCGAGCTGTCGGGCCGCCTGGCCAAGATCGACACGGCGATCTACCGCCGCAAGCGGATCGAGTTCGAGTACTACACGATGCAGCGGGACGACACGGGCCTGCGCAAGGTCGACCCGTACCACCTGCTGTTCGAGGGCGGGCAGTTCTACCTCGTCGGCCACTCGCACGACGCGACGCCGCCGGGCGTGCGCGTGTTCCGGCTCTCGCGCATCCGCGGGAAGGTCGCCTACGCCACCAAGGCCGAGCACGACTTCCAGCGGCCCACCGACTTCGACCCGCGCCAGTTCGCGAGCCGCATCCCGTGGCAGCTCGGCGAGACCACCGGCACCGGCGAGGTGTGGGTGTCGGACGACGTGGCGTGGTACGTCGAGCGCCAGTTCGGCGCCTACGGCGAGCTGCGCGACAACGTCTACCGCACCGAGTACGCGACCCCGCGGCTGCTGATCTCGTGGGCGCTCGGCCTGCGCCAGCACGCCCGCGTCGAAGGACCGCCGGAGCTCGTCGAGGAGGCGCGCGAGCGGATCGACCGGATCGTCGAGCTCCACCGCGGCGACCCGCCCGCCCTCGCCACCGTGCGCCCGCCGGCCGTCCCCGAGGCCGACGCGAACGGCCGCTCGCGCGGCGAGAGCGCCGGCACGATCCGCCCCGAGCGCTTCGCGCGGCTGGTCACGCTCGCGTCGGTGCTGATCGCCGCCGGCCGCGAGGGCCGCCGGCTGCCGGTCGACGAGGTCTGCGACCAGCTCAAGATGTCGCCCCAGGAGCTGCGCGAGGACATCTCGGTCCTCAACGTCGTCAACTTCGGCGGCGGCGCCTACGTGATCTACGCCGAGGTGCTGCCGACCGGCGAGATCGAGGTCGACCCCGAGCCGTACTCGGACACCTTCGACCGCCCGGCGCGGCTGCTCCCGATCGAGGCCAAGGCCCTGGTCGCCGCCATCGACCTGCTCAACCTCGCCCAGCCGGAGCTGAGCACCGCGCGCGACAAGGTCGTCGCCGCGCTCGGCCACGACCCGGTCGAGGAGGGCCTCCAGATCACGTCGCCGACCGTCGCCGACGAGGTCGCCCACACGGTCGAGCGGGCCGTGCACGACAGCCGCCTGTTGAGCTTCGAGTACTGGTCCGCCGAGCAGCGCTTCTCCGAGCGCCGGGTGGAGCCGTACGCGCTCTTCAACGGCACCGAGGCCTGGTACGTCGCCGCGTTCGACCTCGACAACGCGCGCCTGCAGCACTTCCGCCTCGACCGCATCAAGTCCGCCACGGCGCTGGACGAGACCTTCGAGCGGCGCGAGGACCTCGACCCGATCGCCGACGTGGGCGGCTGGCCGCGCACCGGCACGGTCGCGGGGTCGAGCATCGCGCGCGTCTGGATCTCGCCCGAGCAGGCGCGCTGGGCGCGCGAGAAGCGCACCGTCGTCGCCGAGCTCAAGGACGGCGGGATCGTCGTCGAGCTGCCCTTCAAGGGGATCGACTACCTCGTGAAGGAGATCCTCAAGGAGGCGGGCGACGCCGCGGTGCTCGAGCCGGCCGACGCGCGCGAGGCCGTCCTGGCCGCCGCGGAGCGCCTGCTCGCCCCCAGCCGGTGAGCCGGCGGGCCCAGATCGCGATGGACGCCGCGGAGGTCGCGGCGTTCCTCGCCGAGCAGCGCGTCGTCACCTGCGCCACGCAGGGCCGCGACGGCTGGCCGCACCTGATGCCGCTCTGGTACGTGGTGCGCGAGGGCGAGGTGTGGGCGTGGACCTACGCGGCGTCGCAGAAGGTGCGCAACCTCGAGCGCGACCCGCGCTGCACGCTGCAGGTCGAGACCGGCGAGACCTACGACCAGCTCCGCGGCGTGATGATCAAGGCCGAGGCGGTGATCCACCGCGAGCACGTGCTCGAGCTGGGCGTCGAGATCGTCGAGCGCTACGCCGGCGGTCCGGTCGACCCGGACGCGCTCCGCGGCCGGGCGGCCAAGCGCGTCGGGCTGCAGTTCGTCCCGCGGTCGACCGCGACCTGGGACCACCGCAAGCTCGCGGGCACGTATTAGGAGGGGGCCCCGCCCAACGGGTCATTACGTGTGGTGCGATATCCCGTTGGGCACCCCCTAGACGACCCGGAGGAACGCCTCGACCACGCGGGCGTCGAACTGCGTGCCGGCGCCGCGGACCAGCTCGGCGCGCGCCGCCTCGGCGCTCAGCGCGCCGCGGTACGGCCGGTCGGCGGTCATCGCCTCGTAGGCGTCGGCGACCGCGAGGATGCGGCCCTCGAGCGGGATGTCGTCGCCGGCGGTCCCGCGCGGGTAGCCGGCGCCGTCGACGCGCTCGTGGTGCGAGAGCACCCAGCGGGCGACGTCGCGCAGGTTGGCGTGCTCGAGGATCCGCGCGCCCAGCTCCGGGTGGCGGCGGATCTCCTGCCACTCGCCCGCGTCGAGCCGGCCGGGCTTGAGCAGCACGGCGTCCGAGATCCCGAGCTTGCCGATGTCGTGCAGGACGCCCGCCACGCGCACGCGCTCGACCTGGTCGACCGGGAGTCCGAGCTCGGTCGCGATCTGCTCGGCGTAGCGGCCGACCGTCTCCGAGTGGCGGGCGGTGGCGACGTCGCGCAGGTCGAGCGTCTCGGCCAGCAGGAGGGCGGCCTCGAGCTGCTCGCCGGCGCGGTCGTCGGCCAGCGCGTCGAGCATCGCCAGGGTCTCGGCGTGGTGGACGACGCAGCGGTCGCGGCCCAGCCGCTTGGCCGCGAAGAGGGCGCGGTTGGCGGCGCGGACGAGCGACTCGGCGCCCTCGCACGAGGGCGAGTCGGCGATGCCGACCGACACCGAGACGGGCACGGGGAAGTCGCGGAACTCGTCGGCGACCGTCGCGGAGCCGCTCGGCCACGGCCAGCGCCTCGCGCTCGCCGACGCCGGAGAGCACGAGCGCGAACTCCTCGCCGCCGAGCCGCACCGCGGCGTCGTCCTCGCGCGTGCAGCTGCGCAGGAGGTCGGCGAAGCGGCGCAGGACGTCGTCGCCGGCCGGGTGGCCGAGCGTGTCGTTGACGCGCTTGAAGTGATCGAGGTCGCAGATGACGAGGGCGACGGGCCCGCGCTGCGCCTGGAGGCCGTGCTCGAAGCCGCGGCGGTTGCGCAGCCCGGTGAGCGGGTCGAGCTCGGCCAGCTCGCGCAGCCGGTCGATCTGGCTCGCCGCCTCGATCGCGCCGACGGCGTGGTTGGCGAAGGCGCGCAGGGCGCGCAGGCCGTCGATGCCGGGCAGCAGGCGGTCGACCGGGTCGTCGGCCCAGAGGAACCCGAGCAGCGCGCCGGAGCGGTCGCGCAGCGGCACCATCAGCCAGTGGTGGTCCCACGCGCGCGGCCCGCGGCCGTTGTTGCGCGAGTTGTAGACGGTCGGCATCCCGGCGTCGGCCGCCAGCTCCCGCGCGGTCGCCGAGTCGAGCAGGACGCAGCCCTCCTGCACGAGCTCGGGCGCGATCATGCGCTCGAGCGCGGTGGCCGTGAAGCCGCCGAGGCCCTCGACGAAGTCGAAGCCGACGCCGGCCACCGGCAGCAGCCTGCCGTCGCCCGCCTCGTCGAGGAACACGCCGGCCAGCTCGAAGCCGAGCGCGTCGCGGATGCCCTCGCAGACGACGTCGAGCATCTCGGCGCGCGAGCGGCTGGTGGTGAGCTCGGAGGACACGCGCAGCAGGTGCTCCACCGCGGTGCGGTGACGAGCGGCCTCGGCGGCGAGCTGGCCGTGCTCGATCACGCTCGAGGCGATGGCGGCCACCGCGGAGCCCAGCATCGAGCGCCTCCTCGGTCGGGCGGCCGTCGAGCGGCTCGTCGAGCGAGAGAAAGGCGAGCGGGCGGCCGTCGGACGCCGTCAGCGGCACGACCAGCGCGTCGTCGGGCTGCGCGGAGTGCGCCTCGCCGACCACGAGCTCGTAGTCGTCCCAGGCCGGGCGATGCAGGTAGACGGCGACGGACGCGTAGCCCAGCGCCTGCGCGATGGTGGCGGCGGTGGCTTCGAGCAGCCCGCGCAGGTCGTCGCGCGAGCGCACGACGGCGGCCACGTCGAGCAGCGCGCGCAGGCTTGCGAGGGTGGGGCCGAGGTCGGTCGGGACGGACACGCTGCGTTCTACATCGGCTGATCCGGCCGATTCCTCTAGGCTCCTCCGCCTCATGGAGCAGCTCAAGGGACTGATCCTGTCCGGCGGACGGGGCACGCGGCTTCGCCCGATCACCTTCACCTCGGCGAAGCAGCTCGTGCCCGTGGCCAACAAGCCGGTGCTCTTCTACGGCATCGAGGCGATGGCCGCGGCGGGCATCGGCGAGGTCGGGATCATCATCGCCCCCGAGACCGGCGACGAGATCCGCGCGGCGGCCGGCGACGGCTCGCAGTTCGGCGTCCGGATCGACCTACATCGTCCAGGACGAGCCGGCCGGCCTGGCCCACGCCGTGCTCACCGCCGAGCCGTTCCTCGGCAGCGCGCCGTTCGTGATGTACCTCGGCGACAACCTGCTCCAGGGCGGGATGGAGGACCTCGTGGCCCAGTTCCGCGAGGGCGCGCCCGAGGCGATGATCCTGCTCACGCCGGTGCCCGACCCGCAGAACTACGGCGTCGCCGAGCTCGGCGCCGACGGGTCGGTCGTGAGGCTCGTGGAGAAGCCGCCGGAGCCGGCGACCGACCTCGCGCTGGTCGGCGTCTACATGTTCACGCCGCATGATCCACGACGCCGCGCGCGCGATCGAGCCCTCGCGCGCGCGGCGAGCTGGAGATCACCGACGCCATCCAGTGGCTGGTCGACGACGGCAAGCGCGTCGAGCCGCACGTCGTGCGCGGCTGGTGGAAGGACACCGGGCGCCTCGACGACATGCTCGAGGCCAACCGCCTGATCCTCGACACGGTCGAGCGCCGGATCGACGGCGACCTCGACGAGGCGCAGGTCGAGGGCCGCGTGGTCGTCGAGGCCGGCGCGCTGCTCGAGCGGGCGACCGTTCGCGGGCCCGGCGATCATCGGCGCCGGCGCGGTGGTGCGCGACGCGTACATCGGCCCCTACACGGCGATCGGCCCCAACTGCGTGATCGAGGGCGCCGAGGTCGAGCACTCGATCCTGCTCGAGGGCTCCTCGGTCCGCAACCTCGACGGCCGCATGGAGTCCTCGCTGCTCGGCCGCGACGTCGCGATCTCGCGCGACGACCGCCAGCCGCGCGCCTACCGCTTCATGGTCGGCGACAAGTCGGAGATCGGCATCCTCTAGCCGCCGAGGCGGCCCGTCAGCTCGCTGAGGTCGGCGGCCACGACGTCGGCGTCGAGCTCGTGGGCGTCGTGCGTCGTGGTCACGGCCCAGACGGTCATGCCCGCGGCGCGGCCGGCGGCGATGCCGGCGGGCGCGTCCTCGATCACGACGCAGTCGGCCGGGTCGGCGCCCAGCGCGGCGGCGCCCGCCAGGTACGGGTCCGGGTGCGGCTTGCCGCGCTCGGTGAGGTCGCGCGTGATCAGCACCGCGGGCGTCGGCAGGCCGGCGGCCTTCAGCCGCGCCGCGGCGAGCTCGGGCGTGCAGGACGTGACGACGGCGACGCGGTCGAGCGCCAGCAGCTCGGCGGCGCCCGGCAGGGCCGTGCCGCCCGTGGCCGCGTGGCGGCGCTCGATCCGCTCGATCTCCTCCTCCGAGTAGAGGTGGGGCGCGACGCGCTGGACGATCGCCGGCGACGGGATGCCGTGGCTGGCGCGGCCGACCTCGTCGGGGTCGACGCCGTTCTCCTCGGCCCACTCGCGCCAGACGCGCTCGACCGCGTCGCCGGAGTCGACGAGCACGCCGTCGAGGTCGGAGAGGACGTACCTCATTGGGCCGGCGCCGGTGTCGCGGTGCTCGGGCCGACGGCGCCGGCGCCGATCCGGCGGCCGACGACGGTCACGAAGGCGAGCGCGGCGCAGAGGGTCGAGAGCGCGAGCGGGAGCGAGGTCGCCTCGGCCAGGAACCCGATGAACGGCGGGCCGGCGAGGAAGCCGATCGAGCCCATCGAGCTCACGGCGGCGATGTTCGGGCCCGACTCGCGGCCCTCGGCGTGGCCCGCCGCGCTGAACACGAGCGGGACGCCGTTGGCGACGCCGATGCCGACCAGGAAGAAGCCGATCACGGCCAGGCCGGGCGCGCCGAGCAGGAGGGTGCCGCCGAGGGCGATGCCGGCAAGAGCGCTCCCGCCCTGGAAGAGGGTCGCGGCGCCCAGGCGCCGGTTGAGCCAGTCGCCGAACACGCGGCCCGCGGTCATCCCGCCCGAGAAGAACGCGTACGCGAGGGCGGCCACGGAGGTGCTCGTCCCGAGGTCGCGCGAGAGGTAGATGCCGCCCCAGTCGGCCATCGCGCCCTCGGTGACCATGATGATCAGGCAGAGCACGGCGAGGACGACGACCCCGCGCGTGGGGCGGACGAAGCCGCCGGGCGCGTCGGCGGTGGCGGAGCCTTCGCCGATCCGCCGCAGGCAGACGACGAGGACCAGCAGGAGCAGGGCCGTCGCGATAAGCGTCTGCACCCGCGGGTCGAGGCCGATGCCTCCCCCGGCGGCGACCAGCGCCGCGCCGGCGAGGCCACCGAACGCCCAGCCCGCGTGCAGCGACGACATCACCGGCTTCCGCAGGTTCCGCTCGACCGCGACGCCGTGGGCGTTCATCGAGACGTCCATCGCGCCGCTCGAGGCGCCGAGGACGATCAGCGCGAGCGGCAGCAGCCACGGCTCGGGCGCGAGCAGCGGGAGCGGCAGGACGAGCACGCAGACCGTGCCGGCGATCCGCGTGGCCCGGACGCTGCCCAGGCGCACGATCGCCTGGCCCATGATCGGGAGCGCCACGATGACGCCGATCGCCATGGTCAGGAGCACGAGGCCGAGGGTGCTCTTGGAGAAGTCGAAGCGATCCTGGATCCACGGGATGTGGCCGATCCAGGTGCCGATCACGGCGCCGTTGACGAAGAAGACGCCGATCGTGGCGAGGCGCGGGCTCACGCGCGCACCACGCTCACGCCGGCCGCGGCGTAGGCGCTGGTCAGGTCCTCGCCCGCGTCGGTCACGAGGTGGGTGACGTCGGCGAGCGGCGCGACCACCCAGGGGCTGGCCGTGCGCAGCTTGTCGGCGGTCGCGAGCGCGATCACCTCGGCCGAGGCGGCGACCATGGCGCGCTTGACGTGCGCCTCGTCGTGGTCGTTGGCGGTCACGCCGAGCTCCGGGTGCAGGCTGCAGATGCCGAGCACGCACGCGTCGGCGCGGACCTGGCGCAGCGCGTCGACGGCCGCGGCGCCGACCGTGACCTGCGCGTCCTTCAGCAGCCGCCCGCCGATCAGCACGACCTGGGCGCGCGGGTGCTCGGCGAGCGCGGACGCCACCGGGGGCGAGTTGGTGAGGACCGTGCACTCGCGCTCGGGCGGGAGGCGGCGCGCGAGCTCGAGCGCGGTCGTCCCGCCGTCGAGCAGCAGCACGTTGGCGCCCTCGAGCAGCGGCAGCGCGGCGTCGGCCAGCGCGGCCTTGGCCTGCGGCGAGACGTGCAGGCGCTCGACGAAGCTCGCGCCCGCGTTCGCGGGTGGCAGCGCGCCGCCGTGAACCCGGAGCACGTGCCCGCCGGCGGCGAGCTCGCGCAGGTCGCGCCGGACCGTGTCCTCCGACACTCCAAGGTCCGCCACGAGCTCCGAGGCGACGACCTTCCCGTCGCGCTCGAGCTTCGTGAGGATCGTCCGGCGGCGTTCGGCGGTCAGCATCCGTGCCGGTTATAGCACGGAACTGCCGGTTTATGCCGGTTTGGTGACGCCAGCCAGCTTCTGCTGCTGGCGCTCGGGCTGGATCTCGACGACGTTCCAGGCGAGGCGAACGGCGCGCATCCCGCGGATGAGCCACGCGGTGGGGTCGATCTCGTACCAGCGCAGCCCGTGCATGGCCGAGCGCGGGAACGCGTGGTGATTGTGGTGCCAGCTCTCGCCGAACGAGAACAGGGAGAGCCAGAACACGTTGGTCGACTGGTCCTCCACGTCGAAGCGCCGCGACCCGAAGAAGTGGCAGATCGAGTTGATCGACCAGGTCACGTGGTGCAGGGCGAAGATCCGCACCGGCCCGCCCCACAGCGCCGCCGTGAGCGCGCCGGCGAGCGTGCCGTCGATCGCGTAGCCGAGCCCGAACGGGACCAGCAGCCCGATCAGCACCCAGAGGCCGAACGTGCGGTGGATCGCCCGCATGCCCGGATCCTCGAAGAGGTCCCTCGCGTAGCGCGCGTGCTCCGACGTCCCGGATGCCTCGAAGAGCCAGCCCATGTGCGCGTACCAGAGGCCCGCGACCGCGCCGCGCACGCCGCTGCCGTGACCGTGGGGCGTGTGCGGGTCGCCCTCCTTGTCCGTGTGCGCGTGGTGCTTGCGGTGGTCGGCCACCCACGACATCACCGGGCCCTGCACGGCGGTCGAGCCGAGGATCGCGAGCGTGTACTCGACCGGCTTGAAGGTCTGGAAGGAGCGGTGCGTGAGCAGCCGGTGGAAGCCGAGCGTCACCCCGGTGATGCTGATCACGTACATGATCAGCATGACCGCGAGGTCGCTCCAATCCACGAGGGTGTTCCAGAGCAGGACGACGGCGACGACGAAGCCCAGGAAGGGCAGAAGGACGCCGGCGAGGTTGAACCAGCGGTGCAGGGCGGACATGACTTGAGTCCTACCCGCAGCGGAGCCGAGGCGCTGCGCTCAAGGAGACGATTCAGAAGCGCTTTCCTGTAGCCTCGTGACAAATGGCGACGCCCGCCGCCCGTACGAGCTTCGCCGCGGTCCCACCCGAGGCCGCGGACGTGCTGCGGCCGGCCCTGCCGGGGCTCGCCGACGAGATGATCGTCGCCATCTCCGCCGAGGTGCCGGACTACGCCCGGGCGATGGAGGGGACGTTCGGCGACCTCGTCCGGCTCGGCGTCGAGGTCGCGCTCAACCGCTTCATGGACATGGTCGCCGACCCGTCGTCGGACATCGGACGCGCCCGCGACACGTACGTGAACCTCGGCCGCGGCGAGTTCCACTCCGGCCGCAGCCTCGACGCCCTGCTCGCCGCCTACCGCGTGGGCGCGCGGCTGGCCTGGCGGCGCTTCGTGGAGGCCGGCACCGCGGGCGGCCTGCAGCCGGACGCGCTCTACTCGCTCGGCGAGGCGATCTTCGCCTACATCGACGAGATCTCGGCCGAGTCGGCGGACGGCTACGCCGAGGAGCAGTCCGCGGCCGCGGGCGAGAGCCATCGCCGCCGGCGCCGGCTCGTGCGGCTGCTGGCGCAGGACCCGCCCGCGTCGCAGGAGGCGATCCGCACCGCTTCGCAGGCCGTGGCGTGGCCGCTCCCGCGGCGGGTCGCGGCGCTCGTGGCGGCCGCGGCGGAGACGGCGGCCGGCGCGGAGGCCGGCGGCGCCCCGCCGGGCGGCGGCGAGCCGGTGCCGGGCGAGGAGATCGTCGAGTCGATCGCCCTGCGGCTCGCGCGCCGGATCGGCGGCAGCGCGATCGGCGGCGCGGCGGGCGGCCTCGCGTGCGTGTTCGTCCCGGATCCCGACGCGCCGGGCCGGCGGCGGCAGATCGTGGCGGCGCTCGGCGAGGAGGACCGCGTGGCCATCGGCCCGACCGTCCCCTGGCACGCCGCGTCCCGCAGCCTCGCCCGCGCCGCCGCGACGTTCCGGCTCGCCACCGGCGGCCGGCTCGCGGTGGCCGAGGAGCACCTCGCCACGCTGCTCCTCGCCTCGGACCGCGGCCTGGCCGCCGACCTCGCCGCGTCGCGGCTCGCGCCGCTCGCGCCGCTCGCCGACGGCCCGCGCGAGCGGCTGACCGAGACGCTGCGCGCGTGGCTCGACCGCCCCGGTCAGGTGCAGGCGGTCGCGGCCGAGCTCGGCGTGCACCCGCAGACCGTGCGCTACCGGCTCAAGCAGCTGCGCGAGCTGTTCGGCCCGCAGCTGGAGGATCCGGAGGCCAGATTCGAGCTCGCTCTGGCCCTTCGGGTGGGTTGAATCGCACTACTTGCGCTATTCATGTCGCCATGCGACTCCTCGTGACAGGGGCCGCGGGCATGCTGGGCCGAGACGTGATCGAGGCCGCTGGGCGCGCCGGCCACGAGGTCGTCGCCCTCGCCCGGGCCGATCTGGACATCACCGACGCGCCCGCCGTGCGTGAGGCGATCACCGCCGCCGCGCCCGACGCGATCATCAACTGCGCCGCCTGGACCGACGTCGACGGCGCGGAGTCGCAGGAGGCCGCCGCGACGGCGGTCAACGGCGACGGCGCGGGCCACGTGGCCGCCGCGGCCGCCGCGATCGGGGCGCTCATCGTCCACGTCTCCAGCGACTACGTCTTCGACGGCGCGGCGGCAGAGCCGTACGCCGAGTCGGCGCCGACCGCTCCGCAGTCGGCCTACGGGCGCTCCAAGCTCGTGGGCGAGCGGGCCGTGACGGACGCCGGCGGCCGCAGCGCGATCGTCCGCGCCTCCTGGCTCTTCGGGCCGAACGGCCGCAACTTCGTGGACACGATGCGCCGCCTCGGCGCCGAGCGCGACGAGCTCGCCGTCGTGAACGACCAGATCGGCTCGCCCACCTACACCGGCCACCTCGCCGCGGCGCTCGTCACGATCGCCGAGCTCGGGCCGACGGGCGTCATGCACGTCGCCGGCGGCGGCCACTGCTCGTGGTTCGACCTGGCCGTGGCCACGTTCGACGAGACCGGCATCGACTGCCACGTCCGGCCGCAGGACACCGCGGCCGCCGGCCGCCCGGCTCCCCGCCCCGCCTTCTCGGCGCTCGCGAGCACCCGCTCCGACGCGCCGGTCCTGCCCCCCTGGCGCGATGGACTGCGCGCCCATCTCGCCCGCGTGGAGGTCATCGCATGAAACTGCTGGTCTGCGGAGGAGCCGGGTTCATCGGCTCCAACTTCGTCCGTCTCCGGCTCGCCGACCAGGGCGACGAGGTCACGGTGCTCGACAAGCTCACCTACGCCGGCCGGCGGGAGAACCTCGAGGGCCTCGACGTGAAGCTCGTCGTGGGCGGCATCGAGGACCCGAGCGCGGTCGCCGAGGCGATCGAGGGCGCCGACGCGATCGTCAACTTCGCCGCCGAGACGCACGTCGACCGCTCGATCGCCGAGCCCGACGCGTTCGTGACCACGCACGCCGTCGGCACCTACACGCTGCTCGAGGCCGCCCGCGAGCGCGGCATCCGCTACGTCCAGGTCTCGACCGACGAGGTCTACGGCTCGATCGAGGAGGGCTCCTTCACCGAGGAGTCGCCGCTCCAGCCGTCCTCGCCCTACTCCGCCACCAAGGCCGGCGCCGACCTGCTCGTCGCGTCCTACCACCACACCTTCGGGCTCGAGTCGCTGATCTGCCGCGGCTCGAACAACTACGGGCCGTACCAGTACCCGGAGAAGCTGATCCCGCTGATGGTGCTCAACGCGATGCACGGGGACAAGCTGCCGGTCTACGGCGACGGCATGCAGATCCGCAACTGGATCTACGTCGAGGACTTCGCGCGCGGCATCGGCACGGTGCTCGAGCGCGGCCTGCCCGGCGAGGTCTACAACGTCGGCGGCCCCGACGAGGCCCCGAACATCGAGGTCGTCCAGAAGATCATCGAGTACACCGGCGCGAGCCCCGAGCTGATCGAGTACGTCACCGACCGCCCGGGCCACGACCGCCGCTACTCGCTCGGCTCGGAGAAGGCGCGCGCGCTGGGCTGGGAGGCGCAGGTGCGCTTCGCCGACGGGCTCGAGCGGACCGTCTCGTGGTACCGCGAGAACCGCTCGTGGTGGGAGCCGATCCGGTCCGGCGACTACCGTGCGTACTACGAGCGCCAGTACGGCCGGGCGCTGGGCTGAACGCTCCAGCGGTCGGTATTCCTGTGCGGTGATTCGAGCGGCTGCGCGCCGGGTATGAGCCCGGTCGCCGCCATCCCCTGAGGAGGGAACGCCTTGTCCGCGCCGTCGTTCACGCCGCAGCTGCGCCCACTGTCCGTCGGAGAGGCGCTCGACGCCGGGTTCCGGCTGTTCCGGCACCGCTTCGGGACGCTCGTGGTCTGCGTGGTCGCGCCGATCGTGCCGTTCGCGATCCTCTCGACGCTCATCCAGGCGTCGATCGACCCGGACGCGTTCGACGTCAACGCTCCAGCCTCGAGCACGGACTCGGGAACGGCGGTCGCGGGCATATTCGTCAGCGGCCTGGTCCTCCAGGCCGCCGCGACGCTGGCCATCGGCGCGTGCTTCAAGGCGATCAGCGCGGCGTACGTCGGCGAGCGCGCCGGGGCCGGTGACTCGCTGCGCTACGCGCTCGGCAGGGTCGTCCCCCTGATCCTCGCCTACATCGTCTTCGTGATCCTCCTGATCCCCGCGTTCGTCGCGCTGATCATCCCCGGCATCTGGGTCGCCGTGAAGCTGTCGATGATGTTCCCCGCGGTCGTGTTCGAGCGCGCCGGCCCGTTCAAGGCGGTCGGCCGCTCGTGGTCGCTCACGCGCGGCGCCTGGTGGCGCACCTTCGGCACGCTGCTGGTGATCGTCCTCATCACGTACGTGCTCCAGCTCGTGCTCGGCGGGATCATCGGCGGGATCGCCGGCGCCTCGGGCGACATCAGCGAGGCCGGCTTCGCCGTCGTCGTCACGCTCGTGAACGTGATCAGCCTGGTGCTGACGTATCCGCTGATCGCGGCGGTCACGACCGTCATCTACTACGACCTGCGGGTCCGCAACGAGGGCTTCGACCTGCAGCTGCTGGCCCAGGGCGTCGGCGGCGACGCCTCGCGCTTCGCCTCCGCCCCGGAGCGTCCCGAGGCGCCCGCCCCGCCGCCGCCCGCGCCGGCCGAGGGCGGCGGCGGCTTCGCCCCTCCCGGGGAGCGCACGCCGGGGTCGTGATCCGCCTCGCCGCCACGTTGCTGGCGGCGGTCGCCCTCGCGGCGCCCGCGACGGCGTCGGCCGAGGCCGTCAGCGCGGCCGAGCTGACGGCGCTGGCCGGCGATCCGGCCGCGCGCGAGCGCCTGCTCGCCGTCGACCGCGTCGACGGCCGGCCGGTCGACGCGCGGGCGATCTTCGCGGGGGCGTCGGGCGAGGAGGCGCCGCTGCGCGCCCGCGTGCTGGTGGAGAGGCTCGAGCGCGAGGCCGATCGCGCCGAGCGCGACGGCGAGTGGGAGCGGGCCGTCCGCCTCCGCTTCCGCGCCGGGCTGCTGCGCCTCGACGACCGCCGCGTGATCGCCTACCGCCCGTCGCTGACGACCGGCGAGGTCGCCCGCTCGGTCGGGTCGCCCGCCTTCCGCGAGGTCGGCGAGCGCTTCGACGCGATCGCGTACGGCGGCCGGACGGCCGAGCGCGAGGACGCCGAGCACGCGCGCCGCGGGTGGGCGGAGGTGCTGACGCGATGACCCGCGAGGTGCGCATCGGCCTCGCGGTCCTGGCGGTGATCGCCGGCCTCAACCTGCTGGTGGTCGCGATCGACGCGCTGATCCCGAGCCCGGAGGGCCCGCGCTCGTCGGCGTTCGCGACGTCGCCCGAGGGCGCCGCCGCCTGGGCCGACCTGCTGCGGCGCTCGGACCGCGAGGTGCGGACGCTCCGGGAGCGCGCCGCGGAGGACACCCTGCCGGCCGAGGGGACGGTCGTCGTCCTCGATCCCGAGGCCTTCACGCCCGGCCAGGCGCGAGCGCTGCGCGAGTTCGCCGAGGGCGGCGGCCGGGTCGTGGCCGGCGGGCTGGAGCCGGGCCCCTGGATCGCAGCGCTGGCGCCCGGCGTGGCGTGGTCCGACGAGGGCGAGGAGCGGGCGCGGGTGCTCGCGCCGACCGCGCAGACCGGCTCGGCGCGAGCCGTGCGCACCGCGGGCGAAGGCCGCTGGACGGCGGCCGGCGACGCGCTCCCGCTGGTCGGCTCGGTCGTGCTCACGACGGGAAACGTCACGCTCGTCGCCGACCCGTCGCCGCTGCAGAACCGCCTGCTCGACGAGGCCGACAACGCGGCGCTCGCGCTCGCGCTGTCCGGGCCCGGCCCCGTCACCTTCGTGGAGAGCGTGCACGGCTACGGCACGGCCACGGGCCTCGCCGCGCTGCCCGCGCGGTTCCGCTGGGCGCTGGTCCTGCTCGGGCTCAGCGCGCTGGTCCTGATCGCCGCGCGCTGGCCGCGGCTGGGCCCCGCGGAGCCTCCCGAGGTGCCGCGCTTCCCGCCGCGGCGCGGCTACGTGGACGCCCTTGCGGCCACGCTGGCGCGCAGCCGCGACCGGCGGGCGGCGGTCGAGAGCGTCCGCGAGGCCGCGCGCGAGCGGCTCGGCCGGCGCGCCGCCCTGAGCCGCGACGCGACGGACGAGGCCTGGTACGAGGCCGCGCGCGCGGCCGGCCTGAGCGACGCGGAGGCCGGGGCGCTGGTGGAGGGCGACGACGACGGGATCGCTGCGGGCGGTGCGCTCGCGCGGCTGAGCGGGGAGGGACGACGTGCGTGAGCTGTACGAGGCGGTGGCCGGCGAGGTCGAGAAGGTCGTCGTCGGCCAGGAGCAGATGACCGCGACGGCGCTCGCCGCCGTGTCGCTGGGCGGGCACGTGCTGCTCGAGGGCCCGCCGGGCGTGGCCAAGACGCTGCTCGCCGCGGCTCTCTCGCGCGCGCTGGGGCTCGACTTCCGCCGCATCCAGTTCACGCCGGACATGCTCCCCTCGGACGTGACGGGCAACGTCGCGCTGCGCGGCGGCGAGCTCGTGTTCCGGCGCGGGCCGGTGTTCACCAACGTGCTGCTCGCCGACGAGATCAACCGCACGCCGCCGAAGACGCAGGCCGCGCTGCTCGAGGCGATGCAGGAGCGCCAGGTGTCGGTCGAGGGCCGGCGCTGCCACGCCGTCCTGACCGTGTTGGGCGAGCACGCCATCGAGCGAGCGATCGCCCGAAACGACTCGCCGGCCTGACAGCGCCCAACCATCTCGATCCTGGCCGCCAATCCGAACCGACATCTACGGTCCTGCATGTCCGGTCTCCTTGGAGAGTTGAGGTGGGTCGCACCTCTCAGCCTCCGACGGGGACCGGACATCCCCACCAACAAATCCCGGATCTAGCTGTTCAGCAAGTCCGCAGGCACATCAACTAGCCGCCGCTCAAGGAGGTCGCCCGCCACTGGTCGTTCTCGCGGGTGAACTCCATCGTGTCGGTCGGCCCGTCCTCGCCGCGCCGCACCTCGACCGTGGCGGTCGTGCCCGACACGTCGATCTTCGTGACGTCGAGCGCGTAGTCGTCGGCGTCCTCGATCGCCTTCTGCATCTCGTCGGTGCAGTCGACCCCGGCCGCCTCGATCTGGGTGACGAGCGAGCGGGCGAGGATGTTCGCGCAGATGTCCTCGGGCTTGCGGCCCGTGCCGGCGGTCTGCAGATCCTCGACCTGCTGGGCGATCGCGCGCTCGTCGCCGGTGAACTTGTCGACCGAGGAGGGCTGGGCTTCGGCGCCGCAGCCGACGACGAACAGGAGTGGGAGGAGGGCGAGCAGACGCTTCATCGGCTTGTGATCCTAGCCCCGCGGTTACCATCGCAGCGGTGCAGGAACGTGCCACCGTCCCTCGAGGGCGTCATGCGCCCCCGCTCGAGGTCCGTCAGACCCGCCAGCGAGGCCGCCTCTTCGCGGCCGCGGCGGCGGTGTTCGCGCGCGGTGGATACGCGGAGGCGAGCGCCGAGGCGATCGCCCGCGAGGCGGGCATGTCGAAGGCCACGTTCTACGAGCATTTCGCCAACAAGGAGGAGTGCATCGTCGCGCTCTTCGACGCCGCGACGGAGATCGTCCTCGAGAGCATGCGCGAGGCGGCGGCCCGCGACACCGCCGAGGACCCGCGGGCCCGGGTGCGGACCACGCTCGGCGCGTTCCTCGGCACGCTCGCGCACTACCCCGACGAGTCGCAGACGCTGCTGGTGGAGATCGTCGGCGCCGGCCCGCGGGCGATGGAGCGCCGCGACGGGGCCCTCGAGGCGGTCGCGCAGTACCTCGAGGAGCTCAACGCGGAGGACGCCGATCGCGGCGCCACCCCGCGCCTGCAGCCGAACGACGCCTACGCCATCGTCGGCGCGGTGGTCGAGCTCGCCTCGCGCCAGATCCGCACCGGCAACCCGGAGACGATGAGTGAGCTCGAGCCCGTGATCGAGCGGCTCACCCTCGGCCTGATGGCCACCGACGACGGGCCGTGAGCGCCCTCGAGGCGCTCGCCGCGGAGATCGTCGAGTGCCGCCGCTGCCCCCGCCTGGTGGCGTGGCGCGAGCAGGTGGCGGCCGAGAAGCGCGCGGCGTTCCGCGACCAGGAATATTGGGGACGGCCGATCCCGGGCTTCGGCGACCCGGAGGCGCGCGTCGTGCTGCTCGGGCTCGCGCCGGCCGCCCACGGCGCCAACCGCACCGGCCGGATCTTCACCGGCGACCGCTCGGGTGACTTCCTCTTCGCCGCCCTGCACGCGACCGGCTACGCGAACCAGCCGCAGTCGCTGCACCGCGGCGACGGCCTGCGCCTGAGCGACTGCTTCATCACCGCCGCGGTGCGCTGCGCCCCGCCGGCCAACAAGCCGCTGCCGTCCGAGCGCGAGAACTGCGCGGAGTGGCTCGAGCGCGAGCTCGCGCTGCTGGAGCGCGCCCGCGTGCTCGTGTGCCTCGGGCAGTTCGCCTGGAACGTCGCCGCGCCGCGGCCGCGGCCGCCCTTCGGCCACGGCGCGGTCGCGCGCAACGGCCGCTTCACGCTGCTCGGCAGCTTCCACCCGAGCCAGCAGAACACGTTCACCGGGCGCCTTACGCCGCCGATGCTCGAGGCGGTGCTGGCGCGGGCGCGTGAGCTGGCGGAATGAGGCGCTACGCCGAGGTCCTGCGCGCGCCGCACGTGACGGCGCTCATCGCCACGGCGCTCATCGGGCGCTTCCCGATCGGGATCAACGCGCTGGCGATCATCCTCTACCTGCGGGCCGAGCGCGGCTCGTACGCGGTGGCCGGAGCCGTCGCGGGGGCGCTCGCCGCGGGCAGCGGCGTGGGCGCGCCGGTGCAGGGACGGCTCGTGGACGCGCTCGGCCAGCGCCGCGTGCTCGTGCCGCTCGCGTTCGTGCACGCCGCGGCGCTGGGCGCGATCGTCGCCGGCGCCGAGGCCGGCGCGCCGCTCGCGGTCCTCATCGCGTGCGGCTTCGCCGCCGGCTTCGCGATCCCGCCCACCTCGTCGGTCCTGCGGTCGATGTGGCCGACGCTCCTGCGCGAGCGCCCGGAGCTGCTGCAGGCCGCCTACGCGCTCGACTCGGTGATGATCGAGCTGATCTTCATCCTCGGCCCGCTGCTGACGGCCGTGATCGCCACGGTGTTCAGCCCGCCCGCCGCGCTGATCGTCTCCGCCGCCAGCGTCGTGATCGGCACGCTCGGCTTCACCGCGCTCCCGCCCTCGCGCGCCATGCGGCCGGCGTCCGACCGCCCGCGCGCGGGGGCGCTCGGCGCGCTGGCCTCGCCCGGCGTGGTCACGCTCGTCGTCACGTCGCTGCCGATGGGCGTCGGGATCGGGATCTGCGAGGTCACGCTTCCCGCGTTCAGCGACGCGACCGGTCACGCCGCAACGGCCGGGATCCTGCTCGCGATCTGGTCGCTCGGGAGCGCGGCGGGCGGGCTCATCTACGGCGCGTGGCCGAACCGGCCGCCGCTCCACCGCGTGCACATCGTGGTCACGGCGCTGCTGCCGCTCAGCCTGCTGCCGATGGCCGCCGCGCCGTCCGTCCCCGTGATGGCGCTGCTCGTGATCCCCGCGGGGCTCTTCATCGCGCCGCTGCTCGCGACCCGCAACGAGATGGTGGGCTGGGTGGCGCCGCCGGGCGCGCTCACCGAGGCCTACACGTGGCCGGTGACCGCGTTCGTGGGCGGCATCGCGATCGGCGCGACCGTGGCGGGCGCGATCGTCGAGACCGCGAGCTGGCGCACGGCGTTCCTGGTCGCCGGCGGCGCCGCGGCGATCGGCACCGTGATCGCCGTCGCGCGGCGGCACACGATCGTCGAGCCGCAGTTCGGGAGCTAGCACGACCGAAAGACCGGGCCCCGGCCGTACCCTGGGATGGGTGCCGCTCTCACGCTTCACCCCGCAGGTCCGGGAGTGGTTCGAGCGGGCGTTCGCGGCGCCAACGCCCGCGCAGGCGCAGGCCTGGCCGGCCATCGCCACGGGCGAGCACACGCTGATCTCCGCGCCCACGGGCTCGGGCAAGACGCTGGCCGCGTTCCTCTGGGCGCTCGACCGGCTCGTGGCCGAGCCGACCGCCGGCCGCACCCGTCTCGTCTACGTGAGTCCGCTCAAGGCGCTCTCCTACGACGTGGAGAAGAACCTGCGCGCGCCGCTGCGCGGCATCGGCGCCGACGTGAAGGTCGCGATCCGCACCGGCGACACGCCCCAGAAGGACCGGCGCGACATGGTCCGCCACCCGCCGGACATCCTCATCACCACGCCGGAGTCGCTGTACCTGATGCTCACGAGCCAGGCGGCGAAGATCTTCGACGGCACCGAGCAGGTGATCATCGACGAGATCCACGCCGTCGCGCAGACCAAGCGCGGCGCCCATCTCGCCCTCACGCTCGAGCGCCTCGCCGAGGCCGCCGGGCAGGACGTGCAGCGCATCGGCCTGAGCGCCACCCAGAACCCGCTCGAGGAGGTCGGCCGCTTCCTCGTCGGGCCCGAGCGGACCTGCACGATCGTCGACACCGGCGTGCGCAAGCCGCTCGACCTGCAGATCCACGTGCCCGTGGAGTCGATGGTCGAGCCGGAGAGCGACCTCGTGCTCGACCCCTTCGAGGGCACCGGCCAGGAGGCCACGCGCAAGTCGATCTGGCCGGCGATCTACCCGAAGCTGCTCGAGCTGGTCCGCGAGCACCGCTCCACGCTGATCTTCGTCAACAACCGCCGCGGCGCCGAGCGGCTCGCGCTGCGGCTCAACGAGCTGGCCGAGGAGAACATCGCCCGCGCGCACCACGGCTCGCTGGCGCGCGAGGAGCGCCTGCTGGTCGAGGACCTCCTCAAGGCGGGCGAGCTGCCCTGCCTGGTCGCCACCTCGAGCCTCGAGCTGGGCATCGACATGGGCGCCATCGACCTCGTGCTCCAGGTCGAGTCGCCCAAGTCGGTCACCGCCGGGCTGCAGCGGATCGGGCGGGCCGGCCACAACGTCGGCGACACGAGCAAGGGCCGCATCTTCCCCAAGTTCCGCGCCGACCTGCTCGAGTGCGCCGTCGTCGCCCAGCGCATGCGCGACGGCCTGATCGAGACCACCGTGGTGCCGCGCAACGCGCTCGACGTGCTGGCCCAGCAGATCGTCGCCATGGCCGCCTCGGCCGGCGACGACGGCCTCGCCGTCGACGACCTCTTCGCGCTCGTCACCCGTACCTACTCCTACGGGGAGCTCGGCCGCGAGCAGCTCGAGAACGTGCTCGACATGCTCGACGGCCGCTACCCGAGCGAGGAGTTCGGCGAGCTGCGGGCGCGCATCGTGTGGGACCGCGTGGCGGGCACGATCCGCCCGCGCCGCGGCGCCCGCGCGCTCGCCATCACGAACGCCGGCACGATCCCCGACCGCGGCCTCTTCTCGGTCAACCTCCCCGACGGCCGCCGCGTCGGCGAGCTCGACGAGGAGATGGTCTACGAGGCGCGCCCCGGCCAGACGTTCCTGCTCGGCGCCTCCAGCTGGCGGATCGAGGACATCACGCGCGACCGCGTGATCGTGACGCCCGCGCCCGGCGTCCCCGCCGCCGTGCCGTTCTGGAAGGGCGACAGCCTCGGCCGCCCGCGCGAGCTGGGCGAGGCGATCGGCGCCTTCGCGCGCTGGGCCGTCGACCAGCCGCCCGCCTCGCTCCAGGCCGAGTACCACCTGGACGAGCTGGCGGCGAACAACCTCGTCGAGTTCCTGCGCGAGCAGGAGGCGGCGACGCGGGTGATCCCCTCCGACCGCACGATCGTCATCGAGCGCTTCCGCGACGAGATCGGCGACTGGCGGCTGTGCATCCTGAGCCCCTACGGCGGCCGCGTGCACGCGGCGTGGGGCCTCGCGCTGAGCGCCCGCATCCGCGACCAGTACGGGCTCGAGTCGGACGCCATCTGGTCCGACGACGGCATCATCGTGCACCTCCCCGACGCGGACGAGCCGCCGGGCATGGAGCTCGTGATGATCGACCCCGACGAGCTCGAGGACATCGTCGTCGGGGAGCTCGGCGGCAGCGCCCTGTTCGGCGCGCGCTTCCGCGAGAACGCCGGCCGCGCGCTGCTCATCCCGCGCGCCTACCCCGGCCGCCGCACGCCGCTCTGGCAGCAGCGGCTCAAGAGCCAGTCGCTGCTCGAGGTGGCCAAGCGCTACGGCCAGTTCCCGATCGTCCTCGAGACCTACCGCGAGTGCCTGCGCGACGTGCTCGACGTCCCCGGCCTGCGCGAGCTGCTGCGCGCGCTGCACTCGCGCGAGCTGAGCCTCGTCGAGGTCGAGACGCCGACCGCCTCGCCGTTCGCGTCCTCGCTGCTCTTCGACTACGTCGCGACGTACATGTACGAGGGCGACACGCCGAACGCGGAGCGCCGCGCGGCCGCCCTCGCCCTCGACCGCGACCTCCTGCGCGAGCTGCTCGGCCAGGAGGAGCTGCGCGAGCTGATCGACCCCGACGCGCTGGACCAGGTCGAGGCCGACCTGCAGCGCACCTCCGAGCGCACGCGGGCGGACTCGGCCGACGCGCTGCACGACGTGCTGCGCCGGGTCGGCGACCTCGCCGACGACGAGGTCCGCCTGCGGGGCGGCACGGACGAGTGGCTCGAGCAGCTCGCGGGCGAGCGCCGCGCCGTGCGGCTGCGGGTCGGCGGCGAGCCGCGCTGGATCGCCGCCGAGGACGCCGGGCTCTACCGCGACGCGCTGGGCGCGGTGCCGCCCTCCGGGCTCCCGGAGGTGTTCCTCGACGACGTGCCCGACGCGATGGAGCGGCTCGTCCGCCGCTTCGCCCGCACCCACGGTCCGTTCGAGAGCGGCCTGCTGAAGGAGCGCTACGGGCTCGACCTCACCCCGGTGCTGGCCGGGCTCGAGCGCGCCGGCGAGCTGGTGCGCGGCGAGCTGCGGCCGGGCGGCACCCAGCGCGAGTGGTGCGACACCGAGGTGCTGCGGCGCCTGCGGCGGGCGTCGCTGGCCGCGCTGCGCAAGGAGATCGAGCCGGCCGACCAGCGCGCGCTGGCGCGCTTCATGCCGAGCTGGCAGGGCGTCGACCGCCACCCGCCGGGCGGCGCCGGGATCGACCGCCTGCGCGACGTCCTCGTCCCGCTCCAGGGCCTGGCCCTGCCCGTCGACGTGTGGGAGCGCGACGTGCTTCCGCGCCGCGTCGGCGCGTACTCGCCGGCCTGGATGGACCAGCTCTGCTCGGCGGGCGAGCTGGTGTGGGTCGGCGCGGGCTCGCTCGGGCGCCGCTCCGGTCGCGTGGCGCTCTACTTCCGCGACGACGCGGCGCTGCTCGGCGCCCCGCCCGCGCCCCCCGCTCCCGAGGGCGGCGTGCACGACGCGCTGCGCGCCCGCCTGGCCCAGGGCGCCTGCTTCTTCACGGACCTCCTCACCGACGTTCCCGGCATGCCGACCGAGGAGCTGGTCGAGGCGCTGTGGGACCTCGTGTGGGCCGGCGAGGTGACCAACGACGCGTGGGCGCCGCTGCGCTCGGGGCGGGTGGGGACGGTCTCAGCGGCCGCCGCCCCGTGGTCGCAGAAGGCGCGGGTCGACCGCCGGCGCAGCTTCTCCGCCCGCCGCCGCGGCGCCCAGCCCACGGTCCAGGGCCGCTGGTCGCTGACCGAGCGGCTGTTCGCGGGCGACGATCCCGCGGCGCGCCGGCGCGCCCAGGCCGAGCTCCTGCTCGAGCGCTATGGCATCGTGACCCGCGAGCAGGTGCTCGCCGAGGGCATCCCGGGCGGCTTCTCGTCGCTCTACGACTCGCTGGCCGCGCTCGAGACGATCGGCGTCGCCCGCCGCGGCTACTTCATCGAGGGCCTCGGCGGCGCGCAGTTCGCGCTCCCCGGCGCGGTCGAGCGGCTGCGGGCGCAGCGCGACGACGACGCCGCGCCGCCCGTCGTGCTCGCCGCCACCGACCCCGCGCAGCCGTACGGCGCCGTCCTCCGGTGGCCGAAGACGGAGAACCGCTCGCCCGCCCGCACCGCCGGCGCGTACGTCGTGCTGGCGGGCGCCGAGCCGGTCGTCTACGTCGAGCGCGGCGGCAAGGGCCTGCAGTTCCTCGTGCCCGAGGACGACGAGCGCGTCGCGCCCAGCCTCGAGGCGCTCGTGGAGGCGGTGCGCCGCAGCCGGGTCCGCCGGCTCGCGATCGAGCGCGTGAACGGCGACCCGGTGGTCGGCTCGCCCTACGAGACGGTGCTGCTCGAGCTCGGCTTCCGCGCCGGGCCGCGCAAGCTGACATTGAGCGCCTGAAGGTCCAGCTCGGCGGCCGGCACCGGCCGCGAGATGTAGAAGCCCTGGGCGGTGTCGCAGCGCAGCTCGGCGAGCGCGTCCATGATCTCCAGCGTCTCGACGCCCTCCGCGACGACCTGCAGGCCGAGGTTGCGCGCGAGGTCGATGGTGGAGCGCACGATCACGGCGTCGTTCTCGTCGTCGGTCATGCCGGCCACGAACGAGCGGTCGATCTTGACCTCGTCGAGCGGCAGGCGCTTGAGGTAGGCGAGCGACGAGTGGCCGGTGCCGAAGTCGTCGAGCGAGAGCCGCGCGCCGAGCGCCCGCAGCCCGCCGAGGACGTCCGCCGCGCGCACCGGATCGGCCATCACCGTGTGCTCGGAGATCTCGCACTCCAGCCGGTCGCCCGGCACGCCGTGGTGCTCGAGCAGGCGGCCGATCGCCTCGGGAAGCGTGACGTCGACGATGTTGGCGGCCGCGATGTTGACGGCCACGGGGAGGTCGATGCCGGCGCTCCGCCACTCGGCGCACTGCGCGAGCGCGCGGTCGACGACCCAGCGCGTGAGGTCGGCCACCGCGCCGGTGCGCTCGGCGAGCGGGACGAACTCGTCGGGGGCGAGCAGGCCGCGCGTCGGGTGCTGCCAGCGCACGAGCGCCTCGACGCCGGTCACGACGCCGGTGTCGAGCGACACCTTCGGCTGATAGTGCAGCACCAGCTCGTCGCACTCGATCGCGCGCCGCAGCTCGGCCAGCAGGCCGAGGCGGTCGGCGGAGTAGGGGTCCCGCTCGGCCGTGTAGATCGTGACGCCGCGACGGCCGCGCTTGGCGTCGTACATCGCGACGTCGGCGCGCTGCAGGAGCTCGCCGGCGGTCCCGCCGTGCTCGGGGTAGAGCGCCGCGCCGATGCTCGCCTCCAGCTCGACCGCCACGCCGCGGAGCGCGAACGGGCGCCGGAGCGCGTCCTGCAGGCGGCCGGCGAGCTCGACCACGGCGGCGCGGTCGGGCACGCCGTCGAGCAGCACGGCGAACTCGTCGCCGCCGAGGCGGGCCAGCGTGTCGCCGCGCCGGAGCGCGCGCCTGCAGCCGGCCGGCGACCTCGACGAGCAGCGCGTCGCCGTAGTCGTGGCCGAGCGTGTCGTTGACCTCCTTGAAGCGATCGAGGTCGATCAGCAGCATCGCCGCCGGTCGCGTCGCCGCGCAGGCCGCGGTCGGCGCGGCGGTGCAGCAGCGTGCGGTTGGGCAGGCCGGTCAGCGCGTCGTGCAGGGCCTGGTCGCGCAGGCGGCGCGAGGCGCCGGCGACGATCCGGAAGAGCGTCGCGAAGAGGATCAGAGGCCGCCGCCGAGCAGGATCGCCACGACCGTGACGTCCTGGCGGATCTCGCGCGCGACCGGCTCGTAGCTCATGTACACCTCGAGCACGCCGGCCGGCTGCCCGGCGGGCGCGAGCCGCATCGGCACGTAGACCTCGAGCATGCGCCGGCCCTGGCCCTCGTCCTCGGTCCCGTGCTCGAGCTCGCGGACGACCTGGCCGCGCAGCGCCTTGTGCACGTTGCCGCCCGCCTCGGCCCAGGTGCCGATGCATCGAGCGGTCGTTCGAGTAGACGAGGCGGCCGCTCGCGGTTGAAGAGCTTGACGGCGACGATGCCGATCGTCGTCGAAGAAGCGGGCGCCGAGCTCGCGGTCGAGCTCGCTCAGGCGCTCGAGCGTGATCGGGTAGCTGAGGTCGGTGCTGAGCAGGTGGGGCTGGACGCCGAGCTGGGTCGATCGACCTCGGCGTGCTGGACGGCGCCGTCGAGCGCGCGGTCCTCGATCGGTCCTTGAGCACGAGGCCGATCGCGAGGCCGAGGGCGGCAACGACGACGAGGCCCATGACGGTGAACCGCCCGAGCAGTGACACACGAGCCGACCACGACCGCATACCTCTGTTCATCGACCCGTCTGGCCGTACCCTGAAGCCATCCCCGAAGGCGACACGATCCACTACGCGGCAAGCCGGATCCGGCCGGTGCTCGAGGGCGCACGTCCCCGACGAGATCGCCACGCCGCACCCGCGGTTCGGGCGCGACCGCTGGCCCGACCGCCTCGCCGGCCGCGCGGTCCGCTCCGTCGACGCCCACGGCAAGCACCTGTTCCTGCGCTTCGAGGGCGGCCTCGTCATCCACTCGCACCTGCGCATGACCGGGTCGTGGAGGGTGCGCGCCGCGGGTGGGCCGGTGCCCGGCACGGCGTGGCTCGTGCTCCGGCGCGAGGGGCAGGAGGTCGTCCAGCTCAGGGGCCCGGTGCTCGAGCTGATGACCGAGTCGCGGACGCGGTTCGACCAGCGGCTCGCCGGGCTCGGGCCTGACATCCTCGCCCCCGAGCTCGACGAGGAGCGCTTCCTGCGCCGCCTGCGCCACGAGGATCCGACCCGCGGGATCGGCGACGCGCTGCTCGACCAGCGGACGATCGCCGGCATCGGGAACCTGTGGAAGAGCGAGGGCTGCTTCGCCGCGCGGATCGACCCCTGGCGGCCGGTCGGCCAGGTGAGCGACGAGGAGGCGCTGGCCATCGTGCGCGAGTGCCGCCCGCGCATGCAGGAGTCCGCGAGCGACGGCCGCCAGGACCGCTGGCGCCGGATCTACAACGCGGCCGGGCGCCCGTGCCCGCGCTGCGGGGACCGCATCCGCTCGCGCGGCCAGGGAGACGACAACCGACCCACGTTCTGGTGTCCGAGCTGTCAGCGCTGAGACGCGTCGGCCACAAGGGGGCCGACCACATCGCGCCCGGCAACACGGTCGCGTCGTTCGACGCGGCGCTGGCCGCGGGCGTGGACATGATCGAGTTCGACGTCCTGCCGGAGGACATGGAGCGCCCGCGGGACAGCCGGCTGCTGCTCGTCGCACGACTACGACCACGACCTGTCCGCGGCGCTCACGCTCGAGCAGGGCCTCGCGCACCTCGCGTCGTCGGCGTTCGGCTCGACTCGAGCTCGACGTCGATCTCAAGCTGCCCGGCTACGAGGACCGCGTGGTGGCGGCGCTGCGCGAGCACGGGCTGATCGAGCGCACGCTGATCTCCAGCACGTTCATGCGCAGCCTGCTGGCCGTCCGGGCGCTGGAGCCGCGGATCCGCCTCGGCTGGTCGGTCCCGCGGGCGCGGCGCGACTACACCGCCTCGCGGCTGACGATGCTGCCCGCGTACGCCGCCGTCGCCCGCATCCGCCGCCGCCTGCCGGCCGCCGCGGCGCGCGCACCTGGCGGCCGGGCGCTGCGACGCGATCATGGCCCACTGGCGGCTCGTCTCGCCCGCGCTCGTGCGGACGGTCGCCGACGCGCAGGCCGAGCTGTACGTGTGGACGGTGGACGACGCGAAGCGCATCCGCGCGCTCGAGGCGCTCGGCGTGACCGGCGTGATCACCAACGATCCGCGGCTCTTCACGGCGTGACGCGCGGCGCCGCCCGGCGCGTGACGCACCACATGGTTGGGTGTCGGCGTGATGAGATCGCGCCGACGCCGTAGTACCGGCGTGAACTCTGCGATGACCCTCCCCGCAGCGGCACCGGCTCGCCTCGCGCTCGACTTCGACGCGCTGTACCGGTCCGCGCGGGACGACGTGTTCGCCTACGTCGCCACCCTGCTGCACGACCGCGGCGCGGCCGAGGACGTGACCGCGCTCGCCTTCGAGCGCGCGTACCGCAAGCGCAAGAGCTTCGACTCCCGGCGCGGCAGCCAGCGGGCGTGGCTGTTCGGCATCGCCCGCAACGCCGCGCTCGACGAGCTGCGCCGCGGCAAGCGGACCGCCCAGCTCGTGGCCGAGCCCGAGGCGGTGACGCCGGCGCCCGAGGAGGAGCTCGACCGCGCGCTCCGCCGGGCCGCCGTCCGCGCCGCGCTGGCCGAGCTGCCGGCGCGCGACCGCGAGCTGGTCGCGCTCAAGTTCCACGCGGGGCTGGACAACGCCGAGCTGGCCGACGTCCTCGGCGTCAGCGTCACCAACGCGGGCACGCGCCTGCACCGCGCCCTCACCAAGCTTCGGGAGATCCTCGATGACCAGTCCTGAGACGCTCGAGCTGGAGGCCGTCGACGCCGCCCTCGCGGGTCGCCACGTCGCGCCCGAGCACGCCGAGCTGGCCGATCTCGCGCTGCTGCTGCGCGACGAGCGGCCGGAGCCCTCGCTCACCTGGACGACCCACATGGACCGCCGGGTCGCCTCCCGCTTTCCAGCCAAGCCGAAGCGCCGCCGCGTCTGGCTGCGCAAGGCGGCGCCCGCGCTCGCGATCGCGGCGTGCCTGCTGCCGGTCGTGGGGCTCGCGGCGCTAGTCGGCGACAGCGACTTCGGCGGCGGCGACGACTCCGCCGAGAGCGGCGCCGGCGGGGACTCGGGCGCCATGGAGGAGCAGGCGACCGACGACGCCGGCGGCGGCAGCGTCGCCGCGCCCCCGGCCGTGAGCCGAGCGGGCGGCGACCCGGGCTCGGACAGCCGGGCGAACCGCTCGGTGCAGCGCTCGGCGTCGCTCACGCTCGCGGCCCCCGCGCGCGAGATCGACCGCGTCGCCGCGCGGATCGGCGACGTCACCAGCGAGCTCGGCGGCTTCGTCGCCGCGTCGACGGTCTCGACCAACGGCGGCGGGACGTTCCAGCTGCGCGTGCCGTCCGACCAGCTCGACACCGCGATCCAGCGGCTCTCGCGACTCGGCCGCGTGCGGGACCTCTCGCGCCGGTCGGTCGACATCACGTCGAACGTCGTGTCGGCGCGCGAGCGCCTCGCCGACGCCCGGGCCGAGCGCAAGTCGCTGCTGACCCAGCTCGCGGCCGCGGACACGCTGAACGAGACCGAGAGCCTGCGCTCGCGCTTGGAGATCGTCTCGCGCGAGATCGCCGCCGCGCGGCGCGCGCTGCGGCGCGTCAACAACCAGGCGAACTTCGCCGACGTCTCCGTCGAGCTGGTCGCGAGCCGGGCCTCCGACGACGGCGCCGGCGCCTGGACGCCGGGTGACGCTTGGGGCGACGCGCTGCGCGTGCTCGAGGTCATCGCGGGCGTCGCGCTGATCGCCGCCGCCGTGCTCCTGCCGGTCGCGCTCGTGTGGCTGCTGGCGTGGCTCGCGCTGCGCGGCGTGTCGCGGCGGCGGCGCGAGCGGGCGCTCGACATGGCCTGACCGCATCGCGCGCCTATGGCATGCTCCGGCCGACCATGCCCGCGAGCGCCCAGGAGACGGCAACGCTTCTCGCCCGCGTGCCCGTGTTCGAGGAGCTCGCGGAGGACGACCTGCGGCGGGTCGCCGAGGTCTCGGTGCCGCGCCGCTTCAGCGCGGGCGAGGTCGTGTTCCGCGAGGGCGACGACTCCGACACCGCGTACGTCGTCCACGCGGGCCACGCGCGCGCGATCCGCGAGCATCCCGACGGCCGCCAGATCACGCTCGCCACCTTCGGGCCGGGCGACATCTTCGGCGAGCTGGCGATGTTCGACGACGAGCGCCGCTCGGCCACCGTGGAGGCCAGCGACGACCTCGAGGTGCTCGGGATCCTCGGCGGCGACATGCGGCGGCTGCTGCGCCGCCACCCGGACATCGCCGTCAAGCTCGTGATCGCGCTCGGCAGGCGGCTGCGGGCCGCCAACGAGCGCCTCGCGCGGCAGTCGTTCCAGACCGTGCAGAGCCGCGTCGCGGCGGTGCTCGCGCAGCTCGTCGAGCAGGCGCGGCGCGAGGGCGGGCCGGAGCGCGACGTGCCGGTGGTCGCCACCCAGGCCGACCTCGCCAAGCTCGCCGGATCCTCGCGCGAGTCCGCGAGCCGCTTCCTCGCCGTGCTCGAGCGCGCCGGCGTCATCACGCAGGGCCGAGGCCGCCTCACCGTCCACGATCCCGCCGCGCTCCAGGGCTATGTCTACTGACTCCCGCCCCCTGCGCGAGACGTCCTTCGGCGGCGTCGTGATCCGCGCCGACGAGGTGCTCGTCATCACGCCGATCGGCAAGCGGCGCGTCACCGGGCTGCCGAAGGGCGGCCCCGACCCGGGCGAGCGGCCGGAGGAGACGGCGGCGCGGGAGGTCCGGGAAGAGACGGGTGTCACGGCCACCGTCCGCGAGCCGCTCGGCGACGTCAACTACTGGTACCGGCGCGGCGGCCGGCGGGTCTACAAGACCGTGCACTTCTTCCTCTGCGACTACGTGTCCGGCTCGACCGCCGACCACGACCACGAGGTCGAGGAGGCGCGCTGGATCCCCCTGGCCGAGGCCGTGACCGCCCTCAGCTACCCCGGCGAGCGGGCGCTGATCGAGCGGGCGCTGTCCAAGTCGACCCCCGGTCGCTAGTCTGCCGCCCCGTGCAGGTCCTCAACTTCTACTCAACGGTCTTCGCCGACCAGATGAAGCGCGGTCGCAAGACCGCGACCATCCGCCTGGGCGACAAGCGGCACAAGTACCGCAAGAACCAGGTGGTCCTGGTCACCGTGGGCTACCAGTACTCGCCGCGCGAGAAGCTGTTCCACGCGGTGATCGACAACGTCGAGGTCAAGCGCGTCAAGGACCTCTCGCCCCGGGACATCGAGCACGACAACCCCGAGTTCCGGCGGACCGAGGAGATGGTCCACTTCCTCGAGCAGATCTACGGCCGCGAGGTCTCGCTGGAGGACACGGTGACCGTCGTGCGCTTCTCCCAGATCGTCGAGAACCCGCCGGACTTCCAGGACCGGCTGCGCGGCGTCGGCGGCGCACAGAACTAGGGGAACGCCGGCCCGGGGGGCCGGGTTCCCTTGCGGGTATTCGCCCGGGGGGCGAAACCCGCTAGCTCCACCAGCTCGGCTCGGCGAGGTCCGGGACGGCGATGTCCGCCGTGCGCCCGCGGTAGTCGACGCGCGCGCGGTCGCCTTCGAGGTGGACGGCGACGGTCTCGAGGTTCTCCGGCTCGCCGAGATCCTCGTGGAACGCGTGCGCGACGAGCGCGCGCATCGGGCCCGAGTGGGCGGCGACCACGGTCAGCGTGTCGTCGGCGTGGGCCATGATCGCGCGCCAGTAGCGGCGCACGGCGACGGCCGGCGGCTCGAAGCCGAGCAGCGGGGTCTGCAGCCAGAAGGCGATCGGGTCGCCGCCGGAGACGTGGATGTGCCGGAAGCGGGCGAGGTCGGCGAGCCAGCCGGGCAGCTCCTCGGGCGGGCGGCGCTCGCCCGCGAGCTCGCCGAACACCTCGGCCTGCTCGCGCACGTCGCCGCCGGCCGCCACGGTGAAGTTGGCGAAGCCGCGCTCCGGGCGGGCGGTCGTGCCGAGCTCCTCGGCCAGCGCCTCGGCGGTGAGCCGGGCGCGCACGCTCGGCGCGTGCAGCACGCGGACCGCGCCGTGCGCCTCGCCGGCGAGGGCGGCCGCCGCCTGGCGCGCCTGCGCCTCGCCGCGCTCGGACAGCCCGAGGTCGCCCTCGTAGCCGGCGGTCTCGCCGTGGCGGAGGAGCCGGAGCTCAGGCATCGGTGTCCTCGTAGCGGTTCTCTCCGGGGATGCGGCGCACGGACCCCCATCCATAGCGCGCCCAGCAGACGAGCAGCAGCGCGCCCGCCGCGGAGCCCGCCGTGTCGGCCACGAGATCGCCGACCGTGTCGTCGAGCCCGAGCTGCAGGCTCGAGCCGAAGCTGTGGTCGGAGACCCACTCCCAGATCTCCCATATCCCGCCGAGCGCCACGCCGAGCGCGAAGGTCACGACGAAGATGCCGACGTAGTGGCGCGTCTCGGTGTCGTCCTTGGGGTCGGGCACCACGTCGGCGCGGGCGAGGGCGATGTAGAGCGTCGGCGCGAGGAAGAACGGCAGCGAGAAGTGGGCGAGGTCGTCGAACCACGGGAGGGCGTCGTACGCCCCGACCGCCTCGCCGCCCGCCTGCAGGGTCAGCGCCGCGACGAGGCAGGCGTCGTACGCCCGCGGGAGCTGGACCGGCCGCACCAGCCACGCGATCGCGCCCGCGCCGCCGAGCAGCAGCGCGCCGTTCGCGTCACCCGCGGCCAGGAAGGCGAGCGCGGCGACGACGAGGCCGAGCCGCACCACGTCGACGGGGTCGCGGATCCACGGGTTCCAGTCGCCGAGGAGGAGCGTGCGGGCGTCCACGCCCACACGAGTACCCGGGTCAGCGCTGCGCGTAAGCGGCGTGCGCCGAGCGGCGCCGCAGCGGCGCGGCGGCGACGGCCGAGCCGGACGTGCAGGTGATCAGCGCGGCGACGGCGGCGAGGACCGCGCCCATGCGGAGCTCGGTCCCTTCCGCCGGGTGGTCGAGCAGCTTCCACGCCACGATCGCGAAGCAGACGAGCCCGCCGTAGCGCAGCAGCTCGCGCGCGACGCCCTGCACCGCGGGCACGAGGCAGCAGACCGCTCCGGCCGCGGTCGCGGCGGCCACCGCCGCGAGGACGGTCCCCCAGGTGCCCAGGGCGTCCCATCCCGTCGTCCCGTTCGGGACGGAGATCAGCCGCTCGAGGCTGCCCGTCAACCCGCTTCCCGGATACGTGCTCTCGAGCGATTCAGGGGCCGTCGCGTACCAGGGCCGCCCGAGGGCGGCGATGACGCCGGCGGCGGACGCGAGGGCGAGCAGGACGTGGGTGCGGAATCCGAGCGTGCGCATGGTTGGCTGAAATGTCGGCACCTCCGACACCGAACTGGAGGCCACGATCCGGAACCTGGACACCAGTGTCGATTGGCACTCGTGCAACGAGAGTGCCAATCTGGCCTTGACTTCGCGCTCCTCCGTCCTAGAATCATCGCCCGTTGGCACTCTCTCCGCTAGAGTGCCAGGTCCCGAGATCTTAGTGGAGGTCACTCAGATGAAGCTCAAGCCCCTCGGCGATCGACTGATCGTCAAGGCGGTCGAGGAGGACGAGACGACTGCTTCCGGCATCGTCCTCCCGGACACCGCGAAGGAAAAGCCCCAGAAGGGCAAGGTTCTCGCTGTCGGCGACGGCAAGCTCGACGACGACGGCAAGCGCATCCCGCTGGATGTCGCCGAGGGCGACGAGGTCCTCTACTCCAAGTACGGCGGCACGGAGATCAAGGTGGAGGGCGAGGATCTCCTCGTCCTGCGCGAGTCTGACGTGCTGGCCAAGGTCCAGTAGGAGGACATAGGACACATGGCTCACAAGGAACTGAAGTACGACGTCGAGGCGCGCAAGGCCCTGGAGGCCGGCGTCGACGCCGTCGCCAACGCCGTCAAGGTGACGCTCGGCCCGCGTGGCCGCTACGTCGTCCTCGACAAGAAGTTCGGTGCTCCGACGATCACGAACGACGGTGTGACCATCGCTCGTGAGATCGAGGTCGCCGACCACTTCGAGAACCAGGGCGCCCAGCTCGTCCGCGAGGTCGCCACGGCGACCAACGACGTCGCCGGCGACGGCACCACCACGGCGACCGTGCTCGCCCAGGCGATCGTCCGCCAGGGCCTGAAGAACGTCGCGGCCGGCGCCAACCCGCTCGGCCTCAAGCGCGGCATCGAGATCGCCGTCGAGCAGGTCGTCGAGTACATCAAGTCGCAGGCCAAGGAGATCTCCGGCAAGGATCAGATCGCCCGCGTGGCGACGATCTCGGCCGGCGACGAGGAGATCGGCGACGTCATCGCCGACGCCATCGAGAAGGTCGGCAAGGACGGCGTGGTCAACGTCGAGGAGGGCCAGACGTTCGGCATGGACCTCGAGTTCACCGAGGGCATGCAGTTCGACAAGGGCTACATCTCGCCCTACATGGTCACCGACCAGGAGCGCATGGAGGCCGTCCTCGAGGACCCCTTCGTCCTGATCGCCAACCAGAAGATCGGCTCCGTCCGGGATCTGCTCCCGGTGCTCGAGCAGGTCATCCAGTCCGGCCGCCCGCTGCTGATCATCGCCGAGGACGTCGAGGGCGAGGCCCTCGCGACGCTCGTCGTGAACAAGCTGCGCGGCACCTTCACCGGTGTCGCCGTCAAGGCTCCGGGCTTCGGCGATCGCCGCAAGCGCATGCTCGAGGACATCGCGATCCTCACCGGCGGCGAGGTCATCACCGAGGAGATGGGCCTCAAGCTCGAGAACACGCAGCTCTCGCAGCTCGGTCGCGCCCGCCGCATCGTCATCGCGAAGGACAACTCGACGATCGTCGACGGCGCCGGTGACACGGACGCCATCAAGGGCCGCATCAACCAGATCAAGGGCGAGATCGAGAACACCGACTCGGACTTCGATCGCGAGAAGCTCCAGGAGCGCCTCGCCAAGCTCTCCGGCGGCGTCGCCGTCGTGAAGGTCGGCGCGGCCACCGAGACGGAGATGAAGGAGAAGAAGCACCGCGTCGAGGACGCGCTGCAGGCCACCCGCGCGGCCCTCGAGGAGGGCATCGTGCCGGGCGGCGGCGTGGCGCTGCTCGAGGCGCAGGACGCGATCAACACCGACGCGATCGCCATCGACGACGAGAAGACCGGCGCGCGCATCGTGTACCGGGCGCTCGAGGAGCCGACGCGTCAGATCGCCGAGAACGCCGGCTTCGAGGGCTCGGTCGTCGTGAACGACGTCCGCAAGGCCGCTGCCGGCCACGGCCTCAACGCGGCCACCGGCGAGATCGTCGACCTGGTCCAGGCCGGCGTCATCGACCCGGCCATGGTCACGCGCTCGGCGCTGCAGAACGCCGCGTCGATCGCCAAGAACATCCTCACCACCGAGGCCATCGTGGCCGAGGCGCCGGAGCAGAACGGCGGCGGCGGTGGCGGCGGCATGCCCGACATGGGCGGCATGATGTAAGTACCGTCGCACGAAGGTCGCCGGGTGGGGTTTCCGGCGACCGGAGGGCGAAAGCTCAATCAAGGGCCCGGCGCGCGCCGGGCCCTTGATTCGTTAAGGAACGCCTCGCCGCGCGGCGAGAGTCGGTAGCCGGGACTGAGCGAGATCGTGAGGCCGAGCTCCTTCAGGCGCCGCACGCGGGTCTTGAAGATCTTGGTGTCGAGGCCCTTGGCGGCCGCCAGGTCCGGCGCGCGGACCTCGGGCTGCTCGGCGATCGTGCGCAGGTACTCGAGCGCCCACGGCAGGCGGTCGATCGCGCGGCGGAGCGCGGCGAGGTCGTCGCCGGTGGCGACCGTCTCGCGGAGGGCGAGCCGCGGGTCCGGGCCGACGAGGTGCAGCTGGATCCGGTAGAGGTCGCCGTCCTTGTCGAACGCGGCGAGCACCGCCTCCCGGTTCGCGAAGCCCGCGCGGCGCGCCTCGTCGTCGGTCAGGTCGTCCACCCGCTCGACGGCGTCGATGCCGATGACGCCGACCGAGGTGCGCTGCCTGCCCCCGGCGCGGGCGCGCGGCTTGTCCCAGCGGCGGAACGCGAGGTCGACGTCGCCGGCCTCGATCGCCCGCAGCTGCGCGATGCGGAAGAGCACGCCTTGACCATAATGCGGCGCATGGAATCCGGCGTCTCGTACACGAAGCTCGATCCCGACGGCGAGGACCGCTTCCAGCGGCTGCGCGCGGAGCTCGGGGTCAGCACCCTCGGGTTGAACCTCATGCGGCTGCGGCCCGGCCAGGGCGGCCGCGTCCACCGCCATGCGCGCCAGGAGGAGGTCTACCTGGTGCTCGAGGGCACGCTGACCCTCGAGGTCGAGGGCGAGCCGCGCGAGCTGCGCTTCGGCGAGCTGGCCCGCGTGGCCCCCGAGGTGCGCCGCAAGCTCGTCAACCGGCACACGGCATCGGTGCTCGTGCTCGCCCTGGGCGGCGCCAACGAGCACGAGGGCCGCGACGGGCTCGCCTGGGCGTCGTGGGACGACGACGGCGAGGGCCGCTCGCCTGCCGACGTACCGCTGCCTCCCGACGAGTCGGTCTAGGGCTCCAACTGCGGCATTGAGGGAGGCGGGCCTGTCGCGCTCGGAGACGCGAGCCGGGCTGGGGTTGTTCATGGGTCGTATACGCCCATAGACGACCCCGACAGCCGACGGAGGCCGAAATCCGCCGCCCCTACGAGCGGGGTTGTCAGGGCGCGACGCGCTCGCCCGGGCGGCGGAGCCGGAACCAGCGGTGGCCGTAGCGGCCGAGCTCGACGGTCACGCGGCCGCGGCGCGGCTCCAGCTCGTCCGGCCCGAAGAGGTCGACCACGGCCTCGGCGTCGCCGACCTCGATCTCGACCGAGCGCGGCGCCTCGGCCAGCGAGTGGACGGCGACGATGCAGCTCCCGTCCCAGTCCGCGCGGTGGGCGAGCACGGCCGGATCGCCGGCGTCGAGCAGCGTCGTCGCGCCCCAGCCGAGCTCCGGGCACTCGCGGCGGCGGCGGATGAGGCGCTCCATCCAGCTCAGGAGCGACTCCGGGTCGCGGCGCTGCGCCGCGACCTCCGCGGCGCCGGGCGCGAGCGGGCGGCAGGGCTCGTCGCCGGTCGTGAAGCCGCGGTGGCGCTCCGAGGACCACTGCATCGGCGAGCGCACGCTCAGACGCCCCGGGATCTCCAGGCTCTCGCGCATCCCGATCTCCTCGCCGTAGAAGAGCACCGGCGTGCCCGGCAGCGAGAACGCGAGCGAGTAGGCGAGTCGGATGCGGTCGGGGTCCTCGCCGACCATCGACGGCAGCCGCCGCCGCAGGCCGCGGCCGTAGAGCTGCAGCTCTGCCTCGGGCCCGAAGGCGGCGAACACCTCCTCGCGCTCGCCGTCGCTCAGCTTGTCGAGCGTCAGCTCGTCGTGGTTGCGCACGAAGTTGGCCCACTGGCTGTCAGCGGGGATGTCCGGCAGCGAGGCCAGCGCGCGGACGAGCGGCTCCGCCTGCCCACGCGCGAACGCCAGGTACATGGCCTGGTTGAGCGTGAAGTTGAGGACCATGTGCAGCTCGTCGCCGTCCTCGTCGCCGAAGAACGCCCGCTGGTCCTCCGGCGGCAGGTTCACCTCGCCCATCAGGATCGCGTCGCCGCGGCGGCGGCCCATCGAGCGCCGGAGCTCGCGCAGCAGCTCGTGCGGGTCCTCGAGCGCGCCGGGCGGCATGCCCATCGGCTCGACCAGGAACGGCACCGCGTCGACGCGGAAGCCCGCGAGCCCCTGCTGGAGCCAGTAGCCGACGACCTGCGCGATCTCGTCGCGCACGGCCGGGTTGGCCACGTTGAGGTCCGGCTGGTGCGAGTAGAAGCGGTGCAGGTACCACTTGCGCGCCTTGGCGTCCCACTGCCAGTTGGACTTCTCCTGGTCGGGGAACACGACGTCGCCGGGCTTCTCCTCGGGCTTCTCGTCCGCCCACACGTAGAAGTCGTGGTAGGGCGACTCCGGGTCGCGGCCGCCCTGGAACCACGGATGCCGGTCGGACGTGTGGTTGACGACGAGGTCGGCGATCACGCGGATCCCGCGGTCGGACGCGGTGCGGATCAGCTCGGCGAAGTCTCCGGCGGTGCCCAGCCGCCCGTCGATCCCGTAGAAGTCGGTGATGTCGTAGCCGTCGTCGAGCTGCTCCGACGGGTAGAACGGCATCAGCCACAGGCACGACACGCCGATGCCGGCCAGGTAGTCGATGCGGTCGGTGAGCCCGGGCAGGTCGCCGCAGCCGTCGCCGTTCGAGTCGAGGAACGTCTCGACGTCGACGCAGTAGATCACCGCGTTCTTCCACCAGACGTCGCTGGTCGCCTTGCGCCTCACAGCCGCGGCAGCACCCCGGAGCCGAACGCGTCGATGAAGGCGCGCTGCTCCTGGCCGACGTGGTGCAGGTAGATCGCGTCGAAGCCGAGCTCGGCGAGCTCGTTGATCCACTCCGCGTGCTGCGCCAGGTCGGACGAGACGAGGACCGCGCCGCGCACGTCCTCCGGCCGGACGTGCTTGGCCGCCTCGTCGAACTGCTCGACGGTCGCCAGGTCCCAGCACAGCGGCGACGAGAAGACGTTCGTCCGCCACTGGTCGTGCGCGATCCGCAGCGCCTCCTCCTCCGTCGGCGCCCACGAGAGGTGGACCTGGAGCGCGACGGGCCGCCCGTCGGCGCCGAACGCGTCGAGCATCCGCCGCAGGTGGTCGCGCGGCTGGTTGATGGTGATGAGCCCGTCGGCCCACCCGCCCGCCCAGCCCGCCGTCTCCACGCTCACGGCCGTGGCCAGCAGCGGCGGCGGCTCGGCCGGGAGGGTCCAGAGCTTCGCGCGGTCCACGACGACCAGCCCGTCGTGGTCGACCGCCTCGCCGGCGAACAGGGCGCGCATCACCTCGACGCACTCGAGCAGGCGCGCCTCGCGGATCCGCTTGTCCGGCCACGGCGCACCGGTGATGTGCTCGTTGGAGAACTCACCGGTCCCGAGCGCGACCGACAGGCGGCCGGGGAACAGCTCGGCCAGCGTGGCCGCGGCCTGCGCCACGATCGCCGGGTGGTAGCGCTGCCCGGGGGCGTTGACGACGCCGAACGGCAGCGACGTGGCCTGCATCGCCGCGCCGAGCCACGACCACGCGAACCCGGACTCGCCCTGGCGCTCGCTCCACGGGGAGAAGTGGTCCGACGACCAGGCGGCCTGGAACCCCGCGGCCTCCGCCTCGCGCATGGCGACCAGCAGCGCGCTCGGCGCGATCTGCTCGTGCGACGCGTGGATGCCGATGACGGCCATCGCCCGGGCCTACCCGGCCGTCTCGTACGGTACGCCGATGCCCGCCTACGTCATCGCCACCGTCACCGACGCCTGGGACCCGGAGAAGCTGGACGAGTACCGGCGCCGCAATACGGACGCGGTCGCCAACCACGGCGGCCGGTTCGTCGCCCGCGGAGGCACGCTCGAGGTGCTGGAGGGCGACGCGAAGCTGGTTCGCGTGGTGATCATCGAGTTCCCCGACATCGACGCCGCGCGGGCCTGGTACGCGTCGGACGAGTACGCGCCGCTGATCCAGCTGCGCCGCAGCGCGTCTACGACCGACGTCGTGCTCGTCGAGGGAATGTAACGTCGGCCGGAGGTCGCCGGGTGGGGTTTCCGGCGACCGGAGGACGAAACCCTTTATCCGGCCTTCGTCCTGTACCGCCGGGCCTTGGCCTGGTTGCCGCACAGCGCCATCGAGCACCAGCGCCGCCGGCCGGCGGGGGACCGGTCGTAGAACCGCGCCGAGCAGGTGTCCGACTCGCAGATCCGCACCCGGGTGCGCTCGGCCTCGCTCCCCAGCATCCGCGCGGCGTCGTAGGCGACCATCCCGAGCGCGCGGCGCGGCGACTCCGCCCGCGGGCGCTCCGAGAGGACCGGCCGGCCGAGCTGGTCGGTGAGGAGGGCCGGGCGCGAGCCGGCGAGCGCCAGCCAGTTGTCGATCAGCGCGACCGCCGACGGGTCGGGGATGGCGCTGACCACGGCGGCGCGGACGCCGGCGTCGATCGCCTCGCGGAGCTCGCGCGCCTCGGCGAGCACCGAGGCCGGCGCCTTCATCGCCTGCGGGAGCAGGCGCGCGCGCACCAGCCACTCGACGACGTCGTCGACGGAGAGCAGGCATTCCACGTCGCGCCGCCAGCGCTCGCGCCGGGTGTTGACGAAATCCAACGCCGGCCGGCTCCCGTGCCAGTACCACAGCGCCGCCCCCGATTCGTTCATAACCTGATGATACGTCTTCAACCGGTTATCGCGAGGCCGAATCGGCCCGCGCGCCCTCGAATTCCCGTAGGCTGCCGCCGCCGATGAGCGCCACCGACCTGATGATCAAGCCGGTCCAGGAACTCGCCGCCCTCGTGCGGGGCGGGGAGATCGCGGCGCGCGAGGTGGTGTCGGCGGCGCTCCAGCGCATCGACGACCTGGACCCGCAGCTCAACGCCTTCGTCGAGGTCGATGCCGACCGGGCCCTGGAGGCGGCGGACGCCATCGAGCCCGGCGACGAGCGCCCGTTCGCCGGCGTCCCGATCGCCATCAAGTCCAACGTGCCGGTCGCGGGGCTGTGCACCAACTTCGGCTCGCGCTTCCTCACCGGGCACCGGCCCGGGCACAGCGCCTACCTGGTCCGGCGGTTGCGGGATGCGGGGTTCGTGGTCGTGGGCACCACGAACATGCCGGAGTTCGGGATCCTGCCCACCACCGAGCCGCGCCACAGCGGCGCGACGCGCAACCCGTGGAACCTCGAGCGCACCCCGGGCGGCTCCTCGGGCGGCGCGGCGGCGGCGGTGGCCTCGGGGATGCTCCCGGTGGCGCACGGCAACGACGGCGGCGGCTCGCTGCGCATCCCGGCGGCTTGCTGCGGGCTCGTCGGCCTCAAGCCGAGCCGCGGCCGGGTCTCGCGCGGCCCCGATCTCGGCGACTCCTTCCTGGCCAGCGACGGGGTGCTCACCCGCACCGTGAGCGAGACGGCGGCGCTGCTCGACGTCCTCGCCGGCTACGAGGTCGGCGACGCCACCTGGGCCCCGCGGCCGGTGGAGCCGTACTCGACGTCGGTGCGCCGCGACCCCGGCCGCCTGCGCGTGGCGATGACGGCGGCCAACCCGCTCGACGTCGACGTCGACCCGGAGTGCGTGCGCGGCATGCACGTGGCCGGCGAGCTGCTGTCCTCGCTCGGGCACGAGGTCGAGACCGCCGCTCCGGCGCTGCCCGGCGGCGACTCGCTCGGGCTGTTCATCGACGTCTTCGGCCCGCAGGTCAGCCTCGGCATCATGTACGGCCAGCTGCTGGCCGGGCGCGAGCCGGAGGACGACGAGATCGAGCCGCTGTCGCGGGTGATCTTCGAGCGCGCCAAGCAGCTCTCGTCGATCTCCTACCTCGGGGCGGTGGCCCAGCTGCAGGCCGTGGCGCGCGGGATCGTGGCCTTCTTCGCCGAGTACGACCTCCTGCTCACGCCCGCGCTCGCCGAGCGCCCGGTGCCGATCGGCGAGATCGACGGCTGCGGCGAGGACCCGCTGGCCGACCTCACGCGGTCGGGGCGCTTCACGCCGTTCACCTCGCTGTTCAATGTCACCGGCCAGCCGGCGATCTCGATCCCGCTCGGGTTCGGCGACGACGGCCTGCCGACGGCGGCGCACCTCGTGGCCAAGCCGCTCGGCGAGGACACGCTGCTGCAGGTCGCCGCGCAGATGGAAGCGGCCCTCGGCCGCCCGCCGCAGATCCCGCAGCTCTAGCGGCCGAGCACGTCCGCCATCCGCCGCGGCTGCACGCCGAGGCGCTCGGCGTCGGTCGTGCCGGACGGCGTGAGCATCTCGGCGCGCCACACCTCGGCCTCGTCCCAGGTCGTGTACGCCGTCGGGCCGGCGAGCGCCTCGTGGGCGCGCAGGACCGGCCGCACGAGCGCCTCCGGCACCGGAACCAGCCGGCGGCGGCGCCCGCCCGCCCGCAGCGCGACCTGCGCGATCTCGCGATGGCTCAGGACCTCCGGGCCGGCGAGATCGAACCGGCCCGACACGCCGTCGTCGAGCGCGCGCAGCACGCAGTCGGCGACGTCGTCGGCCCAGATCGGCTGCGTGCGGCCCCGGCCCGTGCCGAGCAGCGGGACGACCGGCAGCAGCGCCAGGCGCTCGAGCCGCTGCAGGCGGCGGTCGCCGGGCGCGTAGACGAGCGACGACGCGAGCGTGGCCGTCCGCAGCTGCGAGGCCGCGACGGCGCGCTCGGCCAGCGCCTTGGCCCGGTAGACGCGCGAGCGGTGGTGCACCGACGCGCCGAGCGGCGTGAGCCACAGGAAGCGGTCCGCGCCCGCCCGCTCGGCCGCGCGCACCAGGCGCAGCGCGGCGAGGCCGTCGATCTCCTCGATCGTGGCGCGCGGCTGGTCGCGCTCGGTGGCCGCGAGGTGCACCACGGTCTTGACGCCGCGCAGCGCGTGCCGCCACGACGCCGGGTCCGACAGGTCGCCGATCGCGAGCTGCACGCGGACGCGCTCGGACCCGAGGCGCCGCGGGTCGCGGACCAGGCAGCGGACCTCCTCGCCGCGGGCGGTGAGGCGCCGGAGGACCGCCGTTCCGACCAGACCTGTGGCACCCGTCAGCAGCAGCACGCCCTGGAGCCTAGAATCCCCAATCGCTCCCCGTCGTCGAAAGTCGAGGACACCGCCCCAATGGCCTATGTGATCGCTGAACCCTGCATCGGAACCAAGGACAACTCCTGCGTCGAGGTCTGCCCCGTCGACTGCATCCACCCGACGCCCGACGAGCCCGACTACGACGCGGTCGAGATGCTCTACATCGACCCGGAGGAGTGCATCGACTGCGACGCGTGCGTCGAGGCCTGCCCGGTCGACGCCTGCTTCGCCGAGGATCAGCTCCCCGAGGAGTGGGCGCAGTACACCAAGCTCAACGCCGACTACTTCGCAGGAAAGTAGCCCCGGGCCGCGGCCGGCTCAGGCCCGTGGTCGATACCACGCGCGGGCGTTCTCGGCCAGGGCGGCCGGCGCGAATCGCTCGACCAGGCGCAGGTCGCGCGGCTCGAACGGGCGCCGGGCGCGGGTGCCCGGCAGGTCGGTCCCGAACAGCAGGAGCGACGGGTCGAGCGTGCGCACCGTCGCCTCCACGTCGAGCGCCACGCGGCCGAACCCCGTCGCCTTCACGTGGGCGCCGAGCCGCCGCAGCACCGGGAGCGCGCGGGGGTCGAGCCCGAGGTGGTCGATCACGAGCCGCGGCAGCTCCCGCAGCCGGGGCTCGAGCCGCGCGAGGACCTGCCCGCCGGCGTAGACCTCGGTGTGCCAGCCGACAAGGTCGTGCACGCGCAGGGCGAGCTCCTCGTCGAGCTCGCCTCCGCGGTGCAGGTTGAACCGCACGGCGCGCACGCCGGCGGCGTCGAGCGAGCGGATCTCCTCGTCGGTCTCGTCGCCGCGCAGCTGCGTCACGCCCACGAAGCCCGGCCCCAGCCGCTCCAGCGCGTCGACGAGGTACGTCTGGTCGAACGCCTGGAAGGACCCGGAGACGACCGCGCCGCCGGTCACGCCCAGGCCGTCCGTCGCGGCCCGGTAGTCGTCGACGGTGAACGGCTCGGGCAGGTACCCCTGGTTGGCGACCAGCGGGAAGCGCGGGTCGATGATGTGCAGGTGGCTGTCGAAGACCGCTACGACCGCCGCCACGCGTAGGCGACGGAGACCGGGTGGTGGCGGAGGCGCTCCCACTTGGGCTTGACCGCGATCCAGCGGTCGTCGATCACGCCCTCGCGCATCTCGGCCAGCGCCCAGCGGGCGCCGAGGCCCGCCTCGACGTGCTCGCTGAGCAGGTGCACGTACGTGGAGATGGCCAGCGGCTCGCCGGAGGCCCCGGTGAAGTGGGTGGGCATGCCCGTGGCCATGATGAAGTGCGGGTGGAAGCCCACGAGCACGAACGCGCCGCCGGGCCGCGCGAGCCGGAACGCCTCGCGGTAGAGCGCGCCGAGCGAGGGCAGGTGCTCGTCGACCAGCGAGGCGACGACGAGGTCGTAAACACCGCTCCCGAGGCCCGTGGAGGCCACGTCGGCCTCGCGCAGCGTGTCGTGCGCCCCGCGCTCGCGCGCGACCTCGAGCATCTCCGGCGTCAGGTCGACGCCGTCGATCTCCGAGACGCCGTGCGCCCGCAGCCACGCCGCGGTGCGGCCGGTGCCGCAGCCGAGGTCGGCCGCGCGGCCGGCCCACTCCACGCTCCGCAGATCGTCCAGCAGCGCGATGTCCATCGCGTCCTGGACGGTGTCCTCGTACGTCGGGACCCACTCGCGGTACCCGGTCCGCACGTCGACCGTGCGGTAGCCCCGTGTGTCGAAGGCGGCGAAGTCCACTAACCCGCCATCGGCAGGGACATGCCGACGGGGGAAGGCGGAACCGGATCGGCGAGCACGGGCAGGTCGACCGGCGTCATGGCGATGATCCCGCGCGCGGCCTGGCGCACCGCCTGCGACGCCGGGTCGTCGGGGTCGACCTCGACCAGCGGCAGGCCGGCGTCGGCCGTCTCGCGCAGCGGCATGGTCAGCGGCACCTTGCCCAGGAGCGGCACCTCGAGCTCGTCGGCCAGCGACTGGCCGCCGCCCTCGCCGAAGATCGGGAAGCGCTCGCCGCCCGGCGTGGTGAAGCCGGACATGTTCTCGATCACGCCGCCGATCTCGAGCTTGACCTTGTCGGCCATCTCGGCCGAGCGCCGCGCGACCTTCTGCGCGGCCGCCTGCGGCGTGGTGACGATCACGAACTTGGCCTGCGGCAGGAGCTGCGCGAGCGTCATCGACACGTCGCCGGTGCCCGGCGGGAGGTCGATGAGCAGGAAGTCGAGCTCGCCCCACGAGACGTCCTCGAGGAACTGCGTGAGGGCCTTGTGCAGCATCGGCCCGCGCCACACGACCGCCTCGTCCTCGGCGATGAAGAAGCCGATCGACATGACCTTGATGCCGTGCGACTCCAGCGGCAGGATCTTGCGCTCGCCGGAGACCTTCGGCTTCTGGCCGCCGAGGCCGAGCATGCGCGGGATCGAGTAGCCCCACACGTCCGCGTCGAGCACGCCGACCTTCTTGCCCTCCGCGGTGAGCGCGGCGGCGAGGTTGACGGTGAGCGACGACTTGCCGACGCCGCCCTTGCCGGAGCCGATGCAGATCACGTTGGCGACCTGGGCCAGCGAGCCCTCGGGGAGCCCGCCGGGGCGCCCGAGCTTCTTCTGCAGCCCGGACTTCTCCTGGTCGGAAAGTACGTCGAAGCCCACGTTCACGCGCGTGACGCCGTCGAGCGCCGACACGGACTTGGCCACGGACGTCTGGAAGTGCCCCTTGATCGGGCAGCCGGGCGTGGTCAGCGAGACGGTGACGTCGACGACCCCGCCGTCCTTGATGTCGATCGCCCGGACCATCTCGAGCTCGACGATGTCCTTGCGGAGCTCGGGGTCGATGACGGACTTCAGCGCTTCGGTGATCTGCTCTCTCGTCGGCATGCTGCATCCCATTGTGGCAGGGCGGTTAAAGACCGACGGCCCACCACGAGGGCGGGCCGACGGTTGAGGGAGGAGAGGTACTACGTCCGCCGGCAAGATATGAGGCCGGCGAACCCCACCGGCGGGATATGAGGCCGGCAGGTTTGCCCGGATCCGCCGCTCCTCCACGGCCCCGGGGGAAATCGGGAAGCTTCCGCCTTCGGCGGGCGTGTCCTTCGCGCTACACCAGCGCGGTCACGCGGTCCTTCGCGGCGCTGGCGTTGCGGGTCACGAGCTTCTGGGCCTCGCGGCGGCGCGTGCGCAGCTCGCGCTCGAGCCGGGTGCGGGCCTTCTTGACGTCGCGCTCGAGCTGGTTCCGCGCGGTGTTGCCGCGGCGCTCGAAGCGGCGGATGTCCTTGTTGAGCTCGCGCTCGGCCGCCTTGCGCGTGCCGAAGCGGTTCGAGATGCCCTCGGCCAGGCCGACGACGCGGTCACGCGCCTCGAGGGTGGCGCCGACGTAGACGAGCGCGGCGCGCTCGGCGACGTTGCGGCCCTGGGCGGCCGTGGTCTTGGCGGCCCTGACCTGCGCCTGCGTGGCGTCGCGGGTCTCGTTGCGCGCGATGGTGCGCTGGCGACGAGCGGTCGCGGTGCTCGGCGTCGTCTTTGCGCCGGTGCGGCGCGTGGCCGGCTTGCGCTTGGCCGTCGCGCGGCGCTTGGCGGCCGGCTTCGGCTTGGTGGCGGTCGGCGTGTTGGTGGTGGTGGTCGTGGTCTCGGCCATTTGGCATCAGCCCCTTGGTTTGGCCTCGGCTAAGGATATTACTTCTAAGTGTCTGACGGACATGGTACCCATCGAACACCTGTTTGTAAACCTCAGCGTCCCTGGCGTTACAGACCCTAGCGCACTTTGTGCGCCGGTGTCGTGAACACCGCGTGAATGCGCGCAAAACGCGCCGAAGTTTGTGACAGAACGAACGCAGGTTCGAAATCGTCTGTGACGGGTCGCACAGCCGCTCAGGCGGCGCCGCGACCCAATCCCAGGCGTTCGGTCCGCGCCAGCCAGGCCAGCGGGTCGTCGAGCTCGGCGAAGGTGGGCAGCGTCTCGGGGCCGGCCCAGGCGCGGTTGAGCGCCTCGATCCCGCCCAGCTCGACCACCTTGTCGCAGAAGGCCTTGCCCTGCTCGTACTGGCGCATCTTGAGGTCCATCCCGATCAGGCGCTCGAGGACGCGCAGCAGTCCGGAGCGCTCGCTGCGGCGGCGGGTCATCGCCGACCGCATGCTGTCGAGGTCGTCGAGCAGGCTCGCGCCGACGGCGTCCATCACGTGCTCGGCGTAGCCCTCGATCAGCGCCATGAAGGCCTGCGCGCCCTCGAGCTGGCCGCGCCGGTCCTCCCCCACCACCACGAAGGCCAGGCCGTCGTCGCGCACGCGGTCGAGCAGCGCCTTCAGGTCGGAGACGTCCGGGAGCCGCAGCAGTCCCGAGGCGTTGACGTCGAGCGCGGTGAGGATCTCCCTGACGAGGCCGGCGAGGTGCTCGCGCAGCCACGGCACGCCGCCGAACTGGAGCGCGTGCGTCGTCTCGTGCAGGGCCACCCAGCGCAGCAGCTGCTCGGGCTCGGCCTCGAGCGTGGTCGCCGCGTGCGCGAGGTTCGGGGCGACGAAGAGCAGGCGCGCGGGCGCCGACGGATCGAGCGGCGGGAACTCGTACTGGCCGAGCACGCGCCCGCCGAGGAAGCCGGAGATGGCGCCCGCCTCGAGCCCCAGCAGCGCTCCCGCGGCGCCGCCGAGCGGGCCGAGCTTCGCCCCGATGCGGTCGGAGACCGGATCGAGCACGCCGCCGATCGAGCGCAGGTTGGACTCGATCCACGCGTCGCGGTCGACGGCCTCCGCGACCGGCAGCGGCGTCAGCGGCTGGAGGCCGGTGTAGGCCGAGACGAGGCGCTCGCTCTCGGCGGCCGGCCCGGCCAGCTGCTCGAAGGGCCGCGGGTCACCCGCGGGCTGAAGTCCGGCGATACCACGGGCCACCTGGCCGGCGAGCTTCCAATCGGTCACCCCTTCATGGTGGCAGGCACGCGCGCGAGCTCCGCCAGGCCCTGCTCGGTGCGCGCCGCGACGACCGGCGAGTGGGGCAGCAGATCGAGCGGCGCGGCGAGCGGGTACTCGAACGCCGTGAAGGCGACATGACCGCCGGCCTCCCGGACGATCAGCTGCGCGGCGGCCGCGTCCACGGCGCGGCAGCCCTTCAGGGTGAGCATGCCGTCGAAGCGCCCGCCGGCCACCTGGCACAGGGCGGCGGCGATCGTCCCGATCGCCCGCAGGCGGTGGGCGACCTGCACGAGGCCCTCGGCCGACTGCAGCACCCAGCGCGGGTCGGCCGACTCGAAGCCGACGATCTCGAGCTTGCCGTCGGACGCCCAGCGCCGCTCCGGGATCGACGGGTCCAGCCGGACGCCGTTGAGCTCGGCGCCGCCGCCGCTGGTGGCGACCCACTCCTCGTCGGGCCCGAAGTCGCGCACGAAGCCGAACACCACGTCGGCCATCGTCGGGCCCTCGGCGACGGCGATCGAGACGCAGTGGTGGGGCAGCCCGCGCTTGGCGTTGAGCGAGCCGTCGATCGGGTCGACGACCACGAGCGTGTCGCCCCCGCCGAAGTCGGCGGTCCCGCGCTCCTCGCTGAGGACGGTGAAGCGCGCGCCCGCGTCGTAGAGCACCTGGAGCTCGGCGAAGATCAGCTCCTCGGCGAGCGCGTCGATCTCGAGCGTCCGGTCGCCGCCCTCGCCGCGCGTGCCGGTCTCGACCACCCGCTCGGCGATGGTGGTCCGCTCCTCGAGCATGCTGCGCAGGGCGGATGCGGCGCGACGCGACGCTCCGAGCCAGTCCGGGCTCATCGCGGGCGTATCCTACGAAGGTGCTCCAGCTGAGCCCGGATCAACGCGCCGCCGTCGAGCATCCGGGCGGGCCGCTGCTCGTCATCGGCGGCGCCGGCACGGGCAAGACGACCGTGCTGGCCGAGCGCTTCGCGCACCTGGTGAGCGAAGGCGCGCCTCCCGAGTCGCTGCTCGTGCTCTCGTACTCGCCCGCGGCGGCCGACGCGCTGCGCGAGCGGCTCGAGGACCGGATCCCCGGCGCGTACGAGGAGCTGGCCGTCACCACGTTCCACGGGTTCTGCGCCCGGCTGCTCCACGACGAGGCGCTGGAGGCCGGGCTCGACCCGTTCGTCACGCCCGTGAGCGCCGCCGACCGGCTCACCATGCTGCTGGAGCGGATCGACGAGCTGCCCCTCCGCCACCACGACCTGCGCGGCAACCCGAGCGCGACGCTCGGCGCCATCGTCCAGCGGATCGACCGCCTCAAGGACGAGCTGGTGTCCGCCGCGGATTACGAGGCGTGGGCGGCGACGCTGCCGGAGGACCGGGCGCGCGAGCGCGAGTTCGCCGGCCTCTACGGCGCCCACGAGCGCCTGCTCGAGGAGGCGGGCACGCTCGACGTCGGCGACCTCGTGCTCCACAGCTTCCGGCTCCTGCGCACGAGCGCGCGGGTCCGGCGCCGGCTCGCCGACCGCCATCAGCACGTGCTCGTCGACGAGTTGCAGGACGCGAGCTTCGCACAGGGCCTGCTCCTGCGCCTGCTGGCGGCGGGCGGCAACATCAGCGCCGCCGCCGACGACGACCAGGCGATCCACCGCTTCCGCGGCGCGGCGACCAAGAACGTGCAGGACTTCCGCGCCGAGTGGCCGGCGGCGACGGTGGTGCGGCTCGAGACGTCGTACCGGTCCGGCGAGGAGATCCTGCGGGCGGCCCGCGCGGTCGTCGAGCCCGTGCCCGACCGCCTCGAGAAGCCGTTGCAGGGCGAGCCCGGCGGCGAGGTCGCGTTCTGGGCCTGCGCCTCCGAGCGCGCGCAGGCGCAGGCGGTCGCGGCCGACGTGGAGCGGCTGATCGCGCGCGAGGACGTCGCGCCGGAGGACGTCTGCGTGCTGGTCCGGTCCGTGCGTGGGGAGGGGCAGGCGGTGGCCGTCGCGTTCGAGGAGCGCGCCGTGCCGTACCGGCTGACCGGCGCGGCGGCGTTCTTCCAGCGCGCCGAGGTGCGCGACCTGATCGCGTGGCTGCGCATGCTGGTGGATCCCGGCGACGCCGGCGCGGTCGTGCGCGCGCTCTCGCGCCCGCCGGTCGAGCTGCGCGCGATCGACCTCGCCCGCGTCACGCAGATCGCCCGCCGGCGCAAGCTCGACATGGTGGCCGCGCTCGGCGCCGCGCTCGAGTCGCCGCAGATCCCGCCCGAGGCGCGCGACCGGATCACCGACTTCCTGCGCCTGCACCGCGCGGCCGCGGCCGCGATCGACTCCACGCGCCCCGACCTCTACGTCCATCGCCTCGTCGAGCGGCTCGGGCTGCGCCGGCAGCTGCTGTTCGCGGCCTCGACCGAGGTGGTCGAGCGGCTGCAGAACCTGGCCAAGTTCGCCGCCCTGGCCGCCGACTACGTGCGCCGCTCGCCCCACGCCACGGCACGCGACTTCGGGCGATCGATCGCCGCGGTCGCCGACGCCGGGCTGCGCGAGGAGGAGGCGGCGGCCGGCGACCGCCCGCACGGCGTGCACGTGATGTCGATGCACGCCGCCAAGGGGCTCGAGTTCGATCACGTCTACGTGCTCGGGCTGATGGCCGCGCGCATGCCCGGCCCCCGCCGGCGCACGCTCGAGCCGATCCCCGAGGCGCTGATCAAGGAGGCCGTCCCGCCCGACACCAAGGCCACCCACGTCGCGCAGATGCGGCGGCTCCTGCACGTTGCGATGACGCGGTCGCGACGCCGGCTCGTGCTCGCCTTCCCGGAGCGCACGGAGCGCGGCGCGCTCCAGCAGCCGTCGCCGTTCGCCGAGGAGGCGCGCCTGGCGGCCGGGGCCGAGTGGGAGCACCGCGAGGAGGAGCTGTTCGGCCCGGCCGAGACGCTGCAGTCGACGTTCCGCATGCTGCGCGACGAGCTGCTCACCACGGTCGCGCAGGTCGGCGGGCGGCTCGGCGAGATGCGGTTCGACACCGACCTCGACGTGTCGCACGCGGTGGTCCGCTACCTCGAGCTGCTCAAGCTCGCGGCGCTGCTCGAGCGCACGCGCGGGACCGACCAGGAGGTCGGCGACCTGCTGCCGGAGATCAACGCGCGGCTGCTGCAGGCCGTGACCGGCGAGCAGCGCGAGATCTTCGAGACGTCGGCGCTCGACGAGTACCTGCTCGACGCCGAGCGGGACGAGAAGCTCCGCGCCCGCGCCGTCGCGCAACGGAACGAGCCCTCGCTGGAGTCCTTCCTCCCGCGCCGCGGCGACGGGCTGATGCTCTCGCGCCACGGACATCGAGACCTACCGGACGTGCCCGCTGAAGTACAAGTTCGCCCGCGTCTTCCGGATCCCGAGCGAGCCGACGATCAACCAGCGCTTCGGGATCCTCGTCCACCAGGTGCTCGAGCGCTACCACGCCGCCGAGTCGGCGGGGCTCCCCACGCTCCTCAACCTGCTCGACGCCGGCTGGCGGCGCGGCGGCTTCGGCGACTCGGAGGAGGAGCGCCAGTTCCGCGCCAAGGCCACGCAGGCCCTGGTCCGCTACCACGACCGCTTCCGCGACGACGACGCCGAGCCCGTGTGGTTCGAGCGGTCGTTCCAGTTCCGGATCGGCCCGCACCTGCTGCGCGGGCGCGTGGACCGGGTCGACAAGCTGCCCGAGGGCGGCTACGAGCTGATCGACTACAAGACCGGGCGCCCGAAGTCGGCCGCTCAGCTGCGCGACGACGTGCAGCTCTCCCTGTACGCGGTCGGCGCGCGCGAGGCGTGGCAGCTCGAGGCGGCCCAGCAGGCGTACTACTACGTGCTCGACGACGCCAAGGTGCCGGTGCCGCGCTCCGAGGAGGACCGCGACTGGATCACGGAGACGGTCTACGAGGTGGCCGACGGCATCCTCGGCCAGGGCTTCGAGCCGACGCCCAGCTTCGCCGCCTGCTCGATGTGCGACTACCGGATCGCGTGCCCGGCGGCTGAGCGGTAGAGGTCCACCGAGTCCTCGACCGGCGGCAGCTCCGCGATCTCACCCGCGACGCGCCGCGCGGCCCGCCCGTAGGCGGGGTCCGCCAGCAGGCGCGTGACGGCGTCGCGCAGGTCGTCCGCGACGATGCCGGCGCCGAGCTCCGCCACCCGCCGCGCGTTGGCCGGGCCGTCGACGAAGAGCGGGACGAAGACCTGCGGCACGCCGGCGGCGAGCGCCAGGAGCGTCGAGCCCGATCCGCCGTGGGACACCATCGCCATCGCGCGCGGCATCACGTCGGCCTGCGAGACCCAGCGCTCGACGCGCACGCCGCGCGGGAGCGGGCCGATCTCCGCGGGGTCGCGCCGGTCGCCGATCGTGAGCAGCACGGGCAGGCCCTCGAGCGCCTCGATCGCCCGGCGGTAGACGCCCGGGAAGTGCTTCGACGCCGGCGCCTCGGAGCCGAACGTGACGTAGACGAGCTCGGGGTCCGAGCGGGCCAGGACGTCGGTCCGGAAGCGGTGCACGCCGGGCTCGTCGCCCGGCGAGCGGCTGAGCAGCGGGCCCTCGGCGAGCCGCTCCGCCGGGAGGCCGAGCGCGTCGGCCGCGAGGGCGTCGAGCATGCCGCCGCCGTCGACGCTCGAGTCCAGGTGGATCCCGACGCGCGCCTGCGGGACGTCGTACCGCGCGGCCGCGATCGCGGAGGCGAACTCCATCGTCTCGCGGACGATCAGGTCCGGCCGCCAGTCGTCGACGAGCGAGAGCATGTCGGCCCGCGCGGTACGGGCGTGGAGGCCGGCGAACAGGTCGCGCACGACGTGCTCGACGGTCGCCTCGCCCGCCCAGACCGGCGCGAAGGCGGCGTCCTGGACGTCGCGCGGCGCCTCGGCGACGGGATGGAACGGCAGCCCGGCGCGGGCGACGAGGGCGGCGACCGACCACGGGCCGGCGACGAGGACGTCGTGGCCTCCGCCGCGGGCCGCCCGCGCGAACGGCGCGATCGGGCCGAAGTGGCCGGCGCCGCGGGTGGTCGCGAAGAGGATGCGCACCTCCAACAGGACGGTGCGCAGACCCCTTTATTCCATCTGGGAGCCGGGCCCGCCGCGCTGGCGGAGGAAGCGCTGGAACTCGCGGGCGAGCACGTCGCCCGACGGGAGCTGGCTCAGGTCGGTCGGCCCTTCCTCGGCGTCGGCCGCGCGCTCGAGGCGCTCGACGAAGGCCTGGACCTCGGGATCGAGCTCGACGGCGCGGCTGACCTGGCGCTCGTAGTCGACCGCCGCGGACTCGAGGTCGGACGCGTCGACGGTGACGCCGACGAGGCTCTCCAGCCGCCGCAGGATGGCCAGCGCGCCCTTCGGGTTCGGCGCGACGGCGACGTAGTGCGGGACCGCGGCCCACAGCGACGCGGCGGGCATCCCGGCCTCAGCGCACGCGGTCTGCAGCACGCCGGTGATGCCGGTCGGGCCCTCGTACGTCGGGGCCTGGAGGCTCAGCCGCTCCACCAGCATCGGGTCCGAGGCGTAGGCCGTGACGCCGACGGGGCGCGAGTGCGGCACGTCGGCCAGCAGCGCGCCGAGCGTGACCACCATCTGCACGCCGAGCGCCTCGGCCAGCTCGACCACCTGGCCGCAGAAGCCGCGCCAGCGGTAGGAGGGCTCGGGGCCGGTCAGGATCACCAGGTCGCGCGGCGCGCGCGGCACGCGCGCCTCGTAGACCTCCCACTCCGGCCATTCGACGCGGCGGGTCTTGCCCTCGACGAGCTTGACCTGCGGCCGCGTGGCCTGGAAGTCGACGAAGTCCTCGGGGTCGATCGTCGCGAAGCGCGAGGCGTCGAGGCTGGCGCCCATGAACGCGGCGGCCGAAGTCGCGGACTCGCCGGCGTCGTTCCAGCCCTTGAACGCGCACACCAGGGCAGGAGCGCGTAGTCCATCCGGTCGGCGTTCCCAGCGCAAAGGCTGCACCGGTCCACCGTAGCGAGTCGCCGTCCGGGCCGGCCTCCATCATCGGGGTGTGGCCATTGCCGACGCGCCCAGCATCGCGACGCTCCGAGCCGGCGACGAAGTCGACGCCGTGTTCGCCTGCGCGCGCAAGGATCGCCTGCAGGCGCGCTCCGGGCTGCCGTACCTGGCGCTCGAGCTGCGCGACCGCAGCGGCACCATCCAGGGCCGCGCGTTCCGTGACGCCGACGTCCTCGCCGGGCGCTTCGAGCGCGGGGACCTCGTGCACGTGCGCGGGCGCGTGGACCGGTTCCGCGACGAGCTGCAGCTCGAGGTGCGGGACATCGCGCGCGCCGAGTCGGCCGACCCGGCGGCCTTCCTGCCCGTCGCGTACCGCGACCTCGACGAGCTCGACGGCTTCCTCGAGCACCTGGCGCGCGAGGTCCACGATCCCGGCTACGCCGCCGTGCTGGAGCGCCTGCTGGGCGACGGCGAGCTGCGCGAGGCGTGGCGGCGCGCCCCGTGCACGCGCGGCGGCCACCACGCCTACCTCGGCGGGCTGCTCGAGCACACGGTGGCGGTGGCCACGCTCGCGCTCGAGGTGTCCCAGCTGCACGTCCGGCTGAACTCCGACCTGCTCATCTGCGCCGCCCTCGTGCACGACCTCGGGAAGACGCGCGAGTTCACGTACGGCGCGGCGATCGAGCAGTCCGAGGAGGGCCGCCTGCTCGGCCACCTCGTGCTCGGCCAGCAGATCCTCGACCCGTTCCTGGGCGGGCTCGACGCGGAGCGCCGGCTCGCGCTCCTGCACTGCGTGCTCAGCCACCACGGGCCGGAGCCGAACCGGCGCTTCGGGTCGCCCGAGGCGCTGGCGCTCTACCGGCTCAACGCGCTCGACGCCACGGTCAAGGGCGCGCTCGAGCACGGGCTGCAATAGCGCAACTGCTAGGTTGCGCGTCATGCGCACCCTGATCCTCGGCGGCACCGTGTTCCTCGGCCGCCACGTCGCCGCCGAGGCGCTCGCCCGCGGCCACGAGCTCACGCTCTTCACACGCGGGCTGCACAACGCGGACCTCTTCCCCGAGGCCGAGCACCTGGTCGGGGACCGCGGCGGAGACCTGTCGGCGCTCGAGGGCCGCGCGTGGGACGTGGTGGTCGACACGAGCGGGTACCGCGCCGAGGACGTCGCCCGCTCGAGCGCGTTGCTCGGCGACGCGCACCTGGTCCTCGTGACCAGCGTGAACGTGTACCCCGCGTGGCCGGAAGCGCCGGTCGACGAGGACTCGCCGGTCTGGGAGACCGGCGACGACGACTACGGGCCGCAGAAGGCGGCGAGCGAGCGGGCCGCCGAGGCGGCGCTGCCGGGGCGCGTGGCCTCCGTGCGCGCCGGGCTGCTCTGCGGCCCGCACGACAACGTCTTCCGGCTGCCGTGGTGGGTCCGGCGGATCGCGCAGGGCGGCCGCGTGCCGGCGCCGGGCGATCCCGACGCGACGGTGCAGCTGATCGACGCGCGCGACCTCGCGGCCTGGATGCTCGACCTCGGGGAGCGGCGGGTGGCCGGCGCCTTCAACGGCACCGCGCCCGCGGGACAGGCCACCTTCGGGGAGGTGCTCGGCGCCGCGGTGGCGGCGACGGGCAGCGACGCCGAGCTGGTCTGGATCCCGGACGAGCGGCTGCAGGCCGAGGGCGTGGAGCCGTGGACCGAGCTGCCGCTGTGGCTGCCCGCGCCGGGCACGTGGAACGTCGGGACCGAGCGCGCGCAGGCGGCCGGCCTGCGCTGCCGGCCGGTGTCCGAGACCGTCGCCGACGTCGCGGCGTGGCTGCGCGACGGCGGCGCGGACGAGCTCGGCGACTGGCGGTCCGAGCACAGACCTCCCCCGCTGCCGCCCGAGCGGGAGGCGCGGCTCCTCCCGTAAGCCGTCGCTACATTGGTCGCATCGGGGTGACCTGGCAGGGGTGTCACGGTCGCGCCGACAACGACGTCCCAACAACCGACGGGAGGATTGGATGCGACGTCTACAGGTGCTGCTGCTCGCCGTCTTGGCGTGCGCGTTGGTCGTTGCCCCTGCTGCTCAGGCAGCTCAGGTGAAGACCAAGGCTGTCGCGCAGGACAAGGCTGCGGTGCAGCGGTATTGGACCGCGGAACGCATGCGCAACGCCATACCGGCCGACAAGGCGCTCAACGGCGCGGGCGAGGTCACGAGCGCCGCGCCGGTGCCGAAGCTCGCGCCCGCGCAGCAGATCCCGCCGCCCTACACGTCCGCTCCGACGCGCACGAACGGGAAGGTCTTCTTCTCGGACGGCGGGTCGAACTACGTGTGCTCCGGCACCGCCGTGCTCTCGGGCAACAAGAGCACGGTCTGGACGGCCGGCCACTGCGTGCACGACGGCGCGAGCGGGTTCCACACGAACTGGAGCTTCGTCCCGGCCTACGCCGACGGCAGCGCGCCGTACGGCGAGTGGACCGCCCGCAACCTGCTCACCACGAGCGGCTGGGCGAACGGCGGCGACTTCTCGTATGACAACGGCGCCGCCGTCGTCAACGCGAACGGCTCCGCGCTGACCGACGTGGTGGGCGGGCGCAACATCGCCTTCAACACCGCGCGCAACCAGAACTACGCGTCGCACGGCTATCCGGCGGCGCCGCCGTTCAACGGCCAGCGGCTGTGGGTCTGCAACTCGCCGCTCGTGTACGACGACACGTCGGCCAACCCGCCGACGATGGGCATCGACTGCGACATGACCGGCGGATCGAGCGGCGGCGGCTGGATCGCCGGCGGCTCGGTCGTCTCGGTCAACTCGTACGGCTACACGACGCTTCCGAACGTGATGTTCGGGCCCTATCAGGGCTCGGTCGCGCAGAGCCTGTACACGCAGGCCGCGGGCAGCTGATCTCAGGGTGACTGCGCCCGGGCGTACCTCCGGAACACGGAGTACGCCCGGCGCGGCGACCCGTCCGGGTCGACCAGCCCGGCGTCGAAGTGGGCGCCGGGCGGCTCCCCGTACCACCGGTAGGCGTAGAGGCGCGTGATCCGCGAGCGCAGCCCGCGGCGGCGCTCGTCGTAGCGCCCGGCCAACCGGAACATCCATCGCGTGCGGTTCGCGGCGCGGACCTCCGAATAGGCGAACTGCGGGCTGTTCCCGAACTTCACGATCCCGCCGGTCTCGGTCATCCACACCTCGCCCCGGACCATGCGCAGCATCTCCCGCGTGTCGCCCGACGTGCGGCGGTTGACGTCCTGGTAGTTGTGCAGGCCCCACAGGCGCGGCCGGCCGGGGGCACGCTTGCGGAAGCCCCGCAGGTAGGAGCGCAGGTTGGACGTGTCCAGCACGTCGGCGGCCATCACGCGGAAGTGGCGCCGCCGCGCCATGCTCCGGAGCACCGCGTAGTAGCGGGCCGCGAGCCACGGCCTGCGGTAGGTCGGCTGCGAGACGTGGTTGACCTCGTTCCACGCCGAGTACACGCGGACCCACGGATAGGCGTCGTCGAACGCGCGGACCGTGCGCCGGTAGGCCGCGGCGCCCGGCGCCCGGCACGACGCCGCGCGTGAGTAGCGGCGGCCGTCGTAGCAGCCGCGGCGCGCCGTGAACGTGACGAGGACGTCCTGGCCGTGCGCGCGTGCGGCCTGCATGAACGGCCCCACGTCCGCCGGCTGCCAGTCCCACGGGACGAGGTAGCGGACGCGCTCGAGAGCGAGCGCGCGCCAGCTTGCGCTCGCGAACATCTCCGGCTTCTGCTCGCCGATCCCCACGCGGTACCGCGCCTGCGCCGGGGTCGCGGCGACCAGCAGCGCCAGCAGGGCGATCGCCGTGATGTCGCGAAGTCGACCGATCGGTTTGACCTCCTGAACATTCGAGACTAGCGTCGGGCCGGCCCGCGCGTGTTCTCAGCTGGAAGGAGGCGGACGTGCGAAGCAAGCCTGCAGTCCTCGCCGCAGGGGCGGCGATCCTGGCCCTACTGGCCGTCGGACCCGCGAGCGCGGTGGCCGACGGAAAGGGGAAGCGGACGCTCCGCGTGGTCGCCACCGAGGTTCAGGAGGAGTTCGTCGACGTCGGCGCGCCCGACCCGTCGATGGGCGACATGCTGGTCTTCTCCGAGGTCCTGAGCGTCCGCGGCCGCGAGGTCGGTATGAGTGGCGGCGTGTGCACCGTCACGGAGGCCATCCCGCCGTACACGACGCTCACCCTCCACTGCGTTGCGACGTTGAGCCTGCGGACCGGGCAGATCACCCTCCAGGGCCTGATCGAGGTCCAGACCATGGAGGACTTCAGCTCGAACACCGTGGCCATCACCGGCGGCACCGGCAGGTACGCCGGCGCCGGCGGCGAGGCTCGCGTCATCCAGCGGGACGACCGGGTCGTCTACAAGCTGAGGTTCGCCGACGGCAAGAAGAAGAAGGGGCGGCACCACCACTAGGTGCCATAGGGGAGCACGGCGCGGATGATCGTGCCGTGCCCCTCGGCGCTGATGACGGTGAGGGCGCCGTCGAGCGCCTCGACGCGATGGCGCAGCCCGGTCAGGCCGCTGCCGGCCGGGTTCGCGCCGCCGCGGCCGTCGTCGGTGATCTCCAGCGTCAGGCGGTCGCCGCCATCGGTGATGCTCACGTGGGCGCGCGCGTCCTGGCCGGCGTGCTTGGCGGCGTTGGTGAGCGACTCGGCGACCACGAAGTACGCCGCCGTCTCCACCACGGGCGGCGGGCGGTGGGTGATCTTCGCCTCGACGGTGGCGCGGATCGCCGAGCGGCCGGCGACGGCCTCCACCGCCGCGGGCAGGCCGCGGTCGGCGAGCACGGGCGGCGCGATGCCGCGCGCGAGGTCGCGCAGCTCGGCGATCGCCTCCTTGGCCTCGCCGCGCGCCTCGCGCACCAGCTCGGCCGCCTCCGGGTTGTCGCCCAGCCGCGCCTCCGCGCGGCCGAGCTGCATGGTCAGCGCGACCAGCCGCGCCTGCGCGCCGTCGTGCAGGTCGCGCTCGATGCGCCGCAGCTCGTGGGCCTGGACGTCGAGCGCCCCGCGCCGGGTGCGGGTGAGCTCGTCGACGCGCTCGACGAGCTCCTCCTCACCGCCGAGGACGCCGGCCAGGGTGGCGTGCAGCCCGAGGATCATCGCGAGGCAGCCGATCGGGATGAGCGGCCAGAACCCGCCGCCGCCCGACATCGCCCACGTGAGGATGAGCGTGGCGCTCACCCACGAGAACAGCCCGGCGTGGATGGCGAAGGCCCGCCACCGGCGCTTGCGCACGTGGCAGGCGCCGAAGAGGACGGCGTTCAGGCCGAACGGGATCGCCAGGCCGAACCAGACCCACTTCGGCCAGAAGTACCCGCCGCCGGTCAGTCCCCAGAGGACGGTCATGGCGACGGAGAGCGCGCCCGACACCGCGGCCTGCAGCGTCAGGGCTCGTCTCCAGCGGCGGAGCATCCGCCGATGATGGCACCCAGGCGCTGCCGCGTGGTGGAAAGCGTGCTTGACACCTCGTCGATGTCAAGCTAGCTTTACTCGGGCACGCACATGCGAAACGAGGTCCGCAACCTACGCACCGCGGTCGGCCTCTCCCAGCAGCAGCTCGGGGAGGCCATGGACGTCTCGCGCCAGACGATCAACTCGATCGAGAAGGAGCGCTACACGCCGTCCCTGCCGCTGGCCATCGCGCTCGCGCGCTACTTCGAGCGGACCGTCGAGGAGGTCTTCCATGCGAACGGCGACGAACGTGAATAAGCCCGTGTACCGCAGCCGCTGGTGGATGCCGCTGTTCAGCGTCTTCCTCGGGCTGCTGATGTTCGGCGCGTTCGCCATCGGCGGAGATGCGACGGACGGGCTCGCCCCGCTCGGGATCATGGTCGCGCTCGGCGCGATGTTCTACTTCGGCACGCGCAGCGAGACGCTGCAGGGCATCGGCGGCCCGGCGCGCGACGAGCGCTGGTCGATGATCGACCTCCACGCCACCGCGCTGACCGGCATCGTGCTCGTCATCGTGATCATCGGCGCGTTCCTCGTCGAGATCGCCCGCGGCGAGGACGGCCAGCCGTGGTCGCTGCTGGGCCTGGTCGGCGGGCTCGCGTACGCGATCTCCGTGCTTGTCTTGCGCGCACGGTCGTAGTCCTTGCGGATGACCCGGGGTCACCCTCGAGGCGGGCAACGGATCGTCCGCTAGGCCCCGCCAAGATCGCCATCGCGGCCGACGACGTATGACGTCCCGGCCGGAAGGCTCCTCGCATCGGATTCCTCCCCAATGCAAGGAGCCTTCAAATGGCCTACACCGGACAGACCATCGAGAACCCCGTCAGCGGCGAGCGCATCACCTTCCTGCAGACGTCGCGCGACACGGCCGGCGAGCTGCTCGAGTTCGAGCTCGAGCTCACCCCCGACGGCCACGTCCCTGGTGCCCACGTGCACCCGGAGCAGGAGGAGCGCTTCCACGTGCTCGAGGGCACGATGAAGTTCCGCCTCGGCATGAAGAAGATCGTGGCGTCCGCGGGCGAGACGGTCATCGTCCCGGCCGGCAGCGTCCACAAGTTCGCCAACGGCGGCGACGAGGTGGCCAGGTGCCGCGTCGAGGTCGTCCCCGCGCTCGACATGGAGCACCTGCTGGAGACCACGGTCGAGCTGGCGATCGAGGGCAACACGACGAGCAAGGGCATGCCCAAGCCGCTCCACCTGGCGCTCTTCACCCGCCGCTTCGCCCGCGAGGTCAAGGCCCCGTTCCCGCCCGCCTGGTGCGTGCGCGTGCTGATGGCGCCGCTGGCCTGGATGGCGAGCCGCCGCGGGCACGCCGAGCGCTACGCGCTCGCCGCCGCCTGATCCCTCGTGGCGCGCATGACGGCCGCGCCGAGCGTATCGGCGAGCCAGTCCGCGTAGCGGTCCGGCGCGAGTCCGGCGCCGTCCGTCATGCGCAGGTACGTGCCATCGCTCGCGATCGCGTAGAGGCTGTCGGCCGCCGCCTGCGCGTCCGTGCGCAGCAGGCCCGCCTCGTCCAGACGATCGGCGATCGCGCGGAACGCGGCGCGGAGGTTGCGGTGCGCGCGCTCGCGCAGCGGCCGGCGTCGTGACGCCGCTGCCGATGGGCCCGTTCCCCGAGCGAGCCGAGGGCGACTCGGGCGGCGGCCGCACGATCGCCTACCTCGACTGCATGCGCGACCTCGACCTGACGCTCGGCCCGGCCGCGCTCGACGAGCTCCGCGCCTCGCTGCCGATCGTCCTCTCCGCGTCGCGCTGGTGGTGCGGCCGGGTCTCCGATCGCGGGTCCGCCCTGCTCGAGGGCATCGCGCACGGGCGCTCCGGCCCGCTCGCGCCGCTGCTCGGCGAGCTGATGGCGCGGGCTTCGCGCTGTGGGACCGGACGGGCGACGAGCAGCGCGAGCTGCAGCGCAGGTGGGACTCCGGCGACCCCGACGCGTTCGCCGACTGGACGCTCGCCTGGCACGGCTCGGCGTACCACTCCGCCGACCTGCAGATCGCCGCCGCGAGCACCGGCGCGATCGCGCGCGGCGACTTCCTCGCGGTGCTCGGCGACTTCCATGGCGGCGACAACCCGCTCGCACCCCGACTGTTGATGAACAGCACGACGCTGAACAGCAGGAGCAGCGGTATCGCCCGGGCGAGGAGGTCGACCGCCGCCGCGAGCTGCTCGCCGATGCGCCGGCCGGTGAAGCGCAGGATCGACGCGACCCCGTAGGCGATCCACACGTAGAGCACGAGCAGCGGCACGAGGTTCGCGAGGCAGACGACCCAGGCGCTCGTGGTCTGGCCGCCGATCAGCTGGAGGAGCCCGCCGATCGCGACGAACGCCCCGAGCTCGATCGCCCCGACGTCCTCAGGGAGCGCGAGCGCGGGCCTGCCGCGGAGCCGGTTGATGACGGCGACGGCCGCGACGAGCGCGGCGATCGCGCCGAAGACGTTGGCCCACGGCGGCCAGTCGAGGTTGCCCGCGAGGATCACCTCGGTGAGCAGGACGAGGGCGAGGACGGGCGACGCCCGTGTCCACACGTCCTCGCGCGCGCTGCGGTCCTTCACGAGCATCGGAAGCCCGGCACGACGAAAGCGGCGCTCATAGGCGTCGAGGTCCACCCGGCCCGCAGTCTGGCGGGCCGGGCGGACGGGACGGAGCCGTCCTCACGAGCCCAGGAAGAGCGCGGCGACCTTCTCCCGCAGCCGCCTGGCACGCACCTTGACGTCGCCGAAGACGGTGCCGCCCACGAGGATGATCCGCGGCGCGCCCGGCGGGCCGGCGTCGCCGGCATCCTGGCGGACCCCGCCGAAGAACGTCCTGCTGCGCACCTCGACGACGACGCCCTCGGGGACCAGCAGCTCGACGTCCCCGAAGAACGACCCGGCGTCGATCGTGACCTCGGGCGCGACGACGCGCGCCTCGCGGAGGTCGAGCACGACGTCGCCGAAGACGGTGCCCCACTTGCTCCGCTCCGGGACGGTCCAGGCGCCCGAGCGCCTCAGGTCGCCGAAGAACGACGACTGCTCGATGGGCGCCACGACCGCGGGCGAGGCCTCCGCGGGGACCGGCAGGTCGGCGGTCACCGTCGCGAGCTCGCCGCGCGTGCTCGCCGCGCTCGCGACGTCGATCCGGTCGGCGAGCTCCTCGAACGTGAGCCGGCCCTCGGCGGCGGCGTCGCGCAGGACGTCGACGGCGCGCTCTCGCTCGGCGTCTGAGGCTCGGACATCGGGCCGCTCCATCGACCGCACCGTAGCGATCGGCCGCAGGCCTGCGGACGCGGAACCGTGAACCACTCGGAGGGGCGCCGCACAGGTAGGGTCTTGTCCCGCCTACCCGAGGATTTCCTGCACACGGAGACGACATCCGGTCGGCTGCTCGAGCGTGACGCCGAGCTCGATGCCGTTGGGCACGCCCTCGCGGAGGCACGGCGCGGCGCGGGCACGGTCGTCGCCATCGACGGCCCGGCGGGCGTCGGCAAGACGGCGCTCGTCGAGGCCACTCGCGCCGCCGCCGAGGACGCCGGGATGCTCGTGCTCAACGCGCGCGGCGCCGAGCTCGAGCACGACTTCGTCTTCGGCGTCGTGCGCCAGCTGTTCGACCACGTCGCGCGCGACGCCGATCCAGCGGTCCTCTTCGCGGGAGCCGCGCGCTTCGCCGCCCCGCTGCTGGAGATCGACCTCGCGGGCGTCACCGCCGCGCCGCCGGAGGACCCGTTCGCCGCGCGGCACGCGCTGTACTGGCTGACCGCCAACCTCGCCGCCGAGCGGCCCGTCGTCCTGCTCGTCGACGACGGCCACTGGGCAGACGCCGCCTCGCTCGCCTTCCTCGCCCACATGGCGCACCGTGTCGAGGAGATCGCCGTGGCGCTCGTGGTCGCGCTGCGCAGCGAGGAGTCCGCGCCGACGCTCGACGCCATCCGGCGCCTGGCCGGCGCGGGCGCCACGCACCTCGGCGTCCGGCCGCTCGGGACCGAGGCCGCGGCCGTCGTGGTGCGCGGGTTCGTGCCCGGCGCCGACGACGCGACCTGCCGCGCCTGCCATGCGGCCACCGGCGGCAACCCGTTCCTTCTCCGCGAGCTCGCCCGCTCGGTGGCCGGCGAGACGATCACGCCCGAGCGGGTGGCCGAGTCGAGCCCGGAGCTCGTCACGCGCGAGATCGCGGCGCGGCTGGCGCGGCTCCCGAACGCCGCGGGCAGGCTCGCCGGGGCGGCCGCCGTGCTCGGCGGCGGCGTCCCGCTCCGCCAGGCGGGCGTGCTCGCCGGCCTGGCCGAGGCGGACCTCGCCGAGCCCGCCGACGCGCTCGTCGCCGCCGGCGTGCTGCGCAGCGTCAACCCGCTCGAGTTCCAGCACCCGCTCCTGCGGGCGGCCGTCTACGCCGGACTCGGCCCGGCGGTGCGCTCGCGCGACCACTCGCGCGCCGCCCACATGCTCGCCGAGGAGGCCGCAGGCCCCGAGCGCGTCGCCGCGCAGCTGCTGCGCTGCCCGCCCGCGTCGGATCGCTGGGTCTACGACCGGCTGGTGGCGGCCGCACGGCACGCCGCCCTCCGTGGAGCGACCGAGGAGGCGGCCCGCTACCTGCGCCGCGCGCTCGACGAGCCCGCGCCGCCGGAGGAGCGGTCGGCGATCCTGCTCGAGCTCGGGAGCGCGGAGGCGCACTTCGACCCCGATGCGTCGATCGAGCACCTGCGAGCCACGCTCGACACCGACACCGACCTCGACCAGCGGTTCCACGCGACGATGCTCCTCGCCGCGCTCCTCGGCCACACCTGGCGCGCCCCCGAGGCGGCCGACGCGCTCGAGGAGCAGCTCGACGCCTTCGCGAGCCGGCCCGACCTGCACGCCAAGGCCGAGGCCGCGTTCACGAACATCACGCGGATCGACCCGACCACGCGGCCGCGCGGCCTGCACGTGGTCGAGCGCCTCCGGCGCCGCGTCGACTCGGGCGAGGAGCGCGACCCTTCGGTCCTCGGGACGATCGCCGCCGAGATGGGGATGGCGGGCGATCCGATCGACCGCATGGCCGAGATCGCGGCGGAGGCGGTCGCCGGCATGGATGCGACGGCGACGGGCGCCGAGGGCTGGTCCTGGTACAACGGCGTCCGCTCGCTCGTCATGGCGGAGCGCTACGAGCTGGCGCTGCGCAGCATGGACGACGTGATGGACCGCGCGCGCGAGCGCGGCGCGGTGATCGACGTCGGCGGCGTCCTCACGTTCCGCTCCGAGCTCTACCTCCGCATCGGCGACCTCGCGAACGCCGAGATGGACTCGCGCACGCTGCGGCAGATCGCCACGGGATACGGCTGGGCGCTCGGCGAGGGCTCCGCCGTCGCCTACCTCGGCGAGGTGCTGATCGAGCGCGGTGAGCTCGAGGAGGCCGCCGGCGTGCTGACGGAGGGGCACTGGGCCGGCCCGGCGGACGGCCTGCCGCCCGTGTACCCGACCGTCTGGGTGCTGCTCGCGCGCGGGCGGCTGCAGCTCGCGCAGGGGCGCCCGGCCGAGGCGGTGGAGGAGCTGCGCGAGTGCGGGCGGCGGGCGCTGGCGATCGACCACGTCAGCCCGGGACCCGCCCCGTGGCGCTCGGCCCTGGCGTGCGCCCTGGCCGACCTCGGGCAGCTCGACGAGGCGCGCGCGCTCGTCGCGGAGGAGCTCGAGCGCGCCCGGGCGTGCGGGGCGCGGCGGGCGATCGGGATCGCCCTGCGCGCCGCCGCGCACGTGGAGGGCGGCGACGTGACCGCGCTGCGGGAGGCCGTCGAGGTGCTCGACCCGTCGGAGGCCGAGCTCGAGCGCGCCCACGCCTACGCCGACCTCGGGATCGCGCTGCACCGCGCGGGCGACGCGGAGCCGGCGCGCGAGGCGCTCCGGCGCGCGGTCGACCTCGCCCACCGCTGCGGCGCCCAGGCGCTCGAGGACCGGGCGCTCGCCGAGCTGCGCGCGACCGGCGCCCGGCCGCGCCGCCGCGTCACGACCGGAGCGGGCTCGCTCACGCCGAGCGAGCGGCGGATCGCCGAGCTCGCGGCGGCGGGCCAGATGAACCGGGAGATCGCGGAGACGCTGTTCGTGACGACCCCCACGGTGGAGTTCCACCTGCGCAACGCGTACCGCAAGCTCGAGATCGCCTCGCGCACGCAGCTCGCCCAGGCGCTCGCCGCCTAGGCTCAAGTTCCGGCGCATCGGGGCCGAGACCTCCGTGATGGAAGAGAGCGAGCCGATCGAGCTCCACCGTGCGCTGGACCGCGCCCGCGGCGTCCACCACGAGGACCACGCCCAGGCGCTCGCCGAGGCGGTCCGCTGCGGCGAGCACGCGCGGATGCTCGGCGACGACGCCCTCCACTGCCGCGCGCTCGTGCTCCAGGGCGCGGTCATGCTCCAGCGTGGCGACCTCCGCGGCGCGGTCGCGCTGACCTCCGACGCCGAGCCGCTCGCCGAGCGCTCCGGCCACGTCACCGCCCGCGCCGAGCTGGCCGCCGTCAAGTCCCAGCTCAACTTCTTCGCCGGCTCCTATCCCGAGGCCCACGCCCAGGCCGACCTCGGGATCGCACTCGCCGACGAGCACGGCGACCTGGACCTCCGCCTCTTCGCCCGCCGGTGCGCCTGCGTCGTCTTCGGCAACCTCGGCGTGCCCGACCTCGCCGAGCGCCTCGACGAGACCCTCCGGCTCGCGATCGAGGCGCGGAGCCCGTGGGAGGAGGCCCTGTCGCGCAACGACCTCGCCCACCAGCTGATGGAGCGCGGCGAAGTGGCCGCCGCCGAGCGCGAGATCGCGGCGGCGCTCGCGATCGCCGCCGGCCTCGCCCCGCGCAACCGGTTCGCGATGGCGGGCCTGAGCTGCACCCGGTCCGACATCCGGCTGCGCGCCGGGCGCCCGGAGGAGGCGCTCGCGGACGCGCAGCACGCCGTCGAGCTCCTGATCCGCCAGGCGGGCGACCCGAACCCCTACCTGCTGGCCATGACCGTCGTGGTCGAGGTCCAGGCGCTGCGCGCGCTCGGCCGCCTCGACGAGGCCGAGCGCTCCGGGCGGCGGATGGTCGAGCGGCTGGGCGAGGGCGTCCCGCAGGCCCGCAGCCTGATCCTCGGCACGGTCGCCGGCGCGCTGCGCGAGGCCGGGCGCACGGAGGAGGCCTACGACGTCCTCGCGCTCAGCGCCGAGGTCGAGCGCGCGGCGTTCCAGGAGCTCGCCGAGCTCCGGCGCGGGCTCGAGCGCGCGACGCTCGAGGCCGAGACCGCCCGCAGCCTCACGGCCGCCCTCGCGGCCAAGAACCGCGAGCTCGAGGAGGTCGTCCGCCAGCTCGGCGAGGCGCGCGAGCAGCTGCGCGAGCAGGCCGACCGCGACTGGCTCACCGGCCTCCACAACCGCCGCTACCTCGCGCGCTACGCGGCACGCGAGACGGGGCCGTTCAGCCTCGCCGTCCTCGACCTCGACGCCTTCAAGACGATCAACGACCGCTTCGGCCACCAGGCGGGCGACCGGGTGCTCATGCGCGTCGCCGCGCTGCTCCTCGACGGCGTGCGCGGCCAGGACGTCGTCGTGCGCACCGGCGGCGAGGAGTTCGTCCTGCTCATGCCCGAGACCGACGCCCGGGCGGCCGCCCAGGTCTGCGAGCGCCTCTGCGACGCCATCCGCGAGGAGCCGTGGGACCGCATCGCCCCCGGCCTCGCGGTGACGACGAGCGCCGGCGTCGCGACCGCCGACGACTCGGCCGACCTCGAGCGGCTCGGCGCGCTGGCCGACGAGCGGCTCTACGACGCCAAGCGCGCCGGCCGCGACCGCGTGGTCGCGACCGGCGTCCTCTAGGCGATCACGGCGCCGTCGTCGACAGCGTGAACGTGAGGGTCTTGCTGTACGTGCCGGTGCGCAGCGGCTCGGTCGAGCCGATCGACTGCTTGAGTCCGACCGTGACCTGGTCGTTGCTCACCGGGCCGCCGTACGAGAGCAGCGACGCCGGCGTGCCGCCGATCGGCGCGTAGTCGCCGCCGGCGCTCGCCGCGCTCGACGCCTTGGCCTGGAGCGGTTGCGCGAGCCGGTACGCCCCGTTGGCCATGCGGCCGTCGCCGGCCGCGTCGGTGACGCTCAGCGCGGCGTTCCCGGCCGTCGACGTCACGACCGCGGACAGCGTCGTGAAGTAGTCGTCCGCGAGGCCCGGCGTGAAGGCGCCGAAGGTCGCCGGACCGCCGACCGTGAGGTTCAGCGTGCCCGGGACCTCGCCGCCGACGTCGCCGTCGTCCTCGTCGATGCACGTGACCTTGACGTCGAACGTGTCGCTCGACGTGTTGCCGTGCGCGTCACGCGCCGTGCAGGCGACCGTGGTCGTGCCGACCGGGAACAGCGCTCCCGAGGCGGGCGTGCACGTGACCGCCGGGCTCGGGTCCTCGTTGTCGGTCGCCGTCGGCGTCGGGAAGGACACCGCGAGGCCGTCGGCGCTCGTGGTCTCGACCGCGATGTCGTCCGGCATGCCAGCCAGCACCGGCGCGACGGTCTCGGCCGCGAACGCGCCGGCGTCGATCGCCGCCGCGTAGCCGCCGACGATCGGCAGGCGCACCTTGCTCAGCCTGCTGTCGAGCGTGACCGTCGCGCCCGTGGTGCCGTTGACCGAGCTGAACTGCGAGAAGTTGGCGACGAGGACGATCCCGATCCGGTGGCCCGCGGCGAACACGACGTCGTTCGGGAACGTCGGGAACGTGAAGCGGTACTTCGTCCCGATCGTGGCGAGCGTGCCCGAGAACAGCGAGTCGCGGTTCGAGGAGTCCAGGATGCCCTTGGCCACGCGCCACTGCGTGGCGCTGCTCGAGACGGTCTGGACCTCCTTGTAACAGGCGCTGTCGTCCGTGCTCGACTCGCCCCAGCACGTCCGCGTCTCGGGCGCCGCGTCGACGATGCCGTCGCTGTTCCGCGACACCTGCGTGCTCGGGCCGTAGTCGACGATCAGCGCGCCGAGGTTCGACTGCTCGGTGCTCAGCGAAGCCTGGATGTCGATCACCGGCGTGCCCGAGATCCGCAGCGGCTTGGTCAGCGCCGGCGAGAGGAAGACCTGGCGGTTCGTCTGCGCGCCCTCCGGGGTGTTGATCATCGTGTTCTCGGACTGGTTCGACAGGTCCGTCCACGTCAGCGTGTCCGTCGCGCCGCCCGAGCTGCCGCCGAGCGTGCCGGCCGAGTCGGGACCGGTGCCCTGCAGGTAGACGTCGGTCTCCGCCGTGCCGGGCACGGGGAAGTCGGACGAGCTCTCCCACTGGTGGGCTCCGCGCTCGATCTCCACCCTCGGCTCGTCCATGATGCCGTTGGCGACGCCGTAGAGCCAGTGGTCGAACCAGCGGTGCAGGGTCTCGACCCACAGCGCGCGGCGGAAGTCGAACGGGTCCTCGTGGCCGGAGCGGTTGAGCCACAGCTTGCGCGGCACGCCGTTGGCCTCGAGCGCCTCCCACCACAGCGTCAGCTGGTTCAGGCGGACGTTGTCGTCCTGGAAGCCGTGCGTGGCGAAGACCGAGGCCTTGACCTTGCTCGCGTCCTTGAGGTGGTCGCGGTCGATCCAGAACTGCGTGTAGTCGCCGGTCTCGTCGCCGTCGGTGTCGTTGAGGATCGTGCGCGACGGCTGGCAGAACGCCCGCCGCTCCGGGTTCGTGACCGTGTTGGCCAGGCTGTTGCCCGGATAGTTCGTGTTGTGCCGGATCCCGCCGGTGCGCGAGTACTCGTACCACTGGGAGATCGCGGAGATCGGGACGATCGTGGTCAGCCCGTCGACGCCCGTGGCGGCGACGCCGTTGGCCAGGGTGCCGTCGTAGGACTTGCCGATCATCGCCGCCTTGCCGTTGTGCCAGCTCGCGGTGACGGCGTTGCCGTCCTTGTCGAAGCCGGGGGCGCGGCCGTTGAGCCAGTCGATGACGACCTTCATGCTCGCGACGTCGCCGGGGCTGCCGTGCATCGGGCAGCCGGTCGAGAAGCCGGTGCCGTCCATGTGCGCGAGGATCATCGCGTAGCCGCGCGGGACGAAGTAGTTGTCGTAGAACAGCGGCCAGCGGTCGTTCAGGCCGTCGCCGTCGAGGTCGGCGATCCGCTGCGTCTCATGCCCGCGCCCGGACGTCGTGTAGTACGGGCTGGGGTCGATGATCGCCGCGGCCTTGAGGCCCTCGCTCGTGGCCTTCGGGCGCATGATGTCGATCGCCGTGCGATCGGTGATGCCGTCGAGGTCCTGGTCGACCCCGGGGACGGGGATGAACACGCGCTCGCGGATCGCGTCCTGGTAGCCGAACGCGGGCGCCGTCCTGCCGCCGTCGATCACGATCTCGGGCGCGGCCGCCTGGGCCGGGCCCGCAACGCTGCACGCGGCCAGCGCTGCCGCGGCCAGCTTCCATGCCCGACCCCTCATGCGAACCCTCCTCGACGGTGCACCTTTGACCGCCGATGCTGTCAGAGCGGGAACCGCTCCGCGCGTGGATTCGTCTCCACACCGGTCAGTCGAGGAAATGCAGCGCGCTCTCCTCCCCCGCGCGCAGCCGGCCGACATGGTCCTCGAAGTCGAGCCGCTCGAAGAGGCTCCTGCCGGAGCGGATCGCCGCGAGCATCGACGCCTCGGTGGCCTGCAGCGCCTCGGCGGCTTCGATCACCGCGGCGAGCGCCTCCGGCGAGCCGACCACGATGCCGTCGTCGTCGCCGACGAGCACGTCGCCGGGCGCGACGTCGACCCCGCCGCAGCGCACGGCGGCCGGCTCGCCCGGCACGGCCTTCGCGGGCGCCGCGTTGGGGACGCTGCCGCGGGCGTAGTAGGGCATCGGCAGCTCGCGCAGCTCGTTGGTGTCGCGGCACAGGCCGTCGATGACGATGCCGGCGAGGGCCTTGCGCACCGCCTCGTTGCCGAACAGCTCGCCGGCCAGCGCGCGAGCGGAGCCGCCGCCGTCGACCACCAGGACGTCGCCGGCGCCGGCGCGCGCGAGGCCGTCGAGGACGGGCATCAGGTCGTCGCCGTGCGGCGACCGTCACCGCGCGGCCGACGAGCTTGAGCCCGTTCCGCAGGGGCCGGATCCCCGGGTCCATGACGAGCAGGTGCTTGCCCGCGTCGCTCAGCGTGGTGGTGTCGACCGCGCGCAGCCGTTCGAGAAGGTCGTCCATGGCGGTAGCTTGTACAGGAGACCATGAGCGTGCAGACCGCCCTCCCCGCATCGCCCACCACCCGGCGCGCCCGCGCCGGCCGGATCGTCGAGGCCGCCGCCAAGGGCGGCCTGATCGGCACGGTGGTCGCGCTGGCCGCCTGGCTGCTGGCCGGGGCGCTGACCGGGATGGTCTGGCTCGTCCTGGTGATCGGCACCGTGCTGGCCGCCGCCGTGCTCATCTGGCGCGGGTCCGTCGCGACCTGGGTCTGGCTCGGCCTCGCCGTCGCCTGGGCCGTGGTGCTGCTCGAGCGCGCGATCGTGCAGGAGAACGGCGGCGTCTGGGTCGCCATCGCCGGCTGGCTCGGCGTCGTGATCGCCGCCCGGCGGGCGGGCATCTCGCGCTGGGCGCTGCCGCTGCTCGCCTACCCGCTGATCTCCGTGGTCATCGTGCTGCTCGCGGGCCAGGACCTCGACGACCCGTGGGGCTCCTCGTGGCTGTGGATCCTCGCCGTTCTCGGCCCCGTGGTGGGCGCCCGGACGCTGATCAGGCCGTCCGAGGCGAAGAAGAAGCCCGCTTCTCCCTGACGAAGCACAGCAGCACGAAGCTGGCGAGGATCAGCCCCGCGTCGACGAACACGGCGGCAGTCCAGTCGCCGGTCGCGTCGCGCAGCACGCCGCTGATCGCCGGGGAGAGCACCGCGCCCATCTCCGAGATGAGGTTCATCAGCCCGAACGCGGTGCCCATGAGCGCCGCGGTCGGCACCATGTCGGCGGCGAGCGCGTGCCACATCGGCTGCAGCGCGTTGAAGAACAGGCTCGTGACGAACAGCAGCACGCCGAGCGCCCACAGCGCGTTGCCGCCGGCCGACAGGTAGAAGCCGAACGCGACGGTGAGCAGGCCCTGGATGAGCGTGAAGCTCACGAGCATCGGCTTGCGCCCGCGGCCGGAGCGCTTCTCGCGATCGCCCAGCCACCCGCCGAGCGGGAACCCGATGATGCCCGCCACGCCGAAGAACGTCGCGGTCAGCGCCGACTCCAGGAAGCCGCCCTGCGCGGCGTCGGCGACGATCGAGACCGACCAGAAGCTGAAGAACCACAGGTTCCACAGGATCGAGATGCCGGCGAGGTAGATGAGGACGAGGTCGCGGTTCATCAGCACCGGGCCGACGGCGCCGCTCATGCGCGTGAAGATGAAGCCGACGAGCGCCAGCGCCAGGCCGAGCTCGAGCAGCGCCACGAGCCACTCCGAGAGACCGGCCTCGGTGGCGATGACGTAGATCGCCATCACCGCGACGAAGAACCCGGCGGCGTACGCGAGGAGCTCCCGGGCCGCGACCGGGTAGCGCGAGTGGAAGGCGTGCTCGCCCGTCTGGCTCTTGAAGAACCGGTGCATGCCGATCGCGATCAGCATCGCCCCGAGGCCCAGCACGAGGAACGGCATCCGCCAGGCGTCGTCCGCGCCGAGCAGCGAGCTGCCGAGGTCGATCAGCGGCGCGGCGAGCAGCATCGCGAGCGTGATGCCGATGGCCAGGCCGGTGATCACGAAGCCCATCCCGAGCCCGCGCTTCTCGTACGGCGTCTGCTCGGTGATCAGGCTGCGGTCGTTGGAGTAGAAGAGCCCGGCCCCGAGCCCGGTGATCACCCGCAGGGCGACGAACCCGATGAGCGCGGTCATGACGCCGCTCAGCAGCGTCGCGATGCCCGCCCACGCGATGGCGATGACGATGACCGTGCGATGGCCGAGGCGGTCGCCGACGACGCCGCCGGGGAACTGCGTGAGCATGTAGCCGGCGAAGAGCAGGCTGCCGACGAGGCCGCCGAGCGCGAACGGGTTCTGCGTCCCGCTGAGGATCGGCACCTCGGCGTTGATCATGTACGTCACGGCGGGGCCCGTGATCGTGCGGTCCGCGCCGCTCGCCACCCAGCCCAGCAGCAGCCAGAGCCACAGCGTGCGGTATCCCGGGTACGGCTTGACCTCGTGCTCGTCGGGCCGTTCGCCGCGCGTGAAGCGCCCCTGAACGGCCTCGCCCGTGTGTGACGCCATCTCTGCCTCCCTCACGTAAGATCATCTGACACATTGCCCGGGGCAGGGGAAACCGACACCTCGAACGCGGGGACGGTCCGCGACGCGGCGATCGACGTGCTGCGGCGCTACGAGCTGACCACGCTGTTCGCCAATCCCGGCTCGACCGAGGTCCCGTTCCTCGTGGGCCTGCCGGACGACCTCGACTTCGTGCTCGCGCTGCACGAGTCGTCGGTGGTCGGGCTGGCGACCGGCTGGGCGCTCGCCCGCGGACGGCCGGCCATCGCGCTGCTGCACACCACGGCCGGGCTGGGGAACGCGGTCGGCGCGCTCGCCACGGCGCGCGTGAACCGGGCGCCGCTCGTGGTGCTCGTGGGCCAGCAGGACCGTCGCCACCTGGCGCTCGACCCGTTCCTGGCCGGCAGGCTCGACGGCCTGGCCGGGAGCTATCCGGTGTCGGTCGAGCAGCCGGCGCGCGCGCAGGACGTGCCGACCGCCATCGCCCGCGCCTGGCACGCCGCGCGCGACGAGCGCGGGCCGGCGGTGGTGATCGTGCCGATGGACGACTGGCTCGAGCCCGCCGCGCGCGAGCCCGTGTCGGCGCCCCGCGCCTCGCGCCGCGCCCGCGCGGTCGACCCGGCCGACCTCGGCGAGCTCGCCGCGCTGCTCGACTCCGCCCGCTCGCCCGTGCTCGTCGCCGGCGCGGGCAACGACAGCGCCGAAGGCTGGGAGGCGCTGGTGGAGCTCGCCGATCAGCTCGCCGCCCCCGTCTGGCAGGAGCCGTTCAGCGCCCGCGCGGGCTTCCCGTGGGACCACCGCCGCTTCGCCGGGCATCTGCCGCCCGGCCGCGCGGCCCTGCGCCGCGCGCTGCGCCCGCACGACGTCGTGCTGGTCGTCGGCGCGCCGCTGCTGCGCCAGTACGGCTACGAGCCCGGCCCGCTGCTCGAGCCCGGCACCCACGCGGCGGTGATCAGCGACGACGCCGAAGAGGTCCGCCGCAGCCCCGCCGAGATCGGCGTGGTGGCGGACACGGCCGCCGCGTGCCGTGCGCTCGCCGGGCTCGTCGAGGCGCGCAGCGACATCGGCTTCCGGCCGCCCGCCGAGCCCGAGCCGCCCGACGGCGCGCTCACGGCCCGCCACGTGCTCGCCGCGCTCGGCGAGCGGATCGCTCCCGGGACGATCGTCGTCGAGGAGGCGCCGTCCAGCCGCGCCGATCTGCTCGCCGCCCTGCCCGCGCGCCGCCCGATGGGGTTCCTCAGCGCCGCGATGGGCGGCCTCGGCTTCGCCATCCCGGCCGCCACCGGCCTGCGGCTCGCCGACCCTTCGCGGCCCGTGGTGGCCGTGGTCGGCGACGGGTCGGCGCTGTACGCGATCCAGGGGCTGTGGAGCGCGGCCCGCTACGGCGCCGGCGTCCTCGTCGTCGTGCTCGCCAACGGACGCTACGAGATCATGGACCGGCTCGCCGGCGGCAAGGGCCCGTGGCCGGCCTTCGAGGAGGTCGACGTGGGCGGCCTCGCGCGCTCGCTCGGCTGCCCCGCCCGCACGATCGAGACCCGCGAGCAGCTCGCCGCGGCGCTCGACGAGGTCGTCCCGGACCTGGACACGACGGCCACGCCGCTCGTGCTCGATGTCCGTGTCGCCCGCCACGAGCCCGGGTAGCCCGTCCGACATGGAAGGCAGGGGATCGTTGCGGCGGGTGATCGCGGCGAGCGTGGTCGGCACGTCGCTCGAGTGGTACGACTTCTTCCTCTACGGCACCGCGGCCGCGCTGGTGTTCGGGGACCTCTTCTTCCCCGACGCCGAGCCGCTGGTGGGCACGATGCTCGCGTTCACCACCTACGCCGTCGGGTTCGTGGCGCGGCCCTTCGGCGGGGTCATCGCCGGCCACTTCGGCGACCGCGTCGGGCGCCGCAACGTGCTCGTGTGGACGCTGCTCGTCATGGGGCTGGCGACCTGCGCGATCGGTCTCCTGCCGACGTACGCGACGATCGGCATCGCGGCCCCCATCCTGCTCGTGGCGCTGCGCTTCGTCCAGGGCCTCGGCCTCGGCGGCGAGTGGGGCGGCGCGGTCCTCATGGTCTCCGAGCACGGCGACCAGAAGCGGCGCGGGCTCTACGCGAGCTGGCCGCAGGTCGGCGTGCCCGCCGGCAACCTGCTGGCCGCCGGCGTGCTGGCGCTGCTCGCCGTGGTCCTGAGCGAGAGCGCGTTCAACGCCTGGGGCTGGCGCATCCCGTTCCTGCTCAGCGCCCTGCTCGTGTTCGTCGGCCTCTTCATCCGCCTGCGCGTGGAGGAGTCGCCGCTCTTCCGCGAGGTCGAGGAGAGCGCGTCGCGCGCCAAGGCGCCGATCGTCGAGGTCTTCCGCGAGTACCCGCGCCAGCTGGCGATCGCGTTCGGCGCCCGCATCGGCACCGACGTCGCGTTCTACGTCTTCGCGCTGTTCATCATCACGTACGCGACCGACACCGTCGGGCTGGCGGACAGCGTGCCACTCAACGCCGTGCTCATCGGCTCGGGCCTGCAGCTGTTCCTGATCCCCGCCTTCGGCGCGCTGTCGGACCGCGTCGGCCGCCGGCCCGTGTACATGGCCGGCGCGCTCGGCGCCGCCGTGTGGGTCTTCGCGTTCTTCCCGCTGCTCGACACCGGCAGCTGGTGGGCGATCGTGCTCGCGGCGGCCGGCGGCCTCTTCTTCCACGCGCTGATGTACGGCCCGCAGGCGGCCTTCATCTCGGAGCTGTTCGGCACGCGCGTGCGCTACAGCGGAGCGTCGATGGGCTACCAGCTCGCCGGCATCGCCGGCGGCGCGCTGGCGCCGATCATCGCCACCGCGCTGCTCGCCGCCTCCGGGTCGTCGCTGGCCGTCTCGCTCTACGTGGCGGGCGCGCTCGCGATCACGATGATCGCCCTGGTCTTCGCGCGCGAGACCGCGGGCGCCGACCTCGACGAGCGCGAGCCCGCGGCGGGCCGGCGGTTCGTGCGCGAGGAGTCCCGCGATGTCACCGGTGTAAGATGAACGTCGGTTATGCGATACGGCATCATCGGCGCGCCGAGCAGCCTCGGCGCCTTCGCCCCCGGCCAGGAGCTGGCGCCGCGCGCGCTGCGTGAGGCCGGGATCGTCGAGCGCCTCGGCGCCGACGACCTCGGCGACATCCCGCTGCGGCGCTGGCGGCCCGACCCGCAGCACCGGAGCGCCCAGAACGCGGCCGGCGTCGCCGAGGTCGTGGGCGAGGTGGCCGGGCGCGTGGAGGCGGCCGTCCGCGCGGGTCGCGTCCCGATCGTGCTGGGCGGCGACTGCACGGTCGGCATCGGCACCGTGGCGGGCGCCCTGAGCGGCGGCCCGCTCGGGCTCGTCTACTTCGACCTGCACCCGGACCTCAACACGCCCGAGACCGTGCCCGACGGCGTGCTCGACTGGACCGGCATGGCGCAGATGCTGGGCGTGTATCCGGACTCGGAGGCGCTGCTGGCCCCGGAGGACGTGCTGCTCTACGCCCGCGACCCCGGCCAGACCCGTCCCGGCGAGCAGGAGGCGATCGACCGGCTCGGCCTCACCACGGTCGACGTCGACCACGTCGGCGCGGGGACCGCCGCGGTCGCGGCGAGGCGCTTCGAGCGCTACCTCGTGCACTTCGACGTCGACGTGGTCGACTTCGTCGACCTGCCGCTCTCGGAGAACACCGGCCACAACATCGGCCTGCCGTTCGAGACGGCGGTCGCCGCGCTCGCGGAGCTCGCGGCCGGCCCGGGCTTCGCCGGCCTGACGGTCACCGAGCACAACCCGGCGCACGGGGCCGAGGACGGCTCGACGACGCGCGCGCTGGCCGAGGCCCTTCAGCGCGTGTTGAGCTGACCCGCGAGCAGGCCGAGCGGCGCGCCCCAGTCCTCGATGGACCGGGGAGCGGGGATGCCGTAGCCGGAGCCGGCGAGCGAGAAGCGCCCGTGCAGCGCCCACTTGGCGAACGTGTCGGCGAAGCGCTCGGGAGTCGCCGTGCAGGCGCCGATCGGCACCGTCGAGCCCTCGCAGGAGCCGACGACGGGAATCGACTTGTCGAGCTGCGCGACCGTCTCGTCGTCGACGAGGAAGTGGTCGACCACGTGGCCCAGCTCGTGCAGGACGACGACGTTGCGGTCGATCGCGCGGTCGCCGTTGAGCATCGAGGTGTCGAAGCTCACGACGGCGCCGTCGGCGGTCAGCTCGGCGAGGCCGATGGCCTGGCCGCCGCGCAGGTCGGTGCGCACCACGGTGAGCCCGTCGATCTCCTGGATGAGCCGCTGCGCCTCGGGCCGGGCCGACGCGATCGCGGCGAGGATCCAGTCGCGGTCGCGGGGGCGACGTCCGCGGCGAACGTCAGCGGCGCCGCGCGGGCCTCGTCGCCGATGTCGCCGCCGGCGGCGGGCGGGGCCTTCATCCGCACGGCGCCGAAGACGGCGATCGCGGTGAGCACGAGGATCAGGACGACGCGCGTGGGCATGCCCCGACTACATCGGCGGGACACGCAGGAAGGCTGAGCGCTACCGCTGCGCCGCCTTCTCCCGCTCCTCCTTCGGCACGTCGCGGTACGGGGCCTGGATGTCCTCCTCGGCGCCGGGCACCCCGGCCTCGAGCTCGCGGGCTCGCTCGGTCTCCGCGTTGAGCTCCGCGCCGAGCAGCACGGCGATGTTGGTGATCCACATCCAGACGAGGAAGACGATCACGCCGGCCAGCGCGCCGTAGGTCTTGTTGTAGGAGCTGAAGTTGGAGACGTAGAAGGCGAACCCGACCGACGCGACGATCCAGAGCACGACGGCCACCACGCTGCCCGGCGACACCCAGCGGAAGCCGGCGATCTTCGCGTTCGGCGCCGACCAGTAGAGGATCGCCAGCATCACCATCACGACGACGAGCAGCACCGGCCACTTGGCGATGTTCCACGCCGTCACCGCGGCGTCGCCGAGCCCGACGGCGTCGCCGATGGCCTGCGCGACCGGGCCGGTCACGATCAGCGCCAGCACGACGAGCGCGGCCATGAGCACGAGCACCAGCGTCACCAGGAGCTGGAGCGGCCGCAGCTTCCAGAACGGGCGGCCCTCGTCGCGCTCGTAGATCGCGTTCGACGCGCGCATGAACGCGCCGACGTAGTTCGACGCCGTCCAGATCGCGAGCGCGACGCCGACGACGAGGCCGACGACGGCGGTCGACCGGTTGGACGCGAGCTGCTCGATCGGACCGGCGAACGTGTCGACCGCCGACTCCGGGCCGAGCTGGCGCACGACGTCGGTGACCACCCGGGTGATGGTCGCCGGATCGACGACGAGGCCGAGGATCGAGATCAGCGCGATGAACGCGGGGAAGATCGAGAGGACCGCGTAGTACGTGAGCGCGGCCGCCCAGTCGGTCAGGTTGTCGTCCCTGAACTCCGAGACGACGCGCTTGCCCGTCCCGAGCCAGGAGCGCTTGCCGAGGTCGGTGGGCGCATCTGGGGCCGTCTTCATACACGCGAGGCTTCCCGGGGTTGCCCGGATGAACACTCAGACCCGCGCCAAGTTGGCCGACCAGCCCCCTTCGTAGGCGTGGGCGGCGCCGTCGGCGACGACCACGATGCGATCGGCGATGCGGTCGAGGAAGTAGCGGTCGTGCGAGACCGCGACGACCGTGCCGTCGTAGTGCTCGATCGCGTCCTCGAGGACCTCGATCGACTCGATGTCGAGGTGGTTGGTCGGCTCGTCGAGCAGCAGGCAGTTCGGCGCGTCCTCCATCAGCAGGAGGAAGGCGAGGCGCGTGCGCTCGCCGCCGCTCAGCGTGCGCACCGGGCGCCGGACCTGCTCGTAGTCGAAGAGGAACGCCATCAGCCGCCGCACCGCCGTGTCCTCGGCCATCGAGCGCCCGGCGCGCAGCACGTCGATCACGTTCGCCTCGGGCGGCAGCCCGGCGGCGGCCTGCGAGAGGTAGCCGACCTCGATCCCCGGGCCGATCCAGCGCTCGCCGCCGGCGAGCTCGAGCGTCCCGCCCAGCGTGCGCAGGAGCGCGGTCTTGCCGGCGCCGTTGGGGCCGACCACGCCGACGCGCTCGCCGCGGCCGATCACGAGCTCCACGTCGAGCAGCACCGGGTCGTCGCGGTCGAACGCGACGTCGGCGCCCTCGAGCGCGAGCACGCGCTGGCCGCCGCGCACGGCGCTGCGCAGGGCGAGCGCCATCCTGCGCCGCTCGAGCACCGGGCGCTCGACCTTGTCCATCCTGTCGATCTGCATCTGCTTCACGCGCGCCTGCTTGGCCGCGCGCTCGTTGACCGTGATGTGCGCCCAGTGGCGGAACCGGCGGACCGCCTCCTCCAGCCGCGCGATCTCCTTCTGCTGCGCCACGTACTGCTGCCGCTGCTTCTCCAGCTCGAGCTGCCGCGCGACCGCGTAGGCGCTGTAGCCGCCGGGCCAGATGCGGATGCGACCGCGGTCGAGCTCGGCGATCGCCCCCACGCAGGCGTCGAGCAGGTGGCGGTCGTGCGAGACCATCAGCACCGCGCCGTCGAAGTCGTCGACGAGCTCCTCGAGCTGGTCGCGGCGGCGCATGTCGAGGTGGGCCTCGGGCTCGTCGAGCATGAGGATCTGCGGCCGGCGCGCGAGGCAGGCGGCGAGCGCCGCGAGCTTGCGCTGCCCGCCGCTCAGCTCGCTGGTCGGTCCGCCGTCCGGCACGCCCAGCTCGTCGAGCAGCCCCCGCGCCTCGGTCTCGGCCCGGTCGCCGCCCTGCTCGTCCCAGCGGGCGAGCAGCCGCTCCTGGTGGGCGAGCGCGCGGGTCATGGCGTCGAGGTCGGTGGCCAGGCGCGGCTCGGCGAGGCGGCGCTCGACCGCCGCCAGCTCGTCCTCCAGCTCGGCCAGCTCGGGCCGCGCGGCGCGCACCCAGCTCAGCGGCGTGCGCCGGTCGCCGGGCACGTGCTGGGGCAGGAAGGCGTGGACGAGGCCGCGGCGGCGGGTGACGGTGCCCGCGTCGGGCTCCTCGAGCCCGGCGAGGATGGCGAGCAGGGTCGACTTGCCGCCGCCGTTGGGGCCGAGCACGCCGACCCGCATGCCGTCGGCCAGCTCGAGGTCGAGCCCGTCGAGCACGAGCCGCCCGCCGAACGACTTGGCCAGGCCGCGGGCGGAGAGAAGCGGGACCGTCGCCATCGCGGCGGGTAGGTTCGCACCATGCCGATGACTGTGCACCTGGGCCCGGAGCCCGATCCCGTGGTCGAGGAGGCGATCTCCGCGGCGGGCGGGCAGATCGGGCCGCTCGCCCATGCCGACGCGCTGGTGTGGCTGGGTTCGAACCCGGAGGAGCTCCCGGAGCTGCCCGACCGGGTCCGCTGGGTGCAGCTCGCGTCCGCCGGCGTCGAGCAATGGGTCGATGCGATCGACGACCGCGTCTGGACCTCGGCCGCCGGCGCGTTCGCCCGCCCCGTGGCCGAGCACGCGCTGATGCTCATGCTGGCCGGCGTGCATCAGCTCGGCCCGTTCCTGCGGGCCAGGACCTGGACCCGCCCGCCGTCGGGAGGGCTGGACGGCGCGACGGTGGCGATCGTCGGCGCCGGCGGGATCGGGCGGGCGCTGATCGAGCTGCTGGAGCCGCTGCGCGCGGAGGTCCTCGCGGTGACGCGCCGCGGGCGCGAGGGCACGATCCCGGTCTCGCGGCTGGAGGAGATCTGGCCGCGGGCCGACTTCGTCGTGCTCGCCGCACCGGCCACCGCGGGCACGCGCCACCTGGTCGGCGCCGCCGAGCTCGAGGCGATGCGCGAGGACGCCTGGCTGGTCAACGTGGCGCGCGGCGCGCTCGTCGACACCGACGCGCTCGTGGCGGCGCTCGCGGCGGGATCGATCGGCGGCGCGGCCCTCGACGTCACCGACCCCGAGCCGCTCCCTGACGGCCACCCGCTCTGGGACGAGCCGCGCGCGCTGATCACGCCGCACGTCGCGAACCCTGACTCCTCGCTGGTCGCGCTACTTCGGCGAGCACGCGGGCGAGAACGTGCGCCGCTTCATCGCCGGCGAGGAGCTCCTCGCGGTCATCGATCGCGACGCGGGGTACTAAGCCCCGCCCGCCCGGCCGCGCGCCTCGCCCAGCAGCCGCTCGGCCGTCTCGCGGCCCTCCCAGCCCTGGACCTCGACCTCCTTGCCCTCGGGCATCTTGTAGATCGAGAAGAAGTGCTCGATCTCGGCCCTGAGCTGGCTCGGGAGGTCCTCGAGCTCCTCCATGTGGCTCCAGTTCGGGTCCTCGAACGGGACGCAGAGCAGCTTGTCGTCCTGCCCGGCCTCGTCCCTGGTGCGGAACACGGCGACCACGCGGACCTCGATCACGCAGCCCGGGAAGGTCGGCGCCGACACGCAGACCATGGCGTCCAGCGGCGTGCCCTTGGGCGAGCGGGTGCCCTGGATGAAGCCGTAGTCTGTGGGATACACCACCGACGAGAAGAGAAAGCGGTCCAGCTTGATCGCGCCGAGGTCGTCATCCCAGGTGTACTTGTTGCGCGATCCTTTCGGGATCTCGACGAGGCAGTGGACAGGCGCGTCCGGCATCGGCGGGGCGAGCATACCCACCGGGAGGGAGGGCACATGATCAAGGAGTTCCGCGAGTTCCTCTTGCGCGGCAACGTGGTGGATCTCGCCGTGGCGGTGATCCTGGGCGCGGCCTTCGGCGCCGTCGTGACGTCGTTCGTCAACGACATCCTCATGCAGTTCATCGCCATGATCGGCGGGACGCCGGACTTCTCCGGCCTGAGCTTCACCGTCAACGACGCCGAGTTCCGCTACGGCGCGTTCCTGAACGCCGTGATCGCGTTCGTGATCGTCGCCGCGGTGATCTTCTTCTTCGTCGTCAGGCCGATCAACGCGCTGATGGCGCGGCGCAAGGCCGGCGAGCTGCCCGAGTCCGACGCCGTGCCGGAGGACGTCGTGCTGCTGGGCGAGATCCGGGACCTGTTGCGGGACGGTGGTGCGGCGGGACGAACGTCAACCCCGGCTGGGTAGGGAGGCGAGGGGGCCGGCCTGGCGGCGGAATTTCTACGTTAGGCCCGTATAGGGGCATAACGTAGAAATCCCGGCCGATCCCGCCCCCTCGATGCCGGGGTTGAAGTTCGTCTACGGCACGGCGCCGTCCCGGCCCACGTAACCGCCCGCGCCGCCGACGCAGAAGTACATCGCGTCGTCGGTCTCGGACGTGTTCCGCAGCGAGCGGACCACGGGCGCGTCGACGCGGGCGAGGCCGCCCGGCCCGAGCGTGTGCTTGACGCCGCCGAGATCGAGCTCGATCTCGCCCGAGAGCACGAGGTAGAGCTCCTGCTGGCGCTCGTGGAAGTGCTCCCGGCTCGTGTAGCCGGGCGGGATGACGATCGCGTTCACGCCGAACTCCGTGACGCCCAGGGCCGAGCGGACCTTGCGGAAGCCGGGCCCCTCGCCGAGGTCGCCGATCGTCGCGACGGTCCAGCCGTCGCCGGTGACAGGGTCGTCGGCCATCGGCCCGCCATACTAATCCGAGTGCCGGGCCCAACAGGAACGCTCGAAGAGCTGCTTGAGCCCCTCAAGGCGGATCCCGCGCGCTCGGCCATCCTGCTCGACGTCGACGGCGTGCTCGCGCCGATCGTCCAGCACCCGGACGACGCCCACATGCCGGAGAGCACCCGGCGGCCGCTGATCGAGGTCGCGCGCCGCTACGGCGTCGTCGCCTGCGTGTCGGGCCGCCGCGCGTCGGACGCCCGCCGGATCGTCTCGCTCGGGTCGATCGCGTACCTCGGCTCGCACGGGTCGGAGGTGCTGATGCCCGGCTCGATCGCGCCCCAGCTCGACCGAGAGCTGCAGGCCTGGACGCGGCGGGTGCAGAACTTCGCCGCCGAGGCGTTCAGCGAGGAGCTGCGCAAGCTCCGCGTCCGGCTTGAGGACAAGGAGGCGATCGCCGCCCTGCACTGGCGCGGCGTGCCCGACGAGGAGGAGGCGCAGGCGGCCGTCGAGGCCGTCGCCGAGGCGGCCCAGAAGGCCGGCTTCACCGCCCACTGGGGCCGCAAGGTGCTCGAGATCCGGCCCCCGGTGCGGATCGACAAGGGCGCCGGCATCGTGTCGCTCCTGCGCGACCGCGACCTCGCCGCCGCCATCTACGTCGGTGACGACACCACCGACCTCGACGCCTTCCGCGGGCTCACCGAGCTGGTCGACGCCGGCCGGCTGGGCACCGCCGTGCGCGTGGGCGTGCGGTCCGACGAGGGACCTTCGGCCCTGGCCCGGGAGGCCGACGTCATGGTCGAGGGGACCGACGGCGTCCGTCACCTGCTCCGGGCGCTGCTCGACTGACCGCCGGTGCGGTTCGGCGACTTCCTCAAGGCGACAGTGCTCCTCAGCGCCGGCTCGGCCACGCTGCTGGCCGCGCTGACCGTGATCGGCCTCGCGCAGGAGTCCGACCGCACCCTGGTGCTGTTCAGCGCCGTCTGGTGGGCCGGCTCGGTGCTGATCGGCATCTGGTTCGGCCGCCGCGCCGAGGCCTCGCCGCCGATCGCCCGCCTGCTGGCCGGCGCGAAGACGCAGACCACGCTGCCGGAGCTGCGGCCCGGATTGACGCTGCTCAACCGCCTGTGGCCGCTGCTCTTCGTCACGCTCGCGTCGTCGATCATGAGCGTCATCGAGCCGCAGGTGGCGTCGGTGGCCGCCGGCTTCACGATCATCTGGGCGCTCGCCTGGCGGCGCCAGGAGGCGGCCGTGGCCGCGATCGAGGAGCGCGACGGCGCCCGCTTCTACGTCGACAAGACGTCGCCCGTCCACCCGATCCGCCTCGTCCGCACGCCGGGCTTCGGCGGCGCGTACCTGCGCCGCCCCGCCTAGCGCTTGCGGAGCTTCGCCAGCGCCTTCCAGGGCAGGGTGTTCGCCACCTGCTCGGCGGTCAGCCACGCGCGCCGCGCGGTGGCGATCCCGTAGCGCCGGTTGTCGAGGTCGGAGATGGAGTGCGCGTCCGAGTTCGACGAGGATGCGGACGCCCGCCTTGGCCGCCTCGCGGGCGTGCACGTCGTTGAGGTCGCGCCGGTCGGGCGACGCGTTGATCTCGATCAGCGTGCCCGTCCGCGCGGCCGCCTCGATCACCCGCTCCATGTCCAGCTCGTACGCCGCCCGCTTCTCGATCTTGCGGCCGGTCGGATGGCCGATCGCGTCGACCAGCGGGTGCTCGATGGCCGCCACCAGGCGGTCCGTCATCGCCTTCGCCCGCATGTTGAAGGACGTGTGGATGGACCCGACGACCCAGTCGAGCTGCGCCAGCAGCTCGTCGTCGTAGTCGGGCGACCCGTCGGGGAGGATGTTCGTCTCGGTCCCGATCAGCAGGTCGAAGCCGTCGAGCGTCTCGTTCAGCCCCCGGATCTCCTCGATGCGGGCCTTCAGCGCGTCGGGCGTGACGTGGTCGCCGAACCCGTGCGTCGCCGAGTGGTCGGTGATCGCGAGGTAGTCCAGGCCGCGCTCGCGCGCGGCGGCGGCCATCGTCTCGGCGGTCTCCCGGCCGTCGGACGTCGTGGTGTGCGAGTGCAGGTCGCCGCGCAGGTCCTCCAGCTCGATCAGGTCGGGCAGCGTGCCGCGGGCGGCCGCCTCCAGCTCGCCGCGCCCCTCGCGCAGCTCGGGCGGGATCCACGGGAGCCCGAGGGCGCCGTAGACCTCCTCCTCGGTGGGGCAGCGCTGCGTCTCGCCGGTGGCATCGTCGAGCACGCCGTACTCCGAGACGTGCAGCCCGCGGCGCACCGCCGACTCGCGCAGCGCCACGTTGTGCGCCTTGGAGCCGGTGAAGTGCTGGAGCACGTTGCCGAACTGGTCCGGCTCGACGACCTTGAGGTCGACCTTCATGCCGGTGTGCGTGCTCACGCGTGCGCCGGCGTCGCCGCTCTGGTGCACGGCCTCGACGAGCGGCAGCTCGGCGAGCGCCTTCGCCAGGGCCTTCGCGTCGGAGGTCGTGGCGATGATGTCGATGTCCTTCACCGAGTCGGTCCAGCGGCGCAGCGAGCCGGCGACCTCCACGCGCTCCGAAGCCGGGTGCGCCCGCAGCGCGGCGACGATCTCCTCGGCCGCGTCGAGCGCCCGCGAGAGCACCACGCGCGGCGCGGGGCCGCCCGCCGCGTCGTGGTCGGCCAGAACGCGCTCCAGGTTCTCCTGCGCCTTCTCCCCGAAGCCCTTGAGGCCCTTGATGCGGCCGTCCTGGAGCGCGGCGCGCAGCGCGTCGAGCGAGTCGACGCCGATCTCGTCGTACAGCCGCCGCGCCCGCTTGGGGCCGAAGCCGGGCAGCCGCGTGACCTCGACGAGGCCGGCCGGGATCCGCGCGCGCAGCTTCACGGCGGCCGGGATGTCACCCGTCTCGTCGAGCGCGACCAGCTTCTCCTCGAGCGTCTTGCCGATGCCGGAGAGCTCGGTCACGCGGCCCTCGCGGGCCAGCTGCAGCACCGACACGGACGAGTCGCGGACCGTGCGCGCGGCGGTGCGGTAGGCGATGACGCGGTACGAGACGGCGCCGTCGAGCTCGTAGAGATCGGCCAGCTCCTCGAAGGCGGCGGCGATCTGGGCGTTGGTCAGGTCGGCCACAACCCTCGTAAGGCTACGCATCCCCGCTGCCGATCACCTGGGAGATGAAGGCCGAGGAACTCGCGCTGACACCGTCCCCACCCACCCGGACTGACACGCGCCGCACGCTGGTCCGCTGGAACGCCGCGCCGATGCGCGTGCTCTGGCCGTGGCTGCGCGTCTCGCTGGCCGTCGCCGCGCTGCTGCTGGGCGCGGTCTGGCTCGTGGCGACGCTCGCCACGCCGGATCCCACCGGCGCCGGCTTCCCCGGCGTGTCGGCCCCGGCCCGCGCGGACGACTTCTCCTTCGTGCTCTACCGCAACGGCCTCGTGCTGGCGCTGCACGCGCTGGCCTGCGTCGCGGGCTTCATCGCCGGCTCTTCGCTGCCGACCGCCGCCCGGGACTACAGCGGGCTGTGGCGCAAGGTCCACGAGCGCGCCGGACCGCTCGCCATCGGCTTCGTCGTGGCGGCGACGCTGTTCTCGCTGAGCACCCAGGCCTACGCGCTCGGGCACCGCGCCGCCGACCTCTCCGGCGAGCTCGGCCTGTCCCCGGCCGTGCTGCTGATCGGGCTCCTCCCGCACGCGCTGCCGGAGCTCGCCGCGCTGTTCCTCCCGCTCGCCGCGTGGACGCTCGCTTCGCGCCGCGGAGCCTGGGAGGAGCTGCTCGCGGCGACGTTCGTTACCGTTGCCGTCGCAGCCCCCGTCCTGGTCGTCGCGGCGGCGATCGAGACGTGGGTCTCGCCTGAGGTGCTCGCTATACTTTCTGAAGCGTCTTCCCCCTGAGAGGAGCCCTGAAAGCGACATGGCCGGCAGCATCATCGAAGTCACCGACACCACGTTCCAGGCCGAGGTTCTCGAGTCGGACCTGCCCGTGCTCGTCGACTTCTGGGCCCCGTGGTGCGGCCCCTGCCGCGTCATCGCCCCGATCCTCGAGGAGATCAACGCCGAGCGCGACGACCTCCGGATCGTGAAGCTCAACATCGACGAGAACATGCAGACGCCGGCGAGCTACGGCATCCTCGCGATCCCGACGATGATCCTCTTCAAGGGCGGCGCCGAGGCCACCCGCATCCAGGGCCAGAAGCCGCGCAAGCGGCTCGAGGCCGAGCTCGAGCCCGCGCTCGCCTAGCCGCGGGCGAACCTCCCTCGCAGGGGCAGCCCGAGCGGCAGCCCGAACCCGCCCGCGGCGTCCTGCAGGTGGTAGTGCAGGTGCGGCTCGGACGAGTTGCCCGAGTTGCCCACGCGGCCGATGACCTGGCCCCGGCGCACGCGGTCGCCGGGGTCGACCCGCACCGTGCCGCTGCGCAGGTGCGCGAGCACCGCATGCGTGCCGCCGCCGAGGTCGAGCACCACGTGGTTGCCGGCCGGCCGCTCCGCGTTCGTCTCCTCCTGCGGCCGGTTGTCGGCGATCCCGTCGACCGCCTCGACGACCGTGGCGGCCGCGGGCGCGCGTACGCGCCGGTCCCACGCGTGGTACTGCCCGTTGCGGGCGCCCGATCCGCGGTGCGTGGCCCCGTCGCGCCAGCGCACGAGGTCGTAGGCGTGCCGCTGGTCCGGGTGCACGGCGTGGTAGTTGCGCAGCTCGTCCGGGCCGCCCCACAGGACCAGCCAGCGGCCGGTCAGCGGCAGCGGCAGGTCCGCCGGCTCGCGGCCGGCGGCCGGGTCGGGCGGGAGCGGCGCCCGCGGGCGCAGCGTCACGTACGTGACGCGGTCGCGCGCGTCGAGCGCGAAGTCGGCGGCCAGGAGGCCGTCGCCGTGGCGCAGGTCGGCGGTGTAGGCACGGCGCCCGGGTCCCAGTGGGACCGCGCTCTCGGCGCGCCGTCGACCGACCGGCCCGAGCTGCGCCAGCAGCGCCTCCACCTCCTCGCGGGTCGCGAGCCCGGGCACGAAGCGCGCGTGCAGCGCCGCGGCGTCGCCCGCCCGGACCAGCCGGACGAGCTCGCGGCCGTCGCGCCGCAGCTCGCGCTGCTCGTCCCGGTACCCGCCCGCCGAGGCCGGCGCGGCGATGACGAGGAACAGCGTGATGAGGATCGATGCCTTGAGCATCGATGTAAAGCTAGCTTGTCATCAGCGATGTGTCAAGCACGCTTGACAGCGATCTCCAGCGGGCGGCCCTTGACGGTCGCCTGCTCGCCCGCCGCGCCGTCGTAGCCGACGGCCACCGCGAGCGTCTCGCCCGAGACGTAGTCCTCGAACGCGCGCGCGGCGTCCAGCAGCTCGGCGTCGCCGCCGAGCGTGAGCTCGATCCGGTCCGCCACCTCCAGCCCCGCCGTCTTGCGCGCGTTCTGCACGGCGTGCACGACCTCGCGGGCGAGGCCCTCGCGGACCAGGTCGGGGTCGAGCTCGAGCTCGAGCGCGACCGCGTGCGAGCCCTCGCGCTCGAGCTGGTAGCCCTCGAGCGGCTGCATCGCGAGCAGCAGGTCGTCGGGCCCGAGCTCGTGGTCGTGGCCGTCCACGCTCACGCCGACGCGGCCGCCGTCGCGCAGCGCGTCCGCCACGTGCGCGGGATCGAGCGCGGCCACCGCGGCCGCCACCTGCGGCATGTGCTTGCCGAAGCGCGGGCCGAGCGCGCGGTAGTTGGGCTTGACCTCGTAGGAGCCGAGCTCGTCGGCCTGCGAGACGAACCGCAGCTCCTTCACGTTCAGCTCGGCCTCGACGATCGCGCGCAGGCGCTCGATCGCCTCGCGCTCGCCGCCGGCGGCCACCACCACGGCGGCGCGCAGCGGCTGGCGCACGCCGAGCTTGGCCTGGCCGCGGGCGGCGAGCCCGAGCCTGACGGTCTCGCGCACGACGCCCATCGCGGCCTCGAGCTCGACGTCGCGGGCGCCGGCCTCGGGGAAGTCGCAGAGGTGGACGCTCGGCTCGGAGCCGTCGAGGTTGTCGTAGATCTCGTCGGCGACGAACGGGCAGAACGGAGCGAGCAGCTTGGCCACGCCGACGAGGCACGCGTGCAGCGTCCCGAAGGCGGCCGGGTCGCCGTCCCAGAAGCGCTGGCGCGAGCGGCGCACGTACCAGTTCGACAGCTCGTCGACGAACGCGGAGATCGCCTGGCCGGCGCGCGTGGCGTCGTAGGCGTCGAGCCGCTCGCGCACGATCTCGGTCGTGGCGTGCAGGCGCGAGAGCGCCCAGCGGTCGAGCTCGGTCGCCGGCCCGGCCAGCTCCTCGACGCCGTTGACGTTCGCGTAGAGGACGTAGAAGCCGTACGTGTTCCAGAGCTGGAGCAGGAACTGGCGCACCGACTCGCCGACCGTGTCGACCGAGAACAGGTAGCCGTCCCACGGCTGCTTGGAGGTGAAGTAGTACCAGCGGAAGGCGTCGGCCCCGTGGCGGTCGATGACGTCCCAGGGCACGACGATGTTGCCCAGCGACTTGGACATCTTCTTGCCGTGCTCGTCGGCGATGTGCCCGAGCACGAGGCACGTCCGGTAGGGCGACTGGTCGAACAGCAGCGTCGAGACCGCGAGCAGCGAGTAGAACCAGCCGCGGGTCTGGTCGATCGCCTCGCAGATGTAGTCGGCGGGGAAGCGCGCGGTGAACTGCTCGTTGTTCTCGTGCGGCGCGTGCCACTGGGCGAAGGGCATCGCGCCCGAGTCGAACCAGACGTCGATCACCTCGGGCACGCGGCGCAGCGGCTCGCCGCCCGTCGGCGACGGGATCTCGACCTCGTCCACGTACGGCCGGTGCGGGTCCTCGAGCCGCACGCCGCTCAGCTCCTCCAGCTGGTCGAACGAGCCGATGGCGATCGTCTCTCCGGCCTCGTTGCGCCACACGGGCAGCGGCGTGCCCCAGTAGCGCTCCCGCGAGATCGCCCAGTCGACGTTGTTCTCCAGCCACTTGCCGAAGCGGCCGTGCTTGATGTGCTCGGGATGCCAGTCGATCGTCTCGTTGGCGGCGAGGAGCCGGTCGCGCAGCTTCGAGGTGCGGATGTACCAGGACGGCTTGGCGTAGTAGAGGAGCGGCGTCCCGCAGCGCCAGCAGTGCGGGTAGGAGTGCAGGTAGCGCTCCGCCCGCAGCACGCGGCCGCGCGAGCGCAGGTCCTCGATCAGGTCGTCGTCGGCGTCCTTGACCCAGCGGCCGGCGTACGGGCCGATGCGCTCGTCGTAAGTGCCGTCGAGCTTCACCGGGTTGATCACGTTGAGGCCCTGCTCGGCGCCGAGCCGGTAGTCGTCCTCGCCGAACGCGATCGCCGTGTGCACGATGCCGGTGCCGTCCTCGGCCGAGACGAAGTCGCCGGGCAGCACGGTGTGGCCCTTCTCGCCGTACTCCCGGGCCGGGATGAACGGGAACGGCGGCTCATAGCCCGCGCCGAGCATCTCGGAGCCGTGGAACCGGGCGGCGACCTGCGCGTCCTCGCCGAGCACCCGCGTCACGAGCGCCTCGGCCAGCACGTCCCCGGCCGTGGTGCGCACGTAGGTGAGCTCCGGGTCGACCGCCACGGCGGCGTTGGAGACCAGCGTCCAGGGGGTCGTCGTCCACACGAGCAGCGAGTCGCCCTCGCGCAGCGCGCCGGCGGGCTTCGTGACCGGGAAGCGGACGTAGATGCTCGGGTCCTCGACGTCCTGGTAGCCCTCCGACACCTCGTGCGAGGACAGCGCGGTCCCGCAGCGCGCGCAGTACGGCACGACCCGGTGGCCCTCGTAGAGCAGGTCGCGGTCGTGCATCGTCTTCAGCGCCCACCAGACCGATTCGATGTACTCGTTGTCGAGCGTCCGATACGGGTGCTCGATGTCGACCCAGTAGCCGATCCGCTCGGTCAGCCGGTTCCAGTCCTCGAGGAACTCGAAGACGGACTCGCGGCACTTGGCGTTGAACTCGGCGATGCCGTAGCGCTCGATGTCCGCCTTGGAGTTGAAGCCGAGCTGCTGCTCGACGGCGATCTCCACCGGCAGGCCATGGCAGTCCCAGCCGCCCTTGCGCTCCACGTAGCGGCCGCGCATCGTCTGGTAGCGCGGGAAGATGTCCTTGAACGCGCGGGCCAGGACGTGGTGGGAGCCCGGGCGGCCGTTGGCGGTCGGCGGGCCCTCGTAGAACACGTACGGCTCGGCGCCCTCGCGGCGGCGGACCGACTCGCGGAAGACGTCGCGGTCGCGCCAGCGCTGGAGGACCTCCTCCTCGAGCTTGGGGAAGTCGGGCTTGGCTGGCAGCGGGCGCGGCATGGGACAGGGCATTCTAGGTGGGGTGACCCGAGCCCTCGTTGCCGTCGGCGCCGCCCTCGTCCTGTTCATCGGAGGCCTCGTGCTCGCCGTCGTCGTCACGCGCGACGACGACGTGCTGGCGGCCGACTCCCCGCTGTCGGAGGACATCACGCGGGCGATCGGCTCGAGCGAGCGGGTCGACCTGCCCGAGCTCGCCCCGTTCGGCTGGGACGAGGTGCTCGTGGTCGAGCGCGGGACCCCGGCTTCCGCGATCTCCGACCGGCTCGGCTACGCGTGGGAGGCCGACCTCGGCTTCCAGGCCGGCGAGCTCCTGCTCTTCGTCCGCGACGGGCGCGTCGAGCGCTTCGCCGACTACCGCGGGCTGGGACGCTTCGAGGGCTTCGAGACCCCGATCGACGCGGTGCCGCGCGAGGACGCCGTCTTTCGCGTCCGCGATCTGGTGGTATCACCGGACCATGGGCAAGCTGGATGAGCTCGATCTCTCGCTGTCGCTGACCCGCAAGGAGGAGGCGGAGCGCCTCGCCGCCGCGCAGAACCGGCTGCTCGAGCTTCGGCTCGTGCTCGGCGGCCTGATCGGCGACCAGGGCATCGGGCCGCCGCTGTGCGTCCTGCTCGAGGGCTGGGACGCCTCCGGCAAGGGCGGGGCCATCAAGCGGCTCGTCGCCTCGCTCGACCCGCGCCACGTCCGGGTCAAGCAGTTCGCCGCTCCCACGCACGACGAGAAGCGCCACCACTGGCTCTGGCGCTTCTGGCCCGCGCTGCCGGGCTGGGGCGGGATGGCCGTGCTCGACCGCTCGTGGTACGGCCGGCTGCTCGTCGAGCGCGTCGAGGGCTTCGCCGACGAGGACGCCTGGCGGCGCGCCTACGAGGCGACGCGCGACTACGAGCGCATGCTCGTCGCCGAGGGCACCGTGCTCGTGAAGCTGTGGCTCCACATCTCCGACGCCGAGCAGCTCGAGCGCTTCGAGAAGCGCTCCAAGGACCCGCTCAAGGCGTGGAAGCTGACCGACGACGACTGGCGCAACCGCGAGAAGCGCGCCGACTACGAGCTCGCCGTGGAGGACATGCTGGCCGAGACGAGCACGACCTTCGCGCCGTGGACGCTCGTGGAGGCCGACTCCAAGCGCTACGCGCGGGTGAAGGTCATCGAGACGGTGATCGCCGCGGCCGAGGACGGCATGCGCCGCCACGGCATGAAGATCCCCTAGCGGTTGCGGCGCCGCGCGGCCTTCTGGGCCTTGGTGCGGGCGCGCGCCTTCGACTTCGCCTCGCGCTTGTGCTTGTGCGGGCCCTCCTCCCGCAGCCGCGGGCCGTCGGGCCGGTGGTTCTTGGGGAGCGAGCGCCGCGCGTCGCGCGAGATGAACATGCCGATCGCGATGAAGCCGATCAGCAGCACGCCGGCGATCACGTAGAGCGTCGAGGTCCCGGAGATCTCCGAGCCGAGGAACCCGTCGTCCTCGGGCTCGACCGTCGGCTCCGGCGTCGGCTGGGCCGGAGGGAGCGGCGAGAACGGCTGCGTCGGGTTCGACGGCTCGGGCGTCGGGGTCTCCTCCTGGGCGCCGGCGGCGGCCGGCACGAGGAGCGCGAGGACGAGGGCGATGAGGACTGAGCGGCGGAGCATGCGGGCGCGCAAGGTACTACGCCGGGGCTCCCGTGAGAACCCACCGGGAGCCCAGGAAGCGCACCCCGTTGGTCACCGCCCGCACGCCGATCAGGCCCGCGAGGCCCCACCAGACGCCCTCGATCCCCCAGCCCTGGTCGAGCGCGAGCAGCGCGACCGGGATGTACAGCGCCGCCGCCGTGAGCATCGCCCACATGAGGAAGCGCGTGTCCCCGGCGCCGATGAGGATCCCGTCGAGCGCGAAGACCACGCCGTTGATCGGCATGAGCAGGGCGAACAGCCACCAGATCTCCTGCGCCTGCTCGACCACGCGGTCGTCGCCGGTGAAGGCGTGCGGGAGCACGTTCGTCAGCGCGAGCAGGACCGCGGCGAACCCGGCCCCGACCACCGCGGACCAGAAGATCACCCGCGTCGCCGCGGCGCGCGCCCGGGCGGCGTCGCCCGCCCCGAGCATCCGGCCGACGAGCACCTGCGCGGCGATCGCCAGCGCGTCGAGCACCAGGGCGAGGAAGACGAAGAGCTGGAAGGCGATCTGGTGCGCCGCGAGCGAGGTGGACCCGACCCGTGCGAGCACCGCGCTCGCGACGAGGAACGCGCCGAGCAGCGCGCCGGTGCGCACGGCGATCTCCGCCCCGATGCGCATCAGGGGCCGCATGAGGGCGAGGATGGGCCGCTCGAGGCCCGCGCGCCACTGCACCCGCACGAACGCGAGCCCCATGCCGACCTGGGCGATCACGGTGCCCCAGGCCGAGCCCGCGAGACCCCAGCCGAAGCCGTAGACGAAGAGGACCTCGAGCACGGCGTTGACCACGTGGGCGAACACGAGGATGAGCAGCGGCGTGCGCAGGTCGCCCATCCCGCGCAGGAAGCCCTGCGCGGCCGCCGCGATCATGAAGAACGGACCGCCGAGCGCCGCGATCCGCAGGTACAGCACGGCGCCGTCGGCGACCTCGTCCTCGCCGCCCATCAGCCGCACGGCGGCCGGCGCCAGGGCCAGCGTGCCGAGCAGCAGCAGCGCCCCGAGCCCGAGCGCGAGCCACAGCGCCTGCGAGCCGAGCCGCGCCGCCTCGCGGTCGAGCCCGGCGCCGTGCAGGCGGGCGACCTGCGCCGTCGTGCCGTACGTGAGGAAGTTCAGGAGCGTGAAGCCGGTGGAGAGCACCGTCGCCGCGATGGCCAGCGACGCGAGCTGGGACGTCCCGAGGTGCCCGACGATCGCCGTGTCCACGAGCACGTACAGCGGCTCGGCGGCGAGGGCGCCGAGCGCCGGCACGGCGAGGGCGAAGACCTCCTTGTCGAGCGGCCGGGCCATACGCTCATCGTATGAAGCTGCGGCTCTACCACCATCCGGACGGCGCTCGGGTGGCGTACCGCGAGGCCGGCACCGGCCGGCCGCTCGCGCTGCTGCACTCGCGGATGCTCTCCCACCGCGAGTGGGAGCCGCTGGTGGAGGAGCTCGGGCATCGCTACCGGCTCGTGCTCCCGGACCTGCCGCTGCACGGCGATTCCGAGGACCGCCCGCGCCATCCGTACACGCCGGACTGGCTCGCCGAGGTCATGTCCGGCTTCATCCGCGACACCTGCGGGCCGCGGCCCCTCGTCGGCGGCCACGACGCCGGCGCGCAGATCCTCCTGCACGCGATCGCCACCCGGCAGCTCACGCCGGGGCGGCTCGTGCTCATGTCGAACGCGATGCATCGCCGCCCCGAGCGGGCGCGGCTCGAGCGCACCGCGAAGATCGCGCTGCGGGCGGCCGCCGTCCCCGGGCTCGACCGCGTCGTCTCGCACGGCGCGGGGCTGGCCTTCCGCCCGTCGGCCGGCGAGAAGCTGACCGCGCGCAGCAACCCCGCCGCGCGCGACCTCGTGCGCCACGCGTTCGCCGGCCTCGGCGGCAACGCCAACCGCGCCCGGTCGTGGGCGCGGGCGGCGCGGCGATGGCCGGACGGCGCCCAGGTCGACCTGCTCGACGTCTACCGCCTGATCGAGGTCCCGACGCTGCTCCTGTGGGCCGACGAGGACCTCCTGCACCCGCTGTCGATCGCCGAGGAGGCGCTCGACCTGCTCCCGCAGGCCCAGCTCCGCGTGCTCGAGGGGACCGGGTTCCTGATGGCCTACGACGACCCCGTCGGCCTCGCCCGAGAGCTGGCCGCCTTCATGGGCTGACCCGCTACCGTCTGCTCCATGTACGAGCTGGAACGCCCGGAGCTGTGCTCGGTCGGCCGGGCGATGGACATCCTCGGTGAGCGCTGGACGATGCTGATCATGCGCGAGGCCTTCTACGGCGTGCGCCGCTTCTCCGACATGCAGCGCAACCTCGGCATCGCGCGCAACATCCTCTCCACCCGCCTGCAGACGCTCGTCCGCGCGGGCATCCTCGAGCGGCGCCGCTACCAGGACGAGCCCGAGCGCTTCGAGTACCGGCTCACGCAGGCCGGCCGCGACCTCTACCCCGCCGTGATCGCGATCATGAAGTGGGGCGACGAGCACCTGATGGGCGACCAGGGCCCGCCCGTCGTGCTGCGCCACTCATGCGGCGAGACGGCCGACGCCGTGCTCGTGTGCAGCCACTGCCGCGAGCCGCTGCACCCGCACGACGTGACGCCCGAGCCCGGCCCGGGCGCCCAGGTCCCCACGCCGACCTAGCCGCTCTTCTCCTCCGGCTGAGCGCCGTTCGTCCGGCCCAGCGCCTCCTGGGCCATCTTCAGCGCCGGGCCGGCCTGCCCGATGACCTGCGCGATGATCTCCGAGATCCCCTGGGCGCCGTTGAGCACCGTGAGGTTGTCGACGTACTTGAACGACTCGGAGGCCGCGCGCACGATGTCCGGCAGCTGCTCGGCGATCTGCTGGCCGATGACCACGAGCACCAGCCGCGGCGGCTCGTAGTCGACGACCACGATCTCCGTGTAGGGATCGATCGATCCGCCGTCGACGTCGCGGGCCAGGAACGACTCGACGCCGCCGCGGATCGACACCATCACCTCGCCCGTGCGGCCAGGCTGGATCGCCCCCGTGGAGGTGACCCGGCCGCGACTGCCGATCGGTGATGCGCCTGCGGACATCTGGCGCCGCGCAAGGTAGCGCTAGCGTTCTCTGCCCGAGCTAAACGAAACGAGGGTTCCTATGAGCGTTGAGACGACGGAAGAGCTGTGGGGTGGAGAGACCCGCAAGGCGGTCGCGAACTTCCCGGTGTCGGGTGAGCGCGTCCCCGTGTCCGTCGTGCGCTGGCTCGGGCGCATCAAGGGCGCGGCCGCGCGCGCCAACGCCGAGCTCGGCCTGCTCGACGCCGACCTCGCGCAGCGGATCGCCGCCGCCGGCGACGAGATCGCCCAGGGGCGGCACGACGCGCAGTTCCCCATCGACGTCTTCCAGACCGGCTCGGGCACCTCGTCGAACATGAACGCGAACGAGGTGATCGCGAACCTCGCCGGCGAGGGCGCGCATCCGAACGACCACGTGAACATGGGCCAGTCGTCGAACGACGTGTTCCCGAGCGCCGTGCACCTGGCCGCGCTCGACGAGGCCACCAACCGCCTGCTCCCGGCCCTCGAGCGCCTCGAGAAGGCGTTCGCCGGCAAGGCGGAGGCGTTCAAGGACATCGTGAAGTCCGGCCGCACGCACCTCATGGACGCCGTCCCCGTCACGCTCGGCCAGGAGTTCGCCGGCTACGCCGCGCAGATCCGGCTCGGGCGCGCGCGGGTGCAGGCCGCGCTCCCGCACGTCGCCCAGATCCCGCTCGGCGGCACGGCGACGGGCACCGGGCTCAACACGCACGCCGACTTCGCCGCCAAGGTGCGCGAGACCATGGCGGCCGACACCGGCCTGACGATCAGCGCCCCCGAGGATCCCTTCGAGGCGCAGGGCAACCGCGACGCGCTGGTGGAGCTCTCCGGCGCGCTGAAGGTCATCGCCGTCTCGCTCACCAAGATCGCCAACGACCTCGCGCTGATGGGCTCCGGCCCGCGCGCCGGCATCGGCGAGATCTTCCTGCCCGAGCTGCAGAAGGGCTCCTCGATCATGCCCGGCAAGGTCAACCCGGTGCTGCCCGAGGTCGTCCTCCAGGTCAGCGCGCAGGTGATCGGCAACGACACGGCGATCACCGTGGGCGGCCTGCAGGGCCAGTTCGAGCTCAACGTCCGCATCCCGCTGATGGCGCGCAACCTGCTGCAGTCGATCCACCTGCTGAGCACGGCGAGCGAGCTGTTCGCGGAGAAGTGCGTCGAGGGGATCGAGGCCAACCTCGCGGGCTGCGAGGCCTCGGCCGAGGGCACGCTGGCCGTCGCCACCGCGCTCAACCCGTACATCGGCTACGACAAGGCGGCGGAGATCGTCAAGGACGCCTCCTCGAGCGGGCGCACGCTGCGCGAGGTGGCGCGCGAGCACGGCGTCGACGAGGCGACGCTCGACGAGGCGCTCGACCTGCGCAAGATCGCCGCGGGGTCCTCGGCATAGGCGAGCTCCTGGTCCGGCGGCCCGCGGCGGCAGCCGTCGCGGGCGCGCTGACCATCGCCTTCTCCGCGATCCTCGTCGAGCTCGCGGACGTGCAGCCGGCGACGGCGGCGATCTTCCGCTGCCTGTACGCGCTGCCCGTGCTGTGGCTGCTCGCGCACCTGGAGGACCGCCGCCTCGGCCGCCGCGCGTGGCGCTCGCGCCGGATGACGATCCCCGCCGGGATCTTCTTCGCCGCCGACCTGATCTTCTGGCACCACGCGATCGAGGACGTCGGCGCTGGCCTGGCCACGGTGCTCGGCAACCTCCAGGTGGTCATCGTGCCGTTCGCGGCCTGGGCGGTGATGGGCGAGCGGATCCAGGCGCGCGTGCTCGCCGCGCTGCCGCTCGTGTGCAGCGGCGTCGTGCTGATCTCGGGCGTGCTCGAGACCGGCGCCTACGGCGACCATCCGGTACGGGGCGTGGTCTTCGGCGCGCTGACCGGGATCACCTACGCGGGCTTCCTGCTGTCGCTGCGGCACGCCGGGGCCGACCTGCGGCGTCCGGCCGGGCCGCTGTTCGACACCACGGTCATCGCGGTCGTCGCCGCCGTCATCGCGGGCGTGGCCGCCGGCGAGGCGGACCTCGTGCCCGCGTGGCCGTCGCACGGCTGGCTCGTGCTGCTGGCGCTCAGCTCGCAGGTGCTCGGGTGGATGCTGATCACGGTCTCGCTGCCCCGCATCCCGGTGGCGCTGACCTCCGTGACGCTGACCATCCAGCCGATCGGCTCGGTGCTGCTCGGCGTGCTGCTGCTCAGCGAGGACCCGAGCACGCTGCAGCTGATCGGCGGCGCGTGCATCCTCGCCGGGCTCGTCTCGGTGGCCCTGCGGCGCGACCCGTCGCGCCGGGTGGCGCCCGAGCCGGCCTAGCCGGCGAGCGCCTCGCGCAGCCGCTCGTGCACGGCGTCCGGGTCGCCGGAGCCGTCGACGCGCCTGAGCAGGCCCCGCTCCCCGTAGTACGCGACGAGCGGCTCGGTGTCGCGGTGGTAGACCCGGAGGCGCTCGCGCACCGTCTCGGGCCCATCGTCCTCGCGGCCGCGGCCGCTCATGCGCTCGACGACGACGGCGTCGGGCACGTCGATGAGCAGCGCCGCGCCGAGCTTGCGGCCGCGGGCCTCGAGCGCCTCCGCCTGGGAGACCGTGCGCGGGAAGCCGTCGAGCAGGATCGCGCCCTCCAGCTCCTCCATCCTGTCGCAGAGGGCGTCGACGACCAGATCGTCCGGCACCAGCTCGCCGCGGTCCATGTACCCGGCGGCCTGCTCGCCCAGCTCGGTGCCGTCGGCGCGGGCCTGGCGCAGCAGCTGGCCGGTCGAGAGCGCGGTGTAGCCCAGCTCGTCCTCCAGGCGCGCGGCCTGGGTCCCCTTGCCGCTGCCCGGCGGCCCCAGCAACGCGATCGTCGGCTCCATACCGCGAACATACGCGTCTTCGCATGCCAGAGCTTCGTTCGGCGCGCCGCGGCGTCGTCATCGTCTTCTTCGCCTACGGCGCCGTCCTCGCGACGTGGGTCTCGCGCATCCCGCTCATCAAGCAGGAGCTCGGGCTCGACACGGCGGAGCTCTCGGTCGCGCTGCTCGGGTCGCCGATCGGCCTGATCACGGCCATGCAGTTCGTCTCGCGGCTGGTCGAGCGCTGGACGAGCGCGGTGGTCGCGCGGTGGGCCGTGGTCGCCGCGTCGGTGGCGATGGTCCTGCCGTCGCTGGCGTGGAGCCTGCCCTCGCTGGCGGTGGCCCTGTTCCTGCTCGGGTTCTCGCTCGGCTCGCTGGACATCGCGATGAACACCCAGGGCGTCGCGATCGAGCGCGGCTACGGCCGCCCGATCATGTCGGGGATCCACGGGATGTACAGCGTGGGCGTGCTGATCGGCGCCGGGGCCGGCGCGCTGGCCGCGCACGCGGAGCTCGACCCGCTCGCCCACTTCTCCGCGGCGGCGCTCGTCCTCGGCGTGGCCGGCGTCGTCTCCTCGTTCTCGCTGCTGGGCGCGGAGGCCGACACCGAGCACGAGCCCGACGACAGCGACCGGCCGCTGCGGCTGCTCGCGCATCCGGGGCTGATCGCCCTCGGCGTGATCGCGTTCTGCTGCCTGTTCGCCGAGGGCGCGGTGGACGACTGGAGCGGCGTCTACCTGCACGAGGAGCAGGGCGCCCCGCTCGGCATCGCCCCGCTCGCCGCGGCGGCGTGCGGGGCGGGGATGGCCATCGGGCGCTTCGGCGGGGACGCGGTGATCGCGCGGTTCGGGCGCCCGGCGACGCTGTGGCGGTCGGCGCTGGTCGCGGGCTTCGGGATGACGCTGGCCGTGCTCGCCCCGTCGCCCGGCGTGGCGATCGCGGCGTACTTCGTGCTCGGACTCGGCGTGGCCACGATCGTCCCGATCGCGTTCACGCTCGCCGGCACCGCCCCCGGCGTGCGGCCGGCCTGGGCGATCTCGCGGGTCACCACGATCGGCTACGCGGGGCTGTTCAGCAGCCCGCCGGTGGTCGGGCTGGTCGCGCACGGCACGAGCCTCGCGTTCGCGCTCGCGATCCCGGCCGTGCTGCTGTTGCTCGTCGCGCCCTTGAGCCGCATGACCCGCGGGTAGGACAGGTCCATGTTCCGGATGCTGCGTCGAATGCCCTTCCTCAAGGTCCTCGCCATCGCCGAGACGGTGCTGCTCGCGCGCCGCCACTTCCAGCGCCTCGACGCGGCCGACCGGCGCCGGATGAACGAGCTCATGCACCGCGGGCGGGCCATGACGTCCGCCGAGCGCACCGAGCTGCGGCGCCTGCTCGGCAAGCTCGAGCCGCGCGCGTTCGCCGCCGCGGCCGCCGACACGTTCTCCCCCGTGCCGCTCCCCGGGCGGCTCGCGGGCCGCAAGCGCCGGTGACCGCCGTCTACCGCGCTCCGATGCGCGCGCGGGACCGCGACGTGCCGGGCGCCGACCACGGGCTCGCGCGCGGCCTGGTCGGGATCGGCGACGCCCTCATCCGTGCGCCGTCGTCGCTCGACGAGGCCGTGGCGGCGGCATCCTCCGAGCACGGGCCGAAGGCGGGACGGATGCTGGAGGCGTTCGCCGAGCTCCCGGACGGCGTCTTCGTCTGGACCCGCGCGGCGGACGCGAGCTACCACCTGGGGCGGATCCGCGGTCCATGGCGATACGACGACTCGCCGGTGGGCATCGTCCACGTCCGGCCCGCGGAGTGGCTGGAGCGGCCGTTCGGCGAGGACGTCGTGCCGGCGGCCGTCGCGCAGGCGTTCGCCCGCGGCGGCCGGAACCTCCAGCGCATCCGCGACGAGCAGGCGGAGCGGCAGACGGCCTCGCTCTGGGGTTGACGCGGCGTCCCGGGCGCGAGAGGGTCGTGCGGTGGTGGATGGCGCAGCGACGTTCCAGGTGGCGGCCGAGGCGTACGACCGGCACGTCGGCCGCTACGGCCGCGAGCTCGCCCAGGCGCTGATCGCCGCCGCGGGCGTGGAGCCGGGCATGCGGGCGCTCGACGTCGGCTGCGGCCCGGGCTCGCTGACGCGCGAGCTGGTCGCGCTGCTCGGCGCACCGTCGGTCCTGGCGATCGACCCGTCGGCGCCGTTCGTGGAGGCGATCCGCGCGCGGCTTCCGGACGTCGACGTCTCGCTCGGCCGCGGTGAGGCGCTGCCGTACGAGGATGCAACCTTCGACGCCGCGCTCGCCCAGCTCGCCCTCAACTTCATGACCGATCCGCCGGCCGGTGTGCGCGAGATGCGGCGGGTGGTGCGGCCCGGCGGCGTGGTGGCCGTCGCCGTCTGGGACTACGTGGGCGAGATGACGCTGCTGCGCGCCTTCTGGGACACGGTGGCGGCGACCGATCCGGCCGGGGCTGAGCACGACGAGGGCGCCTCGATGCCGTACTGCACGGCCGAGTCGCTCGGCGAGCTGTTCTCCGATGTCCGCCCCGTCGTCGTGTCCGCGGGCTATGACGGATTCGAGGACCTGTGGGCGCCGCTCGCGGCGGGCGTGGGCCCGGCGGGCGCCTACGTCGTCGCGCTCCCGGCCGATCGTCGCGCGGCGTTCAAGGCGGCGTTCCGTGACCGGCTCGGCGTGGGCGACGAGCCGTTCCGCTTGACTGCACGGGCGTGGATCGGCGTCGAGCGAACGTAGTCGAGGCACCCCGCGAGCCCCGGTTCGAGGACGAGCCGGGCCTGGTCGAGGAGGTCGCTCCCGGCAAGGGCGTCGAGATCGGCGAGTCGCGGCTGGTCGACGTCGACCTCAGCGGCGCCAAGCTCGTCGGCCTGCGGCTCACCGACGTCATCGTCGAGCGCGGCAACCTCGCGAACATGGTCGCGCCCGAGATCTCCGTCAGCCGGGCGGTGTTCACCGGCACCCGCCTCACGGGCGCGCAGTGGACGCGCGGCAAGGTCACCGACGTCGCCTTCCGCGACTGCCGGATCGACCTGGCCACCTTCGCGGGCACGACGCTCGAGCGCGTGGCGTTCTCCGGCTGCCTGCTCGCCCAGTCCGACTTCCGGGAAGGGCTTCTGCGCTCCGTCCGCTTCGACCACTGCGACCTGACCGAGGCCGACCTCACGGGTCTGCGCATCGACCGCTGCGAGCTGCGCAGCTGCACGCTCGACGGGCTGACCGGCATCGAGCGGCTGCGCGGGGCGGCGATGCCCTGGCCGGACGTGGTCGGCCACGCCGGCCTGCTCGCGACCGCGCTCGGGATCCGCGTGCTCGACGAGGACGATCGATGACGGTCCGCCCCACGCGGATCGACGGTCGCGGCGTCACGCGCTGGGAGCTGCTCAGCGCTCCGCGTCGGATCGAGCTGGCGCCGGAGCTCCAGGCGCGCCTTGCGCCGCTGCGGCGCGGCTGATCGCCTCGACGGAGCGGTCGACGTCCTCGAACGTGGTCTGCCAGTTGCAGACCGAGAGGCGGATGCAGCGGCGGCCATGCCACGTCGTGGCGCTCGGATAGCACGTGCCGTCGGCGTGGGTCGCGGCGACCGTCGCGTCGGTCGACGGCGGCGTCAGCGACGGCGAACACGACCTGGTTGAGCTCCTGGCCGAGCACCTCGAAGCCCGCGTCGGCGAGCCCGGCGGCGAAGCGCTCGGCGCACGCGCAGAGGCGGTCGACGAGCTCGGCGACCCCGGTGCGGCCGAGCGCGCGGAGCGTCGCGTAGACGGCGACGCCGCGCGCCCGGCGCGAGAACTCGGGCGTCCAGTCGATCGGCTCGCGCGGGCCGCCCCCGGCCTGCGGGATGTACGCGGCGGTCACGGAGATCGCCGTGCGGTGCGCCTCGCGGTCGCGGATGAAGACGATGCCGCAGTCGAACGGCACGTTCAGCCACTTGTGGCCGTCGGTCGCCCATGAGTCGGCCTCCCCGGCGCCGCGCACGAGGTGCGCGCGAGCCGGGCTCGCCGCCGCCCAGAGCCCGAAGGCGCCGTCGACGTGCACCCACGCACCGGCCTCGCGGCCTGCGGCGCACACCTCCTCCAGCGGATCGATCGCGCCGCCGTTCACGTTGCCGGCCTGGGCCACGACGATCGTCGGCCCGCCGCCGGCCGCGAGCGCCGCGGAAAGGGCGTCGGGGCGTACCGCGCCCCGCTCGTCGACCGCCACCGGGACGACGCACGCCGTGCCGAGGCCGAGGTAGCGCAACGCGCGGTCGACGCTCACGTGCCGCTCCTCGCCGGTGAGCACGCGGATGGGCGGGGCGCCGACCAGCCCGTCGCGCTCGACGTCATGGCCGACGTCGGCCAGCACGCGGTGGCGCGCCGCCGCGAGTGCGACCACGTGCGCCATCTGGCACCCGGTCACGAGCGCGAACGAGGCCGTCGCGGGCAGCCGCAGCAGCTCGGCCAGCCACGCGCCGGCGACCTCCTCGAACGCGACGGTCGCCGGCGACAGCTCGTTCATCGCTGAGTTCTGGTCCCACGCGGTCGCCAGCCAGTCGGCCGCGACGGCCGCCGGATGCGTCCCGCCGATCACGAAGCCGTAGTACCGCGGCGAGTTCATCGCCGTCAGCCCAGGCCCCGCCTGGCGGACGAGATCGGCGACGACCTGCTCGACCGCGACCGGGTCGTCGCCGAGCTCGCTCGTCACCGCGACGTCGCGCGTGGAGGGCGCGACCGGGCGGTCCGCCAGGCCGTCGAGCCAGTCGGCCGCGTGATCCGCGACGTCGTGCAGGAGCGAGCGCGTCTTCACGAGGCGACTCTAACCGCGGAGGAACGCGCGTCTCGGCGTTGCAGCGCGGCGCAAGGCAGGGATCGCAATCCGGCTCGATCAGCCGTGACGACCGTCGGATCCCCGGCGGATGTCCTCGACGACGACCGACATCGCCTCGGCTCCTGCGACGACCGACGAAAGGCCGAGCGCGCTCAGGACGCCGAAGCTCGTCACCGCCACGATTCCGTTGGCGACGGCACCGGCCGCACCCGCGGTAGCGAGGACTCCTTTACCGGCGATTCGGAGATGCCGGAGCCACTTCGGATGCGGCGGGGCGTCTGCCACGTGATCGCTTGCGGGGTCGTAGTCGAATCCTGCGAGCTGCTTCTGCGCCGTACACAAGTCCTGGGCGACGTCCGCGACGTAGCTCCGAAGTACGGCCGCCGACATGATCCTGCCCGGTTCGAGGCGATCGCCAAGCACGGTTCCGAGGTCGGTTACGAGCCGGATCGCGTGCCGCGGGTTCAAACCGGCCTGGGACAGCACGGCCAGCTCGAGACTCAGGAGCGTGTCGACGTCCTGGTAACGCTCGACATCGTCGGCCTCTTCTTGCGCGGCAGAGCCAGAGCCCCTGTCCAGCGCCCACTCCACGCCGGCGAAGAACGCGTCGTCGTCTGCGAGGACGCTCCACGCACCGCACAACACCCCGGCGACCTCCACCAGCGCGCCGCGGTCCCCGGTCGCCCTGAACGCCTCGTACCCGTCCGAGGAGCGCGCGTAAGCCGCGAGCAGATAGCGGCTGTTCGCCAGATCTGGGAACGAAGGTGATGATCCGGACACTGAGTGATGCAACCTTCTCACTCAACGCCGAGACAGCGCAACCCTACGCCTTCAGGAAGGCTCGCACCTCTGCCGTGAAGCGCTCAGCCGCCTCGACCGGCGACACGTGGCCGACGCCCTCGAGGACCACGAGCCGGGAGCCGCGGATGCTCGCGTGCAGCTCCTCTGCGACGGCCATCGGCGAACGCGCGTCGGCGCTGCCGGCGAGGACCAGGGTCGGGACGTCGATGCGCGGCAGCACGTCGCGGAGGTCCGCCGCCGCGAAGGCCCGGGCGGTGGCGCGCAGGCCGGCCGGGTGGAACTCGGCCACGATCGGCGCGAACGCCTCGACGGCCTCGGCGGGCGCCGATGCCGAGAACATCGTCGGCGCCAGCTCGGCGACGAGCTGCTCCGGCGGGAGGCCGGCGAGCCGGTGGGCCTGCTGCAGCCGGTGCTCGACCTCCTCGGCCGGCAGCGAGCCCGCCCAGCCGGCGTACGCGCCCGCGAGCACGAGCGACGCCGGGAGCGTCGGATGGCGGCGGTACAGCTCGAGCGCGAGGCCGCCGCCGAACGACAGCCCGACCACGTGCGGCCGCCCGAGGCCGAGCGCGCGGATGAACGTCGCGAGGGTGTCCGCGAACGCGGACAGCGGGAACGCCTCGGGCGGGTCCGACGAGCCGCCGTAGCCCGGCGCGTCCCACGCCACGACCGTGAACTCGTCCGACAGCTCGTCGAGCTGCCGGCGCCAGGTCCGGCGGTCGCCGACGTACCCGTGCAGGAGGACCACCGGCGGCCCCTCGCCCTTCTGCTCGAAGGCGATCCGGTGGCCTGCGACTTCGATGGTGTCCATGGCTACGTCCCGAGGAGCGACCTCAGCGGCCGGGTGTTGAGCACGTCCGCCGCAGTTGCCCAGCCGCGGCGGGCGGTCCTCACCGACAGCTCCATGTTCCCGAACCCGAGGACGGAGTGCGAGTCCGTCGCGCAGACGATCGGCACGCCGGCCCGCAGCGCGTCGCGGACGTGCTCCCCGCTCAGGTCGAGACGCGGCGCGAGCCCGTTGACCTCGAGGGCGACACGCTCCTCCAGCGCCACCTCGTACACGCGGTCGAGGTCGAGCGCGTTCTCCGGCCTGGTGTTGATGATCCGGCCCTTGGGGTGGCTGAGGCAGCGCACGTACGGGTTGCGCAGCGCCTCGACCACGCGCCGGGTCATCTCCGCCGCGGGCATCCGCTGCCCGCCGTGCACGCTCGCCTGCACCCAGTCGAGCTCGGCGAGGACGGCGTCCGGGAGGTCGAGCGAGCCGTCCGCCAGGATGTCGCACTCGATCCCGCGCAGCACGCGGAACGGGGCGAGTACCTCGTTCGCCGCGGCGATCTCCTCGCCCTGGCGGCGCACGTCGTCGGCGGTCAGCCCCCGGACGGCGCCGACCGCCGGCGTGTGGTCGCAGATGGCGACGTACTCGTAGCCGCGGTCGCGGGCGGCGCGGCCCATCTCCTCGACGCTCGCGCGGCCGTCCGACCACGTCGTGTGGCAGTGCAGGTCGCCGCGGATGTCCCCGACCTCGACGAGCGCCGGCGGCTCGCCGCGGAACGCCGCCTCGCGCAGCTCGGGCGGGCACCACGGGATGCCGAGCGCGCGATACACGGCCTCCTCGTCCGGCGCGTCGGGCAGCGGCTCGAGCGCGGCGACGTACTCGTCGGAGCCGGTCGCACGCAGCAGCGCCGTGCCGAACGACTCGCGTGCGGAGACGACCAGCTCGATCGGCACGCCGTCGAGCGTGACGCCGACGCCGGGCTCGACGAGGGCGACGATCTGCGGGAGCTCTGCGAACCGCTCGACGGCGTCGTCGGCGGTCGTCACGACGGCCAGGTGCTCGCACGAGTCGCGCCACCGCCGCACGTCTCCGGCCACCTCGCCCTCGACCGCGGCCGCCACCCCGCCGACGAGCTCCCACGCGCGATTGAGCAGGAGCCCGCGCGCGGGCCGCGGCTCGCTCTCGCGCGCGAGCGCCGCGAGGATCTGCGCCTCGCGCTTGGCGCCGATCCCGGGGACGCTGCGCAGGCGCCCGGCCGCCGCCGCCTCGCGGAACTCGCCCGGCGTGCGGATCTCGAGCGAGCGCGCGATCTCGATGGAGCGTTGCGCCGAGAGCCCGAGGAAGCGGCCGAGGCCGACCAGCTCCGGTGACAGGTCCCGCTCCAGATCCGCCAGCTCCGCGATCTCGCCCGTCTCCAGCAGCTCGCGCAGCCGCGCCTCGATCCCGGACCCGATCCCGCGCAGCTCGCGCACGCGGCCGGACCGCACCAGCTCGGCGACCGGGACGGGAGCGCCGCGGATCAGCTCGGCCGCGCGGCGGTACGCGCGAGCCGTGTACGGGTTGGCCTCGGCCAGGTCGAGCAGCGACGCGAACGCGTCCAGGCGATCGGCGATCCGGGCGTTGTCCACGCACTCAGTCTTCCCGAGGCGCTGCTCCTCGGCCTCGTCGGTGAATACGATCGGGCGCCGTGACCGCGCTCGAACAGGTCCGGTTGAGCCTCGATCGTGTGCGCGGCGCCGCCGGCGAGATCGATCCGGCGTTCCTGGACACGCCGGCGCTTCCGTGCGCGCCGCTCGGCCGGGCGCTCGGGTGCTCGATGACGCTGAAGGTCGAGACGCTCAACGCGGTCCGGAGCTTCAAGGGACGGGGCGCGGAGACGGTGGCGGCCGCGGCCCTGGGTCGCGGCGCGTCGCGGATGGTCTGCGCGAGCGCGGGGAACCTCGGGCAGGCGCTGGCCTACGCGGGCTCGCGCCGAGGGCTCCAGGTCACGGTCGTGGCGGCGACGACCGCCAGCCCGCTCAAGCTGCGCCAGATCGCCGCCCTCGGCGCCGACGTGCGGCTCGAAGGCGAGGACATCGAGGACGCCCGGCTGCTGGCGAGCGAGATCGCCGAGGCGGAGGACGCCTACCTGGTCGAGGACAGCCTCGACCTGGCGACCTGCGAGGGCGCCGCGACGATCGGCCTCGAGCTCGTCCGGGACGATCCGCGGCTCGACGTCGTGCTCGTCGCCCTCGGCGGCGGCGCGCTGGCGAGCGGCGTCGGCTACGTCATGAACTCGCTCGCCGATCACGTGCGGGTGATCGGGATCCAGCCCGTCGGCGCGCCGGCGATGGCGCTGTCGTGGCGTCAGGGAACGGTGGTCGAGACGGACCGCATCGACACGATCGCCGACGGGGTGGCGGGCCGCTGCCCGATCCCCGAGGTGCTCGACGACCTGCTCGTCGTGCTCGACGACGTGGTGCTCGTGGGCGAGGACTCGATCAAAGCCGGCATGCGCCTGATCCACGAGCACGCGGGCCTCGTCGTCGAGCCGTCCGCGGCATTGGGCGTCGCCGCGGTCCTCGAGGCGCCTGAGCGGTTCGCCGGGCGCTCCGTGACCACGATCCTGTGCGGAAGCAACGTGAGCCCGGCCGACTTCGAGCGCTGGGTGCTCGAGCCGGCCTCAGGGTAGCCAGACCGCATGGCCTCCGACACGCATCGCATCCTGCTGTTCGACATCGACGGCACGCTCGTGTCGACGGGCGGCGCCGGCGCCGTGGCGTGGAAGCGAGCGTTCGAGGAGCTGCACGGGATCCCGGCGGACATCGGCCGGTACACGGACGCCGGGATGACGGACCCGGACGTCGGCGCGAAGACGTTCGAGTCGGTCATGCACCGCGAGGCGACGCCGAACGAGCTCGCGCAGCTCCTGCAGCGACGACTGGAGCACCTCCCCGAGGCGATCGCCGAGAGCGAGGGATATCGGGTGCTGCCCGGAGTCCCCGAGCGCCTGCGGCAGCTCAGTCGCGACGGGCACCTCCTCGGCCTCATCACCGGCAACGGCGACGGGGCGGCGTTCATCAAGCTCTCGCGCGGCGACCTCATGCGGTGGTTCACGTTCGGCGCGTACGCCATCGCCGGGATCGACCGGGCCGGCATCGTCCGCCAGGCCGTCCAGCGCGGCGAGGCCATGCTCGGCCGGGACGTGCCCAACACGCAGATCTACGTCATCGGCGACACGCCGCTCGACATCCGGGCCGCCCACGCCACGGGGTGCACGGCCATCGGCGTGGCCACCGGCCACTACGACGAGGACGCGCTGCGCGAGGCGGGCGCCGACCGCGTCGTGGCGACCCTGGAGCAGCCGCTGCCACTCGACTAGCCCGTCCGCTTCTCGTTCGGAGTTGATGGAAACGCCTGACCTGGCGAGTATTGCTCCGAATCGCTGACGGCGGCTCACACCGGGTCGCCGAACCAGAGGAGGGACGATGCCGCTCTACCTGTCGAAGTTCAGCTACACGGCGGAGACCTGGGCCCGGCTGGCTGGCAACCCGGAAGACCGGCGAAAGGCCGCCGAGTCGTACATCGAGTCGGTCGGCGGGAAGCTCCACGGGTTCTGGTACGCCTTCGGCGCACACGACGGCTACAACCTGTTCGAGGCGCCGGACAACGTGTCGATGGCGGCGGTCGCGATGGCGATCAGCGGTGGCGGCGCGCTCAGCTCGCTGGAGACGACGGTCCTTCTGACCGTCGACGAGACGATGGAGGCCATGCGCCGGGCCGAGCAGGTCCGGTACCGGCCGCCGGGCGCGTAGCGTCCTGACCCGACGCTAGCGGGGCTCGGGCACGTAGTGCCGCGTGCGCGTCTGCCGGTCCAGCCAGACGCGCATCAGGCGGTCGGTGGTCGGGTCGAGGAAGCGCTCGGAGGTCGGGATCCAGTCCGGGCGCGCACCGTCGCTCTCGCCGTGGCGGCGGCGCCGCCAGCCCTTGCGGCTCCCGACGGGAGCGGGGACGGCGGGCTCGAGCCCCGGCAGATCCTCCAGCAACGCCACGGCGGACTCGGGCGCGGCGTAGAGACGGCCGAGCCGCTCGTCGAGCTCGTCGGCCTCCAGGTGCCCCGCAACGTAGTGGCGGCCGAGCTCGGCGGCGACGGCGTCAGTTCGGGTCACCGCGCGAGCTTCACCGCGGTGCCGTAGGCGAGGATCTCGGTGAGGCCCTTGCCCATCTCCGACGAGTCGAAGCGGACGGCGATGATCGCGTCGGCGCCGAGCACGTGGGCGTTGGCGATCATCCGGTCCACCGCGTGGCGGCGCGAGTCCTCGAGCACCTCGGTGTACTGACTCACCTCGCCCGACCGCAGCGCGGAGAAGCTCGCCGTGAAGCCCTTGGCGAAGCCCATCGACCGCACGATCAGGCCGAAGCAGAGGCCCAGGCTCTCGGCGACCTGCACTCCGGGCAGCTCCTGCGCGGTGGTGATGGGCAGGTCTGCTTGGACGGCGCCGCTGGAGGTCATGGGCGCCGATTGTCGCAACTGCTCGCGCTCATCGGGACACTGGCCGCGCACGAACGTGATGCGACCGCGCCTAGTCTGCGGTCCATGGGCATCCAACTCAACGACGAGATCCGCCGGCTGCTCGACGGCCGCCACTTCGCCGTGCTCGCGACGATCAACCCCGACGGCGCGCCGCAGACGTCGGCGATGTGGGTCGGCCGCGACGGCGACGACGTGCTGTTCTCCACCGTCGCCGGGCGGCGCAAGCACCGCAACCTCGAGCGCGACCCACGTGCGAGCGTCACCGTCCTCGATTCCGGCGACCCGTACAACTACGTCGAGCTGCGCGGGCGCGTGACGATCGAGGAGGACGTCGGACGCGCGTTCGACATCGGGCTGTCGTGGACGTACGACGGCCACGATCCCGACCCCGATCCTCCCGGCGCGATCCGGCTCATCGTCCGGATGACCGTCGAGAAGGCGACCGGGTACGCCGCCTGACATACGCGACGAGGTCGACGGAACATCCTCGTCCGTCGCTGCGTCACACCAACGCGGAACGGCCTGAGCGCCACGCCGCTTGCGCTGCGGCGGGGAGGGCGCTTAGGGTCCGCGGGATGCGCGTGGCCGTGCTAGGAGCGGGGAACGGAGGGGTCGCATCGGCGTTCGACTTCGCCCAGCACGGCCATGAGGTGTCCCTGTACGCGACGCCGGAGTACGGCGACAACGTGGTCGCGGTGGACAGCGCCGGCGGCATCACCGCGAGCGGTGACCTCCAGGGCTTCGCCCCGATCCGGTACTCCGGGCACGACCCCGCGGAGGCCATGGCCGGCGCCGAGCTCGTGGTCCTCGTGGGTCCGGCGTACAGCACCGAGCCGCTGGCCGCGGCGGCCGGCCCGCACCTGACCGAGGACATGGCCGTCCTGGTCTGCCCCGGGTCGTGCGCCGGCGCGATCGCGTTCAAGCGCGCAGCCGGGCTCGAGCTCGACGACGACCGGTGCATCGTCGGCGAGACCCACACGCTGCCGTACGCGGTGCGGGTGACCGAGCCGGGCGTCATCAACGTCTTCCTCAAGCTCACGACCGGCGTCTACCTGGCAGGGCTGCCGCGATCGGGGACGGACCGCCTGTACGACCTCGTCAGCGACGTCTGGCCGGCTGTCGAGAAGGCCGAGAGCGTCTTCCAGACGACCCTCCAGAACGGCAATCCGGTGATCCACCCGGCGGTCACGCTGCTCAACGCGGGCCTGCTCGAGCGAACCGGCGGCGGCTTCCTGTTCTACGAGGAGGGCGTGACCGAGAGCGTCGGGCGGCTGATCGAGGCGGTCGACGAGGAGCGGCTGGCGATCGCCGGCGCGCTGGGCGTCACGGTCCTGTCCGAGCCGGCGTTGGGGGTCAGGCAGGGGTACATGCTCGAGGAGAACTACTCGACGGCGTACAGCACCGCGCCCGGCTTCCTGGGGATCGAGGCGCAGAGCCAGCTCGACCACCGCTACCTGACCGAGGACGTCGGCTACTCGCTGATCTTCCTCACCGACCTCGCCGCGCGCCTCGGCGTGCCCACTCCTGTCATGGACGCGGTGATCGCGATCACATCGGTCGTTCTCGCCCGCGACCTCCGGGGCGAGGGGAAGCGGACCATGCGCAGCCTCGGCCTCGACGGCATGTCCCCGGAGCAGCTCGCCGCCCTCTGACCCGAGCCCTACGGCGACAGGCGCTCGGACCGCCAGGAGCCGTCCTCGCCGAGCAGGAAGTGCTCGCGGTCATGGAGCCGGTCATCGCGCCCCTGCCAGAACTCGACCACCGCGGGCCGCAGCTTGTAGCCGCCCCAGAACTCCGGCCGCGGCACCGTCTCCGGGTACCGCTCCGCCACCTCCGCCACGGCCGCTTCCAAAGCGGCGCGCGACTCGATCACCGTGCCCTGCGCCGACGCCCACGCGCCGAGCTGCGCGCCCCGCGGGCGCGACGCGAAGTACGCGTCGGACTCCGCTTCCGTCAGCCGCGCGACCGGGCCTTCGACGCGCACCGCGCGGTACAGCGGCTGCCAGTACAAGGTCGCCGCCGCGAACGGGTTCTCCGCGAGCTCGCGCCCCTTGCGCGACCCGTAGTTCGTGTAGAACCGGATCCCGTCGTCGTCGATCCCCTTGAGCAGCACGATGCGGACCGACGGCCGCCCGTCGGGCGTCGCCGTGGCCAGCGCCATGCGCTCGGCCTCGACGACCCCCGAGGCGGCCGCCGCCTCGAACCACTCGCGAACGCGTCCTAACGGGTTCACATCGCCATCGCGACGTACTTGATGCTCAGGTACTCCTCGATCCCCTCGGGCCCGCCCTCGCGGCCGAAGCCCGAGGCCTTGACCCCGCCGAACGGCGCCGCGGCGTTGGAGACGATCCCCTGGTTGAGGCCGACCATGCCGGTCTGGAGCTTCTCGACCACGCGGAAGGCGCGCTTGATGTCGCTCGTGTAGACGTAGGCGACGAGCCCGTACTCGGTGTCGTTGGCCGCCGCGATCGCCGCGTCCTCGTCGTCGAAGCCGATGACCGGCGCGACCGGGCCGAAGATCTCCTCCTTCAGCAGACGCGAGTCGGCGCTGACCCCGCCCAGGACGGTCGGCTCGTAGAAGTAGCCGGCGCCGTCGCGCTCCTGCCCGCCGACGAGCACCTGCGCGCCGCGCGAGGTCGCGTCGGACACGAGCTCGGCCACCTTGCCGCGCTGCGTCGCGTCGATCAGCGGGCCGACCTTCACGTCGTCCTCCACCCCGCGGCCGACCTTCATCTCGCCGAGCTTGGCGGCGAGCTTCTCGGCGAACTCCTCGGCCACGCGGTCGGCGACGTGGAAGCGGTTGGCCGCCGTGCACGCCTCCCCGATGTTGCGCATCTTGGCGATGACGGCGCCCTCGACGGCGGCGTCCACGTCGGCGTCCGGGAAGACGAGGAACGGGGCGTTGCCGCCCAGCTCCATCGACGTGCGCAGCAGCCCCTGCGCCGCCTGCTCGACGAGCTTGCGCCCCACCTCGGTCGAGCCCGTGAAGGTGAGCTTGCGCAGCCGCGGGTCCTCGATGATCGGCTTGGAGACCGCGCTCGACGACGACGCCGTGAGGACGTTCAACACGCCCGCCGGGAGCCCGGCCTCCTCGAAGATCCCGGCCAGCGCGAGCATGGAGAGCGGCGTCTGCTGCGCCGGCTTGACGATCATCGTGCAGCCGGCCGCGACGGCGGGGCCGATCTTGCGCGTGCCCATCGCGGCCGGGAAGTTCCACGGGGTGATCGCGTAGCACGGCCCCACGGGCTGCTTCATCGTGATCAGCCGCCCGACGCCGTTGGGCGCGGTCGCGAACCGGCCCTCGATCCGCACGGCCTCCTCGGAGAACCAGCGCAGGAACTCCGCCGCGTAGGTCACCTCGGCCTTGGACTCGGCCAGCGGCTTGCCCATCTCCAGCGTCATGAGCAGCGCGAGGTCGTCCGCGCGCTCGGTCATCAGCTCGAACGTGCGGCGCAGGATCTCGCCGCGCTCGCGGGGCGGGTGCGACGCCCACTCGTCCTGCACCGCCACGCAGGCGTCGAGCGCCGCGCGGGCGTCGTCGGGCGTGGCGTCGGCCACCTCGACGAGCGTCTCGCCCGTCGACGGGTCCTCGACCCCGAGGGTCTCGCCCCCCGACGCGTCTCGCCACTCGCCGGCGATGAACAGCTGGTTCGGCGCGGCCGCGACGACCGCGCTCTCGTTGTCCGTCGTGATGCTCATGCGGCCACCGTTTCGGTTCCGAGTTCTTCAGAGACTGCGACGTCGATCGAGTAGTCGATCGGTACCACGATCAGGGAGGGGAGGTCGAGCGTCAGCGCGTGCCGCAGGTGGCGGCCGAGGTCGTCGACGCTCTCGCAGCGCCAGGCCGGCATGCCGAAGGCCTCGGCCAGGCGCACGAAGTCCGGGTTGGTGAAGTCGGTGCCGAAGTGGCGGCCGAACTTCTTGTCCTGCTTCCACACGATCGAGCCGTACTGGCGGTTCTCCCAGATCACGTTGACGACCGGCGTCCGCAGGCGCACCGCCGTCTCCAGCTCCTGCACGTTCATGAGGAACCCGCCGTCGCCGTTGACCGTCACCACGTGACGGTCCGGGTGCACGAGCTTCGCCGCGATCGCGGTCGGCAACGCGATGCCCATCCCCGCGAGGCCGTTGGCGATGAACACGGTGTCCGGCTCGTGCGCGGGGAACATCCGCGCGATCCACAGCTTGTGCAGCCCCACGTCGGAGATGAGGATGTCGCGCCGGCCCAGCGCCTGGCGGATCTCCCACAGCGCGCGCGGCGGCTGCATCGGGAACGCGTCGTCGTCCTTGGCCGCCTCGAAGCGCCCGAGGATGATCTCGTTCAGGCGCGAGGCCCCGGCGGAGAACGTGCAGTCGCCCAGCGCGCGCGAGAGCTGCAGCAGGATGTGGTGCATGTCGCCGACCAGGTCGACCTCGGTGACGAAGTGCTCGTCCACCTCGGGCGCCACCGTGTCGATGCAGACGATGCGCTTGGTCCCGCGTGGGTTCCAGTTGACCGGCGAGTGCTCGACCAGGTCGTAGCCGACGGTGATGACGACGTCGGCGTCTTCGAACCCGGCGAGCGCGTAGTCGCGCGACTGCAGGCCGACCGTGCCGAGCGCGTGCGGGTCCTCGTAGTCGAGCATCCCCTTCCCCATGAACGTCTCGGCCACGCCGATGCCGGTCGCGTGAGCGAACTCCCGCAGGGCGGGAGCGGCGCCGGTGCGGGCCACGCCGTTGCCGGCCAGCACGATCGGGCGCTCGGCCGAGCGGATCACCTGCAGCGCCGCGGCGAGCTCGTCCCCGCTCGGCTCGGGCCGCCGCAGCGTGCGCCTGGAGGGGAGCGGCGAGGCGTCGACCGACGCGGCCATCACGTCCTCGGGCAGCTCGATGTGCGTCGGGCCGGGCTTCTGCGCCTGCGCGACCTTGAAGGCCTTGCGCACCACCTCGGGGATCACCCGCGCGGAGTTCAGCCGCGCGTTGAACTTCGTGATCGGGCGGAACATGTCGACCACGTCGATGTACTGATGCGACTCCTTGTGCATCCGCTCGAGGTCGGCCTGGCCGGTGAGGGCCACCATCGGCGAGCGGTCCAGGAAGGCGTCCGCCACGCCGGTCAGCAGGTTGGTCGCGCCCGGCCCCAGGGTGCCCAGGCAGACGCCCGCCGAGCGGGTCAGTCGCCCGTACATGTCGGCCATGTACGCGCCGCCCTGCTCGTGGCGCACCGCGACGAACTCGATCGAGGAGCCGTCGAGCGACTCGTTGAGATCCAGCGTCTCCTCGCCGGGGATGCCGAATACGTACTTGACGCCCTCGGCCTCGAGGCACTCCACGAACAGGTCCGCTGCCTTGCGCTCACTCACGTTGCTCCAGTCTGCCGCAACTTCCTTCCAGGGCTCGTGTCGCTCTACCCTGATCCCCGTGTTGCGGTTCGTCTGTTTGACAGTTGCGGCCTTCGCGCTGCTCGCTACGCCGGCCTTCGCCGCCAAGTCGCGCTTCACGATCCGTGGCGCGGGCTTCGGGCACGGCGTCGGCATGAGCCAGTACGGCGCGTACGGGTTCGCCAAGCAGGGCACCGCCTACGACCAGATCCTGCGCCACTACTACACGGGCACCGAGCTGGGGAGCGCGGACCCGGCCAAGACGGTCCGCGTGCTCGTGCAGTCGACCGGCACGGCGAGCTTCACGGGCGCCGCGCAGGCCGGCTCGCGCAAGCTCGACGCCGGCCGGACCTACCGGGTGCGCCGCCACGGGACGACGCAGGTCGACCTGCTGTCGGCGGCCGGCAAGCGGATCGCCACGTTCTCCTCGCCGCTCCAGGTGAGCGGGGCCGACGGCGTCGTCGCGCTCGGCGGCTCGGGCTCCTACCGCGGGGTCATGGAGTTCCGGCCCGACGTCTTCGGCGGTGTCAACGCGATCAACGCGGTGTCGCTGGAGGACTACGTCGCGGGCGTCATCTCGCGCGAGTCGCCCTCCTCCTGGCCGGCCGAGGCCCTCAAGGCCCAGGCCGTGGCCGCGCGCACGTACGCGATCACGACCTCCAAGGCGGGCGCGGGCTTCGAGCATTACAACGACACGCGCTCGCAGGTCTACGGCGGCGTCGCCGCCGAGACGGCGTCCACCAACGCCGCGGTGGCCGCCACTCGCGGGCAGGTCGTCACCTACGCGGGCAAGCCGGTCGTCACGTTCTTCTTCTCGACGTCCGGCGGACGGACCGAGAACGTCGAGAACACCAACGTCGGGGCCGGTCCGCAGCCGTGGCTCAAGTCGGTCGAGGACCCGTACGACGACGTCTCGCCCAAGCATCGCTGGGAGCCGATCAAGCTCACCCTCGCCCAGGCCGGCGCCAAGCTCGGCAGCCTCGTCAAGGGCCGCTTCAAGGGCATCCAGGTGCGCAAGCGCGGCAAGTCGCCCCGGATCGTGGCGGCGGACATCGTCGGCACCGGCGGCCGCACGCGCGTCGACGGCGCGACGCTCCGCGCCCGCCTCGGCCTGCTCGACACGTGGGCCTACTTCACCGCGATCTCCACCAAGAAGGCCAAGCCGTCGCCGACCGGCGGCTCGCAGTCGCCCGCCGGAGCCGCCGGCCCGCGCCCGCGCGCCGCGGTGGCGGGCACCGTGATCCCCGCCCGCGCCGGCGCCGAGGTCCAGATCCAGGTCCGCGCGGACGGGCGCTGGGAGACGGTCGCGTCCACGATCGTGCGCCGCGGGCGGCGGCTACCGCGCGGCCGTGGCGAGCGCCGGGACCTACCGCGCCGTCTTCGCCGGCGACGCCGGGCCCGACCGTCCGCGTCCGCTAGCCGGTGTAGACCCGCGCCAGGGTCTGCGCCACGCAGGCGGGCTTCTCGCCGCCCTCGACCTCGAAGGTCAGCTCCAGCGTGATCTGCGCGCCGCCCGGGACGTTCTCGAGCTGGGCGAGCCTGACCGTGGCGCGCACCCGCGAGCCCACCGGCACCGGCGCCGGGAAGCGCACCTTGTTCAGCCCGTAGTTGACCGCGAACGCGAAGCCCTCGAGCGACATGACCTGCTCGGTGAACATGGGCGCGAGCGAGAGCGTGTAGTAGCCGTGGGCGATCGTGCCGCCGAACGGCGTGTCCTTCGCGCGCTCGACGTCGACGTGGATCCACTGGTGGTCCCCGGTGACGTCGGCGAAGTCGTCGATCGCCTCCTGGGTGACCTCGTGCCAGTCCGAGGTCCCGAGGACCTCCCCCTCCGCCGCCTTGAGCTCGTCCAGCCCGCTGATCGTCCGCATGCGCGGCACCATATCCTCACGAGGCGTGACCAAGCCCCTGTTGGCCATCGACGGGCCCGCGGTCCTCTACCGCGCCTTCTTCGCCCTGCCGGACTCGATCACCGACGACGACGGGAACCCCGTCAACGCGCTGCTCGGATCCGTCAACCAGACCCTCTGGTGCGTGGAGAAGTACGACCCGCGCGCCGTCGTCTGGTGCTTCGGCGCCGAGGCGGGCGCGTACCGGGTCGAGGCGTTCCCCGCCTACCACGCCGACCGGCCGCCGATGCCCGACCCGCTCGGGTGGCAGTGGGAGCGCGCTCCCGCGCTCTACGACGCGCTCGGCTGGCAGGTCCTCTCGACCGACGACCTCGAGGCCGACGACCTGCTCGGCTCGCTGGCGACGATCGAGACCGACGCCGGCGGCGAGACGCTGATCCTCACCGGCGACCGCGACATGTTCCAGTGCGTGAACGACAGCGTGAAGGTGCTGCTGCAGCGCACCGGCGGCGACGGGCCGGAGGAGGTCGACGCGGACGTCGTGCGCTCCAAGTACGGCATCGACCCCGAGCAGGTGCCCGACTTCATCGCCCTGCGCGGCGACCCGTCGGACGGCCTGCCGGGCGCCAAGGGGATCGGCCCCAAGACGGCGGCCGACCTGCTCAAGCGCAAGGGCGACCTCGAGCACGTGATCCTCGGCGCCATCCGCGAGAAGCCGTCGGTGCGGCGCGCGCTGATCGAGCAGGCCGACGAGCTGCGGTCCTTCAAGGACATCGCGACGCTGCGCGCCGTGCCCATCGACCGCCCGCCGGACGGCGCCACCGACTACGCCGGGGGCGCCAAGGCCGCGGGCGAGTACGGGATGGGACGGCTGTCGAAGCGGCTCGAAGACGCGGCGTGAAGGTCCATGCCGTCGAGACCGGCACCGTCACCATCCGGCCGCGGCAGCTGGCCGGGGCGCGCGGGCCGCTGCGGGTCCCCGCCACGCTCGCGAGCCGCGGCTGGACGGGCCCGCTCCCCATCCGCGCCTGGCTGATCGAGCACCCCGACGGGCTGATCCTCGTCGACACCGGCGAGACCGCCCGCGCCGCGCGGCCCGGCTACTTCCCGCGCTGGCACCCGTACTACCGGCGCTGCATCCGCCTGCAGGTGGAGCCGGAGGACGAGATCGGCCCGCGGCTGCGCGCGCTCGGCTTCGACCCCGGCGACGTGCGCTGGGTCGTGCTCACCCACATGCACACCGACCACGCGGGCGGGCTCGCGTACTTCCCGCGCAGCCAGATCGTCGTCTCGCGCACCGAGTGGGACTACGCGACCGGGCTCCGCGGGCGCCTGAACGGCTACCCCAACCGGCACTGGCCGGCGTGGCTCTCGCCGCTGCAGGTCCCGCGCGACCACACGCTCGTCGAGGGCGTCGAGCTGATCGCGACGCCGGGCCACACGCCGGCCACCTGTCGGTGCTCGTCGACGGCGACAAGCGGCACCTGATCGCGGGCGACGCCTCCTACACGCAGCAGCTCATGCTCGACGACGTGGTCGACGGCGTCGCCGCGAGCCCCGCCGTCTACCGGCGCACGCTGGCGCGCCTGCGCTCCATGGTCGCCGACGGGCGGACGATCTACCTCCCGACCCACGACCCGGAGGCCGCGGCCCGCCTTCAGGCCTGAGCCAGGTCCGCGGTGAGGGCGCGCTCGGCGCGCTCGAGCAGGTCCTCGGCGACGTCCCCGCCCCAGTTGGCGGCGCCGACGTGCGCGCCGGTCACCTCGCGCACGCGGCCGGCCACGCGGGCCGCGCCGGGGCGATCGGTGTCGGGGAGCAGCGCCAGGAGGTCGCCGTCGTCCCAGTGGGAGAAGATGTCGGCGCCGCGCAGGACGCCGGCGAGCATGGCCGGTTCGGCGCCGCGCACCAGCAGCACCGCGAACTCATGCCCGTAGCGGATGCCCGAGGCCACCATGCGCCGCAGCATCCAGCGGCCGAGAGGGGCGGGAAGCGGGCCGATCAGGTCTTCGAGGTCCACATCCCTATCAACGGCACGTCAGGGCGTGAACTTGACGGTAATTACGTCACCGTCGGCCATGGGGTATTCCCTACCCTCCAGCCGCAGGGTGCCGCGCTCCCGCGCCGCGGCGTATCCGCCGGCGTCCACGAGGTCCTTCCAGCCGATCACCTCGGCGCGTACGAACCCGCGCTGGATGTCCGAGTGGATCCCGCCCGCGGCGTGCCAGGCGCTCAGGCCGCGCTTGAGGTGCCACGACTGCGCCGGCTTGTCCTCGCCCGCCGTGAAGAAGGCGATCAGGTCGAGCAGCCCGAACGCGCCGCGGACCACGCGCGTGAGGCCGGACTCGCCGACCCCCATCTCCTCGCGCATGATCGCCGCCTCGTCGTCGTCGAGCTCCGAGAGCTCGGCCTCGATGCGGGAGGAGACCGCCACCGCGGCGGCGCCGTGGGCGGCCGCGTGGTCGGCGATCACCGAGGGCACGGCGTCGTCGCCCTCGTCGACGTTGGCGATGAAGAGCACGGGCTTGCCCGTGAGCGGCGAGAGGTCGCGCATCGCGTTGGGCGCCGCGGCGGGCGCCGGGACGGTGCGCGCCGGCTCGCCGGCCTGCAGCGCGGCGATCACGCGCTCGAGCCAGGCCTGCTCGGCGATCGCCGTCTTGTCGCCGCTGCGGGCCGTGCGCACGACGCGGGCGTGGCGGCGCTCGGCCTGCTCGAGGTCGGCGTAGAGGAGCTCGGTCTCGATCGTCTCGATGTCCGCGGCCGGATCGACGCGCCCCTCCGGATGGATCACGTTGTCGTCGCCGTGGGCGCGGACCACGTGCAGCAGCGCGTCGGTCTCCCGGATGTTGGCCAGGAACTTGTTGCCGAGGCCCTCGCCCTTGTGTGCGCCGGCGACGAGCCCGGCGATGTCGTGGAACTCGATCGTGTCCGGGACGATGCTCGACGCGCCGATGGTCTTCGCCACGGCGTCGAGCCGGTCGTCGTGCACCGGCACGACCGCCACGTTCGGCTCGATCGTCGTGAACGGGTAGTTGGCGGCCTCCGCGCCCGCCCGCGAGAGGGCGTTGAAGAGCGACGACTTGCCCGCGTTGGGCATGCCCACGATGCCGACCTTCATCGCCCGAGGCTCCCGACCGCGGTGCCGAGCGCGGCGCCCGCCGCCACGTCCGACGGGTAGTGGACGCCGAGATACAGGCGCGAGAAGGCCATCGCCGCCGCGGCGCCGAGCAGCGGCCCGCGCGGCAGCAGGCGGCCGAACGCCTGGGCGGCCGCGAACGACGACGTCGAGTGCGAGGACGGGAACGAGAGGCCCGTCGGGGTGACCATCAGGTGCGGCAGGTCCTCGACCACGGGCCGCTTGCGCCCGATGGCGAGCTTGATCGAGGTCGACAGCAGGTAGGCGCCGCCCACGCACAGCGTCGCCCGCAACCAGCGGCCGCGCCGCTCGGCGTCGGCCGCCGTGCCCAGAAGGCCGAGGCCCAGCCACACCGCGCCGTGCTCCCCCAGCCGCGAGTAGCGGCGCACCCAGCGCACGCGATCGGGCGCGTGGGCGAGCCGGCGCACGCGCTTGTAGAGGGCGAGATCGACCTTGTTGAACGCGACGCGGAGGCTCGGCACCGCCGTCAGGCTAGAAGCCGACGCGATGTTCGCCGGATTCGACGCGCAGGTAGGAGACCTGCCCGAGGTCGACGAGCACGGCCCCGTCGGTCGCCTCGACCTCGTACCAGCGCTCGTCGCCGGCCTGCAGCGCCTTGCGCAGCGCGGTGAGCTGCTCCTCGCCGATGCGCAGCGAGAGCACCTGGCCGCTGCCGGTGAAGCCGAGCGCGGCGCGGCGGAAGCTGGGAGGGGTGGAGGTGGGATCGCTCATGCAGGTTGCACCAGTTCGGTCAGGACGCCGCCTGAGGCGGATGGATGAAGAAACGCTACCTGAGAGTTGCGTATTCCGGCGCGCGGCACCTCGTCGATCAGGCGCGTGCCGGAGCGCTTGAGCTGGTCCAGCGCCCCGGCGACGTCGTCCACGCGATAGGCCACGTGGTGGAGCCCGGGCCCGCGCTTGGCCAGGAAGCGGCCGACCGGCGAGTCGTCCGAGAGCGGCGCCAGGAGCTCGACGTGGGAGTCTCCGACGTCCAGCAGCACGGCCTCGACGCCCTGCTCGGAGATGGTCTCGCGGTGCACGAGCGGCATCCCGTACGTGTCGCGGTGGACGGCGATCGCGGCCTCGAGGTCGGCGACCGCGACGCCGATGTGGTCGATGCTGCCGAACACGGGGGCGAGTGTACCCTCAGCGCCCGTGCGCATCGCCTTCGCCGCCAACCGCGCCTCCGGCGGCGGGCTCGACCCTGAGCCGCTCGCGCAGGCCATGCGCGAGCGCGGCGCCGAGGTCGCCGTGTTCGGCTGCCAGGACGACGAGCTCGAGCGCGCCGCCGAGTGGGGCCCCGAGCGCGTGGCGGTCGCGGGCGGCGACGGGACGATCGGCTCGGCGGCGGACCTGGCCGGGCGTCTCGACGTCCCCCTTGCCGTCGTCCCCACCGGCACCGCCAATGACTTCGCGCGCGCCTACGGGCTGCCCGGCGACGCGCTCGCGGCGGCCGCGCTGGCCGCCGAGGGCGAGGAGACCCGCCCGCTCGAGCTCGGCCGCCTGGCCGACGGCCGCCCGTTCGTGAACGTGGCGAGCGCCGGGCTGGCGTCGGTCGCCGCGCGCAACGCGCAGCCGCTCAAGCCGCGCCTCGGGCCGCTGGCCTACGGCGTGGGCGCCGTGCGCGCCGCCGCCCGCGAGAGGCCGCTCCCGGTCACGGTGCGCGCCGACGACCGCACGGTCTTCGACGGCGAGTGCTGGCAGCTCATCGTGGCCGTGAGCGGCGCCTTCGGCGGCGGGTCGGGCGTCGCCGAGGCCGATCCCGACGACGGCCGCCTCGACGTCGTGGTCATCCCGGCCGGCTCGCGCGCCGGCCTGGCCCGCCGCGCCTACGGCCTCCGCCGCCGCACGATCGCCCAGCAGCACGACGTGCCGCACGAGCAGGGGCACGTGGTCGAGGTCACGCTGCCGCCGGGCAGCGAGATCAACGTGGACGGCGAGATCCGCGAGGGCGGGCTCGAGCGCGTGACGGTGGTGCCGCGCGGGTTCAGGCTCGTCGTGCCGGCGCCGTAGGGCGAAGCCCGGTTTCGGGCGCCACGGATGGCGTCCGTCGGTCTCAGGACGCCGGCTGGATGCCCGGCGGAGCTACCAACACGCCGTTGCGCCCCTGGCGCTTGACCTCGTAGAGCGCCTCGTCGGCGCGCGCCACGACGGCCTCGTCGCTCTCGCCCGCCTCGGCCAGCGCCAGGCCGACCGACAGGGTCGAGCCGATCCGGTCGCGCGCCTGCGAGCGCAGCTCCCAGCCGATCCGCTCGGCGTCCGCCTCGCCGTCGCAGTCGAACACGAGCGCGAACTCGTCGCCGCCGATGCGGAACGCGCGCCCGCCGGAGGGAGCCGCTGCGCGCAGCAGGCCGGCCATCGCGCGCAGGGCGTCGTCGCCGGCCGCGTGGCCCTGCGTGTCGTTGATCGACTTGAAGCCGTCGACGTCGGCGAGCAGCAGCGCGCAGCGCCCGCGGCCGCCGCTGCGCAGCGCCGGCAGGGCCTCGTAGAACGTCGCGTGGTGGCCGAGGCCGGTCAGCGGATCGCGCGCGGCGCGCTCGCGCAGCTCGAGCACGGCGGCGGCCATCCGCAGTCCGCTGGCGGCCTGGAAGGCCAGCAGCTCGAGCAGCTCCACGTGCTCGGTGGCGAGCCGGTGCGGCGTGCGGTCGGCGAGCGCGAGGACGCCGAGCCGCTCGCCCGCGGCGGCCAGCGGGAGCACGGCCATCGAGGCGGCGCCGGCGCGGCGCAGCGGCTCGTGGCCGGCGAAGCCGCGGCCCGACGCCTCGTTCACCGTGTAGGAGGAGGTGCCGTGCGTGACCCAGTCGCCGATCGCGTTCAGGTCCTCGGCCGGCAGATCGGAGAAGGCGACGGCGAAGGGGCCCTCGGCGTGGTGCACGTAGAGGCTGCCGTGGCCGTCGGCGAGTGCGAGCATGGCCGACTCGAAGCCCGCCAGGTGCAGCGCGGAGCGCACGGTCTCGCGCACGACGTCCTCGGGGTCCTCGAGCCCGGCCAGCCGCGCGACGGCGCGCGCCAGCCGCTGGGCGGGGGCGACCTGGGCCTCCGGGCCGCCGAGCTCCTCGATCCGCCGCGCGAGCAGGTCGGCGCAGCGGTCGAGCTCCCAGCGGGCGTCGTCGCCGAGCATGGTCGGCGACTCGGCGTTGAGCACGCCGATCACGCGGTCGCCGACGCGCAGCGGCAGGCACCGCTCGGCGACCACGGAGGGCACCGAGGGCAGGAAGTCGGGGTGGCCGGCGGTGTCGTCGACCTCGACGGGCGCGCCGGTGCGGAACGTGCGGCCGACGATGCCGGCCGAGGCGGGCATCCCGTCGTAGATCTGCCAGTAGCCGCGCGCCGCCAGGCAGCGCAGGCGCCCGCCCTGCTCGAGGTAGACGCTCGGCATCAGGCCGGAGCGGGCGAGGTGCTCGACGACCACGGTGGCGGCGTCGCGCAGGGTCGCGGCGGACGCGACGGCGCGCTCGAGGCGGCCACCGGCGGGCGCTGAGGTCAGGAGCCGGCGGCCCGTGCTCTCGGGCTCGGCCGGCCAGGCCTCGCCGGGGCGGCCGAACAGCCAGCCCTGGGCGAAGTCGATCTCGGCCGCGCGCAGCACCTCGAGCTCCTCGCGGCGCTCGACGCCCTCGGCGACGACGCGGGCGCCGACCTCGCGGGCGAAGGCGACCGTGGCGCGCAGCAGCGCCTGGCGGTTGGCGTCCTTGTCGATGTCGGCGACCAGGCCGCGGGTGAGCTTGAGGAAGTCGGGGCGCAGCTCGACGACGTGCTCGAGCGACGCGTAGCCCGCGCCGGTGTCGTCGATCGCGATCTGGGCGCCGCGCGCGATCCACGGCGCAGCCGCTCGCGGATCCGCTTGATGTCCTGCACCGCGTCTGCTCGGTGATCTCGATGACCAGGCGCGACGGGCAGCCGGTCGGCGAGCACGAACAGGCCGGGGTGGCCGAGCGCGTCGGGCGCGATGTTGACGAACAGCAGGCGGCCCGGGGGCGGCGCGCCGGCGGCGGCCATGGCGGCCCAGCAGGCGACCTCGAGGTCCTCGCGCAGGCCGCTCGCGCGGCGGCGGCGAGCGTGACGTCGGGCGGCAGCTCGACGAGGCCCGCGGCGTGGGGAAGCGGGCGAGGCCCTCGTAGCCGATCGGCTCGAGGTCGCAGAGCCGCACGATCGGCTGGTAGACGGGCGGATCGCCCCGGGCTCGAGCAGCCGCGGAAGTGCAGCCGCTCGATCGTGCGCACGCGCGCGAAAGGGAGTCCGTCTGCCCCATCGGTTCTGGCGGCATCGGCCTGATGCGTCAGCGTCTTGAGTCAACGTGTCGTCCGATCCGGCGGCGCCGCGACGACGCGCAGGCCGTGGCCCGGCGTGCGATAGAGCCGCGGCACGCCCGCCATGATCCGGTCGATCTCGCCGCGCTCGAGCACCTCGTTGCGCAGCAGCGCGAAGGCCAACGCGTCGAGCTTGTCGCGGTGCTCATTGATCAGCCGCACCGCGCCGCGCATCGCCTCGTCGGCGAGGTGCTGCTGCTCCTCGTCGCGCAGCTGGCGCGTGCGGTCGGACACCGCGCCGCCCTCGGCGGTGACCTGGCAGCGACGTCATCGACGTGCCCATCGCGTACTCGTGGACCATCGAGCGCGAGATCTCGGCGACGCGCTTGAGGTCGTCCGACGCGCCGGTGGTGACCGCGCCGAAGACGATCTCCTCCGCCGCGCGGCCGCCGAGCAGCACCATCATGTGGTCGATCAGCTCCTCGCGCGTCTTGAGGTAGCGGTCCTCCTCCGGCAGGTTCAGCGTGTAGCCGAGCGCCTTGCCGCGCGGGACGATCGAGATCTTGTGGACCCTGTTGACGCCGGGCAGCAGCTCGGCGCACAGCGCGTGGCCGGCCTCGTGGAAGGCGACGACGCGGCGCTCGTGGTCGTTCAGCGTGCGGCGCGACTGCATGCCGGCCACGACGCGCTCGAGCGCGGCGTCGAAGTCGCGCTGGTCGATCTGCTCGGCGTCCTCGCGCGCGGCGAAGATCGCGGCCTCGTTGGCGAGGTTGGCCAGGTCGGCGCCGGCCAGGCCGGCGGTCTGGCGGGCGGTGAGGTCGAGGTCCACGTCGCCGAGCGGCTTGTTGCGCGTGTGGACGCGCAGGATCTCCTCGCGGCCGGCGACGCCGGGCGGCGAGACGAAGATCTGGCGGTCGAAGCGGCCCGGGGCGCAGCAGCGCCGCGTCGAGCGAGTCGAGCAGGTTGGAGGCGGCGATGACGACGAGGTCGCCGGTGGTGCCGAAGCCGTCCATCTCCACGAGCAGCTGGTTGAGCGTCTGCTCGCGCTCGGAGTTGTTGTCGGAGCCGCGCTCGCCGCCGACGGCGTCGATCTCGTCGATGAAGATGACGGCCGGCCGGTGGCGGCGGGCCTCGGCGAACAGGCGCCGGATGCGGGCGGCGCCGAGGCCGGCGAACATCTCGACGAAGGCGGCGGCGGACTGCGAGAAGAACTCGGCGCCGGACTCCTGGGCGACGGCCTTGGCCAGCAGCGTCTTGCCGGTGCCGGGCGGGCCGTGGAGGAGGATGCCCGCCGGCACCTTGGCGCCGAGCTCTGGAAGCGCGCGGGGTCGCGCAGGAACTCGACGACCTCCTGCAGCTCGGCCTTGGCCTCGTCCGCGCCCGCCACGTCGGCCCAGCCGATCGAGCTCTTGGACTCCGGCTTGATCTGCTGCGGCTTCGTCTTCGGCATCAGCTTCATCGTCCGCCAGAGGACGAAGACGATCAGCAGCATGAAGAGGATCGGCGCCCACGTGAGGATGTAGCCCTCGACGTGGCTCCAGAGCGATGCCGTGGGCGGCGCCGCAACCTCGATGATGGTCTGCTTGGCGTCCTGTCCGGCATCCATGCGCATCGCAGGGAAGTATGCCCCTCCGGGGGCGGGCCAGACTAGGGTCTGGACCCTAAACGGACGGCGAGGCTTGCTCGACCCGCAGGATCTCGGCGAGGGCCGCGCGGCCGACCTCGAGCTGGCGCTCGTCGGGCTCGCGGGTGCCGAGGAGCCGCTGGAGCTCGAAGCCGGGGCGCCGCAGCGCCCGGGCCAGCGGCGTGGTCGCGTTGCGCTCGCACCAGGCGAAGATCTCGACGGCCGCGGCGGTCGACGCGACCGCGACGCCGGCGCCCGCCACCGGTCCGGGTCGCTCGATCACCCGCTTGACGAGCAGGGCGCCGGCCAGGTTGGAGGCCAGCAGCGGGGTCACGAGGTGCGAGCCGCAGCGGTCGTGCTCCTTGGCGGCGTCGGCCGCGTCGGCGCTCTCGTCGTCGGACTCGTAGGCGGCGATCGCCTTGTGCTCGACGCCGTGGTAGGCGGCGAGGTCGCCGCCGCGCAGCGCGAGCACGGCGGGGGCGAGCGAGAGCATCCCGGCCGCGGCCTCGCCGACGGGGCCGCGGACGCGGCGCCGCAGCAGCGCGCCGGTGAGCGACGCGGCGGCGGCCACGCCGAGCACGCTCGGGGACTCGAACGGCAGCTTGGCCTGCGGCAGCGCGCGCTTCACCAGCGGGATGACCACGAAGGCCTCGCCGAGGCGGACCACGCCGCGCAGGCCGGGCACGGGGTCGACGCCCTTCACGCGCGGCTTGCGGCCCGACGCGGTGCGGATCTCGCCCTGGGCGTCGCGGACGGCGGCGGCCCAGTGCGTGGGGCCGTGGACGAGCAGCCCGTTGCGCAGCGCCATGCCGCCGAGTCGGAGCTTGCCTTCGGCGACAGGACTCAAAACAGCCTCCTCGGGAGGTCGGTGAAGAACTCGGTGGCGAACGCGAGGTCGCGGACGTCGATCCGCTCGTCGCTGGAGTGGATCAGCGACCACGTGTCGTACAGGGTCTGGTGGCGCTGCGGGAAGAACCCGTACGCCGCGCAGTCGGGGAACGCCTCGCGGAACCAGCGGCAGTCGGTGAACGCGGGGAGCACCGTGGGGATGGCCTCGGCGCCGGGGTCGCGCTCGGAGATCCAGTCGCCGATCTCCCGCATCAGCGGCGTGTCGATCTTCGAGCGGTTGCCGACCACGACGCCCTCGATCGCCTCGATCTCGAGATCGTCGCCGACCAGCTCGCGCACGCGGCGCATCGTCGCCTCGTCGTCCATCCCGGGCGGGACGCGGCAGTCGACCTGGACCTCGGCCTTCGCCGGGATGACGTTGATCTTCTCGGAGGCGGAGACCCGCGTGGGGACCGTCGTCACGCGCAGCGTCGGCTCGACCATGGCGGCCAGCCGCGGCTCGATCTCGCGGATGCGGGCGATCGCCGCGCCGGGGTCGCTCGGGTCCTCGCCGAGGGCGGCGAGCATCGCGCGCGGCTCGTCGACCAGGTCGTAGCCGGGCAGGCCCGCGCCGATCCGCGTGATGGCGGGCGCGAGCTTGAGCAGCGCGTTCTCGCCGAACCCGGGGATCGAGGCGTGCCCGGCGACGCCGCGGGCGCGCACCGTGAAGCGGAACGTGCCCTTCTCGGCGACGCAGACGGAGTAGAGCCGGCGGCCGCCGTACGGCATCACGCCGCCGCCGCCCTCGTTGAGCAGCCAGTCGACGCGGACGGCGTCGGGCCGCTGCTCGGTGAGCCACTGGGCGCCCAGCCGGCCGCCGACCTCCTCGTCGACCACCGAGATGAGCTTGAGCTCGCCGGCGGGCGGCCGCCAGCCGTTGCGGGCGAGCGTGGCCACCGCGACGACCTCGGCGGCGGTCTGCGACTTCATGTCGAGCGCGCCGCGGCCCCACATGTGGCCGTCGTGGATCTCGCCCGACCACGGGTCGTGCGTCCAGTCGTCGGGATCGGCGAGCACGGTGTCCACGTGCGACAGATAGCCGAGGACGGGGCCGGGCTCGTCCCCTCGGATCCGCGCGATCAGGTTCGGGCGCTCGGCCTCGGCGCCCAGGAGCTCGACCTCGAGCCCCGCGCTCTCGAGGTACGCGGCCAGCCACTCCTGGCACTCCCGCTCGTTGCCGGGCGGGTTGACGGTCTTGAACTGGATGAGCCGCGCCAGGACGTCGGCGGCCTCCTCCTGCAACGCGGCCATTGCCACGATGCTAGTGGACCCTCAGCGCCTCCAGCCGCGCGTGGATGGCGCGGCGCGAGCGGTCGAACGCCGCCGGGTCGCGGTTGAGCTGGAAGTTCACGTTGGCCGCGCCGGCGAGCGCGTCGAGCTCGTAGGCGACCTGCTCGGGGTCGGCCTCCGGGTCGAGATGGCCGGCCGCCTGCGCGGCGCGCACGCGGTTCGCGAGCGTCTCCGACCAGGTCGCGAAGTCGCGCCGGATGGCGTCGCGCACCGGGCCGGGCTGGCGGCTGTCGTACTCGTTGCGGACCGCGTCGAAGAAGCAGCCGCCGGGGAACACCTCGCGCTGCATGTAGGCGAGCCAGTGGTCGAGCAGGGCGGCGAGGCGCGGGAGGCCGCGCTCGGCCTCGCGGGCGGGCGCGACGACCTCCTCGACGAAGATCGCCCCGGCGGCCTCGATGACCGCGAGCTGGAGCTCCTCCTTGGACCCGAAGTGCGCGAAGAGGCCGCTCTTGCTCATCCCGAGCTCGGTGGCGAGCCGGCCGATGGTCAGGCCGTCGAGGCCCTCGACCGAGGCGAGGTCGACGGCCGCGCCGAGGATCGAGTCGCGCGTGCGGCGACCGCGCACGAGGCGTCCGTCGGTGAGCGTCCCGGCCATGGGCAGAAAGTAGCACGATCGTTCGTTCTGTGGTACAAACCGCACGACCGTTCGTGCTTCTCCCTCCCCAGGAGCGCTCCCCATGTCCCGGATCCCCGGCTCCCAGCCCTACGGGCTCGCCACCTCTGCACCGCCGCGTGACCGACGCCGCCGCCGGCCGCGGCCACGGATCGCCGCCGTCAGGTCGGTCCTCGCCCGGCGAACCGCATCGTCGGCCGCCGGAAGCCGATCGTCGACGCCCACTCCCGCAGGCACCCGTGGCTGATCAGGCCGTGGATCGGTAGCCCGCGACGGCACCGGCGCTGCGGCCGTCGGCCCGGCGCGCGAAGATGGGTGCCGTGGAGCGCCTCTTCGATCCTCCCGAGAAGGGACCCAGCGACCGGATACCGCCCGACGGGCCGCTCGCCGCGCGCATGCGGCCCCGGACGCTGGAGGAGTTCGTCGGGCAGGAGCACCTGCTCGGCGAGGGCTCGGCGCTGCGCAACGCGCTCGAGTCCGGCCACCCGCACTCGATGGTCCTCTACGGCCCGCCCGGCACCGGCAAGACCACGCTCGCGCGCCTCGCCGCCGAGCACGCCGACGCCGCCTTCGAGGAGCTCTCGGCCGTGCAGGCCGGCCGCGCCGAGGTGCGCGAGGTGATCGCCCGCGCCGCGGAGCGCAAGCGCGGCGGCCGCTCGACGATCTTCTTCCTCGACGAGATCCACCGCTTCAACAAGGCGCAGCAGGACGCGCTGCTGCCCGCCGTCGAGGACGGGCTGGTGACGCTGATCGGCGCCACCACCGAGAACCCCTACTTCGAGGTCAACAGCGCGCTCCTCTCGCGGACGCAGATCTACCAGCTCGAGCAGCTCACCAACGAGCACGTCGAGACGCTGCTGCGCCGGGCGATCGAGCGCGGCGAATGCCCCAAGGTCGCGGTGCCCGACGACGCGATCGAGTTCCTCTCCGCGCGCTCGAACGGCGACGCCCGCACCGCGCTGAACGCCCTCGAGCTGGCCTGCTCGACGGCCACCGGCGAGACGCTGACGCTCGCCGAGGCCGAGGACGCCATCCAGCGCAAGGCCGTCCTCTACGACAAGGGGGGCGACCAGCACTACGACTACATCTCGGCGTGGATCAAGTCCACGCGCGGCTCCGATCCCGACGCCTCGCTCTACTACCTCGCGGCCATGCTCGAGGGCGGCGAGGACGCGCGCTTCATCGCCCGCCGCATGATCATCCTCGCGTCGGAGGACGTCGGGAACGCCGACCCGAACGCGCTGACCGTGGCCGTCGCCGCCGCCCACGCGGTCGAGCACGTCGGCCTGCCCGAGGGCTGGTTCGCGCTCGCGCAGACCGCGATCTACCTCTCGCTCGCCCCGAAGTCGGACGCCGTCAAGCGGGCGATCGGCGAGGTCCGGGCCCACATCCGCGAGCACGGCGCCGCCCGGCCGCCGGCCGCGCTGCAGTCGGCCGCCTACCCGGGCGCGCAGTCCCTGGGCCGCGGGCGCGGCTACGACTACCCGCACGACAAGCCCAACCACGTCAACGACCAGGAGCACATGCCGGACGGCCTCGGCGACCTGCGCTTCTACCGCCCCGACGACACGGAGGCCGAGCTGCGCGAGCGGCTCGAGCGCATCCGCAAGGCCCGCGGGCGGTGACCGTCAACCCGCTCGCGGCCCGCGCGTTCGACGCGATGGCCGAGGACTACGAGCGCGGCCGCCCGGGGTGGCCCGCCGGGGCGGTCGCCGCGCTGCTGGAGCGCTTCGGGGCGCGCACGGTGCTCGACCTCGCCGCGGGGACGGGCAAGCTCACGGAGGTGCTGGAGCGGCACGCCGAGGTGATCGCCGTGGAGCCGGTGGAGGGCATGCGCAACGTCCTCGCCGCGCGGCTGCCCGGGGTCCGCGTCCTCGACGGCACCGCCGAGGCGATCCCGCTGCCCGACGCGAGCGTGGACGCCGCCTTCGTCGCCGAGGCCTTCCACTGGTTCGACCACCCGCGCGCGGTCGCGGAGCTGGCGCGCGTCATCCGGCCGGGCGGCGGCCTCGTCGCGCTCTGGAACTCCCTGGACGAGGGGCAGCCCGAGTGGTTCGGCGAGCTGCACGCGACGGTCATGCGCCACCGCTCGCCCGACAGCGAGGGCCTGACGCGCCACACCACGCCGTGGCGCGAGGCGCTGGAGGCCGACGAGCGGTTCGAGCCGCCGCTCGACGGGACCGCCGCCCACGAGCACCCGACCGACCGCGACCGCATGGTGGCCGAGGTCGCCTCGTTCAGCTCGATCGGCGGGCTGCCGGACGACCTGCGCGCCGCCGCGCTCGCCGACGTCCGCGGCGTGCTCGAGCGGCACGGGGTCGACCGCGTGGCGATGCGCTACCGGACGCTGATCACCACGGCGAGGCGCACGGGTGGCTGAGATCGAGTCCCGCTCGCCGGCCAGCGGCGAGGTGCTCGGCGGCGTCGCGCGGGCCGGCGCCGCGGAGGTGCAGGCCGCGGTGGACGCCGCTGGCCTCGTGCAGCCGCTGTGGGCCGCCGTGCCGGCGCGGGCGCGCGCCCACTACCTGCGCCGCGCCGCGCAGGCGGTGCTCGACGAGCTCGACCGGCTGGCGCGCCTCATCGCGCGCGAGACCGGCCGGCCGCGCAGCGAGGCGCTGCTGGCCGAGCTGCTGCCGTCGGTGAGCGCGCTGCACGCGCTGGCCGACGACGGACCGCGCGCTCTCGCCGACCAGCGCCTGGGCCGCGCGACGCTCTTGCGCGCCGGCCGCCGCGCGGTGCTCGTGCAGGCCCCGGCCGGCGTGGTCGGCGTCTGCGGGCGCGACGAGTCGCCGTGGGCCGAGCCGGTCGTGGAGTCGGCGGCGTCGCTGCTGGCCGGCAACGCCGTCCTCCTGGCGCCCGCCGCGCCGCTCGTGGGCGAGCGGATCGCCGCGGCGTTCCTGCGCGCCGGCGTGCCGGGCGAGCTGATCGCGGTGCTCCACGGCGCCGACCTCGCCGGGCTCGACCGCGTGGTCGACGTCGGCGACGCGGCGAAGGCCACGATGCTCGTGCTCGACGGGGCGCCGCTCGACGCGACCGTCGCCGGCGCGCTGTGGGCCGCCTTCGCCGGCGCCGGGCGCCATCCCGCCGCGGTGGGGCGGCTCGTCGTCGCTCCCGGCCCCGCCGACGCGCTGCTCCAGCGGCTGGTCGCCGAGGCGCAGCGCCTGCGCGTGGGCGATCCGCTGCACGCGGACACCGAGGTCGGGCCGCTGGCCTCGCGCGCCGACCTCGAGGCCGTCGAGCGCCTGGTGGCCGAGGCCGAGGCGGGCGGCGCCGAGCGGCTGTGCGGCGGCCCGCTGATCCTCCCCGGCCTGGACGGCGCCTTCTGCGCGCCGATCGTCCTCCGCGGCGTGCCCGCCGACGCGCGCCTGGTGCGCGAGATGCCGCCAGGCCCGGTGCTCGCCGTGGTCGAGGCGGGCAGCGACGCCGAGGCGATCGAGCTCGCCGCCGGGCACGCGGGCGCGCCGGTGTCGGTCTGGACGCACGACCGCGCCTACGGCGAGCGGGTCGCTCGCACGCTCGGCGCGGAGCTGACCTGGGTGAACGAGCACGGCCAGGCCGTGCCGTCGGTGCCGGTGCGGCTGGCCCGGCACACCGACCCGCAGCGGCTCGCGTCGCAGCCGGCGCGGGTGCGCAGCGCGCGCTGGCTGCCGTACGACCCGGCGCTGGTGAGCGCCCGCACGGCCGCGGCGCGGCTCCTGCACGGGCGCGAGAGCGAGCGCCTCGCCGCGGTGCGCGAAGGCGCGCTGCCGGTCGCGCGCGTCGCGCTGCGGGCGGCGCGGAACGCCGCTCAGCGGCCGAACCGGTCCGGGTCGAACGGCGCGAGGTCCACGAGCGACGGCTCGCCGCAGTAGGCCTGCGCGATCAGCCGCCCGGTCACCGGGCCGAGCGCGACGCCGGCACCCTCGTGCCCCGTGGCCAGCCACAGGCCCTCGACGGCCGCCGACGGCCCGATGGCCGGCAGGTGGTCGGGCAGCCACGGACGCAGGCCCGCCCAGGCGGCCAGCCGCGGCAGCTCGCGCAGCCGCGGGAACAGCCGCGCGGCCCGCGCCACCATCGCGTCGCTCACCGCGTCGTCGACCGAGGTGTCGAACCCGCGGCGCTCGCGGCTGGAGCCCACCAGCACGTCGCCGTCCCAGGTCGTCTCCACGACCGTCGTGACCTCGAGCCCGGCCTCGGCGCTCGCCACCGAGGCGAGGTACGAGCCGTCGACGACCTTGTGGCGGACCGGCAGCGGGCCCAGCCGGACGAGCTGGCCCTTGCGGGGCTCGAGCGGCAGCGCCAGGCCCGCGCCCTCGGCCAGCTCGCGGCTCCACGGCCCCGCCGCGACGACGACCGCGCCCGCCGCGATCCGCTCGCCGGTGGCGAGTACGACGCCCCCGCGCGCGATCTCCGCCACGCGCGCGCCGGTGCGCAGCTCGGCGCCCGCCCCGGCCGCCTCGCGCGCCAGCGCGAGCGCGATCTCGCGCGGCGCGCACTGCAGGTCGTCGGGGAAGTAGCTGGCGCCGAACAGCGGCCCCGTGAGCTCGGGCTCGACCGCCGCGACGTCGTCGACGAGCTCCGAGCGCACGCCCGCGAGGCGCTCCAGCCGCGCCGGCTCGGCCGCCCAGGTCGCCTCGTCCGGGTGCACGATCAGCGCGCCCTTGCGGCGGATCCTCGCCTCGTCGCCCAGCCGCTCGTCGAGCTCGTCGAACAGCTCGCGGCCGCGCAGGCAGAGCTCCAGCTCGGGCCCGGCGTCCTTGTCCGAGCAGAGCACGTTGCCCTCGCCCAGCCCGGTGGTGCCGCCGGACACCTCGCCGGCGTCGAGCAGCACCACGTCGACGCCGCGGACCGCCAGCTCGCGGGCCGTGGCCGTGCCGACGATCCCCGCGCCGACGACCGCGACCTCGCGCGCCCTCACAGGGCGAAGCCGGCGGGGAAGGGGTCGTCGGCGTCCAGCACGTACGTGCCCGTCCCGGTGACCCACGCGCGGCCGGTGATCTCCGGCACGACGGCGGCGAAGTCGCCGACGGCGGTCTCCTCGACGAGGCGGCCCGTGAAGCGCGTGCCGATGACCGACTCGTTGACGAACGGCGTCCCGAGCGCCAGCTCGCCGCGCGCGTGCAGTTGCGCCATCCGCGCCGAGGTCCCGGTCCCGCACGGCGAGCGGTCGAGCCAGCCGGGGTGGATCGAGGTCGCGTTGCGGGCATCCGAGCCGCCGGAGCCGGGCGCGTGGAAGATCACGTGGCGGCAGCCCGCGATGCGGTCGTCGAGCGGGTGCACGGGCGGGTCCTCGTTGACGAGCGCCATGAGCTCCGCCCCGCGGCGGATGTACGTCCCGGCCTCGGCCGGATCGACCGCCTCGACGGGCACGAGCGCGTAGAAGTTGCCGCCGAACGCGATGTCGGCCGTCACGTCGCCGAGCCGGCGGTCGCGCTCGTAGAGGAACGACGGCACGTTGCGCAGCGTCACGGCCCGGGCGCGGCCGTCCGCGACGCTCACGCGCGCCTCGACGAGCCCGGCCGGCGTGTCGAGGCGCACCACGGTCTCCGGCTCGCGCACCTCGACCAGGCCGCGCTCCACCAGCACCGTGGCGACGCCGATCGTCCCGTGCCCGCACATCGGCAGGCACCCGGAGACCTCGATGAAGAGCACGCCCCAGTCCGCGTCGTCGCGGGTCGGCGGCTGCAGGATCGCCCCCGACATCGCCGCATGGCCGCGCGGCTCGCGCATGAGCAGGAGCCGCAGATCGTCCATGTGCCGCTCGAAGTGCAGCTTGCGCTCGAGCATGGTCGCTCCCGGGATGGGATCGACCCCGGCCGTGACGACCCGGGTCGGCATCCCCTCCGTGTGCGAGTCGACCGCCTCGAACGCGGTCATACAGCGGCGCCCTCGCGCAGCACCGCCATCGCCTCGCCGAGCGCGGCGCGCTCGTCGGCGGTGAGGGCGAGCCGCGGCGGGCGGCACGCGCCGCCGGCGAGGCCGACCTCGTCCATCGCGGCCTTGAAGTACTGCACGAGCTTGGGCGTCATGTCGAAGCGCGCGAGCGGGAGCAGGCGCTGGTAGACGGCGCGCGCCGTCTCGAGGTCGCCCGTCCGGCAGGCGTCATAGAGCGCGACGGTCTCGCCCGGGGCGACGTCGGCCACGCCGCTCACCCAGCCGGTCGCGCCGGCGGCGAAGCCCTCGAGCGCCCAGTCGTCGCCGCCGACCAGGACCTCCAGCTCGGGCGCCGCGCCGATCAGGGCGGCGAGGCGGCGCGCGTCGCCCGAGCACTCCTTGACCGCGACGACGGCGTCGATCGACTCGTACAGCCCCACGATCAGCTCCGGCGTCATGTCCGTGCCGCTGGCCTCGGGGTTGTTGTAGACCATCAGCGGCAGCCCGGCGGCCTCCGCGACCGAGCGGTAGTAGGCCTCGATCTCGCGCTCGTCGCCGCGGTAGCCGAGCGGCGGGAGCAGCATCAGCGCGGTCGCTCCCGCCTCGGCGGCGTCGGCCGCGAAGGCGATGGCGGCGGCGGGCGTGCCGGCGGAGACGCCGGCGATCACGGGCACGCGGCCGTCGACCGCGCGGGCGACCGCGGCGACCACCTCGCGCCGCTCGGCGGGCGAGAGGCTGCCGGCCTCGCCCATCGTCCCGGTGGCGACGACGCCGTGCACGCCGGCGTCGAGCAGCGCATGCACGTTGCCCTCCAGCGCGGGGACGTCGATGGCGCCGGACGCGTCGAACGGCGTGGTGACGGCGGGGATGATGCCGGGGAAGCGCATGGCGGCCTTTCAGTCGAGTGTCATGTAGCGGCGGACGCGCCGGATGTGCTGGGCGGCGTAGAGCTCCGCGGTCTTCCCGTCGCCCTCCACGATCGCCTCGTAGATCATCCGGTGCTCCGCGAGGTGCAGGGTGGTGCGGCCGGCGACCGCGATCGAGTCGTCGCGCAGCCGCTGCCACAGCGGCTCGTCCATCACCGCGGCGATGCGGTCGGCGAGGTCGACCAGGACCGGGTTGCCGGTGAGCGTGGCGATCCGCTGGTGGAAGCGGCGGTCGCAGTCGTTCCAGACGTCGCCCGTCGCGCCCTCCATCGCGGCGAGCAGCGCCTCGATCTCGTCGTCGCGCCGGCCGCGCTGCGCGGCGAGGCGGGCGACGGCGGGCTCGAGCAGCGCGCGCGCCTCGAGCAGGTCGGACGGGCTGGAGTCGTGGACCTCGCGCACCGGGTCGACGGCGGCCACGAACGAGCCGGAGCCGGGCCGCGTCTCGATCATCCCGGCGACCTGCAGCGCCGCGATCGCCTCGCGCACCGACGCGCGACCGACTTCGAGCGAGCGCGCCAGGTCGCGCTCCGACGGCAGCCGCTCGCCGGGCGCCAGCCGGCCGGCCCGGATGTCCGCGGCGAGCCGGTCGGCGACCTGCTCGTAGCGCTGACGCGGACGGAAAGTGGTTTGTTGATCGAACAGCATTGGTTCCCTTACCGAACCGGTAACGTACACGCGATGCCGCTGACTTTCAACTCCGTGGATCCCCGCACCGGCGAGACAGGCCCAGCCTTCGAGGAGGCCTCGCCCGAGGACGTGCGCGCGGCGGCGGCCGCCGCGGCCGCGGTCCATCGCTCCGGCGCGCTGCGCGACCGCGCCGGCCGCGCCGCCCTGCTGCGCGGGGCCGCCGCGCGCCTGCGCGCCGCGGGCGACGAGATCGTGGCGACGGCCGAGGCGGAGACCGGCCTGCCGGCCGTCCCGCGGCTGCGCGGCGAGCTCGAGCGCACGTGCGGGCAGCTCGAGGCGTTCGCGGCGATCGTCGACACGGGCGAGGACGCCGAGGCGATCATCGACCACGCCGATCCCGACGCGAAGCCGATCCCACGGCCCGACGTGCGGCGGATGCTCGTCCCGCTCGGGCCGGTCGCCGTCTTCGGGGCCTCGAACTTCCCGCTCGCCTTCTCGACCGCGGGCGGCGACACGGCCTCCGCCCTGGCCGCGGGCTGCCCGGTGATCGTCAAGGGCCACCCCTCGCACCCGGGGACCGGCGAGCTGGTCGCCCGCGAGCTGGTCGCCGCGGTCGCCGATGCAGGATTGCCGGAGGGCACGTTCGCCAACCTGCCGGCCGCGGGCGTGGAGGTCGGCGAGGCCCTGGTCGACGCGCCGGAGATCGCCGCCGTCGGCTTCACCGGCTCGTTCAACGGCGGCAAGGCGATCTTCGACCGCGCGGCGCGGCGGCCCGTGCCGATCCCCGTCTACGCGGAGATGGGCTCGATCAACCCGATCGTCGTCACCGAGGCCGCGCTGCGCGAGCGGTCCGAGGCCATCGCCGACGGCCTGACCGCGTCGGTGGCGAGCTTCGGCGGGCAGCTGTGCACCAAGCCGGGAGTCGTCTTCGTGCCGGCCGGGCCGGAGGGCGACGCGTTCGCGGCCGGCCTCGCCGCGCGGCTCGACGCCGCCGATCCGCAGGTGCTGCTCAACGAGCGCCTGCGCGACGCGCTGCGCGACGGCGTCGACCGCCTGGCGGGACACGCCCGGCGGCTCGGCTCGGCGCCGGCGCCCGACGGGCCCGGCTTCCGCCATCAGCCCGCCGCCTACGAGGCGCCGGCCACCGACCTCGGACCGGAGCTGCTGGAGGAGCACTTCGGCCCCGTCGTGCTGCTCCTGCGCCACGGCTCGCGCGAGGAGCTGCTCGCCGCGCTCGGGCAGCTCGACGGCCAGCTCACCGGCTCGCTGCACGCGCAGCCGGGCGAGGACGTCGCGGACGTCGTCGCCGCGCTCGGCGAGCGCGCCGGCCGCGTCGTCTTCAACGGCTACCCGACCGGCGTGGCGGTGACCTTCGGCATGCACCACGGCGGCCCGTTCCCGGCCACGACGAGCCCGCTCCACACGTCGGTGGGCATGACCGCCGTGCATCGCTTCACCAGGCCGGTCGCGTTCCAGGACGCGCCCGCCGACGCGCTTCCGCCGGAGCTCCGCGAGGAGAACCCGCTCGGCATCCGCCGCCGGGTCGACGGCGTGCCGGATTCGAACCCTGACTGAGGGTGTACGATCGGTCGCATGACGGCCTTGGACTGACCCGCACCGCGCTGCCGAGCACCGCCTCGGTGGACCGCCCCTGGTCATCTCGTCCTTCAGGAGCCCGTCATGTCCGCAGTCGAAGTCGTCCGCCTCCGCAAGGAGTTCCATCGCCGCCGCCGTCCGCCGCTCGTCGCGCTGGACGACGTGTCGTTCACCATCGCTCGCGGCGAGTGCGTCGCCGTGCTCGGCCAGAACGGGTCGGGCAAGTCCACGCTCGTCCGCCTGCTGTCGACGCTCCTGCTCGTCGACGGCGGCTCGGCGCGCGTGTTCGGGCATGACGTGGCCCGCGAGGAGCGCGCCGTGCGCGCACTCGTCAACCGCGTGTCCGTCGAGGCGTCGTTCTTCAAGCGCATGTCGGCCAACGAGAACCTGTCGTACGCGGCGCGCTTCTACGGGCTCGGGCGGCAGGTCACGCGCCGGCGGATCCCGGAGATCCTCGAGCGCGTCTCGTTCCCCGCCGACCGCGCCGGCTCCCCGATGGAGGACCTGTCGCGCGGCATGCAGCAGAAGGTCGCGCTGGCGCGGGCGCTGCTGACGTCGCCGGTGCTGCTGCTCCTCGACGAGCCGACCACGGGGCTCGACCCGCGCGCCAAGCGCGAGGTCCAGGCGTTCGTGGGCGAGGTCCGCGCCGAGAACGACACCACCACGCTGCTCTGCACGCACGACATGGCCGAGGCGGAGGCGCTCGCCGACCGCGTCGGCATCCTCGACCGCGGTCGCCTGCTGGCGCTGGAGCCGGCCTCCGCGCTCAAGCGGCGCTACGGCGCGGCCACGCTCGAGGACGCGTTCCTCGTCGCCACCGGCCGGACGTTCGAGGACGACGAGGAAGAGGAGGCGGCCTGATGACGGCATTGCGGCATCAGGCGATCGCGCTGGCCGGCGTCGTCGAGCGCAACACCTACCTGGTCAAGCGCTACGGCTGGTGGGAGCTCGCCTTCTTCGTCTGGACGATCGCGAACACGCTCACGATCGTGTTCATCGCCGAGGGCATCGAGGCCACCGGCGGGCAGCTCGACGTCGAGCGCCAGACCACCATCCTGCTCATCGGCGCGGTGATCTGGGCCTATCTCGGCGTCGTCTTCGAGATCCTCACCGAGACCGTCGCGTGGGAGCGCTGGGAGGGCACGATCGAGTACACGTTCATGGCGCCGCTGTCGCGCGCCGTGCACCTGCTCGGCATGGGCGCGTTCGCCGTGCTCTACGGCGTCCTGCGCACCGCGCTCGTGTTCGGCGTCGTCGCCGTGTTCTTCGGGCTGAGCTTCCCGGACGCCGACTTCGGCGCCGCGCTCGTGCTGCTGGCCGTCGCGTCGGTCTCGTTCGTCGGCATCGGCATGGCCACCGCCGTGCTGCCGCTGATCTCGCCCGAGAAGGGCGCGCAGCTCGGGTTCATCGCCCAGGGCATGCTCCTCGTCGTCTCCGGCGTCTACTACCCCGTCGAGGTCATGCCCGGCTGGATGCAGGCGCTGGCCGCGATCTCGCCGGCGACCTACGCGCTGGAGGGCATCCGCGCGGCGATCCTCGACGGCGCCGGGCTCGGCTCGCTCGGCGGCGAGCTGTGGCCGCTCGTGGTGCTGGGCGTGGCGTCGATCCCCATCGGACTGCTGGTCTTCCGGGCCGGCGAGCGCTACGCCAAGCGGCACGGGAAGCTCAAGCGAAGCGGCTGACCACGCGCCGGACGTACTCGGCGCCGCCGCGATGGGCGGCGGCGCGCAGCGGGTCCCACGAGAACCCGTACTGGCGCCGGAGCGTGTCGGGCAGCAGGCCGACGGTGACCTGGTTGACCAGCTCGCGCAGCGGCCGCAGGTGCAGCGGCACCGGCGGGCGCATCACGATCTCCTTCGCGAGCGCCCGAGCCGCGTCGCCGACGACGAGCTCGCCGCTGCCGTAGCGCTCCGCCATGTAGTCGTCGAAGGCGTCGACGTCGCGCGGCATGTCGCGCTCGCGCAGGCCGAAGCGGCGGCCTACGACGCGGTAGTCGCGCCACAGCGCGTCGCGCTCGTCGTGCGAGAGGCGGCGGACGTAGCGCGGGTAGACGACGAGCGCCGACTCGGCCATCGCCGCGAGGATCCACAGCAGCAGCTCCGGGTCGTCGGCGCGGTAGGTGCGGCCGTCGGGGAGCTCGCCGTGGATGCGGCGATGTACCGCGCGGACCCGCCTCGTCGCCCGGTCGGCCTCCTCGCGGGTGCCGAAGGCGATGGCGTCGAGCACGTCGCCGGTGCGCCGGAGCCGGGCGTACGGGTCGTCGAGCGCGCCGGTGTGGGCGAAGAACCCGGCGAACGCGACGGGGTGCGCGGCCATCACGAGCAGCGCCCGCGGCCCGGACAGCGCGGTCAGGCGGTGTGAGACCACCTCGCGCAGGAGCGAGTCGTCGTCGAAGTAGCCGGAAGGGCGCATCTGCTCCCTTGTACGGTGTAGAGCGGTATGCCGGCTCAAGCGTATGCAGGCAAGGAGTGCGTCTGCCAGTTCAAGAAGGGCATCTGCGACCAGACCTGCGTCCAGGGGATGCTCGAGACGCCGTTCTACATCGCGTGCCTGCGGCTGACCGGGCGGCGCTGCCTCGTCGTCGGCGGCGGTGACATCGGGCTCGAGAAGGTCGAGGGCCTGCTCGCGTGCGAGGGCCGCGTGGTGCTCGTGGCGCCCGACGCCGTGCCCGAGCTGCAGGAGCTCGCCGCCGAGGGGTCGATCGAGTGGATCCGCCGCGAGTACCGGCCGGGCGACGTCGAGGCCACGTTCATCGCGATCGCCGCGACGAACGACACCGACGTGAACATCCGCGTCTTCGAGGACGCCGAGCGGCGGGCGATGCTCGTCAACATCGTCGACGTCCCGCCGCTGTGCAACTTCATCCTGCCGGCCATCGTGCGCACCGGCCCGCTCGCCATCGCCATCTCGACGGCGGGCGCTTCGCCGGCGCTGGCCAAGCGGATCAAGCGCGAGATCGCCGACCAGTTCGGCGAGCCCTACGCGCAGCTGGCGGTGCTCCTGAACGAGGCGCGCGGCTGGGCCAAGGGCACGCTGCCGACCTACCAGGACCGCAAGGCGTTCTTCGAGGGGATCGTGAACGGCGACCCCGATCCGGTCGAGCTCCTGCGGGCCGGTGACGACGACGCGGTGCGCTCGCTGATCGCCGACGCGCAGCGCGCCCACGCCCTGGCCTGATCGGCCCGATAACGAATCGCACTTGGAAAGCCGCGCGGGCGGCTGCCACCGTCGTCGGCATGCCGACCGACACCACCGACGCGCGCTTCACGGCCGACGTGATCGAGTCCGACGCCCCCGTGGTCGTCGACTTCCACGCCGCCTGGTGCCCGCCCTGCCGCGTGATGAGCCCGATCCTCGCCGAGCTCTCCGAGGAGCGACCCGACGTCCGCTTCGTGAAGGTCGACGTCGACGACAACCAGGAGACGGCCGTCCGCTACGGGATCCTCTCGATGCCGACGTTCATGGTCTTCCGCGGCGGCGAGCCGGTGCTCAAGCTCGTCGGCGCGCGCCCCAAGCGGCGCTTCCTCCAGGAGCTCGCGGAGTTCATCTGAGGCTTTCGGCGAGGAGACGGCCCGCGGGCGGGAGCTCGCCGGCCGTGACGAGGTAGAGGCGGTGCCGGGGCGCCGCCCCGTGCAGCCGCGCGACGCCGACCTCGGCGCCCGGGGCGTCGAGCCATGACGACGGGACGAGGCTGACGCCCAGCCCGGCCGCCACGAGGAAGCGCACGGTTGCCGGGTCGCCGACCTCGATCAGCGGCACCGGGCTGAACCCGTGCTCCTGGCAGGCGGCCATGACGGTCTCCCTGAGCGCGCTGCCGGGCTCGCCGAGCACGAACGCGCGGCCGCTCAGGGAGCCGAGCCTGACGTTGGTGGCATCGGCGAGCGGGTCGTCCGGCTCGACGATCAGCCGCAGGGGGTCGTCGGTCAGCGGCTCGCCGGACGCGTGCCCGACGACCGCGAGGTCGACGGCGCCGCGGCGGACGAGCTCCAGCGCCTCGGTCGCCGACGCGTGCCGCAGCGCGATCCGGATCTGCGGGTGGTCGCGGTGGAAGGCGGCGAGCCGCTGCGGCAGCTCCACCGCCTCGGTCGTCGCGGCGATGCGGACGGCGCCGCGCACCACGCCGGCGTGCTCGTCCATCGCGGCGCGGGCGCGCCCCGCCTCGGCGAGGATCGCGTCCGCGCGCACCAGCAGGTCGGCGCCCGCCGGGGTCAGCTCCACGCCGCGGCTCGTGCGCCGCAGCAGCGCGACCCCGAGCTCGGCCTCGAGCCGCCGGATCTGCTGCGAGAGGGCCGGCTGTGTGACGTAGACGGCTGCCGCGGCACGGCCGAAGTGGCGATGGCGGGCCACCGCTACGAAGTACTCGAGCTGTCTGAGCTCCACGTGTGGAGACTAAGAGTCTGGCGCCGAGATTCGGCGGCCCGGCCGCATTCGCCCAGCCGTGGATGCCTGGCGCCGCACGCGAGCGCAGCAATGGTGGGGTTATTGCGAGCATCGTGGGTGGCGCCAGGCGCCGCGGATGGGTGGAGGCGGACGTGCCGACGACCTCGGGCCAGGCTCTAAGCTCCGCGCATCAGGACCGCCGTTTTGACCATCTCGACGTCCGTCTCGCGCCGGGAGGCGGAGGATCTCTCGGGCCCGCGCCTGGCCGCGGCCGCCGAGGCCTCGGGCTGCGAGGTCGTGGCGATGGAGGTCGTGCCCGACGACTTCGGCCTGATCGAGGACCGGCTGCACCACTACGTGGACGCGGGCTGCGACCTCATCTTCACGACGGGTGGGACGGGGCTTACGCCCGACGACGTGACGCCCGAGGCCACGCGCGCGGTGATCGACCGCGACGCGCCGGGCTTCGCGGAGGCGATGCGGATCGAGGGCGCGAGGCACACGCCGATGGGGATCCTCACGCGCGGGGTCTCCGGCATCTCCGAGCGCACCCTGATCGTCAACTTCCCGGGCTCGCCGAAGGCGATCGACCAGCTGTTCGTGGTGCTGGCGCCGACGCTGGGGCACGTGGTGCAGACGCTGCGCGGCGATTCGTCGCACCATGGCCGCCACTGACGACGGCCCGGCCGTCGCGCTGCGGGATCTCGGGCGGGCGTACGGGGACCGGGTGGCGCTCGCGGGCGTGACGCTGGAGCTGCCGCGCGGCGCGACGCTCGCGGTGTTCGGCGCCAACGGGGCCGGCAAGACGACGCTCCTGCGGGTGCTGGCGACGCTGCTGCGGCCGCACAAGGGCGACGCCTCCGTGCTCGGCCGCGCGCTGCCGGACGAGGGCTGGGCGGTACGCGGGCGGATCGGCCTGCTGGCGCACGACCCGCTGCTCTACCGCGACCTGACCGCGCGGGAGAACCTCCAGTTCCACGCGCGGCTGCACGACGTGGCGGCCGCCCGGGTGCCGGTGCTCCTCGACGCGGTGGGCATGGCGCGGCGGGCCGACGAGCCGGTGCGCTCGCTCTCGCGCGGCATGGCCCAGCGGATCGCGATCTGCCGGGCGCTCCTGCACGAGCCCGAGCTGCTGCTGCTCGACGAGCCGCTGGCGAACCTCGACCCCGGCGCGGCGTCGCGGGTCGAGCCGCTGATCGGGCGCTCGGCGGGCGTCGCGCGCGTGCTGATCTCGCACGACGTCGAGCTGGGGCTCGCGGAGGCCGACCTGGTGCTCGGCCTGCGCGGCGGCCGGCCCGAGCTGCTCGCCCCGGCCGGCGACGTGGGCGCCGCCGACCTGCGGGAGCTCTACTTGTCATGAGGCGCGCCGTCAGCGCGCTCGTGCGCAAGGACCTGCGCGTGGAGCTGCGCACCGGCGAGGCCGTGCCGTCGATGCTCCTGTTCGCGGTCTCGACCTTCGTGCTCTTCCACTTCGCCATCGACCGGCGGTCGGTGGAGGGCGACCTGGCCGCGGGCGTGCTGTGGGTGACGCTCCTGTTCGCGGCGGTGCTCGGCATCACGCGGCTGTTCGTGGCCGAGCGCGAGCAGGGCGGCTTCGACGGCTTCCTGCTGGCGCCCGTCGACCGCACCTCGCTGTTCGTCGCCAAGGCCACGGTGCTGTTCTGCTTCCTCGTGGCGGTCGAGCTGGCGGCCGTGCCCGCCTTCGCGCTCCTGCTGCTGGGGCCGTCGCCATGGGGCGCGGTGCCCGAGCTGATCCTCGTCCTGCTGCTCGCCGACGCCGGCATCGCGGTCGTCGGCACCCTCGTCGGCGGGCTCGGGATCCAGACCCGCGCGCGCGAGCTGATCGTCCCGATCCTGGCGCTGCCGTTGATGATCCCGCTCGCCATCGCGGCCGCCCGCGCCACCGAGCCACTGCTGCTCGAGGCGGGCGCGGAAGCGCTTCCCGGCCGCTGGCTGCTGGTCCTCGGCCTCTATGATCTGGTGTTCGGACTGCTCGCCTTCGCGGTCTTCGACTTTCTCCTGGAGGAGTAGCCAGCGTGTTCTCCCGGGGTCTCAAGCCCCTCGCCATCGCCTCGGTCGTCCTCATCGTCGGCGCCTTCGCGCTGGTGTTCTTCTACGCGCCGAACGACGCCGACCAGGGCTTCGTCCAGAAGATCTTCTACCTGCACGTGCCGCTGGCGATCGTGGCGCTGTGCGGGTTCGTGGCCGGCGGCATATGGGGGCTGCGCTACCTGCGCGACGGCGACCGGACGAACGACCTGCGCTCGTACGTGGCGATCCACCTGTCGCTGATCCTCGGCCTCGCCGCGCTGATCACCGGCTCGATCTGGGCCAAGGCCGCGTGGGGCCACTGGTGGGTGTGGGAGGAGCCGACGCTGGTCTCGTTCCTCATCGTCTTCCTCCTCTACGCGTGCTACACGCCGCTGCGCTTCTCGATCGAGGACCCGGAGCGCCAGGCGCGCACCGCGGCGGTCTTCTCGATCGTGGCCGGCGCGTTCGTGCCGCTCAACTTCATCGCCGTGCGCATGGCCGAGGCGCTCGCGCACCCGCGCGTGCTGACCGCCACCGGCGGCTCGATGCCCGGCGAGATGCGGCTGACCTTCCTCGTGTCGCTGCTCGGCATGGCGGTCCTCTTCGTCACGCTCTGCAAGTACGAGCTGGCCTCGAAGCGCGCGTCGATGCAGCTGCGCGCCCTCAAGCGCCGGCTCGCCGACGAGGAAGACGACTGGCTCCCGGCCCGGCGCAGCGCGGCGCCGCAGCAGATCTGATGCCGGCGCTGCCGCTCGACGACGCCGGTCCGTACGTGGCCGCCGCCTACCTGGTCTTCCTCGCGCTGATCCTCATCTACGTCGCGATCATGGCCAGCAAGCTCGTGCGCATCGCCCGCGACCTCGACGACGTCACGAAGCTCGTCGACCGGCGCGACCGCGCGCGCGACGAGGACGAGCAGGCGGAGACGGTGCCGCGATGAGCGAGCTGCTGGCGCTCGGCGCGTCGCACAAGACCGCGCCGCTGGCGCTGCGCGAGCGCATCGCCCTCACCGACAACGGCGCCGAGCCGCTGCTTCGCGAGCTCACCGAGCACCCCGCGATCGGCGAGGCGGTGGCGCTCTCCACGTGCAACCGCACCGAGCTGTACCTGTTCGTCCGCGAGCCGGTGGAGGCCGAGACCGCGGTGATCGGGCTGCTCGCGCGCCGCGCGGGCATCCGCCCCACGGAGCTGCTCGACGGCGTCTACTCGCTGCGCAACTGCGATGCGGCACGGCACCTGTACCGGGTCACGGGCGGGCTGGAGTCGATGATCGTCGGCGAGGCCGAGGTGCAGGGCCAGGTGAAGCGCGCGTACGAGGCCGCGCTCGCCGCCCGCACGACCGGGCCGATGACCAACAAGCTGTTCCGCGCGGCGCTGGCCACCGGCAAGCGCGTACGGACCGAGACGGCGATCGGCACGGGCCGCGCGAGCGTCGCGTCCGTGGCGGTCGACGCCGCGCGCGACGCGCTCGGCGACCTGGCCGAGCGGCACGTGCTCATCATCGGCGCGGGCGAGACCGCCGAGCTGACGGCCCAGGCCCTGCACGACCACGGCGTCAGCACCATGTTCGTCGCCAACCGGCGCCGCGAGCGCGCGATCGCCCTCGCCCAGCGGTTCGGCGGGGCATCCGGGTCGTTCGACGCGCTGCCCTCGGAGCTCGCGCGGGCGGACATCGTGATCTCCTCGACCTCGTCGCCGCACACGCTGCTCGGCGCGGAGGAGCTGGCCGTGGTCCTGGGCGAGCGCCGCGGCCGCCCGCTGCTGCTGATCGACCTCGCCGTGCCGCGCGACATCGACCACGACTGCGCGGAGCTCCCGGGCGTCACGGTGCTGGACATCGACGGCCTGCAGCGGCAGGTCGCGCGCCACATCTCGGTCCGCAAGGCCGAGGCGCAGCAGGCCGAGGGCATCATCGAGGAGGAGATCCAGGCGTTCGCCGGCTGGCTCGGCTCGCTCGAGATCCTCCCCACGGTCAGTGCCCTGCGCGCCCGCGGGGACGACATAGTGGCCCAGGTGCTGGCCGAGAACGAGAGCCGCTGGGAGGCGCTGACCGAGCGCGACCGCCGGCGCGTCGAGGCCCTCGCCAAGGCGATCGCCAACCGCCTCCTGCACGAGCCGACCATGCACGTGAAGGGCCTGGACGCGGCCCACCGCCACGCGCGCCTCCAGCTCCTGCGCGAGCTGTTCGCGCTCGAGGAGCCCGAGGCGGCCGGGGCGGCGGAGCCCGCCGAGGTCCGCGCGCTGCGCGCGCCTTGACGGGCGCGGCGCTCCGGATCGGGACCCGCGGCAGCGCGCTCGCGCTCGCCCAGGCGCGCGCGGTGGCCCACGCGCTGGGGACCGAGACCGAGATCGTCACCATCACCACCGCCGGCGACGTCGACTCCTCCCACGGCGACAAGTCGCGCTGGGTGGGCGCGCTGGAGACCGCCCTCGCCGCCGGGGAGATCGACATCGCCGTGCACTCGGCCAAGGACGTCCCCGGCGAGCTGGCGCCGGGCACGGCGATCGTCGCCGCGCCGAAGCGCGCCGACCCGATGGACGTGCTCGTGGGCGAGAAGGCGCTCTCCCACGTGCGCGAGCGCGCGCGGGTGGGAACGAGTGCCCTGCGGCGGCGCGCGCAGCTGCTCGCGGCGCGGCCCGACCTGGAGGTCGCGGACCTGCGCGGGAACGTCGACACGCGGCTGCGCAAGCTGGCGGCCGGCGAGGTGGACGTGCTGGTGCTGGCCGCGGCCGGCCTCGACCGCCTCGGCCGCCGCCACGAGGCCGGCGGCGCGCTCCACGGCTCCGTGTTCGTGCCCGCCCCGGGCCAGGGCGTGCTCGCGCTGCAGGCCCGTGAGGGGAGCCCTGCCGCCGAGGTCGCCGCCGGAGCGAGTCATGCGCGGACCCTGGCATGCCTGCGGGCCGAGCGGGCCGCTGTGACCGAATTGGCCGCAAGTTGTCACACGCCTGTGGGAATCCACGCGGACGGCGTGACGATCCGCGGCTTCGCCGGGCTGCCCGACGGGTCCGCCTGGCTGGTCGACGAGGTCGCGATGGAGACCGGCGACGCCGGTCGCGAGCTCGCGCGGCGGATGCTCGCCGCGGGCGCCGCCGAGCTCCTCAGGGACGCCGAGGCGATGGCCGCGCGATGAGCGGGATCGTCCACCTCGTCGGCGCCGGCCCCGGCGACCCCGGCCTCCTGACCGTGCGCGCCGTCGAGCTGCTCGAGCAGGCCGACGTGGTCCTCTACGACCGCCTGATCCCGCCGGAGGCGCTCGCCCACGCGGGCGCCGGCGCGGAGATCGTCTACGTCGGCAAGGAGGGCGAGGGCCCGCAGTTCCCGCAGGAGGACACCCACCGGCTGCTGCTCGAGCACGCCCGCGCCGGCAAGCGCGTCGTGCGGCTCAAGGGCGGCGACCCGTTCGTCTTCGGCCGCGGCGGCGAGGAGGCGCTCGTCCTGCACGAGGCCGGCATCCCGTTCGAGGTCGTGCCCGGCGTCACGGCCGGCGTCGCCGCTCCCGCCTACGCGGGCATCCCGGTCACGCACCGGGAGCTGGCCAGCGGCGTGGCCTTCGTGACCGGGCACGAGGACCCGTCCAAGCCCGGCACGGCGATCGACTGGGCCGCGCTCGCCCGCTTCCCGGGCACGCTCGTCTTCTACATGGGCGTCCGCTCGCTGCCCCGGATCGCCGAGCGCCTCGTCGCCGAGGGCCGCCCGGCCACCGAGCCCGTCGCCGTGGTCGAGCGCGGCACGCTGCCGGGCCAGCGCACGGTGCTCGCCACGCTCGGCGACGTCGCCGAGCGCGCGGCCGCCGAGAGGATCCGCGCCCCCGCCATCACGCTCGTCGGCGACGTGGCCGGCCTGCGCGAGCAGCTCGCGTGGCTCGAGGCGCGCCCGCTCCACGGCCGCACGATCGCGGTCACCCGCGCGCGGGCGCAGGCGAGCGCGCTCGCCGCCCGGCTCCGCAACCTCGGCGCGGCCGTGGTCGAGGCTCCGGCGATCCGCATCGCGCCGCTCGACCACCCGCTGCCGCCGCTCCGGCAGTTCGACCTCGTCTGCGTCACGTCGCCCAACGGCGCCGAGCTGCTGCTCGACCGCCTGCGCGACGCCCGCGAGCTCGCCGGCATCACCGTCGCCGCCATCGGGCCGGGCACCGCCCGGGCGCTGCGCGAGCGCGGCGTGGAGCCGGACGTCGTGCCCGACCGCGCCGTCGCCGAGAGCCTCGTGGAGGCGCTCAGCGACCTGCACGTCGACCGCGCGCTGATCGCGCGCGCCGCCGAGGGGCGCGACGTGCTCCCCGACGCCCTGCGCGCCCGCGGGGTCGAGGTGAGCATCGCCGAGCTCTACGAGACGGTGGCGGAGCCGCTCGACGACGACGCCCGCGCCGCGGCCACGGGGGCCGACTACCTGCTCTTCACCTCCGCGTCGTCGGTGCGCTTCTTCGCCCAGGCCGCCGGCACGCTCGAGGGCCCGCGCCTCGTCTCGATCGGGCCCGCGACCAGCGAGGAGCTCCGCGCGCACGGCGCCGAGCCCGACCTCGAGGCCGACCCGCACACGCCCGACGGCCTGATCGACGCGGTCCTCGCCGACCGATGACGCGGCCGATCACCTTCCTCTCCGACTACGGGCTCGACGACGAGTTCGTCGGCGTCGTGCACGGCGTGATCGCCGGGATCTGCCCGGACTCCCGCCTCATCGACCTGACCCACGGCGTGCCGCGCCAGGACGTCCGGGCGGGAGCGATGACGCTCGCCCGCGCGCTGCCCTACCTGCCCGCCGGGGTCCACCTCGCGGTGGTCGACCCGGAGGTGGGCGCGCGGCGCCGCGCCGTCGCGCTGCGGACGGCCGAGCAGGACCGCCTCCTGGTCGGGCCCGACAACGGCCTGCTGGTGCCGGCCGCCGAGGCGTTCGGCGGCGTCGCCCAGGCGGTCGAGATCTCGAACTCGCCGTGGCGGCTGGAGCCGGTGTCCGCCACCTTCCACGGCCGCGACGTCTTCGCCCCCGTCGCCGCCCGCCTGGCCTGCGGCGCCCCGCTCGCGTCGGCGGGCGACCCGCTCGAGCCCGGCGAGCTCGTGACCGTCGAGCAGAGCGTCGCGCGCCACGAGGGCGGCGCGGTCGTCGCGCACGTGATCGACACCGACACGTACGGCAACGCGATCCTCGACGCCGGCCACGACGACCTCGTCCGGACCGGCCTGCGGCTCGGCGACCCGATCGCGGCGCGCACCGGCTCGCGGCGGGTGCGCGGCGTCGTGGCGCGCACGTTCTCCGACGTCGCCGCGGGCGCGCTCATCCTCTACGAGGACGCGGGCGGCGCGCTCGCGCTGGCGGTCAACGGCGGGGACGCGGCAGCGCTGCTCGGCGTCCGGTCGGGCGACGAGGTCCGGCTGGAGGGCGAATGAGGCTCGGCCACCCGCGACTGCACCTGCGCGAGACCACGTCGACGAACGACCGCGCGCGGGCGCTCGCCTCGGCGGGAGCGCCGCCGGGCACGATCGTCACCACCGGCCTGCAGACGGCCGGCCGCGGGCGGCAGGGCCGCATCTGGACGACGCCGCCGGACCGCGCGCTCCTGCTCTCGGTCATCGTGCCCGGCGGCGATCCGCTGCTGCCCCTGCGCGCCGGGCTGGCCGTCGCCGACCTCGCGGGTCCCGCGGCGCGGGTCAAGTGGCCCAACGACGTGCTGGTCGACGGCCGCAAGGTCGCGGGGATCCTGGTGGAGGGCCGCCCGCAGGAGGGCTGGGCGGTCGTCGGCATGGGCGTCAACGTGGCGCTGCGCGACGAGGACCTCGTCGAGGGGGCGGGCACGCTGGGCCGCCCGCCCGGGGAGCTGGAGGACGCGTTGCGGGAGCTGCTCGACCACCTGGAGCGGCGCATCGGCGAGGATCGCGAGGCGTCGCTGCGCGCGGTGCGGGAGCGCGACGCGCTGCTGGAGCGGCCGGTGCGATGGTCCGGGGGCGAGGGCGTCGGCGCCGGGATCGACGAGCGCGGCGGCCTGCGGGTGCGGCTGGCGGACGGACGCGAGATCGCGCTCGACGCCGGCGAGGTGCACCTCGTGGCGCCGGCCTGAGCTCAGGCGGCTTCGTCGGGGCGCTCGGACGCCTCGCGGACCGCGGCCCGCACGCGCTCGGACGCGGCCTCGAGCGGGTTCGGCGCGGGCTTGGCGCGCTTCGCGCGCGGCTTCGCCTTCGCCTTGGCCTTGGCCTTGGGCTTGGCCTTCGGCTTCGGCTTCGGCTTCGGCTTCGCCGCCACCGGGGCGGCCGGCTGGACCATGGCCTCGGGCGCGGGCTTGGCGGGCTTGGCCCGCGACCTGGCGGGCTTCTTGACCGGCGTCGAGAGCTCGAGCTGACCCTCGGGCGCCGGCTTGGCGCGGCGCGCGCGAGCGGGCTTCGCGACGGGGACCTCCGCCTCGGGCGCGGCGCGACGGCCTCGGGCGCCGGCTTCGCGCGGCGGGACCGCCGGGGCTTGACGGGAGCGTCGGGATCCGCGTCGACCGCTGCCCGGCCCCGGCGCCGCCGCGTCGGCTTCGCCGGCGCGTCGCCGTCGGGCGCGCCGACCAGGTTCTCCACGCCGACGGCCTCCGGCGCCGCGGCCTCCCCCGCGCCGGTCTTCTTGCGCCGCCGCCGCTTGGACTTGCCGCGGCCCTTCGGGAAGTTGCGCAGCAGCTCGCGGGCGAGCGCGGCGGGCTTGCGCGACATCCGCGTCCGCGCGCCGTTGACCACCTCGCCGGCCTCGGCCGTGTGCGGCAGCGCCGCGGCCAGGAGCGCGGCAGCCAGGCGGCGGTCCTGCTGGCGCGCCGCGTGGACGAGCCGGCGCGCGTTGCGCGCATGGGCGCCGCCCGACGAGTTCACCAGGAGCCCGAGCAGCCGCTTGGTCTCCGGCCAGCGCTGCACGGCGTACTCCTCATGGACGTCGCGCGTCATGTTCGCGCAGCGCCAGATCCAGTTGTTGGCCTGGTCGCGACGGCCGATCTTCTTCTCGGCCAGCGCCTGGAGGACGACCTTCACGCCCTCGCGCTTGTCGTCGCGCGGCCACATCTCCACGTAGTCGAGCGCGCGGTCGAAGGCCTCGGCGTCCTGCCCCGAGGCGATCTCCTGCAGCGCCTTCAGCCGCAGCTGCGGGTTCTTGTTGCGCTCGACCGCCGTCGTCAGGAAGGTGCGCTTGAGCTCGCCGCCCTGGTCGAAGTGGAGCATCGCCCGCGCGCGGCGCCAGCCGTTGGGCGCCACGCGGGCGCCGGCCAGCGCGGCCCACTGGACCTGCTCGCCGTAGTCGAGATGCTCGACGGCGATCCGCCAGAGCTCGCGCTCGAAGACCTCGATCCGGCGGTTCTCGTCGGCCGTCACCGGCAGCACCCGGCGCTCGACGCGCAGGCGCCGCCCGCGGCCGCGCCGCACCGGGCCGACCACGATCGCGCCGCCGCGGTAGACGTCGCGATCGAGCAGCGAGTGCAGGGTGACCACCGGGTCGTCGTGCTTCGTCGCGGGATGCACGAAGTCGACGACGATGCCCGCCTCCTTGCCCGGATGGCGGCGCGTGACGCGGCCGACCCGCTGCTGGTAGATGCGCTTGGAGGCGGTCGGCGCGAGGTGCATGCAGACGGTGGCGCGCGGCGAGTTCCAGCCCTCGGCGAGCAGCTGCGCGTTGACCAGCACGTCGATCGCGCCGCTCTCGTAGCGGGCGAGGATCGAGGCCAGCTCGCGCTTGCGCGTCTCGCCCGAGACCGCCTGGGCCTTCAGGCCGAGGTCGCGGAACGCCTGCGCGACGTTGTACGCGTGCCGCACGCCCGCCGCGTAGACGACCCCCGGCACCCCGTTGAAGCGGGTCTTGTAGAGGTCGGCGACGGCGAGGTTGAACGGCAGCTGATCGAGCAGCTCGGCCAGCATCTCCTGGTCGAACTCGGTGTCCACCTCGCCGCGGCGCAGCGGCACCTTGGCGATCGTGCGGACGCCCGGCCCGGGCGGGATGCGGACGCAGCGCAGCGGCGAGATGACGCCGCGCCGCGCGGCCTGCGCCAGGTCGAAGCGCGAGGTCTGCGTCGGGAAGAGGTCGGTGACGTGCCGGGCGATCAGCGCGCCCGTGGCCGTCATGCCGATGAAGATCGGGCCGGCCCACTGGCGGATCGAGCCGGAGGTCTTCTCGCCCAGCGCGGTGTGCGCCTCGTCGCAGATGACGATCGTGTAGGCGTCGGAGATCTTGCCCGCGTTGCGGACGAACCACTGGTAGGTCTCGACCGTCACGGGCCCGTCGCCGCGATCCTGGCCCTTGAGCAGCGCCGGCGCGATGCGGTCCTTGTAGCCGCGGTCGCGCAGCTCGCCGTGGAACTGGTCGACGAGGTTGCGGCGGTGGGTCAGGATGAGGACGCCGCCGGTGCGCGAGCCCTCCACGAAGCCGAGCGCCGCGACCGTCTTGCCGGCCCCGGTGGCGTGCTCGAACCAGAAGCGCTTGCCGGCGTTGGGGTCCTCTGGCGCCTCGGGGAGCTGCTCGTCGTCGTCCTCCGACGTCGGCTCGTCCCAGTCCTGCGGCTCCTCCGGCTCGTCGTCGTCGTCGAGGTCCTCCTCGCCCGGGATGCCCGCGGGCGCCAGCACGACCTCGTCGGCCACGCTGCCGTTGGCCGAGGTCCCGTTCCGCTGCGCCTCCGCGTAGAGCGCGGTGAGCGTGCCGGAGAGGGCGTCGACCTGGTGGGCCGAGAGGACCGTGCCGTCGACCAGCTTGGGCTCGTCCTGGCCGAGCAGCCGCTCGAGGCCGAGCAGGAGCGAGAAGTTCCGCCGCCAGGCGACCGAGGGCGCGGACAGCCCGGCGTCGATCTCGGCCAGCGCCGCGTCGAAGGCGCGGCGGTGCGGGGTCCCGGGCGCGAGCACCGCGGCGGCGTCCTCGCCCTCGGCGAGGAACGGCTCACGGGTGAACTTCGACGCCCGCTCGATGTCGTCGGGTGATGGAAGCGCGGCCGTCGTGGCCACTGATGTGGACTCAGCCATACAGGCGTGGGATTCGGGTCGAGAGGCCGCGGTCTACATCGCACGGCCTCGGGCGCTGCGGGGAGCTCTGGGCTCCAACGGACCGTCACTGCTGTCCGGTCCGGGAGCGGGTCGTCCCTGCGAGGCAGCCCTTATTCAAGCAGGTCTGCCACCCTGAGGACCAATGCGCCGCGTGTTCATGCCGCTCGCCGCCGTCGCACTCATCGCCGTCGTCGTCATCGGACTCCTCCAGGCGGGTGGCGACACCGCGCGGGAGGAGGCCCCGCCGTTCGACCTGGCGAAGGCCAAGCAGCAGCTCGCCGGGGCGCCCGCCCCGCTCGCCGCGCTGCACGAGCAGTCGAGCACCATCCTCGACGGCGGTGTGGAGGCCTTCGACAGCCGCATGGCCGAGCTGGAGGGCACGCCGCTGGTGATCAACAAGTGGGCGTCGTGGTGCAGGCCCTGCCGCGCCGAGTTCCCGATCTTCCAGCAGGTCGCAACGGAGCGCGGGAAGCAGATCGCCTTCCTCGGCGTCAACGCCGGCGACAAGCGGCCCGCCGCCGAGGACTTCCTGTCCGGGCGACCGCTCCCCTACCCGTCGTACGAGGACCCCGACGAGGAGATCGCCCGCGAGCTGAAGGCGCCGAAGTTCTTCCCGATGACGATCTTCGTCGACGCGAAGGGCAAGCGGTTCACCAAGGCCGGCGAGTACACGACGCGGGCCGAGCTCGAGCAGGACATCGCCAAGTACCTCGGCTCGTGAACGAGCTGCGAGTCGACCCGCTGACGGGCCTGCGGAGCATCATCGCCGCGGCCCGCGCGGGCCGCCCCGGCGGCGGCTTCGACATCGAGCCCGCGCCGCCGATCGACGCCGCCAAGGACCCGTTCGCGCTCGGCCACGAGGACCAGACGCCGCCCGAGCTGTACGCCGTCAGGCCCGACGGCGGCGGCCCGGACACGCCCGGCTGGACCGTCCGGGTGGTGCCGAACCTCTACCCGGCGCTGGTCCCCGACGCCCACGTGCCGGAGCCCGAGGCCAACCCGGACCTCTTCACCGCCCAGCCCGCCGCCGGCCACCACGAGGTGATCGTCAACGCCCCCGACGCGGTCAACTCGCTGGCCGACCTCGACGCCGCCCAGGTCGGGATCGCCATGGAGGCGTGGCGGCAGCGCATGCGCTCCCACGCGGGGTGCGCCTGCCGGCACCTGATCGTCAACGAGCGCCGCGAGGCGGGCGCCTCCCTCCCCCACACCCACGCGCAGCTCTACGCGCTGCAGTTCGTGCCGGCGGCCATCGCCCGGGAGCGCGAGCGCTTCACCGCCTACGCCACGCGCACGATGGGCGGGAACCTGCTCGGCGACCTCGTGCAGGAGGAGGTCCGCCGCCGCGACCGGATCGTCGCCATCGACGACGAGGCGGTCGCCATCGCGCCGTACGCCTCGCGCGTGCCGTTCCAGCTCATGGTCGCGCCGCGGCGGCCCGCGCGCCCGCTTCGAGGACGACGGCCCGCTCGGGCGCGGCGCTGCTCCACGACGTGCTCTCGCGGCTCAAGCGGCGGCTCCGCTCGAGCCCGCCGCTCAACCTCTGGGTCCGGACCGCCCCGTCGGGCGCCGAGCACTTCTGCTGGCGGATCGACATCCTGCCCCGGCTCACCCACCTCGCCGGGCTCGAGCTCGGCAGCGGCGTGAACCTCTGCATCACGGCGCCCGAGCAGGCGGCGGCCGAGCTGCGGGAAATTTGAGCAAAACGCGCTGCGCGCCGACAAGGAGAGGGTGACCCCGCGCCACAGTCGTGCCGCCGCCGCCCTGGGTGCCCTCACGGCGCTCGTCGGCGCGCTCCTCCTGGTCGGGGTGGGACCGCTCGCCGGCGCACCCGCGCCGCTGTCCGTCTGGCTCGTGCTCGCCGGCCTCGGGCTGATCTGGCTCGGCATCGACGCGGGCCGGCGCGAAGGCCGCGCGGCAGCGGCCGTGGCCGCGCGCGACCGCGCGGAGTCCGCTCGCAGAGCCGCCGACGAGCGGTCGCGCGAGCTGGCCGACCACGCCGGCGACGTGCTCGCGACGATGTCGCCGGACGGCGCCGTGCGCGACGTCTCCGACAGCTGCCGCGAGCTGCTCGACCTCGACCCGGACGCGCTGGTGGGCACGCGTGCCGCCGACCTCGTCCATCCCGGCGACTCGACGACGACCGTGGCGGCCGTCCGCCGGCTCGCCGCCGGCGAGGAGCGCGCCTCCGTCACCGTCCGCCTGCGACGGGCCGACGGCTCCTGGCGCTGGGCCGAGGCGCAGCTCATCGCCGTCCGCGACGCCGGCGGCCTCGCCGAGGTCCACGCCACGATCCGCGACGTCCACGCCCGCGCCGAGGCCGAGCGCGCCAAGGCCGACGCCGAGGCCCGCTTCCGCACCGCCTTCGAGGACGCCCCGATCGGGATGGCCATCGCGACCATCGACGGGCGCTTCCTGCAGGTCAACCGCGCGCTGTGCGCGTTCACCGGCCGCGACCAGGAGGAGCTCGAGGGCACGCCGGTCGTCCGCCTCATGCATCCGCAGGACCGCGAGGACGAGATCAGCGCGCTGGCGCGCCTGGCCCGGGGCGACAGCGGCCCGGTCCGCGGCGAGCGGCGCTGGGTCCACGCGGCCGGGAACATCGTCTGGGCGGCCATCAACGCCACGCTCGTGCGCGCCGCCACCGGCGAGCCGCTGCACATCCTGCTCCAGGTCCAGGACGTGACCGAGCGCCGCCGCTACGAGACCGAGCTGCGCTACCTCGCCGACCACGACCCGCTGACGGGGCTCCTCAACCGGCGCGCCTTCAGCCGCGAGCTGGAGGCCCATCTCGAGCACGTGCGCCGCTACGGCGCCGCTGGCGCCGCGCTGCTGCTCGACCTCGACCACTTCAAGAACATCAACGACACGCTCGGCCACGGCACGGGCGACGAGCTGATCGTCTCGCTCGCCGACGCGCTGCGGGCGTACCTGGGCGACCGCCCGTCGATCGCCCGGCTCGGGGGCGACGAGCTCGCGATCCTGCTGCCCGACGGCAGCGACGAGGACATCGCCGACGCGGTCGAGCGGGTCCTCGACGCCGTGCGCGCCCAGCGCGTGGCCAGCCCCTCCGGGCGGCTGCGCTCGGTCAGCGCCAGCATCGGCATCGCCAGCTTCGAGGAGCCGGGCCTGGGCCCCGAGGACATCCTGGCCAACGCCGACCTCGCGATGTACGAGGCCAAGGACGCGGGCCGCGACCGCGCCGTGGCCTACCGGTCCGCCGGGCGCGCCTCCGGCCGCCTGGACGGCCGCGTCTCGTGGCCCGACGTGATCCGCGACGGCCTCGACGAGGACCGCTTCGTCCTCCAGGCCCAGCCGATCATGAACCTCGAGACCGGCGACACCGGCCAGTTCGAGCTCCTGCTGCGACTGCGCGACCCCTTCGGCGAGCTGATCTCGCCCGCCGCCTTCCTGCCCGCCGCCGAGCGCTACGACCTGATCGGGGCGATCGACCGCTGGGTGGTCTCCCGCTCGATGGCCATGCTCGCCGAGGAGAACCGCCGCGGGCGCCGCCTGACGTTCGAGGTGAACATCTCGGGCCGCTCGGCCGGCGACCCGGAGCTGCTGGCGCTCATCGAGGGCGAGCTGCGCACGCACGAGATCGACCCCGCCCAGGTGATCTTCGAGATCACCGAGACCACGGCCGTGGCCAACATCCCGCGAGCCCAGGAGTTCGCCAACCGGCTGGCGGCGCTCGGCTGCCGCTTCGCGCTCGACGACTTCGGCGCCGCCTTCGCCTCGTTCTACTACCTCAAGCACCTCCCGTTCGACTACCTGAAGATCGACGGCGAGTTCGTCCGCGGCTGCGTGACCGACCGCACCGACCAGCTGGTCATCCAGGCCGTGGTCGACATCGCGCGCGGCCTCGGCAAGCGCACGGTGGCCGAGATGGTCGGCGACGAGGAGACGCTCAAGCTCGTGCGCGACCTCGGCGTCGACTACGTCCAGGGCTTCCACATCGGGCGGCCCGCGCCGCTCGCGCGGTGGCTGGTGGAGAACCGCCCACGGGCCGACCCACGCAAGCGCCCGCCCGCGGTCGTGTACCCGCGCTGAGCGCTACGGGCCGTGCCACCACCCGGGGTGCATGGCGTCGCGCTCGTCGAGCTTCACGGTGCGGTGACCCCGGGACTGGGGCGCCCGCGCCCATGCCTCGTACTTCGCGATCCGCTCGGCGAGCTTGCGCTCGACGGTGACGAGCGCCTCCTTGGTCGGATGCCGCTCGTTCGCCGCGCCGATCCGCCGCCGCTCCTGCGGACTCAGGGTCTGCGGCCCCGCGACGAGCCGGGCCAGCTGCGCCTGGCCGGCGTCGACCCGGGCACACGCGGCCCGGAACGCGGCGAGGCCGTCTCGCAACTGCGGCAGGGCCGCCTCGGCGCGAGCGCTGACCGGGACGTCCGTGTCGACCTGGACGATCCGCTTGAGCTCGCCGGCGTCGCGTACGCGCTCGAGCGCGAGCTCGTACGCGTCGAGCGCCGCGCGGAGGCGGCGCGCGTGCCGCCAGGCGCGGAAGCGGGCGAGAGGACCCATCGCGCGAGAGTGTCGAACGGGCGGGCCCCGGGAGCAACTGGCCGAAGGAACGGCTCGCCTTAATACGCTGACGCGGTGATCTGGATCGCCCTCGCCATCGCCGCGTCCATCGCGGCGGGGGTGGAGGCGGAGCGCAGGAGAGGGGCGCAGGCGGGCCGCTGGGCGCGCCGGATCCTGACGTTCCTCCTCTACGTCGTGATGCCCATCGTGGCGTTCTTCAACATGGCGCGCCTCGACGTGAGCGCCGACCTCGGGGTGGGCATCGCGTTCGGCTGGATCGCGCTCGTGCTCACCGCGCTCATCGGCTGGCTGATCGGGCGCAGGCTGCTGCACCTGCCTCCGCCCTCGGCCGGCGTGCTCGCCATCTGCGGGCTGCAGGCCAACACCGCGCTGCTCGGCCTGGCCGTGGTCGCGGCGCTGCTCGGCTTCGACCATCTCTCGGAGGGCGTGGTCTACGACGCGCTCGTCCAGCAGCCGCTGTTCTTCATCGGCTCGTTCGCCATCGCGGCAGCCACGGGCACCAGGGCCGGCGAGACGGTGCGGGACCGGGTGCGGGCGTTCTTCGTGCGCAACCCGCCGCTGCTGGCCATCCTGCTCGGGGCCGTGGCGCCCGACGCGCTGGCGCCCGGACGTCCTGGTCGACGGCGCGCGGCTGCTCGTGCTGACCGTGCCCGTGCTCGGCTTCTTCGCGGTCGGCGTCACGCTCGCGGAGGAGGCCGAGGAGGGCGAGCTGAAGTTCCCGCCGCCGCTGACCCCCGGGATCGGCGCGGCGATCGTCCTGCGCCTGGCGATCGCGCCCGCGCTGCTGTTCGTGCTCGGCGCGGCGTTCATCGACCTCCCGGGCGCGTTCCTGCTGATGGCCGCGATGCCCGCCGGCCTGCACATCGTGGTGCTCGCCCACGTCTACGGGCTCGACATCCCGTTCGCGGCGGGCCTGATCGTCTGGACGACGATGGTCGCGCTGCCGATCCTGCTCGTCGCGTCCGTCATCGTGTGACGCCGATGCGAGCGCTGGTGCAACGGGTGAGCCGGGCGTCGGTGGACGTGGACGGCCAGCGGGTCGCCGGGATCGGGCCCGGCCTGCTCGTGCTGCTCGGGATCACGCACGCCGACACCGGGGCCGACGCCGACCGGCTCGCGGACAAGGTCCGCGCGCTGCGGATCTTCCCGGACGCGGACGGGCGCATGAACGAGCCGCTCGGGGACCGCGAGGTGCTCTGCGTCTCGCAGTTCACCCTCTACGGCGACGCCCGCAAGGGCAACCGCCCGGCCTACGTGGCCGCGGCCCGCCCCGAGTCCGCGGAGCCGCTCTACGAGCGCTTCTGCGAGCGCCTGGACGCCCGGCGCGGGGTGTTCGGCGCGCACATGGACGTCGAGCTGGTCAACGACGGCCCGGTGACGCTCCTCCTCGAAGTCCCGTAGGCTCCGCGCGCCGTATGCCGCCCGAAGACCGCTTCGTCTGCCGCTTCGCCGCCGAGCCCCCGCAGGAGCCGCTCGCCTCCGGACGCTGGGCCGAGACCCTCCAGAGCGAGTTCCTCGCCGCCGCCCTGCGGATCGACACCGAGGGCGTCGAGCTGGGCGATCCCGGCGAGATGCGGTGGTTCCCCGACCGCACCTGGGCGGGCCGCACGTTCGTGCCCGTCACGGCGCGCACGGCCAACGCCCTCGACCTCTTCGGCTACGTCTCGTTCGTGCCGGGCGAGGGCACGGACCAGCCGGACGACTTCTACTCGTGGGCCGACTTCACCGACGAGACCTCCGAGCGCAACCCCGAGTGGCAGATGGACCTCTGCGAGGAGGTCATCGGGGGCTGGCGCGGCGAGCACGGCGAGGTCGCCGCGATGACGCTCGTGTGGGGCGTGCCGATGGTCCGCGGCGGCGCCGTCGCGACCGCCGAGCTGGCCGGCCTGGCCGTGGACCAGTGCATCCTGGCCCAGGACCGCTGGACGCTGATCGCGCCGGACGCCTACCGCGGGGACTATCTCGAGATCGCGCTGTGGGGGACCTCCGGGTCGGAGCTGGCCCGTGAGTCGCTCTACGAGGACGACGGCGACGACGAGGGCTAGGGTTCGAAACTGCGCTTGTAGGGAGGCGGAGCGGGTGGGCTTCGTCGCTTGGTTTCCACGATGCGCAACGACCGGCCGCTCGGCGGAGCGCCCTTCCACGATGCGCAACCACCCTCGCCCAGCCCTCCCTTCAATGCCGCAGTTCGACCCTCAGCCCGCCCCGTTTCCGTTCCCGCGGTAGTCCATCACCCGGTCCACGAGGCCGAACTCGCTCGCCTGCTGGGGCGTGAAGAAGCGGTCGCGCTCGATCGCCTCCGAGATCTCCTCGACCGGCTTGCCCGTGTGGTCGGCGTAGATCTCCTCCACCCGCCGGCGCAGCTCGAGGGCCTCCCGCGCGTGGATCTGGATGTCGCTCGCCTGGCCCTGGAAGCCGCCGCTGGGCTGGTGGACGAGGATGCGCGAGTTGGGGAGGGCGGAGCGCTTGCCGGCCGCGCCGCCGGCCAGCAGGAGCGAGCCCATCGACATCGCGATCCCGCAGCACGTGGTCGCCACGTCGGGCTTGATGAACTGCATCGTGTCGTAGATCGCCAGGCCCGAGTAGACCTGCCCGCCGGGAGAGTTGATGTAGAGCTGGATGTCCTTGTCCGGGTCCTCGGCCTCGAGGTGCAGGAGCTGCGCGACGACGAGGTTGGCGACGTCGTCGTCGACGGCGCTGCCGAGGAAGATCACGCGCTCGCGGAGCAGCCGCGAGTAGATGTCGAACGACCGCTCGCCGCGGGCGTCCTGCTGGATGACGACGGGCACCAAGGGCATCTCGAGCTCTCCGATCCGCAACCGTGAAGTTGCACGTTTCAGCTCATGGTACTATGCGCAACCTATGAGTTGCGTTACTCGCGAGATCGTCCTCCCCGTGCCGCGCGAGCGGGCGTGGGAGCTGGTCACCGAAGAGGACGAGCTGCGTGAGTGGCTCGCCGACGAGGTCGAGTTCGAGGCCGAGGAGGGCGCCCCGCTGCGGATCGACGACCGCGAGGGCGTCGTCGAGTACGTCGAGCCGGGCGAGCGGATCGAGTTCAGCTGGGAGGGCTCGCGCGTCGTGTGGCAGCTCGAGGACCACGAGCGGGGCACCCGCTTCGTCGTGACCGAGGAGCGCCACGACACCGTGTGGGGACCGAAGCTCCAGGCGCTGGCGTCCGCCTCCGCCCTGTGCCCGGCCTAGCCGACGATCACGTAGGCGCGGTCTTCGCCGCGCTGGCCGACCCGACGCGGCGCGAGGTCGTGCGCTCGCTGGCGGCCCGTCCGGGCCTCACCGCGTCGTCGCTGGCCGGCGAGCTGCCGATGACGCGCCAGGCGGTGTCCAAGCACCTCGGCGCCCTCTCCGGGGCCGGGCTCGTCGAGGCGCGCCGCGAGGGCCGCGAGACGCGCTACACGCTGACGCCGGCGCCGCTGGCCGACGCGATGGAGTGGATGGCCGCCGTCGGGGCCGACTGGGACGAGCGCCTGAGCCGGCTGGCTAAGCGGTCCGCGCGGTAGGCACGCGCTCGAGGACCTCGGGGTCCGTGAGCGGGAAGTGGCAGGCGGCCACGTTGCCGCCGTCCTTCTCCTCCAGCGGCGGATCCTCCTGCCGGCAGATCTCCTGCGCCTTCCAGCAGCGGGTGTGGAAGCGGCAGGCCGGCGGCGGGTTGGCCGGGGACGGCACGTCGCCCGCGAGGATCTGGCGCTTCTTGGAGGCCGCGAGCCGGGGCTGCGGCACCGGCACCGCGGACATCAGCGCGCCCGTGTAGGGCATCCGCGGGTGCGCGTAGAGCTGCTCGTTGGTGGCCAGCTCGACGATCCGGCCGAGGTACATGACCGCGATCCGGTCGCACATGTGCCGCACCACGGACAGGTCGTGCGCGATGAAGATGAGCGTGATCCCCATCTCGCGCTGCAGCTCGCGCAGCAGGTTGAGGATCTGCGCCTGGATCGACACGTCGAGCGCGGAGACCGGCTCGTCGGCCACGATCACCCTCGGCTTGAGCGCCAGCGCGCGGGCGACGCCGATGCGCTGCCGCTGACCGCCGGAGAACTCGTGCGGGTAGCGGTTGTAGTGCTCGGGGTTCAGGCCCACGCGATCCATCAGCTCCTGGACCGTCCGCTTGCGCTCGCCCTCGCCCTTGGCCAGCCCGTGGATCACGAACGGCTCGGCGATGATCGTGCCGACCGTCTTGCGCGGGTTCAGCGACGAGTACGGGTCCTGGAAGATCATCTGCATGTCGCGCCGCAGCGCCTTGAGCCGGGCGCCCTTGGCGGTCGCGATCTCCTCGCCGTCGAACTGGATCGAGCCGCTCGTGGGCTCCATCAGCCGCAGCAGCAGGCGCGCGGTCGTGGACTTGCCGCAGCCGGACTCCCCGACCAGGCCGAGCGTCTCGCCGCGGAGGACGTCGAACGACACGCCGTCGACCGCCTGCACGGCGCCGACGGTCCGCTGGAGCAGGCCCTGGCGGATCGGGAAGTGCTTGACCAGGTCGCGGACCTGGATCAGCGCCTCGCTCATGAGGGCACCTCCGCGGGGCCGTCCAGGTCCGCGTCCTGGGCCCCAGGGCCGGCATCCGCCCGGCCTACGCCGATGACGTCCTTGCGCGCCTCGGCGGGCTTCACGCCGGCCTGGAGCTCGGCCCACAGCCTCTTGCGCGTGCCCGTCTCGAGCAGGCACGCGACCTGGTGGGACGGGTCGCCGCCGACCGGCTCGAGCACGGGCTCGACGCGCCGGTGCGCGTCGCGCACGTAGGGGCAGCGCGGGTGGAACGCGCAGCCGCCGGGCAGGTGGATGAGCGAGGGCGGGCGGCCCGGGATCGGGATCAGCTCCTCCCCGCGCGGGGCGTCCATGCGCGGGATCGAGCTGAGCAGGCCCCACGTGTACGGGTGCTCGGGCCCGTTGAAGATCGTGTCGGCCGCGCCCTTCTCCACGATCCGGCCGCCGTACATGACCGAGATCTCGTCGGCCATCTCGGCCACCACGCCGAGGTCGTGGGTGATGACCACGACGGCGGTGTCGAACTCGGACTGCAGGCGCTCGATCAGCTCGAGGATCTGCGCCTGGACCGTCACGTCGAGCGCGGTCGTCGGCTCGTCGGCGATCAGCAGCTTCGGGTCGTTGGCCAGCGCCATGGCGATCATCGCGCGCTGGCGCATGCCGCCCGAGAACTCGTGCGGGTAGGAGTCGGCGCGCCGGCGCGGCTCGGGGATGCCGACGAGGCCGAGCATCTCGACCGCGCGGTCGTACGCCTGCGCCTTCGAGACGTCCTTGTGGGAGAGGATCGCCTCGACGATCTGGCTGCCCACCTTGTAGAAGGGGTGCAGCGACGACAGCGGGTCCTGGAAGATCATCGCGATGTCGTTGCCGCGGATCGTGCGCAGCTCCTCGTCGGAGGCGCCGAGCAGGTCCTTTCCGCCGAACCGCACGGTGCCGGAGATGCGCGCGTTGCGGGCGCGCGTGAGGCCCATGACGGTGAGCGACGACACCGACTTGCCGGAGCCCGACTCGCCGACGATCCCCAGCGTCTGGCCGCGGTCGACCGTGTAGGAGATCCCGTCGACGGCCTTGACCAGCCCGTCCTCGGTCTCGAAGTGGACTCGGAGGTCCTCGACCTCGAGGAGCGGAGCAGCCATCAGTAGCGGACCCTTGGATCGATGAAGGCGTACAGGATGTCCACGACCAGGCTCATGATGACGATGAAGAACGCGCCGAAGAGGACCGTGCCCTGGATCACCGGCAGGTCGAACCGCACGATCGCCTCGTAGGCGAAGCGCCCGATCCCCTGGATGTTGAAGACCGTCTCGGTGAGGATCGCGCCGCCGAGCAGGATGCCGATGTCGAGGCCGAGCAGCGTGACGATCGGCGTGATCGCCGACCGCACTCCGTGCCTGAAGACCACGCGCCGCTCCGACAGGCCCTTGGCCCGCGCGGTGCGGATGTAGTCCTCCTGCATCGTGTCGATGAGGTTCCCGCGCAGGAAGCGCGCGTAGATCGCGGCGAACGCGGCGGCGAGCACGCACCAGGGCATGATCAGCGCCTCGGCCTTGCCGAGGATGTTCGTGGCGTCCTGGTAGGCGCCGCTGCCCGGCAGCAGCGGGAAGCGCCCGATGCTGTCGTCGAACAGGAAGAGCGCGACCAGGCCGAGGAAGTAGACGGGGGCCGAGATGAAGATCAGCGCGATGCCCATCGAGAAGCGGTCGAGCAGCGATCCCGTCTTGATGGCGGAGATCACGCCGATCGGGATGCCGATCGCGAGCCACAGGACGACGGCGCCGGCCGTGAGGAAGATCGTCGCCGGCAGGCGGTCGAGGATCTGCGGCAGGACCTCCTGGTTGGACTGGTACGAGTAGCCGAAGTTGATCCCGTCGCCGCCGATGAAGGGCAGGATGTCGGCCAGGTAGCGGAGGAACTGCACGACCACGGGATCGTCGAGCCCGAACTGCTGGCGGATGGACTCCACGAGCTCGGGGGACGGCTGCCGGCCCGCGCGCAGCACCGCCGGATCGGCGGCGGGCAGCACGGTGAAGACGACGAACGTGACCAGGGTGACCACGAACAGCAGGAAGATCACCCAGAACAGTCGGCGGACGATGTAGGCAGCCATGATCGGTTGTGGTCAGGAGGCCCGGCGGGGCCCCGCCACAAACATGGCGGGGCCCTCCGGATAGGTCACTTCACTACTTGATGGACGTGAAGGCGAGATCCCACTGGCCCAGGAAGGCGCTCGGGACCGCGTTCACGTTCTCCGAGCGGATCAGCGGGGTCTTGTCCCAGACCCAGTTGATCGCCGGCGCGAGCTCCGTGAGCTTCTTGTCGATGTCGGCCCACGCCTGAGCGCGCTCGGCCGGATCGGTCAGGAGCTTCGCCTCGTTCATCTGGTCGTTCAGGGCCTTGTCGTTCAGCTGCGACCAGTTCGAGTTGCCGGTCTGGAGGATGTTGTCCCCGTTGAAGGTCGGATCCAGGTAGGTCTGGGCATCCGAGAAGTCCTTCAGCCAGCCGACGTTCGGGCAGATCGCGACCTTGGCCGGCGGCGAGTTGCAGAACTTCGTGTACATCGCGTCCTGCGTCACGAGCCGGAGGTTGATCTTGAAGCCGAGCTTCTCGAAGTTCTCCTTCGCGACCTCGGCCGCCTTCTGCGCGACGCCCTCGGAGGTGCCGACCATCAGCAGCTCCTCGGTGCCCTCGTACTTGCCGGAGGCGTAGCCCGCCTTCTTGAAGTACTCGGCTGCGAGCGCCATGTCGCCCGCGGGCTTGGACATGAAGTCGATGCCCGGGCCCTCCAGGCCGCCGGCCTCGTCGAAGCCGGGGACCTCCGGCGGGATGTAGTGCGTCGGGATGTCACCGATCGTCTCGCCGCCGCGGGTCAGGCGCATCGCCTCGCGGTCGAACCCGGCCACCACGGCGCGGCGCACGTCCGGGTTGTCGAACGGCTTGATCGTGGTGTTCATCGCGACCCAGCGGCCACCGCCGTTCGGCTGCAGCGCGAGCTGCTCCTTCGAGCGGCTGATGACCTGCTTGAGGATCGCGGGATCCGGCGAGAAGTCGCCGTTGATCATGTTCTCCCCATCGAGGATCTTGCGCGACGCCACCGTGGTGTCGTCGTTGCCCTGCGGCATGTCGATCTCGTCGACGTAGGCGGGGCGGTAGTCACCGTCGGCGACCCAGTTCGGGTTGCGCACGAGGTGGATGCGGCGGCCGGCCTGGTAGCCGATCGCCTTGCCCGACTCGTCGTTCTCGATCATGTACGGGCCGGTCGAGACCTGGTTCTGGCCGTACACCGAGGGGTTCTGCTTGTCGAACTTCTCGGCGTACTCCTTCGGCACCGGGGCCGAGATCGGCAGCGCGAGCGCGCCGGCGAGGACGCCGCCCGTGCCCTTGGTGAGGTTGAAGACGATCGTCTGATCGTCGGGGGTCTCGATGCCGGGGATCTCGGTGCCGGGGTCGGCGCCGACCTCGGCGCCCTCGAGATCGCCGAAGTACGCGCCGGCGTAGCCGTTGTTCATCGTGTTGAAGAAGCCGCGCTCGATGGCGTACTTGACGTCGGCCGACGTCACCTCGCGATTGACCGGCGGCGAGAACTTGATCCCGGAGCGGATCTTGACCGTGACGGTCTTGCCGTCCTCGGAGATCTCGGGATCGGACTCGGCGAGGTCCGGGACGGCGTTGACGGCGTCCTCCGGCTCATAGCCATAGAGCGTCTTCTGCGTCGCAGCGACGACCTGGAAGCCCATCTGGTAGTACGTGATCCCTGGGTCGATGTTGTCAACATCGTCCGTCCACAGGACGGTCAGGGTGCCGCCCTTCTTGCCCTCCGCGGGCGTGCCCTGGCTCGTGCCCTGCTCACCACTGTCTTCATCGTCGCTGCCACCACAGGCGGCGACTCCGAAGGTCAGGGCGAGCAGGACGCCCAGAATGAGGGTCCACTGGAAGGACCGTCGCATGAAGCGTCCTTTCATGAGTGTTGCCGGAACTACTGGATTCGGTTGATTAGGTGGACTTGGTGCCCTTGGGGTTGAGCGCGTCCTGCAGTCCGTCGCCGACCAGGTTGAAGGCCAGGACGGTGAGGAGCAGCGCGATGCCCGGGAAGAACATGAACCACCAGGCGACGTCGAAGATCGAGACGGCGTCCGAGAGCATGTCCCCCCATGAGGCCCGTGGTGGCTGGACGCCGACGCCGAGGAACGACAGCGCGGCCTCCAGCAGGATGTTTGCCGGGATGAACAACGTGGCGTAGACGATGATCGGCGCCACGAGGTTGGGGAGGATGTCGCGGAACATGATCCGCGAGTTGGAGGCTCCCAGCGAGCGGGACGCCTCGACGAACTCCTTCTCGCGCAGCGAGAGCACCTGGCCGCGGATGATCCGGGCCACGTACGGGGTGTTCGCGAGGACGATGATGAAGATCACGACCGAGAGGCCGGGCTGGATCAGCCCGCCCAGGCAGCCGTTCTCGCCGGAGCACGCGGTCGCCAGGCCGAGGCCCAGCAGGAGCACCGGGAACGCGAGCATCACGTCGAGCGTGCGCGCGATCGCGGTGTCCACCCAGCGGCGGTAGTACGCCGCAACGGTGCCGAGGAAGACGCCGAAGATCACCGACAGGCCGGTGCCGATGAAGGCCACCGTCAGTGACACCTGCGCCCCGTAGAGCACGCGCGCGAAGACGTCGCGCCCGATCGGGTCGACGCCGAAGAGATGCTCGCGGCTCGGGCCCTCGGGGAGCCCGAAGTCGTCGAGCGCCGCGGTCTCCTGCACGTTCGGGGCCGGAGCCCCGAACAGCCGGGAGATCGGTCCCGCGAAGATCGCGACGAAGATCAGGACGACGATGAACGCAAGAGCCGTCATCGCCACCTTGTCGCGGCGGAACCGTCGCCAGAACAGCTGCAGCGGCGAGCGGGCGGATACCGCCTGCTCTCCCCTGACCATCTGATCAATGCCCGAGTCCTCCGCGTGCAGGAGGTCGCTCGCGCCGGCGCCCGTGCTCACGCGGGCGCCTTTCGGCTGGGTGCTGCGGTGTTCAGTTGGAAACCTCCTCCGCGCGCGAGGGCGTTGACCACGCGAACGGCACTTAATTCCCCTTTAGGGCCGGACAACCTACAAGGTCGTCCTCCCGAGTCATCCCGCTTCCGCGAACCGGCAAGTGCGCAGGTCACATCTGTGTTCCCATTGCCCCGCCGGAGCCGGATCTGTGGGCCAGGATAGCCACTGGTTCTGCGGTGTCTCGTTGGTTGGGGATTAAGATGGCCGGGCCTGGCCCCGATAGCTCAGCCGGATAGAGCGACTCCCTCCTAAGGAGTAGGCCGCTGGTTCGAATCCAGCTCGGGGCGCTTGATCCGTCGCGTTCTCGCCCACCCGTTGCCTGCTGCTCTGGCAGACTGAGCAAATGGCCGGATTTGCAGGATCGTCTCCGAACGGCGCGGGTGCCATGCTGCGCCTCATCCGCGACGGGCGGGCGAAGACGCATGCGGAGCTCGTCGAGCTGACGGGCCTCTCGCGATCGACGGTCGCCCAGCGCGTCGACTCGCTGCTCACGCGGCAGCTCGTCGTTCCCGCCGAGCCCGGAGCCTCGCGTGGCGGCCGGCCGCCACGCACGTTCGCCTTCAACCGCGACGCCGGGGTCGTGCTCGCCGCGGACCTGGGCGCGACGCATTCGCGGGTCGCGGTGACGGACCTGGCGGGCGACGTCCTGGCCGAGACGCGCGAGGACATCCCGATCGCCCAGGGGCCCGAGGTCGTGCTGGCCTGGCTCGAGGAGGCGCTCGACGGCCTGCTCAAGGAGGGCGGCCGCAAGCGCGACGACGTCCGCGGGATCGGGGTCGGCGTCCCCGGCCCGGTGGAGTTCGTGACCGGCACCCCGGTCGCCCCGCCGATCATGCCCGGCTGGGACGGCTACGGCGTCGCCGCCCACCTGCGCGAGCGCTACGGCGCCCCGGTGCTGGTCGACAACGACGTGAACATCATGGCCCTGGGCGAGTACTGGGCCCGCTGGCGCGACACGGCGCACCTCCTCTTCGTGAAGGTCGGGACCGGCATCGGCTGCGGCGTGATCAGCGACGGCCGGATCCACCGCGGCGCCCAGGGCGCGGCGGGCGACATCGGCCACATCCACGTCCCCGACCACGACGACGTGATCTGCCGCTGCGGCAACCTCGGCTGCCTCGAGGCCATCGCCGGCGGCGGCGCCATGGCCGCGGCCCTGACGCGGGCGGGGATCGAGGCGTCCAACTCACGGGACGTCGTACGCCACGTGCGCGACGGGCGGCCCGAGGCCATGCGGCTGGTGCGCCAGGCGGGGCGCGAGCTCGGCGGCGTGCTCGCCACGGCCGTGAACTTCTTCAACCCGGGCGTGATCGTCATCGGCGGCGACATCGCGCACGCCGACGAGCACCTCCTGGCCGGCGTCCGCGAGGTCGTCTACCGCCGCTCGACCGCGCTCGCGACGCGCTCGATCCGCATCGTCCGGTCGAATCTCGACGATCGCGCCGGCATCCTGGGCGCGTCGGTGATGGTCACCGAGGCCGTGCTCTCGCCTGACGCCATCGATCAGGCGATCGCCGCCGCCTGAACTGCAACCCTGGCATTGAGGGGAGCGGGATCGGCCGGGATTGTCACGTTAGTCCCCTATAGAGGAACAACGTGACAAATCCGCCGCCAGGCGGGCCCCCCAGCCTCCCTACCCAGCCGGGGTTTGACGTTCGCCCCTAGCGATCCGGGCGCCCCGGATACACGTCGTCGATCGTGGCGAACGGCTCGTAGGGCGCGCCGCCCGCGGCCGCCACGATCGCGTCACCGCCACCCGCGAGCCGGTCGAGCACCGACACGACCCCGCAGACCTCGAAGCCCTCGGCCAGCACCGCATCGATCGCCTGCACGGTCGAGCCGCCGGTCGTGACGACGTCCTCGACGATCAGGCAGCGCTCGCCCGGCGCCAGCGGGGGGCCCTCGACGCGCCGCTGCAGCCCGTGCTGCTTGACGTCCTTGCGGACGAAGAACGCCTTCACGTCCGCGCCGCCGGCCAGCGCCGCGCAGGCCGGGGCGTCGGCCCCCATGGTGAGCCCGCCGGCCGCCGTGGCGCCGAAGCGCGCGCAGGCGTCGGCCACGAGTGCGGAGAGCGCGGTGAAGCCCGCCGGCCGCAGGATCGCCCGCTTGGCGTCCACGTAGTACTGCGCGACCCGGCCGGACGTCAGCGTCACCTCGCCGATGACGAGCGCGTGCTCGCGCAGCTCCTCGATCAGCGTCTCGCGTGGCCCGGCCATCGGCGCCGGATCCTACGGCCGGCACCCGACGGTCCGTACACTCGCCGCTGTGGAGCACTCGTTCGGCTCGGCGCCGTTCGCCCTCGGGCTGGAGGAGGAGCTCCTGCTCGTCGAAGACGCGCCGCCCCACGATCTCGAGCACTGGGCGAGCGAGCTCGTCGCGGCGGTCGCGCATCCGGACGTCAAGCCCGACGTCTACGAGGAGATCGTCGAGGCGTCGTCGGCCGTTTGCGCCACCGCGCACGACGCCGCCGCCGAGCTCGAGCGGCACCGGCGGACCCTGCGCGGGGCGGGCGCGACGCTGGCCGGCGCCGGCCTCCACCCGACGGCCGCGTTCGGGGAGGTCGAGCACGTCGCGCAGGCGCGCTACGACCGCATCCACTCGACGATGCGCGGCCTGCTCGAGCGCACGCCGACGTGCGCGCTGCACGTGCACGTCGGGATGCCCGACCCGGACACCGCGATCGGCACGTCCAACCGCCTGCGCGCGCACCTGCCGCTGCTGCAGGCGCTCGCCGCCCACTCGCCGTTCTGGCACGGCCGCGACTCGGGCTTCGCCACCGCCCGCGCGCAGCTCTTCCGCGGCTTCCCGCGCGCGGTCATCCCGCGGGCGTTCGAGAGCTGGGACGACTACCAGGAGGCGGTCGGCGCCTGGGTCGCCGCGGGCGCGTTGCCCGACTACACGTACCTCTGGTGGGACATCCGGCCGCATCCGCGGCTCGGCACCGTCGAGGTCCGCGCGATGGACGCGCAGTCACGCCTGCCCGCGGTGGCGGGCCTCGCGGAGCTCGTCCACTCGCTGGCCGCCGCGTGCGCCGACGGCCACGGCACCGTCGAGCAGGCGGAGGCGCTCACCGAGTCCTCGTTCCGCGCCGGCCGCGACGGCCTCAACGCCACGATCTGGTGGGGCGGCGCGCTGCGCCCGGTGCGCGAGGTGGCCGCCGACGCGCTCGCGCTCGCCCGGCCCTACGCCCGGACCGGCGCGCTCGAGGAGATCGAGCGGATCCTGCGCGAGGGCAACGGCGCCGACCGCATGCGGCACGCGCATGCGGTCGGCGGGATGCCGGCGGTGCTCGAGCGGCTCGTGCGCGAGACCGCCGAGCCGCTCTACGGGTACACCCGCACGACGGTCCCCATCCGCACCCACTCGTAGATCGACCAGGCGTTGGGGATCGGCACGCGCAGGCAGCCGTGCGACGCGTTGTACGGCGGCACCGACACGTACCCGTGGATCGCGTAGCCACGGATGAAGTAGCTCGAGTGCACCATGCCCTTGGCGTTCGTGCCCGGCGACTTGCGGTAGGTCGTGAAGCGCCCGATCACCGTCGGCGTCGCCGGAGCTCCCGTCGACGTGTGGTAGACGCGGTGCACCGTGCCGTTCTTGTTGATGAGGGCGAGCACCTGGCGCGAGATGTCGGCCTCGACGTGGCGGCCGTCACGCGGGTACTTGACCTTGAAGGCGCCCTTGCCGTCCAGCACGCGCCGGACCAGGCCCTCCGAGGCGCTGTACGAGCGGGCCTCGCCGTTGACCTTGCGCCAGGCCATCACGGCACGGGCCGTCGAGTCGTCGTAGACGCCGGAGCGCGAGACCGCGTAGCGCAGCTTGGAGAGCCCCTTCTGGAGGAGCCGCACGATGGTCGGCGAGCTGACGCTCGGGGTCAGCACGTTGACCCGCGTCTTCTCGCTGCGCGCCGCCGCGACGACGGTCGGCGGGAGCGGGTTGGCGATCGCGCGGGCGATCACGCGCCCCTCCCTGCGGCTCTTGAACGGCGTGAGGAACACGCCGGCCGTGCCGCCCGCGACCGGCTGCGGCGTCTCGATCTGCTCGTGGACCTTGCGGCCGCCGCGGAAGAAGCGGACCACGATGGTCTGGCCCGCGACGTACGGCCGCACGACGCCACGCACGCGCCAGGCCTGACGGGTCAGCGCGACGCGCTTCTCGCCGTCCCGGAGCGTCTTCTGCGCCTTCAGCGTCAGGGTCTGCTCCACAGGGGCCGGCGGCGGCGGCGTGGGCGGCGGCGGCGTCTGCGCGAGGGCCGCGGACGGGACGAGCAGCGCCGCGGCGACGGCTAGGCCGGCGCAGCGCGCCGGCCGGCGCGAGCGACCAGCAGAGAGATGACGAGCGTCGTCGTGACGCTTCCTACGGTGAGCAGCAGGAATCCCCACCAGGGCAGCTCCTTCGTGAAGCCGAATGAGATCGAGTTGTGCAGTGCGTGCAACATGATGCACGGAACGAGAGACGACGTCAGGATGAAGAGCCCGGCGAGCGCGATCCCGAACGCGCTGAGGACGATCACGCCGATCCAATCTCCGCTCGGGAGGTGCACCATCCCGAAGAGGACGCCGGACACGACGATGCCTACCGGGAGGTTCGTCCGCTCGGCCAGCACGCGGAGCAGGAACCCGCGGAAGAAGAACTCCTCGGCCAGCGGCGCGAGCACGCAGGTCATCACGCCGAACGCGGCCAGCACCAGCACCGAGTCCTCGGCCTTGAGGTCGACGACGATGTCCTGCTCCTCGGGCTCGCCGAAGATCAGCCCCGCGATGATCGCCACGACCCAGAACGACATGTAGGTCGCGGCCATCCAGCCGATCGCCGGGAGCCACTCCGGCTTGCGCAGCCCGAACGACGCGGGCGTCGGCCGCCCCGCGCCGAGCCACCAGACGATCGCGATCGTGCAGACCACGAGCGACACGTCGAGCACCACGGTGAAGCCGATCGTCGCCGCGTCCGTGCTGCTGATGTCGACGGCGTCGCCGCCGCCGATCTCGACGCCCGTGGCCACGACGATCTGCACGATCAGCACCACGACGAACGCCGCGAACACGACCGCGAACGGGGCCCACAGCGGGACGCCGAGGCGCGGCAGCAGCGCGGGCGGCTCGGGCTCCGGGAGCACGATGCCGTCGGGCACCTCAGGGTGCGAGGACAGCGACCCGTGGTGCTCGAAAGGAGGCGGGGCGCTCGTCATCGGCCACCCTCAGCGTATTGACAGCTCGGCCAGCGACGCGATCACGGGCGTCCCCTCGGGCGCCGAGGCGCCTCCCCCGCGGTCGATGAGCACGGCGCGGAGGCCGGCCGCGAGCGCCCCGGAGACGTCCTCGACGGGCGAGTCGCCGACGTGCAGCGCCGCCTCGGCCGGGACGCCGGCCAGCTCGAGCGCGTGGTCGAAGATCGCCCGATCCGGCTTGGCGACGCCCAGCTCCGCGGACGCCACCGCGCCGTCGACGAGCTCCGCCAGCCCGGTCTCGGCCAGCCGCTCGTGCAGCGAGTGGTCCCAGTTCGACACCACGACGAGCCGCGCGCCCCGCGCCCGCAGCTCACGCAGCGCGGGCGCCGCGTCGGGGTAGGCGCGGAAGGCCAGGGCCTCCAGCAGCGGCTCGGTGAGCGGCCCGTCGACCCCCAGCACCGGCCGCATGGCCTCCGCCGCGGCGTCGCGCAGGACGGCGAGCGACGCCGCGTCGCGGCCCTCGTGCAGGTGCGCCCGGTAGAAGGCGATCTCGGCCTTCATCGCCGCCTTGGCGGTCTCGAGCGAGACCTCGATCCCGCGCTCGCGCAGCGCCGCGCGCAGCCGCGGGGCCGGCGGCTCGAAGTACAGGAGCGTGCCGAGGGCATCGAGCAGGATCGCGCGGGTAGGGTGCACCGCGCATGAATCTAGGCACGTGGTGGACGGATCACGACGAGGCGGTGATCGCGGCGGTCATCGCGCTGCTCGCCGCGTTCATCGTGGCCCAGCTCGTCGACCGGGCGCTCAGCCGCCGCGCCGAGCGGCTCACCGCGGGCGTGCTGCGCGGCCACGTGTCCCGCGAGACGGCGACCCGCATCCGCTTCGTGCGCCGCGCAGTCTACGCCGTGATCCTGCTGATCGGCCTGGCCGTCGCGCTGTCGCAGTTCGAGGGCGTGAACCGGATCGCCGCCAGCCTGCTGGCCTCCGGCGTCGTCGCCGCGGCCATCATCGGCTTCGCCGCCCGCCAGACGCTGGCCAACGTCGTGGCCGGCGTGATGCTCGCCGTCACCCAGCCGCTGCGCGTGGGCGACTGGGTCAAGGTCGAGGACCACTACGGCGTGGTCGAGGACGTGCGGCTGCACTACACGGTCCTCCGCACCGCGGGCGAGCAGCGGCTCCTGATCCCGAACGAGAAGCTCGCCTCCAGCGTGCTGCAGAACGACACGCTGGTGATCGACACCGTCGGCGTCGAGGTGGCGGTCTGGATCCCGCCGGGCGCCGACACCGCCCGCGCCGCCGAGGTCCTCTCCCTCCGAGGGCGCCGTGTCGGTCGCCGAGACCGTGCCGTGGGGCGTGCGCCTCGCGGTCGGCGGCGGCGACGTGGCCCCGCCGGACCGCGCGGCGCGCGAGGCCGAGCTGCGCGCGCGCTGCCACGCCAGACTGCGGGAAGCCGGTCTCCTGGAGGGTTTCGCGGGCCCTGAGCGAAGCTGAGGGGTGACTACACTGGGTGGTTCGCGCCGCCCTCGCGAACGCCCCCATGAGCCGCTCGCAACGCTACAGGCGACGCCGCCGCTACCGCGGCCGTCACCGTTCCCAAGCCCTTCTCGCCGTCATGGTCGTGCTGGTGCTCGTCGGCATCGCCGGCCTCTCCGTGGTCGGCTGGGTCGTGTCCACCGCCGCGTCGGCTCCCGCGATCACCACGCTCAAGGAGCGCGACCCCGGCGCCAACACCGAGGTGCTCGCCGCCGACGGCTCCCGCCTGGGCTTCATCTCCGCCGACGAGCTGAGCCGCCCGGTCGAGGGCGAGCAGCTGCCGGACGTGCTCAAGGACGCCACCGTCGCGATCGAGGACGAGCGCTTCTACAAGCACAAGGGCGTGGACTACGAGGGCATCATCCGCGCCGCGGTCAAGAACTTCATGAACCGCGAGACGGTCGAGGGCGGCTCGACGCTGACCATGCAGCTGGTCAAGAACCTCTACACCGCCGACCGCACCCGCGAGGGACTGGCGGGCTACCAGCGCAAGATCCGCGAGGCCAAGCTCGCCGAGGAGCTCGAGAACGAGCACGACAAGGACTGGATCCTCAACAAGTACCTCAACACCACGCCGTACGGGACGATCGGCGGCCAGACGGCGATCGGCGCCGAGGCGGCGGCGCGGGTGTACTTCAACAAGCGCGCCAAGAAGCTCGACCTCCACGAGGCCGCGCTCATCGCGGGCCTGCCGCAGGCGCCGTCGGCCTACTCGCCGATCAAGAACGGCCCGGCCGCCAAGCGCCGCCGCAACCAGGTGCTCGGCAAGATGGCCGAGCTCGGCATGGTCACCCAGGAGCAGGCCGAGGCCGCGATGAAGCGCGGGCTCGACCTCAACCCGTCCGACTACTTCAGCCGCCGCCGCGAGAGCTACTTCTTCGACTACGTCAAGGACGAGCTGATCAAGGAGTACGGCTCGCGCACGGTCAAGCTCGGCGGCCTCGTCGTCACCACGACGATCGACCTCGACAAGCAGCGCAAGGCGCGCGAGGCGATCGCCTCCCAGCTCGGCGACGCCGGCCCGTCGTCGGCGCTGGTGACGATCAACCCGAAGAACGGCTACATCCTCGCGATGGCGTCGTCTGGTGACTACGCGGACTCCAAGTTCAACCTCGCCGCCCAGGGCGAGCGCCAGCCGGGCTCCTCGTTCAAGACGATGGCGCTGATGACGGCCCTGCGCCGCGGCGTGAGCCCCAGCACGCGCTACACGTCGGTCTCGCCCACCCGGATCAACGACCCGCGGTTCGGCGCGCCGTTCGAGATCAAGACCTACGGCGGCACGAGCGGCGGCAACATGAGCCTCTCCGAGGCCACCGTCCGCTCGGACAACTCGGTCTTCATCCAGCTCGCGCTCGACCTCGGCCCCGAGAACGTGGCCGACACGGCGGTCGACATGGGCATCAAGCGCGAGCACGTCAAGGGCTATCCCGCCGAGTCGCTCGGCGGCCTCGAGGAGGGCGTCTCGCCGCTCGAGATGGCCACCGCGTACGGGACGATCGCCTCCGGCGGCTACCGCAACCGCCCGACCGCGATCACCAAGGTCACGTTCCGCGGCACCGGCAAGTCGGAGCTCCCGCGCCGCTGGAAGGTCAAGCGGACGGAGGTCTTCGACGACGGGATGACGTACGAGGCCACCAAGATCCTCCAGACGAACATCCAGGCCGGCACCGGGACGCGCGCGAACACCGGCTGCCCCGCCGCGGGCAAGACGGGCACCACCGACCGCAACACCGACGCGTGGTTCGCCGGCTTCACGCCCCGCTTCGCGACGGCCGTCTGGGTCGGCTATCCCAACGACCGCACCGAGATGCACACCCTCTACTTCGGCGGTCCGGTCGACGGCGGCACGTTCCCCGCGGCCATCTGGGGCGCGTACATGAAGTCGATCATCGGCGGCTTCTGCGGAGCGTTCCCGCAGCCCAAGGAGCCGTTCGTGACGCAGCCGTTCTTCGGCGACTACCAGGGCGGCAAGCTGGGCTTCGGCGACGGCGAGCAGGAGGAGGCCACCGAGGAGCCCGCGGACCCGGAGGAGGCCACGCCGGAGGAGCCGGAGGCGCCCGAGGACACCGGCGGAACGGAGTTCGACCCGGAGCAGTACGAGTCGGCTCCTCAGGATCCGCCCACAACCGAGCCCTGAGCAACCCCGGAAATCGTCGGGGGCCCCGCCCGACGGACCATTCCGTTGAGAGCGATGTGCCATCGGGCACCCCCGAGACTGGTATAAACGGCCCGTCTTGGCGAAGGAAGAGAAGGTCGAGTTCGAGGGCGAGGTGGTCGAGGCGCTGCCGAACGCCATGTTCCGCGTGCAGCTCGACAACGGGCACGAGGTGCTCGGCCACGTGGCCGGCAAGATGCGGCGCTTCCGGATCCGCATCCTCCCCGGCGACCGCGTGCGCGTGGAGGTCTCGCCATACGACCTCAACCGCGCCCGCATCGTCTACCGCCACCGGTAGGCGCGCCCTGCGCGAGCTGCGCCTGATCGACGCGATCGCCGGCGCGCTGGAGCGCCGCCCCGGCTCGCGGGTGCTGCGCTGGCTGGGCGACGACTGCGCGGTGATCCGCGCCGGCGGCGTGGCGGCCGTCTCGGTCGACGTGATGGTCGACGGCTCGCACTTCCGCCTCGGCGAGGGCTGGACGGCGGCCGACGCGGGCCATCGCGCCCTGGCCGGCGCGCTCTCGGACCTCGCCGCGATGGGCGCCGAGCCGGGTGAGGCTTACCTCTCGGTGGTGCTGCCGCCCGCCCTCCACGACGAGGACGTGCTCGCCCTGCACGCCGGGGCCGAGGCGCTGGCCGCGTCGTGCGGCGTGACGATCGCGGGCGGGGACCTGGTGTCCGGCCCGGCGCTGACCGTCGCGGTCACCGTCATGGGCTGGGCGGAGGACGAGTCGGCGCTGGTGGGCCGCGACGGCGCCGAGCCCGGCGACCTCGTCGGCGTCACCGGCGACCTCGGCGCCTCCGCGGCCGGCCTCGCCGTGCTCGAGGGCCGCGCCGACGGCCCGGTCGAGCGCCACCTGCGGCCGTGGCCGCGCCTGGCCGAGGGCCGAGCGCTGGCGGCGGCCGGCGCGCGGGCGATGCTCGACCTCTCCGACGGGCTGGCGCTGGACGCCCGGCGGTTGGCCGAGGCGAGCGGCGTCCGGCTCGAGCTGGACACGGAGGCGCTGCCGATCGCTCCGGCCACGGCCGAGGTCGCGCGCGCCCTGGGCGTCGCGCCCGCCGAGCTGGCGGCCACGGGCGGCGAGGACTACGAGCTCTGCTTCTGCGTCCCGCCGGAGCGGCGGGCGGCGGCCGAGGAGGCCGCCGGCGTCACGTGGATCGGCCGCGCCACGGCCGGCATGCCCGGCGTGGGGTGGTGGGGGGATCCGTCAGCCGCGTCGTGGCGCGGCTTCGAGCACTAGGCGCCGGACGATCGCGTCCGCCACCTTCACCGCGTCCACCGCATACTCGTCGCGCGCGATCTGCTCGCGGAGCTGCTCCATCTTGGCCATCCTTGACTCGTCTCGTCGTTCGAACCGGCGTTGCCTGCCGGTCTCGTATCGGACTGCTAGGGCGGTCATGTGGATATAGGTCGTCACGGATCGACGCACGGTTGATGGGGTGCCCACCCGAATCCGGTTCACGCCGGGCTCACCTGGCGCGCGAAGACGATGATCCGCTGGGCCGCCGAGTACAGCGGGTGGCAGGCGGAGAGGACCAGGCGGTCGTGGTCCACGCGGTCGGTCACCGAGATCTCGGTCGGCGGCACGATGCGCAGCCGCTCGACGCGGTAGACGAAGCGGCCGTAGGGCATCCGCAGCTCGATCCGGTCGCCGCGGTCGAGCTTGTCGACGTCGTGGAAGGGCGCGCCGTAGGTCGTGCGGTGGCCGGCGATGGCCACCGTGCCGCGCTCGCCCGGCAGGGGCGTGTCGGGGAAGTGGCCGGGGCCGGTGCGCAGGTCGCCCGCGCCGGTGCCCTCCACGAAGACCTCGGAGACGCCGATCGCCGGCATCACGATGCGGCCCAGCGCCTCGCCGGGCTCGACCCGCCGCCCGAGCGCCCGGGCGCGGAACGCGAGCTTGCGCTTGGGATCGGGGATCTTCGCCAGCGCCCGCTCCTCGGCGGGCTCGAGGGGAACCTCCTCGAGCTGCTCGAGCTGGTCGCTCAGCTTGCCCTGCTGGAGGTTGGCGTAGACCGCGGAGACCGGCTCCTGCCACACGAGCGTCACGCCCGCGTCGATGAGCAGGATCGCGCCCGCGATGATCATCACGCTCGAGACGGCGCGCAGCGCGCCGCGCAGGCGCGAGCGCCGCGGCGACGAGACGCTCATCGGCGCAGGGCGGACTCCGTGCCGCCCAGGGAGCCCGGTCCCGCGTAGGTGGCGGGGCCGCGCGTGCGCAGCGGCTCGGGCTCCACCTTGGCCTCGGCGCGCCGCCGCGTGCGCATGATCGCCAGCAGGGCGGCCAGCGAGGCCGTCAGCCCGGCGGCGACCACGGCGGCCCAGAGCGAGAGCTGGCCGGAGGCCGCGGAGAGCAGCGCCATCCAGGCCAGCTCGAGCGGGTCGAGGCCGAGCGCGCGGGCGAAGGCGAACGTGAGCAGCAGGAAGGGCAGCAGGCCGGCGACGATGACGGCGAAGCCCGCCCAGCCGCGCAGCCGCGTGGCCGGGGCGGCCGCGAACAGCCACAGGTGGGCGGCGGGCAGCAGTAGCGCGGCGGCGTACGGGTTGGCCGCCCACACGAGGGCGGCGAGCGTGCAGAGCGCGGCGCCGGACGCGGCGGCGAGGCTGCCGGCGGACGGGCTCCCGCGGTGCCGCACGGTGGCCAGCAGCAGCGGCCGCACGCCGAACCAGCCGAGCAGGAAGATGACGGCGACCGAGCCGAGGGCGATGGCGTTGACCGGCGGGAGCGGGAGCACCGGCGCCTCGGGCGGGTCCAGCGCGCCGGTGATCCCGAGCGCGCGCGCCCACAGCCAGGCCAGCAGCACGGGCAGCGCCGCCGCCCCGAGCCAGACCAGCCACGGGCGCATGGCGAGCCGGCGGCGGCGCACGCGGAAGAAGCCGTCGAGGGCGGTCAGGAACGCGGGCAGCAGCAGCGTCCCGATCAGCAGGCGCACCGCCCAGTCGGGCAGCACGTTGCGCAACGTCACGATCCCGGACGGCCCCTGCGCGAACGCGGGGTCGACGTCCTGGGCGCGAGCCGGTCCGGCCGCGTCGATCGCCGTCACGGCGCGCAGCACGGCGCGGCCGAACGCCTCGAGCCGGGCGCGACGGACCCGCGCGTCCGGCCGCGGGCCGCGCTCGCCCGAGGCGCCGACCATCACGGCCGGGAGCCCGGCGGCGTTGATCCCGCCCTGCTCGGAGACCGTGTACGGCCACGCCCGCCGCATCCACTGGGTGCTCGCGCGGCTGCCGCCGGGGCGGCCGACCTCGGCCCGCACCGCGTTCTCCATCGTGCGCTGCAGCGCGAGCGGCGCCGAGCCCAGCCCGAGCGACCACGGGACGACCCACGGCCGCGCCAGCCGCGCGGTGGCCATGTCGCCGAGCACGATCACCGCGTCCACGCTGCCGGCGTCGACGTCCTCGGCCCACGCCCGCGCGCCCGTGAAGCCGTCGGTGGCGCCGGAGGTGGAGACGAGGACCAGCGTCTTGCGCAGCTCGCGCGCGCGGAACAGCCGCGCCAGCTCGAGCATCGCCGCGGTCCCGGAGAGCTCGGCCAGGCCGGGGCGGTCGTTCGCGTCCCGGTGCGAGAGCACGACGATGCGCCGGCTCGAGAGGCCGGGCCGCACGCCGACGACGGTCTCGATCTCCCCCGTCCCCTCGCGCGTGACGCGGAAGGCGGGGCCCTGCGTGCGATCCGGCCGGCCCAGCGTGTCGGCCACGCGATCGGCCAGGGCGCGGTCGTCGGCCGAGCCGGGCGAGCGGTCGGGGAACGTCTTCGCGAGCTCCGCGAGCGAGTTCTGGAGCGGCGCCCGGGCGCCGAACGCGCGCTCGGCGTCGAAGGCGTCGGCGGCGCTGTCGGGGGCGGTGACGGGGACCGGGCGGTCCGCGAGCGAGAACGCGACGACGAACAGCGCGACGAGCGCCGGGAGGAACGCGGCCCGGTATACCCGAACGTCGAGCACAGGCCGAGGGTACCTCTCACTATCCTCGTTCCAGAGCGCACATGGCCGATCGTGCCCCCCGCATCCTGCTCGTCGACGACGAGCAGCCGATCCAGACGCTTCTTTCCTTCCCGTTGCAGCGGGATGGATACGAGGTCGTCCAGGCCTCCGACGGCCGCGAGGCGCTCGCGCGCTTCTCCGAGCAGCAGTTCGATCTGGTCGTGCTCGACCTCATGCTCCCGCGCATGGACGGCCTCGAGGTCTGCAAGCGCCTGCGCGCCAAGGGCTCGACCGTCCCGATCATCATGCTCACGGCGAAGTCCGAGGAGATCGACAAGGTCCTCGGGCTCGAGCTGGGCGCCGACGACTACATCACCAAGCCGTTCTCGATGCGCGAGTTCCGCTCGCGCGTGAAGGCCGCGCTGCGGCGCGCCGGCATGGTGCGCCCGGAGGCCGACGACGAGCAACCGATCGACACCGGCGGGCTGCGCATCGACCCCACCAAGCGCACCGTCACGCGCTACGGCGACAACGTGGCCACGACATTCGTCGAGTTCGAGATCCTGACCGCGCTCGCGCGGTCGCCGGGGCGCGTCTTCACGCGCGACATGCTGCTCTCGCGCGTCTGGGGCGACTCCGCGTACCGCGACCCGCGGACGATCGACGTCCACATCCGGCACCTGCGCGAGAAGATCGAGGCGGACCCCAAGGAGCCGGTGTACCTCTTCACCGTGCGCGGGGTCGGCTACCGGTTCCGGGACGACGAGGACTAGGCGCCGTGGGTCGGGGTCTCGGCGTTACCGGGGTGGATGCCGGGTCGTGCCTGCCGGTGCACGGCAGGCGTTCGCATGCTGGTGGCACGTGTGCGTCTGCCGGGTGCCGGCAGGCGCGGGCCGGCGCCGCCCCGTGGCGTCGAGACCCCGACCCAGGGCGCTAGCTCACCGTGATCGGCCTGCGGTCGCTGCGCAACCGCCTGGCGGTCGTGTTCGGGCTCATCGTCCTCGGCGCCATCGGCACGATCTACCTCACCGTCACGCCGCGGCTCGAGGAGCGCCTGCAGAACCAGAAGCTCGAGCGCCTGCAGGCCGACGCCCGGCGCTACATCGACGGCAAGACCGGCTGGGCGGCCGACTACCGGCCGGACAACGACGTCGTGCTCGCCGACTCGCGCGTGAACGCGGCCGCGGCCGGGACCAGCTCCGAGGTCCTGATCCTCGACCTGCTCAGCAGCGGCCCGTCGTCGCTCATCGGCACCGCCGACTCGGCGCCCGACGGCGGCGTCACCGAGCCGGACGTCCGCGCGCTCGCGCTCGACGCGGTCGCCACGGGGCGGCCCGTCACCGGCACGCCGCAGACCGGCGCGGGGCGGCAGGCGGTCGTCGCCTACCCGCTGATCCAGGACGAGAAGGTCGTCGGCGTCGCCGTGTTCGCGGACACGCTCGACGAGGTCGAGGGCAACGTGGCGCTGATCCGGCGCCAGATCCTGCTCTCCGGCGGCATCGCGCTCGTCGTCGCCCTGCTGGCCGGCTACCTGGTCGCGCGCGCCCTCTCGCAGCGCGTCGGCCGGCTCGAGCAGGCCGCGCGCAAGGTGGCGGCGGGCGACTTCTCCAACCCGATCCGCGCCGACTCCGACGACGAGCTGGGCCAGCTCGCGGCCGCGTTCGACGACATGCAGAACCAGCTCGCGCGGCTCGACCGGGCGCGCAAGCAGTTCATCGCCTCCGCCTCGCACGAGCTGCGCACGCCGATCTTCTCGCTCGGCGGCTTCCTCGAGCTGCTGGCCGACGAGGAGCTCGACGAGGACACCCGGCGCCAGTTCCTCGAGCAGCTGCGCGGCCAGGTGGAGCGCATGCGCAAGCTCGCCACCGAGCTGCTCGACCTCTCCCGGCTGGAGGCCGGCGCGCTGGAGCTGCGCCCGGAGCCGACCGACCTCGGTCAGCTCGCCCGCGAGGTGGCCGGCGAGTTCACCCCCGCGGCACACCGCCACGACTCGGCGGTCCGCCTGGAGCTCCCGACCGACCCGATCGAGCTCGACTGCGATCCTGAGCGGGTGGCGCAGGTGCTTCGTATCCTGCTCGACAACGCGCTCGTGCACACGCCGGCGGGCACCGGAGTACGGGTTTCGGCCGCCCGGCGCAACGGGCACGTTCGGCTGGAAGTCTCCGACCTCGGCCTCGGGATCAAGCGACAGAACATGCCCCACATCTTCGAACCGTTCTTCACCTCCAACGAGGAGGCCCAGGGGGCCGGGCTCGGCCTGGCCATCGCCCGCGAGCTGGCGGAGCGGATGCAGGGCCGGCTCACGGTGCGCTCGGTCCCGGGCTCCACGACGTTCTCCCTGGTGCTCCCCGGATGAGGCGCCTGGCGGCGGCCTTCGCCGTGGTCGCGCTCGCCGGATGCGGCGGAGGGGACGACTCCGGCTCGTCCTCGTCCGGCGACGGCAAGTCGGAGACCACGCGCGTCGAGGTCATCGAGAGCTCCGGCACGAGCTCCGGCGGCTTCGACCCCAAGGCGATCTACGAGAGCGAGTCGCCCGGCGTGGTGACCGTGCTCTCCCTGTTCGAGGCCGGCGGCCTCGACTCGCTCGGCCAGGGCGACGGCGGTGGCGGCGGCGTCGGGTCGGGCTTCGTGCTCACCGGCGAGGGCGAGATCGCCACCAACGCGCACGTGGTCACCACCGGCGAGGGCGAGGCGGTGCGGCGCGCCAAGGAGGTCTACGTCGAGTTCGCCGACGGCAACCAGGTCGAGGCCGAGATCGTCGGCGCCGACCCGAACGCGGACATCGCGCTGCTCAAGATCGACCCGGCGGGCCTGAGCCTGCGGCCGCTCCCGCTCGGCGAGAGCTCGAGCGTCGAGGTCGGCGAGCCCGTGGCGGCGATCGGCTCGCCGTTCGGCGAGCGCCAGTCGCTGTCGGTCGGCGTGATCTCGGCGATCGACCGCTCGATCGAGTCGCTCACCAGCTTCAACATCTCGGGCGCGATCCAGACCGACGCGGCGATCAACCCCGGCAACTCCGGCGGCCCGCTCGTGGACGCCGACGGCAAGGTGATCGGCGTCAACCAGCAGATCAAGTCCACCTCCGGCGGCGGCGAGGGCGTCGGGTTCGCCGTGCCGGTCGACGCCATCAAGCGCTCGCTCGAGAAGCTGCGCGAGAGCGGCCAGGCCCGCTACGCCTACCTGGGCGTCTCCTCGGTCGAGCTCTACCCGCAGCTCGTGAAGCGCTTCGAGCTCGACGTGGTGAAGGGCGCCTGGATCCAGGACGTCAACCCCGGCGGCCCCGCCGAGCGGGCCGGCCTGCGCGGCGGCGGCAATGCGGTCGAGTTCCAGGCCCAGAGCTACCGCACGGGCGGCGACGTGATCACGAAGGTCGGCGGCAAGCCGGTCGAGGACTCGTCCGAGCTCGCGGAGCTGATCGCGGCATACGAGCCCGGCGAGGAGGTCCCTGTGGAGATCCATCGCGACGGCGACACGCGCGAGATCAAGGTGAAGCTCGGGGAGCGCCCGCTCGGCAACGTCGCGGGGTAGGGTTCCAGGGTGCTCCAACCCGTCGCGCTGGCTGCCAAGAGCCTCGCCGACTACACGCATATCGTCGGCCGTCCGCTCGTGGAGGAGATCCGCGAGCTGGCCGAGCCGCTGAAGGGCCGGCGCGTCGTCCACCTGAGCGCCACGGCGTTCGGAGGCGGGGTGTCGGAGATCCTCTACACGCTCGTGCCGCTCATGCGCGACGTGGGGCTCGAGGTCGAGTGGCAGGTGATCTACGGCCGCGAGGAGTTCTTCAACGCCACGAAGGTCATGCACAACGCGCTCCAGGGGAACCCGCAGGACCTCACCGAGGAGCAGTGGGCGACGTGGACGCAGTACAACGAGATGAACGCCCGCGAGCTCGCCCGCGGCTGGGACGTCTGCATCGTGCACGACCCGCAGCCGGCGGCCCTCTACTCGCTCGTGCCGGAGAAGTCCGAGGGCTGGGTGTGGCGCTGCCACATCGACGTCTCGACGCCCAACCCGGAGACCATGGAGCGGCTCCTGCCCTACATCGAGGGCTATCCCCAGACGCTGTTCCACGTCGCCGCCTACGTCCCGCCCGGCATGAACGGCAACGTGAACATCGTGCCGCCCGCGATCGACCCGCTGGCGCCGAAGAACATGGCCCTGTCGTTCGAGGACGCGACGTTCGTCTGCAAGCAGTTCGGCATCGACACCGACCGCCCGATGGTCTGCCAGGTCTCGCGCTTCGACCCGTGGAAGGACCCGCTCGGGGTGATCGACGCGTACCGTCTGGTGAAGGAGACGCGGCCCGACGTGCAGCTCGCGCTGGTCGGCTCGATGGCCTCCGACGATCCCGAAGGCTGGGACTTCTACAACTCCACGCTCGCCCACGCGGAGGGTGACCCGGACATCCACATCCTCAACAACTTCAACAACGTCGGCAACATCGAGGTCAACGCCTTCCAGTCGCTGTCGGAGGTCGTGGTCCAGAAGAGCACGCGCGAGGGGTTCGGCCTGACGGTCAGCGAGGCGCTGTGGAAGGGCCGGCCGTTCATCGGCGGCAACGTCGGCGGCATCCCGCTGCAGGTGTCGGACGGCGAGACGGGCTACCTGGTCGACAGCGTGCCGGAGTGCGCCGACCGGATCGGCGCGATCCTCGATGACCCGGGATTGGGTCGATCGCTCGGGCTGCGCGGCAAGGAGCACGTGCGAGAGCATTTCCTCACGCCCCGCTATCTCCGCGACTACCTGAAGATCTTCCACGAGGTCCTGTGATGAGCGACTCGCCCCTTGTCCTGGTCTCCAACCGCGGGCCCGTCACCTTCCAGGAGGACGGGTCCTTCAAGCGCGGGACGGGCGGGTTGGTGACCGCCCTCACCGGCCTGGCCTCCCACCGCGACGCCATATGGATCGCCTCCGCGATGACCGACGACGACGTGGAGCAGTCCGAGAAGACCGGCGGCCGGCCGTTCGAGGTCGACGCGCCCGAGGGCGGCACCTACCACGTGCGCTTCGTGGCCTCCGACCCCGAGGCCTACGACCGCTTCTACAACATCTTCGCCAACCCGATGCTCTGGTTCATCCAGCACTACCTCTGGGACCAGAGCAACGCGCCGGACATCCGGCGCCACGAGGTCGAGGCCTACACGGAGGGCTACCAGGTCGTCAACCGCGACCTCGCCCGCGCCGTGCTGGAGGAGATCGAGGGCCAGGACGAGCCCGTCGTCATGGTCCACGACTACCAGCTGTACACGCTGCCGGCGATGGTCCGCGAGGAGCGCCCGGACGTCTTCCTCCACCACTTCGTGCACATCCCCTGGACGCAGTCGGACTCCTGGCGCGTGCTCCCCGCGGCGATCCGCGACGAGATCTTCTACGGGCTCCTGGCCAACGACATCGTCGGGTTCCACACGCGCTCCTACCGGCGCAACTTCCTGCAGTGCTGCCGGGACCTGCTGGAGCTCGAGGTCGACATGGAGCGGGGCGTCGTGTTCTGCGAGGACCGCGAGGTCTGGGTGCGCGCCTACCCGCTGCCGATCGACTACGAGGCCACGCGGGCCGTCGCGCGGCGCGACGGCGTGCTGGCGTTCGAGAAGGAGCTGCTCCGCCGGCGGCGCGAGTACTCGATCCTGCGCGTGGATCGCGCCGACCTCTCGAAGAACGTCCTGCGCGGGTTCACCGCGTTCGACATCTTCCTCGAGCAGCACCCCGAGTTCGCCGAGCGGATCACCTTCACGGCCCAGCTCATGCCCTCCCGTACGGACGTGCCCGAGTACGCGGAGTACCTGGAGAAGATCGAGGCGCTGGTGGCGGTGGTCAACCACCGGCACGGGACGACGGACTGGATGCCCATCGACCTCAAGCTGCGCGACGACCTCGAGGAGGCCGTCGCGTCGTACAAGCACTACGACGTGATGATGGTCAACGCCATGTTCGACGGCATGAACCTGGTGGCCAAGGAGGGGCCCCTGGTCAACGAGCGCGACGGGGTCTCGATCCTGAGCGAGAACACGGGCGCGCACGAGGAGCTGGGCGAGTTCGCGCTGTCGGTTAACCCCTTCGACGTGCAGGAGCTGGCCGACGCGATCCACTCGGCGCTGACGATGTCGGCCGAGGGCCGCGCCCGGCGGGCCGCGGGGCTGAAGGAGATCGTGACCTCGCGCGATCCGGGCAACTGGATCGACGAGCAGATCGCGGACATCCGGGCCAAGGCCCGGGGCGCGGCGGCGTCGGCTTAGCGGCGCGGCGGCCCGGCAACCCGGCATCGAGGGAGGCGGGATCGGCCCGGGGTCGATTTCGGTCGCATAGCGACCACTAACCGCCCCACTCCTCGAATCCGAACTCGGCGGCTGCCGGGTCGGGTGGTCGCGCCACCGGCGACGGCGGCACCACCAGGCGCGGCTCATCCCGCGGCGCCTCGCGAGGCGCCGCCCTCGTCCGCACCCTCCGTCGATGCGCAGTTCGATCCCGCCGCCCCTCACGCGGCGCCGCCCGCCGCCGATGCGGCGGCTCGGCCCGCGGCCCCACGACGCGACGCCGAGGCGGAGGCCCGGCCCGGCCCGGCGGCTCCTCCACCAGCGGCACGGCGTCCACCCCGGGCAGCACCACCTCAGGCGGCGCGATCCGCGGCCAGGCGACCACGCCGGCCACCACCGCGATCCCCAGGACGACCCGCAATCGGCGCATGCCAGGGGTAGGCGCAGGAGGCGGCCGGTTCGCCCCGCGGTGCTACCATGCCCCGCCGCATGGCCCCTGAACCGCCCGTCTACGACCTCGTCCTGCTGCTCGACACCACGATCGAGCAGGAGCGGCGCGACACCATCCTCGCGAACGTCGAGGACGCGATCGATCGCGCCGGCGAGCTGGTCGGCCGTCACGACTGGGGCAACCGCGCCACGGTGTACGAGGTGCGCAAGCAGGGCCAGGCCGATTACCACCTGCTGCAGTTCCGTGGTCCGACGTCGCTGCTCGAGCAGCTCGACCACAACCTGAAGATCACGGACGGCATCCTCCGCTTCCGGATCATCAAGCTCCGCCCGGGCACCCCGGCTCCGCCGGACCTGCGCCCCGCGGCCCTCGCCGCCGCCGCTCCCGCGGCGGCCGCGCCCGAGGCCGACGAAGCCGAGTAGAGCCGCCTCCGCAGGCCCGTTCGCGCCCACCCGGCGCGATCCGTCACGCCTGCCGCGGACTTCGCCACATCTCTGTCAAGAAAAGGTCGCAATCTGCGACTCCTCCACGGAGGCCGCCGGACTGGCACCTATATTCGGCCTCCACGAAGCTTTCGAGACGTTCTGGAAAGGAGCCTCAGTGGCCGCCACCAACATCAACCGGGTCGTGCTCACCGGCAACCTCACGCGGGATCCCGAGCTGCGCTCCACGAGCAGCGGGATGTCCGTGTGCTCGCTGCGGGTCGCGTGCAACACGCGCCGCAAGGACCAGTCCTCCGGCGAGTGGGTCGATAAGCCCAACTACTTCGACGTCACGGTGTGGGGCGCCCAGGGCGAGAACTGCGCGCGCTTCCTCGCCAAGGGCCGTCCCGTCGCGATCGACGGCCGGCTCGAGTGGCGCGAGTGGGACACGCCGGAGGGCCACAAGCGCCAGGCGATCGACATCATCGCCGACGCCGTGCAGTTCCTCGGCGGACGTGACGACGCCATGGGCGGCGGCGGCAACGGGTTCACCGCCCGGTCCGACGTCCCGGCCGACACGCGCGACTTCGAGCCCGCCGGCACCCCCTCGGGCGGGGGCGGCAGCAGCGCCGGCGACGACGACATCCCCTTCTAGCCACACGCACGCGGCGCCCCCAGGCGGGGGCGCCGCCCTGCTTCCGCTACCCTGTTCGGCTGTCGTGCGCCCCCTGCGAGCGGCGCGCATCCTGAGCTCTTCAGCAGTCAAGCGAGGTATTCGAACGTGGCAAAGCAGCGCAGCCGGCCGACGCGCCGGCGAGATCGCAAGGGCGGTCCCGGCGGCGGGCGCCGCAAGTCCTGCCAGTACTGCCGCGACAAGGTCGAGTTCGTCGACTACAAGGACATCACGTCCCTGCGGAAGTTCATCTCCGACCGCGGCAAGATCCGCTCCCGCCGGATAACGGGCGCATGCCGCCGGCACCAGAACCAGATCGCCACGGCGGTCAAGCGCGCGCGTGAGATCGCGCTGCTGCCGTACGTCGGCGACACCCGCGAGTCGCGCGACGATCGCGGTGGCCGCGACCGGGATCGCGACCGCGACCGCGACCGCGACCGGTAGCCCACGATGCCCCAGGCCATCCTTCTCCAGGACGTGGAGCAGCTCGGGGAGCGAGGCGCCGTCATCGACGTCTCGAAGGGCTACCTCCGCAACTTCCTGATCCCGCGCAAGCTGGCCGAGCCGGCCACCAAGAGCTCGATCGCGGCAGCCCAGCGCCGCCGCGAGGCCGCCGACCGCGCGGTCGCGGACGCCCAGAGCAAGGCCCGCGAGAGCGCGGACATGCTCAACCGCACCGTCCTCACCATCCCGCACCAGGCGGGCGAGGACGGGCGCCTCTTCGGCTCCGTCACGTCGCAGGACATCGCGGATGCCATCAAGGAGGCCCGCGGCCTCACGATCGACCGTCGCGACATCCGGCTCGACGAGCCGATCAAGACGGTCGGCACCCGCATGGTCGAGGTCGAGATCACGCCCGGCGTGGTCGCGTCCGTGAAGACCATGGTCACCGAGCAGAAGTAGCCCGGCCCGCTCATCGACGCACGCGCCCCGGGTCCCCCGGGGCGTGCTTCGTCACGCCCGAGGCCCGCTTCGTGCCGTCTTCGCCAAGGCTCCGCGACAAATCTCCGGAGTGAGCGGGGAGGGCCCGAAACCCGGCCGTCAGCGACCGATGGTCGCCATAGAGTGAATCGCCGCATGAGCGCCCCCGATCGGACCAACGGACACAGCTCGCCGGGTAACGGGGGCGGCCGGTTCGACGGCCCGATGGCGCCGCCGCAGAACCTCGAGGCGGAGCAGTCCGTCCTCGGCGCGGTGCTGCTGTCGGACACGGCGCTGCCCGCCCTGATCATCGACGAGCGGCTCCATCCGGACGACTTCTACCGCGAGGGCCACTCCCGGATCTACCAGGCGATGCTCGACCTGCACTCGCTCGGCGAGCCGGTCGACGCGCTCACGCTCGTGGAGCATCTCAAGCAGGCGGGCGACCTGGACGCGGTCGGCGGCCGCGCAGCCATCGACCTGCTCGCCGGCTCGGTTCCCGCGGTCGGCAACGTCCGCCAGTACGCGAAGATCGTCCGCGACAACGCGATGCTCCGGCGCCTGCTGCGCGCGTCGTACGAGATCCAGACGCGGGTGCACTCCCACGAGGCGCTCCCGCGCGACCTCGTGGACATGGCGGAGCGCGCGATCCTCGAGGTCGCCCACGAGGACAGCCGCAAGGACTTCCGCGCGATCCACGACCTGCTCCACGCGGAGCTGGACAAGCTCGAGCGCCTGTCCCGCGAGGGCAAGGCGATCACCGGCACCGCCTCCGGCTTCGAGGACCTCGACACCATCACCGGCGGCTTCCAGGGCGGCAACCTGATCATCCTGGCCGCGAGGCCGTCGATGGGAAAAAGCGCGTTGATGGCCAACTTCGCCGAGAACGCGGCGCTCGAGTCCAACAAGGCCGTCGCGCTGTTCTCGCTCGAGATGTCCGAGGGCGAGCTCGCCCAGCGGTTCATCGCCAGCCAGGCCTCGATCCGCGGCGACGACCTGCGCAAGGGCAAGGTCCCGCCGTCGCGCTGGCCGAAGATCCTCCAGGCCTCGAACCGCCTCGCGGAGTCGCCGCTGTACATCGACGACTCGTCGGACCTGTCGGTGCTCGACGTCCGCGCGAAGGCGCGGCGGCTGGCGCAGCAGAACGCCGACGGCCTCGGGCTCATCCTGATCGACTACCTGCAGCTGATGCGCGCGAGCGGGAGCGTGGAGAACCGCGTCGAGCAGATCGGCCAGATCTCCCGCGGGCTCAAGACGCTCGCGAGGGAGCTCGACGTGCCGGTCATCGCGCTCTCGCAGCTCAACCGCGGCGTCGAGCAGCGGACCGACAAGCGTCCCGTGCTCTCGGACCTGCGCGAGTCCGGCAGCATCGAGCAGGACGCGGACCTCGTGATGTTCATCTACCGCGACGAGTACTACAACGACGACTCGGACCGGGAGGGCATCGCCGACCTGATCATCTCCAAGCACCGCAACGGCGGCCTCGGGGTGGTCGAGCTGGCGTTCCAGAAGGAGTTCCCGCGCTTCATGTCGTACGCCGGGGATGACGGATATTGACCGTGCCCTGCCCCGAGAACCTGTGCGACGGCTCCGGCTTCATCTATGAGGGGCGCCGGGCGCGGCCCTGCGTGTGCCGGCCGGCGCGGATGGCGCGCAAGCGGGCGGCCGCGGTCGCCGGGCGGCTGCCGAAGCGGTTCCGCGAGGTGTCGTTCGACCGCGAGCCCGTGGTCTCGATCGAGCGCCGCAACCCGCAGGTGATCCGGGACGTCCGCACGTACGTGCGGAGCGTCGCCGAGCGCCTCGACGAGGGCCGCGGACTGTGGTTCATCGGCGACGTCGGGACCGGCAAGACGACGCTGGCGATGCTCGTCTCGAAGGCGGCCATGGAAGTGCACCGCACCGTGGCGATCTACTCGCTGCCCCGGCTGCTCGGCCTGCTGCGCGACTCGTACGACGACGACGCGGCGTACTCGCTCACCGAGCTGATCGACCGCCTGTGCGCCGTCGACCTCCTGCACATCGACGACGTCGGCGCCGAGCAGAGCTCCGCCTGGGTGCTCGAGCAGCTGTACACGATCGTCAACACGCGCTACGAGGACGGCAAGGCGCTGCTGCTCACCACGAACCTCGACCACGACGCGCTGAGGACGCAGATCGGCGAGCGGACGGTGTCGCGGATCTACGAGATCTGCGGCGATCCGCTCCCGATGTGGGGCGAGGACGAGCGCCGCGGGCGCGACTTCGTGCTCCCCTCCGCGCCCGCGGAGGACGAGGACGCGTTCTGGGAGGGCGGGGCTCGGTCGCAGTACGGGCGAAGCCCCCTAGACTGAATCACCGCTATGGCAGGCATCGTCATCGTGGGCGCCCAGTGGGGCGACGAGGGCAAGGGGAAGATCACCGACCTCTTCGCCGAGCACGCGGACATGGTGATCCGCTTCCAGGGCGGCAACAACGCCGGCCACACGATCGTCCGCGAGGGGACGAAGTGGAAGTTCCACCTGATCCCGTCCGGGATCCTCTACCCGGGCCGGCTGTGCGCGATCGGCAACGGCGTGGTGATCGACCCGAAGGTGCTGACGGGCGAGCTGGACGACCTGCGCGCCAAGGGCGTCGACCTCTCCGGGCTGCGGATCAGCGCCAACGCGCACCTGATCATGCCCTACCACACGCTCCTCGACCACGCGGGCGAGGCGAAGCTGGGCAAGCTCCAGATCGGCACCACGCGGCGCGGCATCGGCCCGTGCTACGCGGACAAGGCGGCCCGCCTTGGCATCCGCGTGCAGGACCTGCTCGACGAGAAGATCCTGCGCAAGAAGATCGCCGCCGCGATGGAGCCCAAGCGGCTCCAGCTGCGCCCGTACGCCAAGTCGCCGGAGCTCGACCTGCAGTCGATGACCGAGGACTACCTCACCTACGGCCACCGGATCGAGCAGTACATCGCCGACACGGCGCGCCTCACGTGGGACGTGCTCGACGGCGGCGGCAACGTCGTCTTCGAGGGCGCCCAGGGCACGCTGCTCGACATCGACCACGGCACCTATCCGTTCGTGACCTCGTCGAACGTCGTGGCCGGCAGCGCCTGCGCGGGCGCCGGCGTCGGGCCGAAGGACATCGACGAGGTGTGGGGCGTCACCAAGGCGTATGCCACGCGCGTCGGCTCCGGGCCGTTCCCGACCGAGCTCGACGACGAGCTGGGCAACGCGATGCGCGAGGCCGGCGGCGAGTACGGCACGACCACGGGACGCCCCCGCCGCGTCGGCTGGATCGACCTCGTCGCCCTCCGCTACGCCGCCCGCATCAACGGCCTCGACCACCTGGCGATCACGAAGCTCGACGTGCTGACCGGCCTCGGGAGCCTGAACGTGTGCACGCGCTACCGCGGGGTCGAGGAGGCGAGCTTCGACGCCTACCCGTACCACCAGACCGTGATGCACCACGCGGCCGGCGACTACGAGCAGGTCCCCGGCTGGGACGAGGACCTCGGCGAGTGCCGCGACGAGCGCGACCTCCCGCAGGCCGCCCGCGACTACCTCGCCTACATCGCCGACTTCGTCGGCGTGCCGGTCGGCCTCGTCGGCGTCGGCCCCGGCCGCGAGCAGACGTTCTTCACCGAGGCCGGCACCGGGAGCGCCGCCGGCCGCGCGATGCTGCCCGCCTAGTCCTTGATCACACGCGTGTTCACGACGAAGTCGTGGAGCGCGCGGTTCTCCTCGTCCCACAGCGGCCACAGCCAGTCGAGGAGGTGGGCCAGCCCGAACGTCAGGCTGCCCGCGATGCCGAAGGCCAGCCACTTGACCGCGACCTCGCGCAGCATCGCGAAGCCGAAGGTGATCGGCTCGCCGTTGTGGCGGATGACGCGGACGCCGGTGACCATGCGCCCCAGCGTCTTGCCGTTCGTGCGCGCCATCAGCCACGGCGCGTAGCACAGCGCCACGATCGCCACGCACACGGTCGCGATGAGCGCGCCGAAGATCAGCGAAACGACGCCGACCGTCTCGTCGACCAGCCAGCCGATCGAGAACGGCGCCATGATCGCGATCGCCAGCGCGATGCCACCGACGCCGACGATCAGCCCGTCGACAATGAACGCGCCCACGCGCGCCCACCAGCCGGCCAGCGTGTACCGGCCCGAGAGGGCGCCGGGAGAGGGCGCGACGGGCGGCCCGCCGGCGCCCGGTGGCGGCATCGTCGTATAACCCGGGACCTCGGGCGCGCCGCTGAGGGGATCGCCGGACTGCAGGCCGCTGGTGTCTGTGGGGCGCTCGCTCATGCGGCCGACTCTACCGCCGCCCGCAGCGCCTCCACGACCCGCTCGCCCGCCCGCCCGTCGCCGTACAGCTCGGGCCGCGCCTGGGGCAGCGGCCGCGAGAGCGCGTCCAGCGCGGCGGCGACGTCGAGGTCGACGACGGCGTTCCAGCCCGCCTCGACGGTCTCCGTCCACTCGGTGGACGGACGCATCGTCACGCACCGCACGCCGGCCAGATAGGCCTCCTTCTGCACGCCGCCGGAGTCGGTCACCACCGCCGCGGCGTGCAGCAGCAGCGCCGTGAAGTCCAGGTAGCCGAGCGGCGCCACGAGCCGGACGCCGCTCGCCAGCCGCTCGAGCAGCCCGGCGGCCTCGAGCCGGGCGCGCGTGCGCGGGTGCAGCGGGAGCACGACGTCGCCGGGCACCGCGAGCAGCAGCGAGACGAGCGCGGCGAGCCGCTCCGGATCGTCCACGTTCCCCGCCCGGTGCGCCGTCGCGAGCACGTACTCGCCCGGCCGCACCCCCCACCGGTCGACCGGCAGCTCGCGCGCCCGCGGAGCCACCATGTGGGCGACGTCGACCATCACGTCGCCGACCACGACCACCGTGCCCAGCACCTGCTCGCGGCGCAGCGTCTCGGCCGACCGCTCCGACGAGCACAGCAGCAGCGACGCGGCGTGGTCGGCCAGCACGCGGTTGAGCTCCTCCGGCATCGACCGGTCGTACGAGCGCATCCCCGCCTCCACGTGCGCGACCGGGACCCCGGCCTGGGCGCCCGCCAGCGCGCCGGCCAGCGTCGAGTTCGTGTCGCCGTAGACGAGCACCACGTCCGGCCGGTCGTCGGCGATGAGCGGCGCCAGGGCCGCCAGCATGCGCGCCGTCTGGCTCGTGTTCGTGCCGCCGCCGAGGTCGAGGCGATGGTCGGGTCGCGGCAGGCCGAGCTCGTCGAAGAACACGCGCGAGAGCTCGTCGTCGTAGTGCTGGCCGGTGTGCACGAGCACCTCGGTGGCGCCTTCGCGCAGGCGGTCGGACACGGCCGCCGCCTTCACGAACTGGGGCCGGTTCCCTATGACGGTGAGTACGCGCATGAATCCGGGGTAACAACCTGTCTAGACATGTCGATTCTCGGCACGGTACAAGGCGTGATCGGTCACGTGCTCTGGTACGTCGACTGGCACACCGGCGGTCGGACCGTCCGCTCGACGCGCCGCTAGACGGCGGCTGCGAGCTCGCGCTCGATCCGCGCCAGCAGGCGCGAACGCGCCTCCCTGGTCACCGGCCCGGGCGCCGACGGGAGCTCGATGTCGTCGACCGCGCTGATCGGCGCTCCCTCGCGCACCGTCGACGCGATGAACGCCTCGTCGGCGGCCGCGACGTCGTCGAGCGTGCAGACCCGCTCCTCCGCGTCGCATTCCTCGATCACGTACGCGCGGGTGATCGAGGCGAGGATCCGGTCCTCGAGCGGCGGCGTGAGCACGCGGCCCCCCGAGACCCAGAAGAACGACCACGTCGGGCCCTCCAGCACGCGGCCGTGCGGCGTCACCAGCAGCGCCTCGTCGAACCCGCGCTCACGCGCGAGCCGCCCGGCCAGCATGTTGGCGCCGTAGGAGAGGGTCTTCAGGCCGTCGAGCACGCGCGTCGTCGCATAGGTGATCGTCCCCACGCGGAAGACCTCGGGGTGCGGCGGCAACGGCTCGACGGTCAGCACGCGCCGACCGCCGCGCGTGAGCACGATCCGCATCAGCGCCTCTGCCTCGTCCGAGGCCTCGAGCAGCGCGGCGATCTCCCGGCGCAGCGCCTCGCCGTCGTACGGCAGCCGCAGCCCGGCGCAGGTGCGATCGAGCCGCGCGAGGTGATCGGCGAGCGCGAACGGCCGCCCGCCGTAGAGGCGCATGACCTCGAAGCCGCCGTCGCCGCGGGTGAGCCCCTCGTCGGTGACGGGGATCCGCGCCTCCTCGGCCGGCCCGATCGACCCGTCGACGCTCGCCAACATGCGCCTGAGGCTATCGATCGGGTCCAGTCCGCCGCCCGCCCGCCGAATACCCGGGGCACCGTGACCGGTTCGCATGGAGCATTCCGCCTGCTCGCCGCGCTGATGGCCGCCTTCGCGCTCCAGCTGGCGATCATCCGCCACGTCGGCGGCGTGGTCCTGTGGGCGCTGCTCGCCGTGGCCACCGTCGCGGCCTGGCACGCGAGCACCCGCCGGCGCTCCGACGCCCAGCTCCTGCAGGCGATCGTCGAGGGCTCCAGCGACGCCGTGTTCGTCAAGGACCTCGAGGGCCGCTACCTGCTCGCCAACGACGCGGCGAAGGCGATGATCGCCGAGCCGGGAGCGCGGATCGTCGGCCGCACCGACGCCGACCTCCAGCCGGCCGACAAGGCCAGGGCCCGCCGGGCCCGCGACCAGGCGGTCCTGGCCGCCGGCGAGCCGCAGCGGTACTGGCGGACGAACGACGGCCGCTCGCTCTCGGTCCTCAAGACGCCGTACCGCGATCGCGACGGCGAGATCGCCGGACTGATCGGCACGGTGCGCGACGAGACCGCGATGCGGCGCCTGGAGGAGGAGACCGGCCGCTTCTTCGAGCTGGCGCCCGACATGCTGTGCACGATCGGGGCCGACGGGCACCTCGAGCGCGTGAACGAGGCCTGGACCGCCGCGCTCGGCTGGGCGCCCGAGGAGCTCCAGGCCCGCCCGCTGCTCGACTTCGTGCATCCCGAGGACCGCGCGCGGGCCGCCGCCGAGCTCCAGCGGATGCTCACCGGAGAGAGCGACGGCTGCTCGAACCGCCTGGCCACGCGCGCCGGCGGCTGGCGCGACATCGACTGGACGGCGCGCGCGCTCCCGGAGGACGGCCGCGCCTACGCCGTGGCCCGCGACGTCACCGACCGCAACCAGATCGCGTTCGCGCTCGCCGCCAGCGAGGCCCGCTACCGCGACCTCGTGCACTCGCTCCCGAGCTCCTCCGTCGTCACCTTCGACCACGACCTGCGCTACACGTTCGCGGCAGGCGAGGCGCTGGCCGACGCCGGGCTCAGCGAGGACGCCGTCGGCCGCACGCTGCCCGAGGTGCTGCCGCACTTCGCCGGCTCCCTCGTCCCGCGCTACCGCGCCACGCTCGCCGGCCACTCCCAGGCGTTCGAGTTCAGCGGCCTCGACGGCCGCCACTACTGGGTCCAGATGGCCCCGCTGCGCGACGCCGCCGGGGTGATCGAGGGCGGCATGCTCCTGAGCCAGAACGTCACGCCGCTCAAGGCCGCCCAGCGCGAGCTCACGCAGGCCGAGGAGCGCTTCCGCACCGCCTTCGAGCAGGCGCCGATCGGCATGGGCCTGCTCTCGCCCGAGGGCCGCTACCTGCGCGTCAACGAGGCGCTGTGCCGGATCACGGGCTACGAGCCCGAGCAGCTGCTCGGCATGGCCGCCTCCGACATCACGCATCCCGACGACGCAGCCGAGCTCGCGTCGGGCCGCGCCGAGAAGCGCTACCTGCACGCGTCCGGCCACACGGTCTGGGTGTCGGTGCACGCCACGCTGGTCCGCGACGCCGACGGCAACGCGAGCCACGTCCTCTGCCAGATCCAGGACATCACCGATCGCCGGCGGTTCGAGGAGCGCCTCCAGCACCTCGTCGACCACGACCCGCTCACCGGCCTCTACAACCGCCGCCGCTTCGAGCAGGAGCTGGACCGCCAGGTCGCCCACGGCGCCCGCTACGGCGACCAGGGCGCGCTGCTCGTGCTCGACCTCGACAACTTCAAGCTCGTCAACGACACGCTCGGCCACAACGCCGGCGACGAGCTGATCGTCTCCGTCGCGGGCCTGCTCAAGACGCACCTGCGCGACTCCGACGTGATCGCCCGCCTCGGCGGCGACGAGTTCGCCGTGCTGCTGCCCACCGGCGGCATGCGCGAGGCCGAGGCGGTCGCGGTGAAGCTCGTGCGGGCGATCCGCGAGGAGGCGACCGTCGTCGGCACGCGCCGCGTCCGGCGGGTCACCACCAGCATCGGCGTCGCGCCCGTGGCCTCCGGCGACGTCACCGGCGAGGAGCTGCTGATCAACGCCGACCTCGCGATGTACGAGGCCAAGGAGGCCGGCCGCGACCGCTACGCCGTCTACGCCTCCGGCAGGCACGACCCGTCGCGCCTGGAGGCGCGCATGCGCTGGGTCGAGCGGATCCGCGACGCGCTCGAGGACGACCGCTTCGTGCTCCACGCCCAGCCGATCCTCGACCTGCGCACCGGCGAGGTCGCGCAGCACGAGCTGCTCGTGCGGATGGTCGACGACGACGGCGACGTGATCCCGCCCGGCGCGTTCCTGCAGGTCGCCGAGCGCTTCGGCCTGATCCAGCAGATCGACCGCTGGGTCGCGGGCCGGGCGCTCGAGCTGATCGCCGAGCACGACCTGCGCCTCACGGTCAACCTCTCCGGCCGCACGCTGACCGACGACGGGCTGCTGGCCGAGCTCGAGCAGGGCTTCGCGCGCACCGGCGCCGACCCGGCGCGCCTGACCTTCGAGGTCACCGAGACCGCCGCGGTGGCCAACATCCACCTCGCGCGCGAGTTCGCCGAGCGGCTGCGCACGATCGGCTGCCGCTTCGCCCTCGACGACTTCGGCGCCGGGTTCGGCTCCTTCTACTACCTCAAGCACCTGCCGTTCGACTACCTGAAGATCGACGGCGAGTTCGTCGCCAACTGCCTCGAGAGCCGGACCGACCAGCTCGTCATCCGCGCGGTGGTGGACATCGCGCAGGGCCTCGGCAAGGAGACGGTCGCGGAGTTCGTGGGCAGCGAGGACCTCGTCCAGTTCCTGCGCAGCCAGGGCGTCGACCACGCCCAGGGCTTCCACGTCGGCCGGCCGCAGCCGCTGGCCGAGGTGCTCAGCCGCCGCTGAGCGCGGGCAGCACCTCGATCGTGTCGGCGGCGCCGACCGGCGCGTCCTGGGCGGCCGGCTCGCCGTTGACGAACACGTTGATGTGCCGCCGCAGGACGTTGCGCTCGTCGAGGATCCAGCCCTTGGCCGCGGGGTGCGCGGACTCGAGCGCGATCAGCAGGTCGACGACCCGCTCGCCCTCGACGGCGTGCTCGGCCTGGTCACCGGCCAGCTGCTTGAGCGGTCCCCGCAGGCGCACGACGGCCATGGGACGGATGCTAGTCGGGTACCTTCGCGAGGCCATGAGCGCCGAGTTCTTCGACTACCCGACCGGCGACGCCGACCCGGGGGCCGGCGACGTCCAGTTCCTCGGCGACCACTTCGAGGAGGACTGGACGATCATCCTCGAGCACACCGAGACGCGCCGCTTCTCGGCCGGCGAGGTGGTCATCCGGGCCGGCGACACCGACCGCGCGCTCTACCTGGTCACGCGCGGCAACCTGGCGGTGGCCGGACGCGGGGCGGACCGGTTCCGCCCCGTCGAGGCGCCGGCCGTGATCGGCGAGGTCGCGTTCCTCGACGGCGGGCCACGGTCGGTGACGCTGGTGGCGACGAGCGACGGCGAGCTGCGGCGGCTGAGCATGCCGTCGTTCGAGGCGCTCGCGAGCCGCCATCCGGCGCTCGCGCGGGAGATGCTCTTCAACCTCGGGCGGATCGTCTCGCGCAGGCTGCGCTACCTGACGCAGGTGATCGAGGACGGCGTCGGCTGACCGTCGAGTCCTTCCCGAACTACACGCAGATCCGCGACCCGGTCCCGCACGCCGTCTGGCGGGCGGCGCGGATCGCGTCCGTGGCGTTCCTGCTGGGCGTGTGCGCGCTCCTGGTCGCCGAGCCGGACACGGGCCTCGACCTCTGGTGGGGCGTGCTCGTGCCCGCGCTCCCGCTCGTCTGGTTCGTCGCCCCGGGCCTGTGGCGCAACGTCTGCCCGCTCGCCGCCACGAACCAGATCCCGCGCGTGCTCGGCTTCACGCGCGGCGGGACGGCGCCGAAGTGGTTCCGGACCTACGCGCCGCTGGCGGGGATCGCGATCCTGCTCGCGGCGATCTTCTCGCGCCCGGTGCTGTTCGAGGACTCGGGCGCGGCCACCGCGGCGCTGATCGCGGGGGCGCTGGCCGCCGCCTTCGTGGGCGGCTACGTGCTCAAGGGCAAGAGCGGCTGGTGCTCGACGCTCTGCCCGATGCTCCCCGTCCAGCGGCTCTACGGGCAGACGCCGTTCGCGACGATCCCGAACTCGCACTGCCGGCCGTGCGTCGGCTGCACGAAGAGCTGCTACGACTTCAACCCGCGCGTCGCGTTCCTCGCCGACCTGCACGACGACGACCGCCAGTGGAGCACCACCCGCAAGCTGTTCGCGGGAGCGTTCCCCGGCCTGGTGATCGCGTTCTTCACCGGTCCCGACCCGGACGGCGCCGTGGCCGAGCACTACGCGCGGATGGGCGTCGCCGTCGCGGCCTCCGCGGGCACGTTCCTCGCCGCCGAGGCGCTGCTCCCGGTGAGCACCCCGAAGCTCGCCGCGGTGTACGGCGCGCTGGCCATCAACCTCTTCTACTGGTGGGTCGCGTGGCCCGTCGCCATCGTCGTCGGAGCCCTCACGGTGGTCTGGCTGCGCCGGACGTTCGCCAAGGAGGTCGCGTTCCACCTGCGCACGGCAGCGGGCGGGGCGCCGCCGCCGGCCGCGAAGCTGGGCGCCGGGGCCGCCGCCGCGATCGCGTCCGCCGACGAGGCCGAGGTCACGTTCGACGAGGGCCCGCGCGTGCTCGTGAAGCCCGGGACGCCGCTGCTCGACGTCGCCGAGGGCGCCGATCAGCCGATCGAGGCCGGGTGCCGGATGGGCGTGTGCGGCGCCGACCCGGTGTGCGTGATCGCCGGGATGGAGCACCTCTCCGAGCTGGGCGCGGACGAGCGAGCGACGCTCGAGCGCCTCGGCCTCGACCCGGCCATGAACCGGATGGCGTGCTGCGCGCGCGTGCACGGGCCGGTCACGCTCTCCACGACCCCGCGCCGCGAAGCCGGGCCGACCCCGACGATCGAGTTCCCCTTCGACCGCACGGTCGAGCGCGTGGTGGTGATCGGCAACGGGATCGCCGGCGTCACGGCCGCCGACCACGTCCGCCGCCGCCATCCGGACTGCGCGATCGACGTGGTGGCCGCCGAGCCGCATCCGCTCTACAACCGGATGGGGATCTCGCGGCTGATCTACGGCCGCTCCGCGATGGTCGGCCTGCACCTGCTCCCCGACGCCTGGTACGACGACAACCGCGTGACCTGCTGGCTGAACACGCGCGCGGTGGAGATCGACCGCGACGCCGGCGAGGTGCGCCTCGGGACCGGCGAGCGCCTGGCGTTCGACCGGCTGATCCTGGCGACGGGGTCCGAGGCGTTCGTGCCCGAGATCGAGGGCTTCGGCCGCCCCGGCGACTTCGTCCTGCGCAGCGCGGCAGACGCGCTGGCCATCCGCGACTACGTCCAGCGCGCCGGCGCGCAGCGGGCCGTGGTGGCGGGCGGCGGGCTGCTCGGCCTCGAGGCCGCGTACGCGCTGCACAAGCTCGGCCTGCGGACGGTCGTGCTCGAGTACGGCCCGTCGCTCCTGCGCCGCCAGCTCGACGCGCGCGCGGGCGAGCTCCTCCGGAGCTACCTCACCAACCTCGGGATCGACGTCCACGTGAGCGCCAGCGCCGTCTCCGTCGACCCGGAAGGGGTCACGCTCGAGGACGGCCGCAAGCTGGCCGCCGACGTCTTCCTCGTCGCCGCCGGCATCAGCCCGGCGACCGGCCTGGCCGAGCAGGCCGGGCTCGAGATCGGCCGCGGGGTGGTGGTCGACGACCGGCTGCGCACGTCCGACCCGCGGATTCTCGCCGCCGGCGACGCGGCGGAGTGGCGCGGCACCGTGCTCGGGCTCTGGCCGGTGGCCGTCGAGCACGCCGAGATCGCCGCCGAGAACGCCATCGGCGGCACCCGCGAGTACGCGGGCACCGTCCCAGTGACGATGCTCAAGGTGGTCGGGGTCGAGCTGCTCTCGGTCGGCGAGATCGCCGGCGAGCGCGAGATCGTGGTGACCGACGGCGAGGCGCTGCGCTATCGCAAGCTCGTGCTCGACGGCGACGGGCGGGCCACCGGCGCGATCCTCCTCGGCCACCCGCAGTACACCCAGGGCGCCACCGCCGCGGTGCGCGAATCGCGGCCGCTCGGCGACGTCGAGGAAGCGCTCGCGCGAGGCGACTGGGACGCGTTGAGGTAACTCAACACACAACGGCCCCAGGATCTGGTCAGATAGCGCACAAGCGGGGTCCCGCAGGCTCATCACGGAGGGAACCAGATGGCAAGGAGAGGGTCAGCAGCAGCGTTCGCGGCCGTCGCGATGCTGCTCGCGTTCGGCGCCGGCCAGGCGTCAGCCGACGACGGGTTCGCGCACGAGGAGCAGTCGCTCGTCAAGGTCACGGCCCCGACCCGCGCCGCGGCCGAGCGGCTCGGGTCCCAGTACGACGTCGCGTACGTCACGGGCGAGCGCACGGCGACCGTCGCCGCCACCACCGAGGAGGTCGCGCAGCTGCGGGCCGCGGGCTACACGGTCGGCGCGACGGTCACCGACGAGGAGGCGCTCGACGACCGCGTCCGCGAGATGCGGGCCGACGCACGCGCCGAGGCACGCTCCGAGGCGTTCGCCCTCGACGGGGTCCCCGCCGACGTGACCGCTCCAGGCGAGGTCACGATCATGCGGGCCTACACCTTCACCAACTACGCCGGCAAGTTCCTCTACGTCGAGGCGCACAGCAAGCTCGGCACCACGAGCGCGACGACGACGGCCAACCTCGCGGTGGCGACCGCGGGCGCCGACGGCGTCTTCGACTCCGCCGCGGCGTTCACCATGCCGCAGGGCATCACGGACTCGACGACCTACCCCAACACGGGGACGGTCAGCGACGCTCCGCGCTACACCGACGCCGGTCAGTACATGTATCACCGGCACCTGGCGCCCGTCACCGGCGCCGATCCGGTGACGGTCCGCGTCACCTCGGACAAGGGCGGCGTGGACGAGGGCAACGTGACCACGTGGCTCGGCCGCCAGCTCCCGCCGCACGTGCCGGAGTTCCAGAAGGGCTTCTTCAGCCGCTACATGGACCCGACCGAGATCCAGGAGCGGTTCAGCCAGCTCGCGACGCAGTTCTCCGACATCGCCGAGATCGTCGACCTGCCGAACCTCACCGGCGGCTACCAGCGGCCGGCGACCACCGTGCTCGGCGCGCCGAACTTCGACTACGCCGGCCAGACCGGAACGTTCACCGGCAGCACGCCGACGCAGATCGTGACGCTCGAGTCCAAGACCATGGGCCACCAGGGCGGCAACCTGCTCACGGCGCAGCTCGTGAATCCCGGCGCCCCGGACGCGCCGCTCTCGGTGACGGTGAGCGGGATGGACCTCACGGTCGGCCTCGCCACCAACTCGACGGGCGCGCTGACGAGCACGGCGGCGCAGATCGTCGCCGCGATCAACGCGGACCCGGCGGCCAGCGCGCTGTTCCGCGCCTCCACGATCCGCGGCAACGCGGGCGGAGGGATCTCGCAGCCGGGCGTCCGGGAGCAGCTCTCGGACTGGCTGAACGCCCCGGCGCACGTCCAGCGCGGGCCGTTCCAGATGAAGATGCTGCGGATCGGCAAGCAGCGCGACGGCTCCAAGGTCGGCGTGTTCATCTACTGCCAGCAGCACGCGCGTGAGTGGGTCACCCCGATCACGTGCCTGGAGACCGGCGAGCGGCTCGTGCGCAACTACGCGACCGACCCGCAGACGAAGGAGCTCGTCGACAACCTCGACATCTTCATCGTCCCGTCGGTGAACCCGGACGGCGCGCACAACTCGCTGTACGACTTCCAGCTCAAGCGCCGCAACATGGTCAACTACTGCCCGCTCGGCTCGGCGCTCGACCGGTCGGCGGCCACGGATCGCAACGCCGTCGGCGTCGACCTGAACCGCAACAACTCGATCGGCTCGTTCTTCGACGGGTACGACGGCGCCTCGCCGACCTGCACGAGCGACGTGTTCTGGGGCCCGTCCGAGGTCTCCGAGCCGGAGATCCGCAACGAGCACTGGGTCGCCGACACGTACTCGAACATCAAGTTCGCGATCAACATCCACACCCACGGCGGCTACTTCATGTGGGCGCCCGGCGCGTACAAGCTGCAGGGCCGCGAGACCCTGCCGGCGCCGAACATCGGCGTGGAGAAGTACTTCTTCGACGTCGCGGACACGATCCTGTCCCGCATCAAGGAGTCCCGCAACACGGTGATCCTGCCCAGCCGCACGGGCCCGATCGCCGACGTCCTGTACTCGGCCGCCGGCAACTCCGCCGACGACCAGTACTACCGCAAGGGCATCATCAGCTACTCGTTCGAGGCCGGCGCCCAGCGGATGCTGTTCGACACGCAGAACCGCCTGCGGGTGATGGACGTCGGCTTCACGCCGCCGTTCGAGCTCGAGGGCCAGCCCGCGGCGATGGAGTTCGCCGACGGCAACTACGGCCTGCTCGAGGGCGCCCTCGCCTACGCCAGGGACGACGCCCCGCCGCAGACCGACATCGAGTACAGCGGCGACAAGCAGGCCGCCCCGCCGATCCACTGGCGCTTCGCCTGGCCCGGTGAGGCGGCGGTCATCCACTACACGACCGACGGCTCGACGCCGACCCTGGCCTCGCCGATGTACGAGAACCAGGGCCCGCGCCGTCCCGGCCAGGTGTTCACCATCGACCGCGCCGGGCGCCCACACGGTCAAGTGGATCGCCGTCGACATCAAGGGCAACGTCTCGGCCGTCCAGAGCAAGACGTTCCTCATCGGCCCGGACTCGACCGTGAGCGGCACGGTGCCGGCCACGCTGTCGCTGTCCGTCAACGCCCCGTCGACGACGCTCGGCACGTTCCTGCCGGGCGTCAACGCGAACTACGACGCCACCCTGGGCGCGAACGTGATCTCGACCGGCGGCGACGCCGCCCTCGCGGTCGCCGACACGTCCTCGACCGCGACCGGCAAGCTGGTCAACGGGGCGTTCTCGCTCCCGCAGGCCCTGCGGGTCAAGGCGTCCAGCCTCGCAGCCGGCGCCGGCCTCGGCTACGCGCCGCTGCCGGGCTCGGCAGGGACCCCGCTGCCGCTGCTCGACTACGCCGGCCCGACGTCGAACGACCAGGTGGCGATCGGCTTCAGGCAGCCGATCGCGTCGACCGACCCGCTGCGGACCGGCACCTACAGCAAGACGCTGACCTTCACGCTGTCGACCACGACGCCGTAGGAGGTCCGGGGGGTGCGGAGCGCCGGCCCTAGGGCCGGCGCTCGAGCCCCTGAACGAGCAGCCCCCAGAAGTGGTAGGCGATCTCGCGCGGGCGCATCCGGCCGCCGGGGCGGTACCACTGGTAGGCCCAGTTGCACATGCCGAAGGTGGCGAGCGAGGCCAGGTGGACGTCGGCCTCGCGGAAGATCCCGGCCTTGACGCCGTCGGCGATCAGCGACTCGACCATGCCCTCGTAGAGGTCGCGCTTGGCGAGGATCGCCTGCCGCGCGCCGTCGGGCAGCTCGCGGTGATGCTCGAAGAACACGCGCACGTGACCGCGGTGCGTCTCCATCAGCTCGAGGATGTCGGCCATCGCCTCGAGCAGCAGCTGATCCTCGCGCAGTCCGGCCGCGCCCACGCGCTGCCGATGGCGCGCGATGAGCAGGTCGATGAACTCCTCGTGGATCTCCCCGAGGATCTCGTCCTTGCTCGAGAAGTAGTGGTAGAGCGTGGCCTTGGCGATGCCGACCGCCTGCGCGAGCTCGTCCATGCTCGCGTTCGTGTAGCCCTCCTGGTCGAAGAGCACGGCGGCGGTGTTGACGATCTCGCGCCTGCGCTCGTCGGTCGACATGCCGCGGCGCGCGGCGCGCACGGTGCCCTTCATCGTCCGAGCGCCTCGATCCCTCCGCCGTCCATGACCGCCGCGCCCATGCCCGCCAGGGCCTCCGTCGCCTGCGCCATGTCGCCGGAGGACTCCCCGAGCTGCTGCCCGTCGAGCGTCCGCTTGTGGATCGACTCCATGATCACCGCGAGCTTGAGGCAGGCGAGCGCGAGGCACACGTCGAGGTGGTCGAGCGTGTCGCCCGTGCGCGCGGAATAGCGCTCGGCGATGCGCCGCCGGTCCCAGAAGCCCTCCGCGTCGGTGGCTCCCGCGGCCACGGAGAGACGCCGGCGCAGCACGTCCGTGGGCTGCGACCAGTAGACGAGGCTGACCGCCAGGTCGGCGGTGGGGTATCCGAGCGTCGACATCTCCCAGTCGACGACAGCCTGCACCACCGGACGCTCGCGATCAAGGATCAGGTTGTCGAGCCGGAAGTCGCCGTGGACGACGCCCCAGGGGAGGTCCTCGGGAACGGCGGCGACCTGCGCGGTGAGCGTGGCCGCGAGGGCGTCGAGGACGGGCAGCTCGCGCGTCTTCGTCCGCTCCCACTGGCCCGCCCAGCGGCGGACCTGCCGCTGGAGGAAGCCGCTCGGGCGGCCCAGCTCGCCCAGGCCGCACCCGACCGCGTCGACGGCGTGCAGGTCGGCGAGCGTCTGCACGAACGTCTCGCAGAACGCGCCGGCGTCCGCGGGGCTCAGCGCGGCGCCGTCCTCCAGCACGCGGCCGTCGACGAACTCGGCGACCATGAACGGCGCGCCGATCACCGTCTCGTCCTCGCACAGGTGCAGCGGCCGCGGCACGGGGAAGCCCGCGCGGGTCAGGCCGGTGAGCACGCGGTGCTCGCGTCCCATGTCGTGCGCGCTCGGCATCACGTTGCCGAGCGGCGGGCGCCGCAGCACCCAGCGGTCGTTCAGCACGTACGTGACGTTCGACCGCCCGCCGGCGAGCAGGCGGGCGTCCAGCCGGCCGGGGTCGAAGCCGTCCAGGACGCCCGCGAGGTGGCGCGCGAGCGGCTCGAGGCGCAGGCCCGGCGGGTCGCTCATCCGCCCGCCCGCCGCACGGCGCGCCGCGCGATCGACCAGCGGTGCACCTCGGACGGCCCGTCGTAGATGCGGAAGGGCCGGATCTCGCGGAAGATGCGGGCCAGCGGCCCGTCCTCCGACACGCCATAGGCGCCGCAGAGCTGCAGGCTGCGGTCGGAGATCCGCGACGCCGCCTCGGCCACGAAGACCTTCGCCACCGAGGTCTCCTGGCGGGCGGGCTGCTCCATGTCGAGCGCGTACGCCGCCTGCAGGATCAGCCCGCGGCTGGCCGCGATGTCGATCTCGTTGTCGGCGATCAGCGCCTGCGCCATCCCGAGCCGGCCCAGCGTGGTGCCGAACATCTCGCGCCCGGCCGCGTAGCCGACGGCCACCTCGTGCGCGCGGCGGGCGAGGCCGAGCCAGCGCATGCAGTGGGTGAGCCGCGCCGGACCGAGCCGCACCTGGGCGTTGCGGAACCCCTCGCCCGCCGTGCCGAGCACGGCATCGTCGCCGACCACGCACTCCTCGAGCTCCACCTCGGCGTGCCCGCCGGCGAACGAGGCGTCGAGCGCGTCGACCTGCCGCACGATCCGCATGCCCGGGTTGCCGGCGTCGACGAGGAACATCGTCGCGCCGTCGCCCGTGCGGGCCATGACGATCGTGAAGCTCGCGCCGACCGCCCCGGTGATGAACCACTTGCGCCCGTTGATCCGCCACTCGCCGTCCTCGCGCTCCGCCGTGGTGGCCAGCGCCTCCGGATCGGAGCCGGCGCCCGGCGCCGGCTCGGTCATCGCGAAGGCGCTGCGCACGCGCCCTCGCGCGAGCGGCTCGAGGTAGCGCTCGCGCTGGGCGCCGGCGGCGACCTTGTCGAGCAGCAGGATGTTGCCCTCGTCGGGCGCGGCGCAGTTGAGCGCCTGCGGCCCGAGCAGGCTGCGCCCGGCCTCCTCGAGGATGACCGCCTGCGCGCGGTGGTCGAGGCCGAGGCCGCCGAGCTCGGTCGCCGCCGTCGGGGCGAAGACGCCCGCCGCGCGGGCGGCCTCCTGCAGCTCGGCGCGCAGCTCGTCCGACGGCCCGTGGGCCCCCTCGCGCGGGTCGCCCTCGTAGCCGATCACGACCTCGTCGACGAACGCCGTCACGCGGTCGCGGAGGTCGCGCAGCCCGGGGTCCAGGCCGAGATCGACGGGCATCAGCGCGTCCCCTCCCGGAGCCGGAACTTCTGGATCTTGCCGGTGCCCGTCTTCGGCAGCTCGCCGAAGTGGACCTCCTGCGGCGCCTTGAAGCCCGCGAGCCGGCCCTTGACGTGGGCGCGGATCTCCTCCGCGGTCGCGTCGGCGCCACGGTGCAGCGTCACGTAGGCCACGGGCACCTCGCCCCAGCGCTCGTGCGGCTGCGCCACGACCGCCGCCTCGAGCACGGCGGGGTGGGCCATGATCGCGTTCTCGACCTCGACCGAGGAGATGTTCTCCCCGCCGGAGATGATCACGTCCTTGCTGCGGTCGCGGATCTCGACGTAGCCGTCGGCGTGCACGACCGCGAGGTCGCCCGTGCGGAACCAGCCGTCGGGCGCCGCGTCGCGCGTCGCCTCGTCGTCCTTGAAGTAGCCGAGCATGACGTTGTTGCCGCGCAGCGCGATCTCGCCCATGGTCTCGGCGTCCTGCGGCACGTCGGCGCCGTCCTCGCCGACGACGCGCAGGCCCTGCGAGATCACGTTGCCGACGCCCTGCCGCGCCTTCTTGCGCGCCTGCTCGGCGCCGTCGAGCTCGTCCCACTCCGGCCGCCAGTCGCAGATCGCGGCCGGCCCGAACGTCTCGGTGAGGCCATAGAGATGCGTCACGTCGACGCCGAGCTCCCCCATGCGCTCGAGGATCGCCGGCGAGGGCGGGGCGCCGCCGACGCACACGCGGATCCGGTGCGGCCGCGCCTCGGGCGCGTAGGCGAGCATGCTCAGCACGGTCGGCGCGGCCTCCAGATGCGTCACGCCCTGCTCGTCGATCAGCCGCCAGACCTCGGCGGCCTCGATCCTGCGCAGGCACACGTGCCTGGCCGCGGCGGCGGTCACCGCCCAGGGGAAGCACCAGCCGTTGCAGTGGAACATCGGCAGCGTCCACAGGTGCACGGCGGTCGCCGACAGGCCGGTGTGGCCGAGCATGGCGAGCGCCTGCAGGTAGGCGCCGCGATGGTGGTACATGACGCCCTTGGGCCTGCCGGTGGTGCCCGACGTGTAGTTGATCGACAGCAGCGACCGCTCGTCGTCCGGCTTGATCGCCGTCGGCTTCGCGGCGGCGAGCGCCTCGTCGTACTCGTCCTCGACGATCACGGGGCGCCCGCCGGCGATCTCGCGCGCCGTGCCGGCGAGCGACGCGTCGCACAGGATCAGCCCCGCCTCGGCGTGGTCGACGATGTACGCCAGCTCACCCGCCGAGAGACGCGTGTTCAGGGTCACGAGCGGCACCCCCGCCCACGGGACGCCGAAGTGGGACTCGAGCAGCAGGTGGCCGTTGGGCGACAGCACCGCGACGGGCGCTCCGGGCGAGTGCTCGCGCACGACACCCGCCAGCCGCCGGCAGCGATCCGCCAGCTCGGCGTACGTGTACCGCAGGTCGCCGTCGACGACGCCGACCCGGTCGCCGTGGCTGCGCTCCGCGCGCTCGAGGAACGAGAGCGGCGTGAGCGGCTCGAACGACAGGCTGCTCACTGGGCGGTCCAGCCGCCGTCGACGACGAGCGTGGCGCCCGTCGTGTAGCCGGACAGCGGCGATGCGAGGTGCAGGATCGACGGCACGATGTCGGCAGTCTCGCCGAACCGGTTGAGCGGGACGCGCCCGAGCAGCTCGGCGCCGTGCCGGTCATGGTCGAGCAGCCCGTTGGTGAGGTCGGTGCGCAGGTACCCGGGCGCCACGGCGTTGACGCGCACGCCGTACGGCGCCCATTCGAGCGCCAGCGTGCGCGTGAGGGCCTCGAGCCCGCCCTTGCTCGCCGCGTACGCCACGAGCCGGTCGCCGCCCACGCGGCCGTACATGCTCGAGATGTTCACGATGACGCCGCCGCCGTTGCCGGTCATCACCCGGCCCGCCGACTGCGCGCAGAGGAACGCGCCCGTCAGGTTGGTCTCGATGGTCTCCCGCCACGCCTGCTCCGGGAGGTCGGCGGCCTTGAGGTACGTCGGGCTGATCCCCGCGTTGTTGATGAGGACGTCGAGCGTCCCGAACCGCTCGACGATCCGGTCGACGACGCCGTTGACGTCCTCCGCACTCGAGACCGAGCCCGGCAGCGCCACGACCGAGTCGCCGAGCTCCTCGGCGACCCGGTCGAGGGCGTCGGCGCCGCGCGCGGTCAGCGCGACCTTCGCGCCGTGCTGCACGAGCGCCGCGGCGACGCGGCTTCCGAGTCCCCGGCTCGCGCCGGTGACCCACACCGTCTTGCCGCCCAGCCCGTAGCCGATCTCGGGTGGGGAGGAGCTAGTCAATGGTGACGCAGACGTTCTTGACCTGGGTGTACTGCTGCAGCGCCTCGAGCCCGGTCTCGCGGCCGAACCCGCTGCGCTTGTAGCCGCCGAACGGGGCGCCGGCGCCGCCGCCGAAGTAGTTGTTCACGTAGATCTGTCCGGCCCGGATCCGGCTCGCGATGCGGTGGGCCGCGCCGATGTCGCGCGTCCACACCGAGGCGGCGAGGCCGTACTCGGAGTCGTTGGCGATCGCGATCGCCTCCTCCTCGCTCGACGCGGTGGTGGCGCTGAGCACCGGCCCGAACACCTCCTCGCGCGCGATCCGCATGTCCGACGTGGTGTCCGCGTAGATCGTCGGCGCCACGAAGTAGCCGCTGCCCGTGCCGAGCGCGTCGACGCGCTCGCCGCCCGTGACGAGCCGGGCGCCCTCGCCCCTGGCGACGTCGAAGTACTCGAGCACGCGCTTCATCTGCGCCTCGGACACGAGCGGCCCCATGTCCGGGTCCTCCGGCCCGCGGCCGACCGTGATGGCGCTCGCCCTGGCCTCGAGCTTGGTGAGCAGCTCGTCGGCGCGGCGGTCGCCGACGAGCACGCGGGTGCCGGCGTTGCACGCCTGCCCGGCGTTCTTGACGAAGCCGGACACGATGCCCTCGACGGCGGCGTCGACGTCGGCGTTGTCGAGCACGATGCTGGGCGACTTGCCGCCCAGCTCGAGCACCACCGGCGTGATGTTGCCGGCGGCGGCCTTCATGACCTCCTGGCCGACGGGCACCGAGCCCGTGAAGGTGATCGAGTCGACCGACGGGTGCGACGCGAGCGCCGCTCCGGCCTCCTCGCCGATCCCGGTCAGCACGTTGAAGATCCCGGGCGGGAAGCCGGCCTGCTCCGCGAGCGCGCCGAGCTCGAGCAGCGAGAGCGGCGCCTCCTCGGCGGCCTTGATGACGATCGAGTTCCCGGCCGCGAGCGCGGGCGCGCAGCCGCGCACCGTGAGGACGAGCGGGAAGTTCCACGGGACGATGTGCGCGGTGACGCCGACCGGCTCGACGAGCGTGTAGTCGAGCTTCGTCGCGTCGAGCGGGACGGTCCTGCCGTAGAGCTTGTCCGCGACCCCGCCGAAGTACTCCAGCAGCCGCGAGGCGAACTCCACGTCGCCGCGCGACTGCGCGATCGGCTTGCCGACGTCGGTGCTCTCGAGCTCGGCCAGGCGGCCCGCGTTCTCGCGGATCAGCTCGGCGAGCTTGAACATCATCCGCGCGCGCTGGTACGGCGCGAGGTCGAGCCACTCGCGGGCGTCGACCGCCCGGCGCGCGGCGCTCACCGCGCGGTCCACGTCGTCGGCGCTCGCCCGCGGGACCTGGGCGATCACCTCCTCGGTCGCGGGATCCAGCACGTCGATCGTGTCCCCGCCGGACGCGGCGACGGACCTGCCGTCGATCCACATCAGGGGAGCTGTCGTCACGGCCATTCAGCTCACGTCCTCGTAGTTCGGGAAGTCGACGCCCAGCTCCTCGCCGAGCGCCCGCAGGTCCTGCGCGACCTTCTCCGGCAGCACGATGCCCTCGGTCGCGCGCTCGCCGCGGCGGATCGCCTCGGGCTCGCCCGGGACCATCACGCGGTCCACGCCGGCCATCGTCCGCACGCCGCGCATCGTGCCCAGGAGATCCTCGACGCGCTCGAGATACCGCTCCATCGGCAGGAACCGGTCCACGCGCAGGGCGATCATCAGGTGCCCGGCGTCGTTCGGCCTGCCGCTGTCCCCGTAGATGGAGAACACGCCCGGCCCGTAGCCGGCGCCGGTGAGGACGCCGGTGACGATGTCGACCATGAGGGCCAGGCCGGCGCCCTTGTGCGCGCCGAGCGGCATCAGCAGCCCGTCCTTCATCGCTCCGGCGGGATCGGTGGTCGGCCTCCCCTCGCGGTCCATCGCCCAGCCCTCGGGGATCGACTCGCCGCGCGCGGCGGCGGCCAGCAGCTTGCCCCCGGCGACGGCCGTGAGCGAGATGTCGATGACCGCCGGCTCCCCGCGCGTCGGCGCGGCGATGCACACCGGGTTGTTGCCGAGCACGCGCTCGGCGCCGCCCCAGGGCGCCATCGTCGGCGGCACGTTCGTGAACACGAGGCCCACGCACCCGCGCCCGGCGATCGCCCGCGCGTAGTACGCGGCGGTGCCGAAGTGGTTGGAGTGGCGGACCGCGACCACGCCGGCGCCGAGCTCGTCGGCGACCGCGACCGCCTCTTCCACGGCGCGCATCCCCGCGACCTGCCCGAGCGCGTTGTCGGCATCGAGCAGCACGCGCGCGCCGTCGCGCTCGGCGGTCAGCTCCGGGCGCGGGTTCACGAGGCCCTTGCGGACCCGCTCGACGTAGATCGATGCGCGCAGCACGCCGTGTGACTCGACGCCGCCGAGGTCGGCGTCGACGAGCCCGGCCGCGGCCGTCGCCGCGTCGGCGGGCGGCACGTCGACCGCCTCGAAGAGCGCCGCGACGAAGGCCTCGAGCCCGGCCGCCGCGACGCGGCAGCCGGGCGTGGTTGACGACGCCGCGCTCATCCTCCGAGCGGCTCGAACTCGCGGTAGTCGATCGAGATCTCGGTGACGTCCTCGTACGGGCGCAGGCGCGGGCCGATCGCGAACACCTGGCGGACGGGGCCGTCGCCGAGGTTGACCTGCCCGTGCTTGATGCCGTAGGGGACGAAGAGCCCGTCGCCGGCCTTGTACTCCTTGCGGTGGATCTTGCCGTCGATCACGTACTCCATGGCGCCCACGCCCTCGAGCACGTAGAAGATCTCCTCGGCGGCGTGCCAGTGGAAGAAGCCGTTGGTGCGGGCGGTGGGCCCGGGCGGCAGCTCCATCCAGCCGACCCGCAGCGACAGCGTGTTGGTGGTCGGCGGGTAGATCAGGTGGTAGTGCGGGATGCCCTGGACCTCGCCCTCGGCCTTCTTGCCCGAGCCGAACGTCATCATCTCGGTCGCCTCGTCGGGCTTGACCACGATCTTCCGCCAGTACTTGGGGAAGTCGGGGGTGATCCAGTCGTCGTGGACCCCGCGGGACTGCTCCTCGGCGCTGAAGTCGGCGACCGGGCGCTCTACGTAACCCATGGCTAGATCTGCTCCATGTACTCGCGGTAGTCGATCGAGGTGGCGGCCAGGTCCTCGCACGGCCGCTGCGGCATCGTCGCGACGACGAGCAGCTTGAGCGGCTCGTCGGTGTCGTTGACGAGCCGGTGGTGGGTCCGCATCGGGACGAAGACGCCGTCGCCGGTCTCGAACTCGTGCGTCTCGCCGGCGATCTCGATGCTCCCGGAGCCGGAGATGACGTAGTAGGCGTGCTCGGCGTTGTGCCAGCGCACGCCGCTGCCGGTCCGTGGCGGGTAGGTGATCACGCCGTTGCGGATCGAGATCGTCCCGGCCGTGGCCGGGGAGATCACGTGGTACGCCTCGGCGCCGGTGGCCGCGTTGTCGGTGATCGGCTCACCGCGCTTGTTGGTCATCGGCACCGTGTCCTCCGCGGCCACGTGCAGGGCCCGCCAGTACGGGCTCGTCTCCTCCGGGACCAGCGCGTCGAAGACACCGCGGCTCTGCTGCCAGTCGGTGCGGCCCTCGACGGTCCGCTCCTCGATGGGTTGGGGATCTCTGACCGACATCTCTCCTCCTAGATTCCGAGGTAGGACTTGCGAAGCTGGGCCGAGTCGGTGAGCTCGTCGCTCTTCCCGGTCATGGCGATCCGGCCGTTCTCGAGGACGTAGACGCGCTCGGCGATCTTGAGCGCGAGGGCCGCGTTCTGCTCGACGAGCAGGATGCTCAGGCCGTCCTCGTTGAGCTGGGTGATGATGCCCGTGATCGCGGCGATGATCTTCGGCGCGAGGCCCATGCTCGGCTCGTCGATGAGCAGGAGCGTCGGCCGGGCCATCAGACCGCGGCCGATGGCGAGCATCTGCTGCTCGCCGCCCGACAGCGTGCCCGCGAGCTGCTTGTAGCGCTCCTTGAGCACGGGGAAGTACCCGACGACGCGGTCGAGCTGCTCGCCCCCGTCGTCGGAGCCGTTCGCGTACGCGCCGAGCTGCAGGTTCTCGCGCACGGTCATGTACGGGAAGAGCTGGCGGCCGGTGGGGATGAGCGACACGCCGCGCTTGACGAGCTGGTGGGAGGCGAGCTTCTCGACCCGGTCCCCGTCGTGGGTGATCGCGCCGCGGCGGGCGATGTCGATCCCCAGCAGCGCGTGCATCAGCGAGGTCTTGCCGGCGCCGTTCGGCCCGATCACGGCGACGAGCTCACCGGGCGCGACGTCGAGCTCGACGTCGCGCAGCACGTGGTGGCGGCCGTACCAGGCGTTGAGCTCGCGGACCGAGAGCATCATGCGACCTCGACTCCCAGGTACGCATCGATCACGGCCGGGTTGCGAGCGGTCTCCTCCGGGGTGCCGGAGGCGATCTGCTGGCCGAAGTTGAGGACCTCGATGCGGTGGCTCAGCCCCATCACCGCGGTCATCACGTGCTCGACGAGGAGGACGGCGATGCCGCGCTCGGCGACCCGCCTCACGATCCCCATCGTGCCCTGGATCTCCGCCTCGTTCATGCCGCCGAACGGCTCGTCGAGCAGCGCGACGTGCGGCTCGGCGACCATCGCCATGCCGATCCCGAGCAGGCTGCGCTTGGCGTGCGGCAGCACGCGCGCCGGGTGGTCGCGCTCGGACTCGAGCTCGACGGCCTCGAGCGCCTGGTCGACCATGCGGCGATCCTCGGCCGACCGCCTGGCCGACGAGCGCACGAGCGAGCCGAGGATCGACCCGCGGCGCTGTGTGAGGCGGCCCTGGTAGAGGTTCTCCTCGACCGTGAGCTCGTCGAACAGCCGCGTGTCCTGGAACGTGCGGCTGACCCCGCGCGCCGCCGTCTTGTGCGGCGGCAGGCCGGTGATCGCCGCGCCCTGGACGCGCACCGCGCCGCGGTCCGGCGAGACGAGCCCGGTGACGACGTTGAACAGCGTCGTCTTGCCGGCGCCGTTCGGGCCGACCAGCCCGACGATGTCACCCGGCTCCTCGATGCTGAACGTGATGTCCTCGAGCACCTGCAGGCCGCCGAAGGCCTTCGAGACGCCCTCGATCGCCAGGACGCTCATCGGCCGGCCGCCAGGCGTCGCTCCGCGATCCGGTCCCGCGCCCAGCCGACCACGCCGGACGGCAGGAACCGCACGGCGAGGAAGAGGATCACGCCGTACGTGACCTGCTGGTACTGCGAGACGTCGCGCAGGAGCTCGGGCAGCAGGCTGAGGCTGATCGCGCCGACGATCGTCCCGAGGAAGATCCCCGCGCCGCCCGCGACGACCATGACGATGGCCTGGAAGGCGGCCAGGAACGTGAACGACTCCGGCGCGATGAACTGGAAGTAGTGGCCGAACAGCACGCCCGCCAGGCCGGCGAACGCGCCGCTGATGAGGAACGCCCAGCGCCGGGTCTGGCGGACGTTGATCCCGTACGAGGCGGCCAGCGTCTCGTCCTCGCGCGTGCACACCAGCGCACGCCCGAACTCCGAGCGCACCAGCCACCAGAGGCCGAGCAGCGCGGCGCACGCGACGACCGCGACGGTGATGTACGTCTCGACCACCGGCCGCACGTCGACGCCCACCCACGCGCTCCACTCCGGCAGCGGCTCGATCCCGACCACGCCGAGCGGGCCGCCGGTCAGGTCCGTGGCGTTGAGGAAGAGCTCGTAGAGGATCGCCCCGAACGCGAGCGTCAGGACGGCGAACGACATGCCGCTCGCGCGGACCGCGATCAGCCCGATCAGGGCGCTCACCAGCGTCGTGACCGCGATGGCGATGACGGCCGACTGGATGACGGGCATGCCCTTGTCGACGTTGAGCAGGCCCGACGTGTAGGCGGCGAGGCCGAAGAGGCCGCCGTGCGCGACCGACAGCAGGCCGCCGTATCCGAAGATGATCTGGAGGCCGATCACCAGCACGAGCCAGATCAGGGCGATCGTGGCGAGGTAGAGCTGGTAGCCGTTCCCGTACATCACCGGGATCACGAGGGCGACGAGGCCGACGACGAGTCCGACGAGCCCCCAGCGGTTCGACCTCATCGCAGCGCCTTCCGTCCGAAGAGGCCCTGCGGACGGACGACCAGCACCACGATCAGCACCGTGAAGCCGAAGATGTCGCGCCACGCCGAGCTGATGTAGGCCGAGCTCATGTTCTCGGAGATCCCGAGGATGAGCGCGGCGACGATCGTGCCGGGGATGCTCCCGAGGCCGCCGACGATCACGATCACGAACGCCTTGACCACGGGCAGGAAGCCCATCGTCACGTCGACGGTGAAGGCCATCCCGGCCAGCGCGCCGGCGGCGGCGGCCAGCGCGGCGCTGACCGCCACCGTGGAGCGGTACACCCGGTCGGTGTTGATGCCGGAGACGGCGGCCCCGACCGGGTTCTGCTCGACCGCGCGCATCGCGCGGCCGAGCGACGTGCGGCGCACCACGTAGTCGGCGGCCACGATCAGGACGACCGCCGCGACGAGCGTGATGAAGCGGATCAGGGAGAGGCTGACGCCCGCGAACTCGATCACGTGCCCGGAGGCGGCCGTCTCGATCGTGCGACTGTCGGCGCCCCAGAACAGGAGCGCCGCGCCTTCGATCACCACCCCGACCGCGAACGACGCGATGAGCAACGCCACGTGCGGGGCCTTGCGCAGCGGCTTGAACGTGGACCAGTCGATCGCCGCGCCGAGGGCCGCCACGGCGATCATGGCCAGGCCCACGGCGAGGACGACCGGCACGCCCGCCGACCACAGCGCCCAGGTCAGGAACGCTCCCAGCATGTAGAGCGCCCCGTGGCTGAAGTTCGGCACGCCCAGGATCGAGTACACGAGCGTCAGCCCGATGGCGACGACCGCGTAGTTCGCTCCGGACACCAGTCCGTTCAGTAGCTGCTGGGTGAAGATGGCGGCAGCCCTACTTGAACTCTTCGACCTTGACGAGCTCGCCGTCCTGCCACTCCTTCAGGAGGACGGAGAACGACACGGCGCCGTCGTCGCCGAACAGCGCGTCGCCCTCACCGGGGATCACCGGCTCGATGACCTCCTCGAGATCGGCCGTCTTCATCTCCTCGAGGGCCTTGGCGACCTCCGCCGGGTCGTCGCTGCCGGCCTTCTCGATCGCGCGGATGAGCGCGTAGAAGCCGGAGTACGTGCTGAGCGTCGTGAAGCCGACGTCCTCGCCCGTCTCCTCCTTGAAGCGCTTCTCGAAGTCGATCGCCGGCTGGTAGCCGTCGGCCTGGAAGTCGGCCATCGTCGGCGTGGCGACGCCGTAGTAGCCCTCGACGACCGGCGCCTTGACCTGCTCGAGGTAGTCCTTCGCGGTGCCCGCGAGCTGCGTGATGAACTGGGAGTCCATCTTCAGCTCCTTGGCCTGGCGCCAGATCTTGGCGTCGTCGTTGGCGTAGCCGCCCATGAGCATGACCAGGTCCGGGTTCTTGGACTTCATGGCCGTGAGCTGCGTGTAGAAGTCGGTGTCGTTGTGCTTGTACTCCTGCTCGTCGACGACCTCGATGCCCTTCTCCTGGAGGCCCTCGACGACCGCCGGCTTGGTCGCGACCCATCCCGGGTGCGTCTGGTCGAGCAGGATCGCCACGGTCTTGGGCGCGAGGCGGTCCATGGAGGCCAGGTACGCCTTGGCGTAGTCGTTCGACGTGGCCCGGTACTGGAACATCCCGGGGGGCTTGGCGATGTCGGGTGACGACGCGCCGGTGACGATCGACAGCGCCTCGCTGCGGGCGAGGAGCGGCTGGTAGGCGAGCGCGACCGCGCTGCAGGTCGTGCCGACGATCAGCTTCGTCTCCTCCTGGTTGACGAGGCGCTGGAAGGCCGCGACGCCCTTCTCCGGATCGCACTCGTCGTCGAGCGGGACGACCTCGACCTGGCGCTTGGTGCCGCCGACGTCGACTCCACCGGCGTCGTTGATCTCGGTGACGGCCATCTCGACGGCCTTCTCGTTCGCCAGGCCGTAGATGGCGGCCGAGCCGGTCAGCGGCTCGAGCTGCCCGATCTTGATCGGTCCCGAATCGCCTTCACCGCCACCACCGACGGACTCCTCGTCCGAGCTTCCGCAGCCCACGAGGGCGACGACTGCAGCAGTGGCGACCAGCGTGACGACCCGGCGGGATGCAATCCGCATGCTCTCCTCCAGAAAGCCCACCCGACCGGACGGTCGGGAACGTGGCGGGGCAAGCTAGAGAACCATGCACCGAGTTGTCAAGGCCCAGTTTGGCTTTCAGGCGCGCGTCGACTGGATTCGGACCGCGCGTGTTTGCATTCGTTGCTCGCTCATCGATATGGTGCCGACCGTCCAGTGGGTCGGTTCGGAGGAGAACGAGTCGTGCGTCGTGTTGGAGGGTCCCGATGAGCTTGAAAGCCCGCTGGGCCGCGGGCGAGACCACGTTCGGCGTGTGGGGGACGATCGACTCGTCGTTCACCGCCGAGCTGATCTGCAGCGAAGGCCCCGACTTCTTCTGCTGCGACCAGCAGCACGGCGTCGTCGACTACCGGACGATGGTGTCGATCTTCCAGGGCGTGCGGGCGAGCGGATCGATCCCGATCTCGCGCGTCCCGAACCACGACCTCATGCTGATCGGCAAGACGCTCGACGCCGGCGCCATGGGCGTGATCGTCCCGATGGTCTCGACCCCCGCGGAGGCCGAGGCGCTGGTCGGCGCGTTCCACTACCAGCCCGCGGGAGTGCGCTCCTACGGGCCGGTCCGGGCCGGCATGGTGATCGGCTCCACCCAGCCCGCCGCGCTGACCGCCGACATCGCCTGCATCCTCATGATCGAGACGGCCTCGGCGCTCGAGAACGTCGATGCGATCGCCGGGACGCCCGGCGTCGACGCGCTGTACGTCGGCCCGGCCGACCTCTCGCTCTCGCTGGGACTCCCGCCGGCCTTCGACCAGCAGGTGCCGGAGTACCAGGACGCGCTCGCCGCCGTGGTCGCCGCGTGCGAGCGCCACGGGATCGTCGCCGGGATCCAGTGCACGAACGGGGACATGGCGGCGCGGTACGCCGCGATGGGCTTCCGCTTCGTCACCGTGGCGTCAGACGCCAACACGCTGCGCTCGGCGGTCCGCGGGCAGCTCGACGCCGCGCGAGGGCTCGAGCGCACCGCCGTCACGGGCGGCTACTCCTGATGGCCGCGCTGCACCGGACGCCGAGGCGCTCGAGACCTACCTCCCGCACCCGGCGCACCAGGCGCTCGGGGCCTACCTGCGATCGAAGGGGCTCGAGTACGAGCTGCTCATCGTCTCTGCGGACGACGTGGTGAGCCTGGCGCAGCGGCGCTGACGGGCGGGTTTTCACCCGATCGAGGTGACGCGCTCCGGGGCAGGGCGCGGTAGTCATGGGTGCATGACCGAGCCCCCATCCCGGCGGCTGCTCGTCGTCGCCAACCGCACCGATTCAGCGCCGCATCTGCTCGAAGCGGTCAAGCAGCGCGCCCCCTCCTGCGGGCAGATCGCGCTCATGGTCCCGCCCGAGCGCCACCCCGACGCCCCGGACTGGACGCCCGAGGACGCGCAGCGCCTCGTGGGACGCGCCGCCGGCGATCAGCCGGTGACCCTCGTGGACTGCGGCGACGACGCCGCGGAGACGATCGGCGCGCTCGTGGAGCGCGGCGAGTACGACGAGATCCTGCTCTGCACCCCGCCCGAGCACCACGAGCACTGGCACCGCCATACGCTCCCCAAGCGCATCCAGGCCCTCGGCATCCCGGTGACCGTGATCCCGCCGGACCCGTCGGGCTGGGCCTCCTCGCACGGCTTCCCGACGGAGTGGACGCGGCTCGAGGTCGGGCCGCTCACATAGGCGGCTTCTCGTAGACCGACACGTGGCTCGGGCTCAGGGCCGTGAACGGCTCGCGGCTCCAGCCCGCCCACCGGTCGGTGAGCGCGAGCCCGGCGATGCGAGCCATCAGGTCCAGCTCGGCGGGCCACGCGTACCGCATCTCGATCGGGCTCGGTCGGATGCCGCCGTCCACGAGGTGGTAGTGCTGCCCGCTCAGCCGCTGCGTGACCACGTCGTAGACGTAGAACGACATCCCGTCGGGATCGGCGCGCCACGGCAGCACGGTCTGGCCGAGCGGGAGCCGCTGGAGCTCCGGCACGCGGGCCTCGATCACGAACCGCCCGCCGGGAGCGAGGTGCGCGGCCGCGTTCTGGAAGCAGGCGACCTGGCCCTCCTGCGTGACCAGGTTGAAGATCGTGTTGAAGACGAGGTAGACGAGCGTGAAGTCGCCTTCGACGCGGGTCTTGGCCATGTCCCCTGTGGTCGCCTCGAGCTTGTCGGCGCCGGGCTTCTCCTTGAGCCGGGCGAGCATCGCCTCGGAGCTGTCGATCCCCACGACCTTGACGCCGCGCTCGGCGAGCGGGATGGCGATCCGGCCCGTGCCGACGGCGAACTCCAACGCCGCGCCGTCGCCCGCGAGCTTCGCGAGGGTCTCGACGGCGGGCCCGACCACGGCCGGATCGAACATGCCGGCCGACTGCTGGTCGTAGCTCGCAGCGACTCGCTCGCCGAAGTACCCCACGGATGCAGTGTGCCACCGTCGCTAGGCTCCCGCCGCATGCGGTCCGTCGTCACGATGCTCTGCCTGGCCGTCGCGGCGACCGCCGCCGACAGCGCGGCGGCCGCGGTCAAGGTGCCCCGCGAGGCGCGCGCGGTCGACACCTCGCGCCCGGATCGCCGGGTCGGCTCCGGCACGCCGGGGAGCTGCACGTCGCGCGCGGTCGTGCGGGCCGTCGCGAAGGGCGGGATCATCCGGTTCCGCTGCGGGCCGGACCCCGTCCGGATCGAGATGAAGCAGACCGCCAAGGTGGTCAACACGAGCCGCCGCGTCGTGCTCGACGGCCGCGGCCTGGTCACGCTCAGCGGCGGCGGGGAGCGCCGCATCCTCTACCAGAACACCTGCGACAAGCGCCAGACGTGGACTACGTCGCACTGCGACGACCAGGCCGGTCCCCGCCTCGTCGTGCAGAACCTGACCTTCGCGAACGGCGACGCCACCGGAGAGACCTACGAGGGCGGGGGCGGCGGCGCGATCTTCGCGCGCGGGGGCCGGCTCAAGATCGTCGGCTCGAAGTTCCTCGGGAACCGCTGCGACCCGACCGGCCCCGACCTCGGCGGCGGCGCCGTGCGGGCCCTGTCGCAGCACGACGGCAAGCCGGTGACCGTCGTCCGCAGCACCTTCAAGGGCGGGGTCTGCAGCAACGGATCCGCGCTGAGCAGCATCGGCGTGTCGTGGTCGATCTACAACAGCGTGTTCACCCGCAACCGCGCGATCGGCCGCGGCGCCAACCCGGCGCGCGGGGGCACGCCCGGCGGAGGGTCGGGTGGCGCGCTGTACGCGGACGGCAACGACTTCCGCGTGCTGATCGCGGGCACGAAGATGGTCGGCAACCGCGCTCGCGAGGGCGGCGGAGCGGTCTTCTTCGTCAGCAACGACCGCAGCGGCGTGCTCGAGATCCGCTCGTCGCGGCTGCGGAAGAACCCGAGCGACGGCTTCCAGACCGACCCGGGCATCTTCTTCCTCGGCCGCGACCAGGTCGTGGTCGACTCGGTCGTGGAGTGACTCAGCGGTCGATGCGGGCCGTCTCGTAGGCCCACATCGCCAGCTCGACCCGGTTGCGCGCCCCGAGCTTGCCCATCAGGCTGGCGAGGTGGGTCTTGGTCGTGCTGAGGCTGATGTACAGCTCGTCGGCGATCTCGGCGTTCGTCCGGCCGCGGGCGACCCTCGCGAGGACCTCCTCCTCGCGGCCGGTCAAGGGCTCGTTCGGCTGGGCCGGCGGAGCGGCGGCGGAGGCGTCGGAGAACGCCGCGAGGAGGCGGACGGTCACGCTCGGGGCGATCAGGGCGTCGCCGTTGGCGGCCGAGCGGATGGCCTGCGCGAGCAGCTCCGGCCCGGCGTCCTTCAGGAGGAACCCGCGGGCGCCGGCCTTCAGCGCACCGTGCACGTACTCGTCGAGGTCGAAGGTGGTGATGACGACGATGGCGAGCGGGTCCTCGACGCCGGGCCCGGCGAGCTGGCGGGTCGCCTCGATGCCGTCCAGCTCCGGCATGCGGACGTCGAACAGGCAGACGTCGGGGCGCAGGGAGCGGGCGAGGGCGACCGCTTCGACGCCGTCGGCGGCCTCGCCCACCACCTCGATGCCGGGCTGGGCGTCCAGGATCATCCTCAGGCCGGTGCGGACGATCTCCTGGTCGTCTGCGACGAGCACGCGGATCATGCGCGGTTCCTCGGGAGCATGGCGGTGACGGTCCATCCGCGTCCGGAGCCCGGGCCGGCCTCGAGCGTCCCGCCGAGCAGCGCGGCCCGCTCGGTCATGCCGGCGAGGCCGTAGCCCGGCACCGCGCCCGCGATCGCCTCGCCGTCGTCGCGCACGACGAGGCGCACGCAGTCGTCTTCGCCGCAGACGCGGACCGCGATCAGTGTCGCTTGGCGAGCGTGCCTGACCGCGTTCGTGATCGACTCCTGCGCGATCCGGTAGATCGCGGCGCCGACCATCGGCCGGAGGCCGTCGAGGTCGCCGGAGAGCTCGACGTCCACGCGCGGACCGTCGGTGGTCCCCGCGAGCCTTGATATGTCGGCGACACCGCGCTGCGGGGTGAGATCCGGCTCGTCGCCGTCGCGCAGCGCCCCGACGAGCGCGCGCAACTCCGTGAGCGTGCGCGACGCCGCGTCCTCGATGACCTCGAGCGCCTCGACCGCGGCGCCGGGCTGCGAGGCGGCGAGCGCGCGGCCGGCCTGGGCGCGAATGGCGATCGCCGACACGTGATGGGCGACGGTGTCGTGCAGCTCGCGCGCCAGCCGCTCGCGCTCGCGCAGCCTGACCTGGTCGCGCTCGCGCAGCCGGGCGCCGGTCCGGTAGCGCATCGAGGCCCCGAGCGCCGCGGCCAACAGGAAGAACGCGGCGCCGAGGACCAGGTCGCCGAGGTTGCCGTTCGCGATCTCCGCGACGGCATGGAGCCCGAGGATCAGCCCCATCCCGATCGCCGCGTCGCGCCCGGAGGCCCAGCGGAGCAGCGAGTAGGGGAGCACGAGGAGGAACCCCGTCGTGAGCAGGACCGCCGTCGGCTCGTCGGCGAACAGGCGCGCGGCGGTGTCCACGAGCGTGGTGGCGCCGAACGCGATCGCGGTCACGAGCAGCGGGTGCGTGCGGCGCCAGAGGAGCGTGACCGCCACACCCAGGCAGACGACGAGGCCCACCGGCCGCCAGACCAGGTCCTGGCGGAAGATCGTCTCGAGGAGCGCCGAGACCGGGATCGCGTACAGCAGCGCCCAGTCGCGCCAGACGCGGGCGGGCGGATCGGGAACCGGAGGCTCGGCCAGGAACGACCGGACGGCGCTGCTGAGCACGCTCCCACCGTAAACGCAGGCCCCGGGTCGCGCCATCGGCCGGAAGTGCGGTCCGGGGCTCGGCCGGAAGGCCGACGCAAGTGTGCCCGGACGCCCGATGTTCAAGTCCGCGGCGCGCCGGGACGATCGGCGCCATGTCCAACGCCCTCTACCGCCTCGGCCGCGTCGCGGCCCGCCGCCCGTTTGCGATCGTCGGAGCCTGGCTTGCCGTCGCCGTGCTCGTGGTCGCCGCCTCCGCCGGCTTCGGCCGGGACCTGGAGGACACGTTCGATGCGCCCGGGACGGACTCCGCCCAGGCCCGCGCCATGCTCGCCGCCGCGGGCTCGGAGCGGGCCGGCCTCACGGCCCACGTGGTCGTCACGCCGGTGCGCGCTCGGATGCTGGACGAGCTGGAGGCCGGCGCGGCCGCCCTGCCGAACGTGCGTCGACGCCCGGTCGCATCGTGTCGCCCGACGGCCGGGTGGCGGTCATCCGCGTGCAGTACCCGGTGCTCGAGAAGCTGCGCCGCGCCGACCTCGACCGCCTGAAGGCGTTCGTCGACTCGGAGCGAGCGGGCTCGCCGCTCCAGATCGAGGCGGGCGGCGATCTGTTCTCCGCATTCGAGGACTCCGGAGTCGGGATCGGCGAGCTGATCGGCCTCGTCGCCGCGATCGTCATCCTGCTCGCGGCGTTCGGCTCGGTGGTCGCCATGGGCCTGCCGATCGGGATGGCGCTCTTCGGGCTCGCGCTCGGGATCAGCTCGATGTCGCTCATCGCGCATCTGATCGCGATCCCGAGCTTCGCGCCGCAGCTGGCCAGCATGATCGGCCTCGGCGTCGGCATCGACTACGCGCTGCTGCTCGTGACCCGCCACCGCGAGAACCTCGCGCGCGGGATGGAGGTCGGCGAGGCGGCGGCGCGGGCCGTCGCGACCGCCGGCCGGGCGGTCATCTTCGCCGGCGGCACCGTCGTCATCGCGATCCTCGGCCTGATCGTGGCCGGGATCCCGTTCCTGACCGCGGCCGGCGTCGCCATCGCGGTCGTCGTCCTCATCATGGTGCTCGCCTCGGTGACGCTGCTCCCGGCGTTCCTCGCGCTCGCCGGGCCACGGATCGGTGGGCGGCGGGCGACTTTGGGCGGGGCCCGGTGGGCGCGTTGGGGTGGGCATGTGTCACGGCACGCGGTGGCGTACGCCGTCGGCGCGACGGCGGTGCTGCTGGCGCTGGCCGCCCCGGCGCTCGACCTGCGACTGGGCTCCCCGGACGAGGGCAACCTTCCCGTCGAGCGGACCGAGCGCCGCGCCTACGACCTCGTCGCCCGCGGCTTCGGGCCGGGGAGCAACGGGCCGCTCGTGGTGGTTGCCCCGGCGCAGGAGGCATCGCGCGTCCGGACGGCTGTGGCTGCCGACCCGGGGATCGCGGCCGTGTCTGCGCCGGAGGTTGGCGGCGGCGTGGCGACGGTGCTCGCCTACCCTTCGACCGCCCCGCAGGACGACGCGACGGTCGCCACGATCCAGCGCCTGCGCGCGACGGTCGACGCGCACATCGGCGGCAACACGGCGGACTGGGCCGACGTCGGCGGCCGCCTCGAGCAGCGGCTGCCCTACTTCCTCGGCGCCGTCGTCCTGCTGTCGTTCCTCCTGCTCACCGTCGTCTTCCGCTCGGTGCTCGTGCCCTTGAAGGCGGCGGTGATGAACCTGCTGGGCGTCGGCGCCGCCTACGGCGTGCTGGTCGCCGTCTTCCAGTGGGGGTGGGGAGCCGGCCTGCTCGGAGTCGAGGCGCCGCTCCCGATCGTCCCGTTCATCCCCGTCTTCATGTTCGCGATCCTGTTCGGCCTCTCGATGGACTACGAGGTCTTCCTGCTCTCGCGCATCCGCGAGCATTTCGTCGAGACGGGCGACAACCGAGCAGCCGTGATCCGGGGCCTCGCCGGCACGGCGCGGGTGATCACCTCCGCCGCCCTGATCATGATCGCCGTCTTCGGCGGCTTCGTGTTCGACGAGGACCCGCGGATCAAGATGTTCGGCCTCGGACTCGCGACTGCGATCCTCGTCGACGCCACGATCATCCGGCTCGTGCTCGTGCCGGCGACGATGACGCTGCTCGGGGAGGCCAATTGGTGGCTGCCGCGGTGGCTCGGGCGGTGGCTGCCGGAGCGGGCCGCGGCTCCGGTCGTCCCGTGAGCAGGGCGTGCATGGCGGTCGGAAGGCCTGCGACGGACGCCCCCGGCCGGTGTGCCGGCGGGGGCGTCCACCACGCCTTCAGTGCGCGCGGGTGCCGATCAGCTCGGCGGGGGCGGTGGCCCGAGCGGCGGTGTCGATGAGGTCCGCGACGGCGCCGGGCTGGGAGACGGTGACGGCGTGGGAGGCGTCGATCTCGACGGTGGTCGAGCCGGCCCGGGCGGCCATGAAGCGCATCGACTCGGCCGGGATGGCCAGGTCCTGCGTGGTGATCAGGGTCCAGGACGGGATCGTCTTCCAGGCCGCCCTGGTGGCGGTGTCCTGGAGCGCGGCGGCGGCGATCGGTCGCTGTGTCGCGGCCATGAGTTCGGCGACGTGCGGCGCGACGTCGGCGGCGAAGATCTCGTGGAAGCGGTCCTGCTGGATGTAGAGGTCGGTGCCGCCCGGGTACGGGACAGGGTCGAGCGCGGCGCCGAGCTGGGCGCCGGGGTACTTGGCGGCGAGCTCGGCGGTGCTCTCGCCGACGTCGAGGTTGAAGCTGGCGATGTAGACGAGGGCTTTGACGCCGGGGGCGCCGTGGGCGGCCTCGGTCATGACCGAGCCGCCGTAGGAGTGGCCGGCTATCACGACCGGGCCGGTGAGGCTGTCCAGGACGCTGCGCAGGTACGCGGCGTCGTGCTGGAGGCCGCGCAGTGGGTTCGCGACGGCGATGGCGGTGTAGCCGCGCCGGTGGAGCTGGGCGATCACGCCGTTCCAGCTCGCGGACTCGGCGAAGGCGCCGTGTACGAGGACGACAGTGGGTAGGGGCGGGGCATGCATCGGTGATCCTCCTTGAGGGGTCAGTGATTGCGGCAGCGCGTCGCCTACGGCGCGATGACCAGGCGGCGGATCCGGTCGTCGGAGACCGTGAAGTCCCACTTCAGGTCGGCGACGCCGCCGGGGAAGTTCCCCGTGATCCGGCCGTCGACGACGTAGCGGCCGGGCTCGCCGTCGGTGATCGCGAGGATCTCGGTGGAGTACGTGTACTTGGACGCCGCACCGGTCTGCCAGGCCCGGATCTCGTCGGTCCCGTGTCGTGTCTCGGCCTCGTCGATGACGGTCGCGTCATCGCTGAACAGGCCGACGATCGCGTCGATGTCCCGATCGGCGTCGTGCTCGAAGTAGCGGCGGATGACGTCGGCGGTGGCGCTCATGCGGTCCTCCTGGGGTTCGTGTCGCATCGCCCAGCGAGCATCCGGCCTCCGGCTGAGGGAGAGTCAAGGGGCCGATGCCGGCTTGACTCTCCGGCTACCGGAGGGTTGATACTCGGGGTCATGCCAGCGCGCGTCACGATCGGCGACTTCTCCCGCGCCTCGCACCTCACGGTGAAGACGCTGCACCACTACCACGACGCCGGGCTACTCGAGCCCAGCGACGTCGACCCCGACACCGGCTATCGCTACTACTCGGCCGATCAGATCCCGGTCGCCCAGGTCATCCGCAGGCTCCGGAACCTGCAGATGCCGGTCGCCGAGGTCAAGGCCGTGCTCGCCGCGCCGGACACCGACGCGCGCAACCGGCTGATCGCCGCGCACCTCACCCGCCTCGAGGCAGAGCTCGCCCGGACCCGCGCGACGGTCAGCGAGCTACGCGACCTCCTCGAGCCGGCGGCGCCGCACCCGATCGAGCGCCGTACGGTGCCGCCGACTCCTGCCATCGCCGTTCAGGAGATCGTCGATCGTGAGGACTTGTTCGCCTGGTGGCAGGGCGCCATCGGCGAGCTCAACGCGAGCGCCGTCGCGCAAGGGATGCGCCGGACCGGCCCCGTCGGCGGCCTCTACGCCGATGAGCTCTTCCACCACGGCCGCGGCCTGGCCACGGTCTACCTGCCCAGCGACGGGACGGTCAAGACGGTCGGCCGGGTGGTGGCGCTGACCATCCCCGAAGCGGAGCTGGCGGTGGCGCGTCACGACGGCTCGCTGAGCGACATCGATCGCACCTACGGCGAGCTCGCCACCCACGTGATCAAGCACGAGATCGGCGTCGAGGGTCCGCTGCGCGAGCACTACCTGCGTGGCATTGCCGAGACCGCAGACTCCGCCGAGTGGGAGACCGAGATCGGCTGGCCGATCTTCCGCACCCACGGCTGACGTCGGCCTCGTAAGGAGACAGAGATGGCGTCGAAACGCAGCGAGAACATCATCACGACCGTCCGGTCGATCCCCGAAGGGTTCGTGCGGACCTACGGCGACATCGCACCCGACGCGCCGCGGCTCGTCGGCCAGGTGCTCTCGACCACGCACGACGGCGTGCCCTGGCACCGCGTGGTGCGCGCGGACGGCAGCCTCCCGATGGGCGACGTCCAGCGGGTCCTGCTCGCGGAGGAGGGCGTCCCGATGCGCAACGGACGCGTGGACCTCTCACGGGCGCGGAAACACGACAGGCCCGCAAACGCGAGCCTTTCGGAGTGCCCCCGCCAGGAATCGAACCTGGAACCTTCGGATTAAGAGTCGTCCCCGAGGCGTCTGATTTGGCTCTGTAGAGCCAAATACGGGCGGTGAAATGAGGTCCCGGTGGGGTCACTTCTGTCGAGTCGGGGACCGCGTTCGGGACCCCGTTCGCTCGGGCGGGATCGTAGCTCAGCAAGTTCTCCGGTGCACTCGTCGGTCAGTCTCGGTTGGGGCCTCTCCGCTCTCGCCTTCACGCGGGAGCGCGCCGTCCGCGGCTATGCGCGCTGCTGCTACCACGTGGAGCTAGGGGTTCCGCCCGCGGCGTACCGAGCGAGACGCCCGAGCCAGTGGGTATCTTGGACGTGCACCCACGGCAGAAACGAGAGGGAGGTGGAGGACTTGGCCGGCTCCGGTGAGCACATCAAGGCGCTGGTGCGCAGCCACGCCTCGGGCGACGACGCCTCGTTCTACGCCGTCGCTGCTCAGATCGCGGCCCAGGCGGCTCGGAAGGGCCACAACCGCCTCGCCAGCGACATTAAGCAGACGATCGACGCATCCAAACGCGAGCCGGTCGTTCGGACCGTAACGGCGATCGCGCAAGCCTCGCGGCGACCTCGCTGAGCTCGTCACTGCCACCTTTCCGTCAGTGGGGATCAATGACCTTGTGGCGCCGCCGGCGCTCCTTGAGCAGGTGCGACAGGTCCTGACCGAGCAGCGTCAGCGCGCGGCGCCTCGTCGACCGTGGGTTCACGCCAGCGCACCGTCTCCTCCTGGAAGGACCGCCAGGCACGGGCAAGACCATGACCGCTGCGCTCTTGGCGCACGAGCTCTCGGTACCGCTGCTGACGATCCGCCTGGACAGTCTCATGAGCAAGTTCATGGGCGAGACCGCGAGCAAGCTGCGGACGGTCTTCGATGCCGTCGCAGAGCAAAGAGCCGTCTACCTCTTTGACGAGTTCGATGCGCTCGGCGGCGATCGCTCCGGAAACGACGTCGGCGAGGCGCGGCGGATCCTGAACTCGTTCCTGGTGTTCCTGGAGCAGGCCGGCCCGGACAGCATCGTTGTCGCTGCGACAAACCACCGCTCGATCCTCGACCGCGCGCTATTCCGGCGCTTCGACGTTGTCATCACGTATCAGCTTACCCGACCCTTCCGAGGCGTCGGTCGGTGATGAGGCGCCGGCTCGGCCCGATGGGCAAGGGCCTTCGCTGGTCGCGGCTCGCCGACGAGGCGGAGGGTTTGAGCCATGCCGATCTCGTCAAGGCCGCAGAGGCCGCGGCCAAGCGGGCGCTACATGCGCGGCGCTGAACGGGTCGACGCCAAGATCTCGGTGACGCGCTGAAGGCCCGCCGAGCTGCGCGCGTTGGCTAGCGAGGACGGGCCCCTCGCCCACGTCTTGTGCGAGGAGGGATCGAGCAGCGCGACTTCACTCGCCCAGGTCGTGGCGACCCAGAAGATTCGCGACGTCGAGCGCCGTGCTCATGGAGCCGGGCGTCAGGGCGAGCTCGACGCGGCCATCGACGAACTCGACGCCGAGCGCGAAGCCAACCGCGATTCGCTGCTGGACGAGCTGCAGGCGCTTGGCGTCACGATCGTGCTCGAGGGCGCACACGCCGACTTCCCGCTCAAGCTGGACTCGCTCGAGTCGTGGTCGCGACACAGGACGAAGCCCAAGCGCCCACGCTGGCTACTGCTGTCTGTCATGCCCGCCGCGGACGGGACAGCCGGAGCGGGCCACGATCTGGGTCAGCGATGCCTACCGTGGCGCGTTCTTGAACCTCTTCGAGGACTACCTCGAGAAGACCCGAGCCGACACCGGCCAGCCGTACAACCGCGCGCTCGTCGCGAACATCGGCCGGATTCGGCGGGCCGTGCTTGACGACCTCTGGCAGTCCGACGGCTCGCCGAACCGGCACAGCCCCCGCTGGTGGGAGTTGTGGCTCGCGCCGACCACCGACGGAATGCGAGCGGCTGTCGGACTTCGCTCGCGAGCGGTCGCTCCCGCTCGGCGACCGCGTCCTCCGGCTCGGCGATCGCACCGTCGCCTGGATCAAGAGCACCTGGGACGAACTTGAGGTGCTGCCGTTCACGTCGGTTCCGCTCGCCGAGATCCGCGAGCCCGAGTTCATCGACACCATCGAGGACCTCGCGCGCGATGACCAAGACGCGCTGACGTCCGACCTGGCCGAGCGCATCAGCGCAGCGCCCGCGACTGGCTCCCGCCGTCTGTCATCTCGACACCGGCGTGCGCCAGTCGCACGTACTGCTCATGAGCCCTTGGCGACGACCGACGTCCACAGCATCTTCGGCGACGGCGGCGACGCCGACTCAGAACCACGGGACGCTCATGGCCGGCCTGGCCTGCTCGGCCCGCTCGACGCGATCCTCTTGAGCACTCGCAGCGTCGTGCTTCGGCACCGCCTCGAGTCGGTGCAAGATCCTTCCCGACCGCGGCAGCAACGACCCACTCGCCTACGGGCTCGTCACGGCCCAGGCCGTCGCCCTGCCCGAGGCGACCGTTGGGCGGTCGCGCGTGTTCTGCATGCCGGTGACCGCGCCGCCGGAGCGGATCGGCGAGCCTTCGCTGTGGTCGGCGTCCATCGACGCGCTCGCCGCAGGGGTCGCGATCACCGCGCTCGGACGACGGCATCGGCGCTACTCGGCCCGCCAGATCCCGATGCCGCCCGCCTGTTCTTCATCTCGGCTGGCAACGTCGACCCGACGGACTTCCAGGCCGACTACCGCGACGTCGTGTGACCTTGCGCCGGTGGAGGATCCGGCGCATGCGTGGAACGCGCTGGCCGTCGGCGCCTACACCGATCTCGATCGACCCGCCCGAGCACCCCGACTTCGCCGGGTGGACGCCCGTCGCCGAGCGCGGCGACATCTCGCCGCACAGCCGGACGTCCTTGCTCTTCGGCACGCGCGAGTGGCCGATCAAGCCCGACATCTGCATGGAAGGCGGCAACCTCTTGGCGGACGGTACCGGGCGTGTTCGATCCGCATCCGCTGCTGTCCGTGCGGACGACCGACGCCCGCGACGACCTTGCGTTGACCTCCGCGTGCGCCACGAGCGCGGCTACCGCCCAGGCGGCCCGCCTTGGCGCGCTTGTCCAGGCCCAGTACCCGGCGTACTGGCCGGAGACCGTCCGCGGGCTGATCGTCCACGCCGCCGAGTGGACCTCGACGATGCGCGAGCAGATCGAGGACGCGCGCGGCAAGACGGGCCGACTGCAAATGCTGCGCCGCTACGGCTGGGGTGTACCATCCGAGGACACCGTGCTCAACTCGTCGCTCACGGCCGTCACCATGATCACGCCAGGACAGCTTCCAGGCGTTCTCCGGTGACGACTTCAAGCTGCGCCATTTCCGCCTCCATCAGCTCCCGTGGCCCGTCAGAGGTCTTGGCGGAACTCGGGGCGAGCCCCGTGACCATGCGCGTCACGCTTGTCGTACTTCATCGAGCCGACTGCCTCGCGCCGCGGCTGGCGACGCCGCTACGCCTACGCCTCGCACGGCCTGCGCTTTGAGCTTGAAGACACCCAACCGAGAGCGTTGACGAGTTCGTGCGTCGCGTCAATCGGGACGCCCAAACGGAGGAGGACGGCGCCACCGGCAGCGATCCTCAGGGTCGGACCGATGGTTCATCGGCCCCAACCAGCGCAACACCGGCTCGTTGCACCAGGACCTGTGGGAGGGCACCGCCGCCGATCTGGCCGCCTCGGGCGTCCTCGCGGTCCATGCAGTCGGTGGATGGTGGAAGAACAGCAAGAACAAGGAGCGCATCGACCTGCGCGTCCGGTACGCGCTCGTGGTGTCCCTCAAAACGGCTGAGCAAGGAATCGACCTCTACACCCCGGTCGAGCTCGCCAACGAGCAGTGAGTGCCGACCGAGATCCCGATAGCTAGTCACGCGCCCCAAGAATGCCCGCGGCTGATCCAACATGGGTCCGATGGAACTCCACCCGTGACGCCTGCGCATCCACTCGCAGCGAACAGGTCCGGCCCGACGACTCAGACATCAGGCTCAAACGAAGACGGCATATGACACCCCACGACGCAGCAGTCACTGGGCAGCCAGTACATCCGTCAACCGCTTGAGCAAGCTTGACAATCGTTGCGTTGAGTCAGGGCCCAGCGGCACCGCTTGCCGGCGTGCGTACAGCTCCAGGATCGCCTGGCTGAGCGCCTTCTTGGGCGCCGGCATGCCGCTCCCGAGCGAAGATCGCTCCGATGACGGCCTGCTGGTCCGCTGCGTCGAGCAGGCTCCGGCCCTCTTCGCGCCGTCTCGCCGCACACTCAGGCAGGAGTAGGCACCGGCCGTGATACGGGACCGAACTCGGACTCGTACCGCGCCTTCTGCTTCCTCCCCTCGTTATCCCGTCGAGAAGCACAACGAAGCTCTTGCCCCAGCCGACGTGCAGCCGGATCAGCGGATCGAGTGAACCGGCACCGCCCCCGGGACGAGCTTGACGTCAGCGCCGAGGCCGAGGATCTCGTGGGCGTATCGCAGCAGATAGAAGTCGCTCTTACCTTCCACCAGCACGACCTCGGGCACGGGCTCCAGCACCGACGGCCGGTAGTCGAGGAGGTCAAGGACGGGCTGGAAATAGGAGGTCTGATCAGGGTGTTCGGCCACGAACTGACGGTAGCGGGTCGCCGAGATCGAGGTGTTCGCGCCCATGCGCTGCCTGACGTAGTCGGCGAAATCGAGCGATCCCAGGGCTGCATTCTTGACGACGTATGCCGAGTCGAGCCAGCGCACATCGATCAGGTGATGGCTGTGCGTCGTGTAGACCAGGTCACATTTCTCGACGAGCGTCTCGAAGCTCTTCAGAAGCTCCGCCTGCGCGGTCGAGTGGAGATTCGATGCAGGCTCGTCCAGCAGGAAGAGAGACGTCGGGTCCCTCGTCGTCGAGCCCGTGGAACGAAGTCATCAGCAGGAACATGAAGAACCAGCGGAAGCCGAGGCTGCGCTCGGACAGGTCGTAGTAGCCATCGGGCCCCTTGATCCTGAGCTCGAGGTACGGCTCGCGCGTCGTCGTGTTCGCCTCGAGCTCGACCTCTTGGGCGGCGGGGCGCCGGCCGAAGATCCGATCCCAACCCTCGAAGATCGTCGTGGTGATCACCCGGCCCATATCGAGGAGCAGCGCGCTGAGGCTCCGTTGGTCTGCCCGCTCCGCGGATCCGAGCCGTTCAACGATGTGGGTCTGGAGATTGGCGCCTGATCCGAGCTGCGCGAGGATCTGCTCGAACGTCGATCGGTAGAACTGGCTCTTGTCCTGCTCCTCGTCTCCCGCCAGCCGCGTCCTGCGCAGCGAGCGAAAAGCGCTCGGGAAGCTCGAACAGAAAGTTCGGGAAGTACCAGATCCTCGGGAGCCGGTCCTTGAGATAAGCACAGCGCCCTGCCACTCGCGTCCTGGCGATGAAGGCGTCGCGGGTTCGCTGGCGGCCCTTCGTCCCGGTAGACTCAGATCTCCATGTGCGGCGTGGTCTCTTGAAGCGGCTGTTCTCGAAGACGTGCCCTCGCAGATCTCGATTGACTCCGGCATCTGAGTCGAGCGGCAGCCGAACTCGCGGCGCATGTGCGTTGCGGAGTGCCGAGCGGTCGTCCTCCGAGAGCTCTACGACCGCGCAGATCTCGATCGTGTCGTTGAAGTTGGCCCGCTTCGAGATCGGAATCCACTGATCCGGGACGCGCAGAGAAGCCATCTCGGGATTGATGACCTCCAAGTCCTCGGCGCCGTACGAGAAGCAGAAGATCGCCTCCAAGGATCGTCGTCTTACCGCTCTCGTTGAGGCCGATCAGCGTCGTGACCGGGCCGGTCAGGCTCAGGGTCATCTGGTCGATGCCCTTGAAGTTCTTGAACTTGAACTGTGTGTATCGCACGCTAGCTCGTCCTGGACTCGTTCAGCGAGGGGACTATGGGAACGAGTGGTCGGACGAGGCAGCCGCTCCTCGGCGAGTATCCCCGCAGTTTGCGCCGGTTTCGAGTCCGCGAAGGCATCTCGCGCGGCGCAACGACCATTGCTCGAAGCGGCAGGACGCACGACAGGACCGAGGGCGCGCGCGGGGACGACGCATGGCCTCGCACGCCAGTGCAAGTGCGTGCCGATTTGGTGGTGGGGTTGGGAAGCTGGGTCTGAGACTGGATCAGGAGACCTGCGACTCGGACTGCGAGATGCGGGCTTGTCCTTCGGGTCTTGGCTGTGGCGCTCTTCGTGGGTGCCGTTGATGGGTTGGTGCTGGGGATCGTTGTCTGGGGTGCTTGGGCCGTAGCCGAGATTGCTCGAGAGTGCTGCGGTCTGTGACGGATCAGCATCAACTTCGCAACAACATCGCGGCGAGAGACGGCGAGCGCCTGACTTTCGGGCGGCTCGGCCTTAGTCTCGGTGGACATGTCAAGAAGTGCCCCGGCGGCGTTGGAGCGCCCCGGGGCCGGCACAGGAGGTATTAGCTCCTATGCAGGCGCACCGTACCGCGGGTCAACCGCCCGCGCAGTCGTTGGCCGCTGGCTCGTGGACCGGCAGGGTCCTCGGGCTTGGCGTCACTGATCTCCTACGCGTCGAGCTCGAGCCGGTGCAGGTTCCGGCGTTCGTCGAGCAGCTCGCCGTGACGCGCCGCGTCTACGCGGGTGAGGTCGCTCGGGATGAGGCGCGGTGGGAGGCGATCCCGGAGTGGCAGCGGGTGAGCCGTCCGCCGAGAGTGGTCGAGGTGGCGAAGGACCTCGATGCGAGTCGGTTCGACCTTCGTGCTCTCGACGTCATCCGCACCCAGCTGGAGCCGGCCGGCGATGAGCCGTCGATCAAGACGATCGTCGGGCCGTCGCGGATCGTCGCCGAGCTGGTGCGGGAGACCGCGCAGCGCTTGGCCATCACCTTGAACGAGCTCCTGGAGGAGCGGCCTCGCGGCGACGCGGACGCGCGAGAGCGGCTCCTCCAAACGGCCGTGGCGGCGACCGCTTGGGTGGAGACATACGTCGAGTGCGAGGCGGTCGAGTGGTTCCGGTTCGCGATCGATCCGATGCCGACCGGCTCGTAGCTCCGGGACGTGCGCCGAGCCGAAAGTTCACCGGATCGCGGCGAGTTGTCCGACGAAGTCGTTGGACCAAGACGTGCGGCTCAGCGGCTTGGTCGGTGACGATGCTTTCGATCGGCAAACTCGCGGGCCGCCAGGCCGACTACTACCTCGAGCAGGCGCAGGGGTACGTGTCGCGCGCCCAGGCGATCGGCTCCGGGCGTCGAGGACTACTACCTGGGCGGGCCTGAGGCGCGCGGCGTCTGGATGGGTTCGGCCGCGCGGCTGCTGGGCGTCGATGGCGAGGTCGGCGACGATGCGCTGCGGCGGATCCTCGACGGCGAGCATCCGGCGACCGGGGAGCTGCTCGGGAGGACGGCGCAGGGTCGGCGTTCCGGGCTTCGACCTGACGTTCTCGGCTCCGAAGAGCGTGAGCGTGCTGTTCGGCGTCGGTGACGATCGGATGCGCGGCGCGATTCAGCGGGCGCACGATCGCGCGGTCGCGGATGCGTTCGGCTACGTCGAGCGGCATGCCGCGGTGACGCGGCGCGGCGCCGGTGGTGTCCATGCCGTGCCCGGGCGTGGGCTGATCGCGGCGGCGTTCCGGCACCGGACGTCGCGGGCCGGCGACCCGCAGCTGCACACGCACGTCCTGGTCGCCAACCTCACGCTCGGCGCCGACGGCCGCTGGTCCGCGCTCGACGGGCGGCGCCTGTACGCGCACGCCAAGACCGCCGGCTACCTCTACGAGGCCCGGCTCCGCGCTGAGCTGACGCGCGAGCTCGGGCTGGAGTGGGGACCGGTGCGGAATGGGATCGCCGACGTGGCCGGCGTGCCGGCTCCGGTGCTGCGGGCGTTCAGCCGCCGGCGGGCGGAGATCGATGCCGAGCTGGAGCGGCATGGGACGCGGTCTGCCGCGGCGGCGCAGATCGCGGCGCTCGAGACTCGGCGGCGGAAGGACTACGGCGTCACGCCGGAGCAGCTCGCGCCCGAGTGGCGCGAGCGGGCGGCGCGGTCTCGGCCTGACGCCCGAGCTGGTCCGGTCGCTGGTCGGCCGCACCGAGGCGCGGCGGCTGCACGTGGATGACGTCGAGCGCTTGGCCGCGCGGCTCGCTGCGCCGGACGGCCTCACGCATCGCCGCTCGACGTTCACTCGCCGCGACGTGATCCAGGCGCTGTGTGCCGAGCTGCCCGCCGGCGTCGAGCGTGACGGCGGCGGACCTCGAGAAGGTTGCGGACCGGTTCCTCGCGTCGGATCGCGTCGTCGTGCTCGCTCGCGGTGAGCGCGTCGGGTGTTCTGCGGCGGCGGGACGGGACCGTGGTGCCGCTGGTTCGCGATGAGCGGGTGTACTCGACGCCCGAGCTGCTCGCGCTCGAGCAGCGGCTGCTGGAGCAGGCGGTCGGGAGCCAGGATGCGCGGCGTCGGCGTCGTGCGGTCGACGTCGGTCGAGCGGGCGATCGCGCAGCGGCCGACGATCGCCGGCGAGCAGGCCGAGATGGTGCGGCGGCTCACCGAGGACGGTGCCGGTGTCGCGGTCGTGGTCGGCCAGGCCGGCACCGGGAAGACGTTCGCGCTCGCTGCCGCGCGCGAGGCGTGGGAGGCGGGTGGGCATGTCGGTGGTCGGCGCGGCGCTCGCTCGGCGGGCGGCCCGGGAGCTCGAGGACGGTGCCGGGATCCCGAGCACGAGCGTCGCCGCGCTGCTCGACGAGGCTCGGCGGCGGCCGTACACCACGCTGCCGCGACGGGCGGTGCTCGTGGTCGACGAGGCGGGCATGGTGTCCACCCGGCAGCTGGCCGAGCTGGTCGACCTCGCCGAGCGCCGGCGGGCGAAGCTCGTGCTGGTCGGCGACCACCGGCAGCTGGCCGAGATCGAGGCCGGCGGGGCGTTCCGCGCGCTCGCCTCGCGGCTGCCCGCGATCGAGCTGACCGAGAACCGGCGGCAGGTGGAGCGCGTGGGAGCGCGATGCGCTCGAGCTGCTGCGCGACGGCGATCCGCGCTGAGCGCTGCAGCAGTACGAGGAGCACGGCCGCGTGGTCACCGAGCAGAGCGCGGACGAGGCTCGGCGCCGGGTCGTGGCCGACTGGTGGGGCGAGCGCGATCCGGAGCGCGCGGTGATGATCGCCTTCCGGCGCGCGGACGTCGCGGACCTCAACGGTCGCGCTCGCGCGCTGATGCGAGCCGCGGGCGCGCTCGGCGAGCAGGAGCTGGACGCTCGCGGCCGGCGCGTTCGCCGTCGGTGATCGCGTGGTGCTGCGGCGGAACGACCGCGCGGCTCGGCGTCGCCAACGGCGATCGTGGCGTGGTCGCGGCTGTCGACCCGCGTCGGCGGACGATGGACGTCGAGCTCGGCGACCGGCGGGTGCGCCTCGACGCCGACTACCTCGACCGCGGACGGGCGGCATGGTCCCGCGCTCGCGCACGGCTATGCGATCACCGGCCACAGCGCGCAGGGACTGACCTGCGACCGGACGTTCGTGCTCGTGACGAGCGAGGCCTCGCGCGAGTGGTGCTACACCGCGCTGAGTCGAGGCCGGCACGAGAACCGGCTGTACGCGGTCGCGCGGGAGCCCGACGATCGCGCGGAGTTCGCGCCGACCGATGTGCGGCGCGATCCGGTCGCCGCGGCGTTCGGGCGCCGGTCGGAGCAGACGCTGGCGAACGACCTCATGGACTGGGGAACCGAGCGGCAGCGCGTGACGCGCGACCTGGAGCTGGCCGATCGCCAGTACCACCGTGCGCGCGGTACCCGCGCGCAGCTGGAGGAGCAGCGGCCGGCGGCGTTCCGAGTCGGGGCGCGGGCTCGGCACCAGGAGGCGCTCGACGCGGCACTCGCTGCTGAGACCCGCGCCGCGAAGCGCTCCGCCGAGCTTCGTGCGCAGCTCGCGGACCTCGCCGAGCGGCGCCCGGAGCGCGTGGCCACGCCGCGGCGTGAGCGACCGCTGTGGGAGCACGCCCGTGACGTCGGACTCGAACGATGAGAGGAACCGAGATGACCCACCTGTCCGAGCCGCTGCTGACCGCCGACGAGGTCGCCGCCCTGCTGCGCGTTCCCCGCTCGACGGTCTACGAGCTCACCCGCAGCCGGCGCCTGCCCTTCGTGAAGGTCGGGCGCCGGACGCTGTTCGTGCGCGTCGACCTCGACGCCTGGATCGTCGCCAACCGGGTCGCCCCGCGGCCCTGATGCAACTAACGGGTCCAACTCCTCGTCGTCGTCTGTTGGTCGAGATTGATGTGATGGGTCAGCGGTATGCCGACGGCGAGATCCGCTCCGCATGGAACGCGATAGCGGGAGCGTGGCTGTTGCTTTCCACGGATGCAGGAGCGCGGTGGGGCCGATCGCGCCCCGGCGGACGCCTGGTCGTCGTCCAATTCACGAGCGAGGGAAGCCTCGCTCAGGACGAGTGCTCTGCGGCCGAAGGAGGCGTCGCCATTAGCCGACGACCGGCTGGCGGCACGCGGTCAATCCGCCAGTCAGCTCAGGACGGCTTACCGCACACTATCTGCACGGGATGCGTGCGCCCTTCCTTGATGTTGCGGGCCGAATTGCGCATCTTCTCGGGCGCCGTCGGGCCGATCAGCACGTGCAGGCCGAGCGGCGGCAGCTCACCCCGGCCGGCGAGCTCCAGCGCGGCCCGGTACGCGGCCAGGTACTTCGGCCCGGTGTCCTCGCACTCGATGTTCACGAACCTGGCGGCGGCGAGGAGCTCGCGGGTCTCCGACGGCGTGACGAGGAACTCGCCGGTGCCGTCCTCCGACCAGGGCACGGGATGGTGCGGGCTTCCCACGGGGCCGAGGCCGTGCTCGGTGAGCGCGAAGAACCCGCCGGGCTTCAGAACGCGCCACGCCTCGCCGAAGAAGCGCGGACGGTCGGCGACGTTCATGGTCACGTGCTGCGCATAGGCGCCGTCGAAGGAGTCGTCGTCGTAGGGCAGCCGCTCGCCGTGCCCCTGCTCGATGAAGACCCTGTCGCCCATGTCGAGCAGCGCGGTCAGCTTGTTCGCCGCCTCGACGAACGGCCCGGTGATGTCGATCCCGCTGACCTTGCACCCGAAGCGCTGCGCGAAGTAGCGAGCCGGGCCACCGACCCCGCAGCCGATGTCGAGCAGGTGGTCGCCGGGCTTGACAGGCAGCCGATCCGCGAGGTCGATGGTGGCCGGGAACCCACGTGCGTGGAAGTGGTCGACCGGCGCCAGCTCCTCAACGGTCAACGAGTCCAGAGACTTCGACGCTCGCTCCAGCGCCGAAACGATAAGACCATAAACGTCCCGGTCGGCCCAGTGCTCCGCGATCGAGGTTTCCGGAGGCATGCTCGCCAATCTCCCTTTGCCTGCTGGGCATCATGCTAATACGCCCTGTGCGCGGGCGAAAGCCCAGAAGGCGCTGATGCAGCCGCGCATCCGCGTCTGAGCTCAGGGGCAAACCGAGGCGTCGCTTCTCAACAGGCGGCGGCCTTCGCACGGCCGCCGGAGCAGGGGTATGCATCACGAGAGGAGCGAGCGTCACGTTCGCGCGGACCGGGCTTATCCGTTAGACGACCACCGGGAGCGCCGGGGGAGAGTCCTGCTGCTTGGCAAAGGAGCAGTCCTGACGCAGCGCGTGGCGGGCCCGCTCGCTGCTGAGTTGGACGAATAGGAGCAGCGCGACCTCGTCGACCGCCTGCTGCGTTGAGGCGGAGCATCAGTCGTTAGCCCGGCTCCATCGACCGACTCCGTCACACCGCCGTGCGACACCGGAGCTCGCCTACTAGTGATCGATCCAGGTCCCGAGGTCTCCGTCTTGGGTGGCGCCGAAGGAGAGCTGGCCGTGCGGGCCGACGACGCGGCTCGATCGCGAAGGCGTCGGCGACGAGGGCGACCTCGTCGGGGCGCTCGACGTAGTGGAGGTAGCGCTGGGTCGTGGAGATCTGGGCGTGGCCCATCCACGCCTGGACCTTGAGGATGTCGGCCTTGGCGATCATGCGCGTGCCGAACGTGTGGCGGAGGTCGTGGAAGCGGAGTGGGCGGAGGGCGGCTCGCGCGAGCGCCGCCTTGTACCGGCGGGAGAGGGCCGAGCCGTCGAGGTAGCCGCCGGTGACGCCCGGGAAGACGAGGTCGTCGTGGCCGGTCCAGCGCTCGCGGTCGGCGAGGCGGGCGAGGGCCGTGGCGACGTCGGGTGCCATCGGGATCGAGCGGACGTGGCCGCTCTTGGGTGACGTCAGCCGGCCGCCGGCGAACGAGCCGCAGACGCGGATGCGCGACGCGGCGAAGTCGACGTCGCGCCAGCGCAGCGCGATGAGCTCGCCTCGGCGCAGGCCGGTGAACGCGGCGGTGAGGAAGATCGCGGCGTCCTGCTCGGACTCGGCGGCGCGGACGAGCGCCCAGACCTCCTCCGGGGAGAAGACCTCGATCGTCGTCGTCTCGCGGAAGCGCGGCTTCTCGACGTCGGCCATCGGGTTGTAGCGGAGCTTGTGGACCCGGCGGGCTCGCTTGAGGACGCCGTTGAGCACCGTGAGGATCTTGGACTTCGAGCGGTTGCAGACCGTGAGCGTGCGCCTTCCAGGCCTCGATGCGATCCGTCGATGACGTCCTCGATGCGCAGCGAGCCGAACGCCGGCAGCAGGTGCGCCCGGATGATCGAGCGGTAGTCGACGATCGTCGACGGCTTGCGGTCGAGGTCGAACTCGACGTAGCGCAGGTACTCGTCGCAGGCGTCGGCGAACGTCACGCCCGTCCGGACCATCCCGGGCAACGTCCCGGCGCGCGCCTGCGCCGAGGACGTCGCGCGAGCCACGCCTCGGCGCGTGCGCTTCGTGAAGTAGCCCGGCCGGCGGGCGACCGCGCCCGGTCCACGCCGGCCCGATCGTGCTGCTTGACCTGGCGCCCGTCGGGCAGCCGGTACTTGGCTCGCCACGTCGGGCGGCGCTTGCCCTCGTAGCGGAAGACGTGTCCTGAGATGGGCGGCATGCGCCATCCTAGCCGCCAGGCCCCGAAACTCGCCCCCGTTCGGGACCTTTTCGGGACTCCGTAACCGCTCGGTTGAATACCCGGAAACACGAAAGGCCCGCGAACGCGGGCCTTTCGGAGTGCCCCCGCCAGGAATCGAACCTGGAACCTTCGGATTAAGAGTCCGCTGCTCTGCCAGTTGAGCTACAAGGGCGGGCTGAAGCGACCCTAACTTTAGCGCGAGGGCTCTAGTCGCCGGACTTGTCGCCCTGGTTGTTCTTGTTGCCGCCGCCGGAGCCTCCGGAGCCGGATCCGGCCTCCGGTGTTGCGGTTGCGGCGGGTGATTCGGTGGCGCCCTGGAGCTGGCTGGCGATCGCCTGCTGCTTGGCCGGTCTCGAGCTCGGACTTGAGGGTGTTGCGGTCGTCCTCGTCGGCGAGGGACAGCGCTTCCTTGGTGGCCAGGTCTCCCTTGCGGGTCTGGCCGGCCTGGTAGGCGAGGACGGCGAGGGTTGCGAAGGTCGAGTCCTTCGGGCGGGCCTCGGTGATGATCTCCTGGGCGCGGACCGCCTTGACGGGATCGTTGAGCCCGACCTGGCTGTAGACCTGGACCATCACGTTCGCGACGCTGTCGTCGGGTTTGTTGCCCGCCAGCTCGAGGTGCTTCTCCCACGCCGTGGCGGCAGCCTGGAGCTGCGCCTTGCCCTTCAGCGGTGTAGGTGCCGTTCGCGCGGTCGACGAAGTCGCCGGTGCTCGCGTACTGGAAGCGCGCGCGGGCCAGTGCCGCGAAGGCCGCGGGGTCCTTCGGGTTGGCCTCGGCCACCCGCTGGGCCTCGGTGGCGCGGTCGCGGAACCGCTCGTCGCCGCTCTCGAGCGAGCCTCCGTTGCTGTTGAGGGCGTCGACGAGACCGCCGGAGACATCGCCGCCGATGCCGAAGAGCACGAGACCGCCGCCCATCAGGAGGGCGAGGGTGAGATAGACGGCCTTGACGGTCGTACGGCGACCAGAGCCTCTGAGGTCGAACAGCATGGTTTCAGTCTTCTGGGTCGGGGTCTTCCGGAAGGTCGCCGTCGTCTTCGGCCGCCAGCCTCTCCTCTTCGCGGGCGGCAGCCCGCTCAGCGCGGCGGTCGATCAGGCTGGCCATCAGGATAGAGCCCTCGAACAAGACAATTAGAGGCGCCATCATCATCAGCATCGTCACGGGGTCCTGGCCGGGCAGGAGCATGGCCAGCACGGCGATCACGAGGATCGCGTAGCGGCGGTTCTTGCGCAGCTGCCGTGGGGTGACGATGCCGACCCGCGTGACGGCCAGGATGCCGATGGGGACCTGGAACAGGAGCCCCATCACCATCAGGACCATGATCGAGAACTTGTAGTAGTCCCGAGCCTGGATCAGGATGTCGAAGTTGTCGTCGTTGAAGTTCTGCAGGAAGTCGATCGCGTTCGGCAGCACCAGGTAGTACGCGAACACGACGCCGGCGATGAACAGGAACGGGACCGCCGCCATCAGCGGCATCGCGACCTGTTGCTCGCGCGGGGAGAACGCCGGCAGGATGAACGCGTACGCCTGGTAGAGCAGGAGCGGCAGGGCCAGCAGCAGTGCCGCGTAACCGACGACACGGAACGTGACGGTGAACGGCTCGCCGACGCCGAGCGTGACCGGCCGGCGGCCGGTCGCCTCCGGAGCGACCTCTGCCGCAGCCGCAGCGACACGCGAGTTCTCGGCGAACAGCGCGCGCAGGTCCGGGCTGAGCTCGTCGGAACGCGAGATCTCGCGCGACAGCACCGACGTCTGGAGGAGGTACAGCTTCTCCGCCTGCTGGAACGCCGCCGCCTTCTCCAGCGGGTCCTCGCTGCCCTGCGTGAAGGCCGACTTCTGCAGCGGCCGGTCCATGATCTCGAGGATCAGGTCGTTCTGCCAGAAGCACAGTGCGAAGCAGGCGATGAACGCCGCCAGGCAGATGATGATGCGCGTCCGCAGCTCGTCGAGATGCTCGACGAGGCTGAGACGATCGTCGTGCGCGATCGGCCGCAGTGCAGTGGCCATGACCGGCCGCGCTCCCTAGACGGTGCTAGCTACGCGTGCGCGTGCGCTCGTCGACGACCTCGCCGTCGACCGGCGAAGCCTCCTCTGAGCGCCCGAGCGCAGCGTTAGCTTCGCGCCGGGTGTCGTCATCGTCCTCGTCGAAGTCACGATCCGCCTTGCCCGTGACGGAGTCCTTGAACTCCTTCATTCCGGAGCCCAGCGACTTACCCAGGCCCGGCAGGCGCTTGGGCCCGAAGATGACCAGCACGATCACCAAAACGATGATCAGTTCGGTCGGTCCGATACTCTGGAAAATGGCAAGCTCCACGGTTTGATCCCTTTCGAGGCCTGCTGCGAAGAGTAGCGAGACAGACATTCGTCCAATCCTGGCCGTTCGGGTCGATTGGGGTCAAGTTCGTCAATGGAACGCCGATCTAAGGGCCACGATGAGCCAGCACGCCAACAACGGACAGTACGTTCGCCGCGTGGTCCTTCCCTCGGGCCGCGCAATCGAAGTCGTCTACTTCGAGACCATGGCTGACGAGGCGAGCGCTGCTCTCCCGACGACCGACGGTCCCGTCCGGGACCTGCACGTCTGCCCCTGCTGCGACCGCGACCTCGTGTACCCGGTCGAGTGGGAGGAGGTCTCCCCGACGCACTGGGAGGTTCTCCTGCGCTGCCCGAACTGCGAGTGGAGCGAGACCGACACGTTCGATCAGCCCACCGTTGATCAGTTCGACGAGCAGCTGGACATCGGCACCGAGATCCTTCTCCGAGACCTGAAGCGCCTCCAGCAGGCGAACATGGAAGAGGAGATCGACCGGTTCGTCCGCGCGGTCAACGCGGACGCGATCCTGCCCGAAGACTTCTAGTCCGCGCTCGCAGCGCCGGCCATGACCGTGGCCGCGAGCGCGATCCGATGGTCCCTGGCCCAAGGCGGCCCGAGCGTCGCCCGCGGACCATGGAGCACCTCCTCGGCCCGCGCGCCGAGAACCCCCGCCGCACGCACCTCCACATCCGCGGCGTCGTAGAAGTGCACGGCCCAGCCGCGGGCCTGTGCGAGCTCGGCCAGCACCTGGCGGTACATGACGGAGTCGGCACGGCTCTCGTACGGCGCACGCCGCAGGACGGCGATGTCCGTGGGGAAGTCGGGCGGCCAGTCGCGCAGCGACAGCGACACGATCGGCTCGGGCAGCTGGTCCAACGCTGCTGCCGTCACCCGCATCGCCGACGCCCGCACCTGCGCGACCAGCGCCGCGGCCCCGGCATCGTCGAGCCGCTTGCCGTCGCGGTAGTGGATCGGCGCGGCCGGCAGGCCGGAGTCGATCAGCTCGATCCGCCTGCGGTCGGCGACGCGGTGATCGTCTGTGGCGGTGACCGCCACCGCCCAGCCGTAGTGGTGCGCTATGCCGAGCCGCAGGCCGATCAGCTGTACCGGTCGACGACCCCGTCGGCCACCAGCTCCAGGGCCCCCTGCTGCGCCTCGGGCAGGACCGGGAGGTCGGCCTTCGCGTCGGCGACGATCCCCAGCGCCGTCGCCCGCGCGTCCTCGAGGACTCCGGTGGCCGCGATCGCGTCGCAGACCGCCTCGGCCTGCGACGGCGTCCGCACCCCGCGCAGATCGAGCGACCGCAGCGCGGGATCGCGCTCGCGCGCGAGGATGAACGGCAGCGTGACCGTGCCGTCGAGCAGATCGGTCCCGCGGTGCTTACCGGTCCGCTCGGCCGGGCCTGACACGTCGAGCACGTCGTCCAGGAGCTGGAACGCGAGCCCGATCCGGCGGCCGAAGCGCCCCAGCACGTCGACGGGCGCCGTCCCCTCCATCGCGCCGAGCTCGCAGGCCGCCTGGAAGAGCCGCGCCGTCTTGAGGTCGCACCGCGCCTCGTAGCGCTCCTGCGAGACGCCGACGTTCCACGCGTCCTCGCGCTGCAGCAGCTCGCCCTCGGCCAGAGCCGACGAGGCGTCCGACAGCACCCGCACCGACTCCGGCACGCCGTTGTGCGCCAGCTCGGCGAACGCGCGTGAGAAGAGCAGGTCTCCCGTGGCGGTCGCGATCCCGCGCCCGGCGGTCGCCACCACGGTGGGTCGCCCGCGGCGCAGCTCGGCCGCGTCGAGCACGTCGTCGTGGACCAGCGTCGCCGAGTGGATGAGCTCCACGGCCACCATCGCCCGCAGCACCCGCTCCGGATGCTCGGGAGACGGGCCGGCAGCGAGCAGCACGAGCAGCGGGCGCAGGCGCTTGCCGCCGGCCGCGATCGTCGCGCTCGCGTGCTCGGCCAGCACGGGGCCGTGCGAGTGCGCCAGCTCCTGGAGGCGCTCCTCCAGCTCGTCCATCAGCCCCGGTACGTGGGCTCCACCCGCGGCGATGACCGCGGCGACTGCCTCGGCGCTGGCCACCTACCGCACCGTCCCCGAGTGCAGCGCGATGATGCCACCGGCGGTCAGCACCCACCGGACGTCGCCGAGCCCGGCGTCGACCATCAGGCCGCCGAGCTCGCGCGGCCCCGGGAAGCGCTTGACCGAGCTCGGCAGGTACGTGTACGCCTGGTCCTCTCCGGTCACGCGTCCGAGTAGCGGCACGATGCGATCGAACCACAGCGAGAAGAACGTCGACAAGGGCGGCTTGGTCGGCGTGGTGATCTCGAGGATCACCACGCGCCCGCCCGGACGGACCACGCGGGTCATCTCGCGCAGCCCCAGCGCGAGGTCCGAGAAGTTCCGCGCGCCGAACCCGACGGTGCAGGCGTCGAACGACGCGTCGGCGTAGGTCAGCGCCTGCGCGTTGCCCTGCTCCCAGCGCACGGCCGACGACTTCACGCGCGCGCGCTCGAGCATGCCCGCGGAGAAGTCCGAGCCGACGACGTCGGCGCCGCGCGAGGCCAGCTCGATCGCCAGGTCGCCCGTGCCGGTCGCGACGTCGAGCGCGTGCGAGCCCGGTCCGACGCGCGCGAGATCGACCGCTCGCTCGCGCCAGCGGTGGTGCAGGCCCGCCGTCATGACCGAGTTCATGACGTCGTAGACCCCCGCGATGCGATCGAACATCGCGCGGACCTGCCCCTCCTCGAGGGTGCCGCTTTGTGCGGCGCCGGACATGCGGGCGCTAGGGCCCGCCGGCCTCAGCGCTGCCCCCCTCGGAATCCCCGCCGCCCTCTGGCTCACCCTGGAGCTGCGCGAGGAACGCGACGAGCTCGTCCTTCTTGTCGGGGTCGAGGTCGGCGTACGACGGCATCGGCGGCGTCGGGTTCTCCAGCGTGCGCGCGATGGCGGCCGCAGGAAGGACGCTGCCGATGTTGGTCAGGTCGGGGCCGGGGCCCGAGTTGCCGTTGTGGCCGATCTGATGACACGCAAGGCAGCCCGATTGGGCCGCCACCAACTTCCCGGCCTCGTACTGCGGCGCGACCTCGTACTCGATCTCGTTCGGCGAGCCGGCCGCGGCTCCGAGGTACGTGAGGTACGCCATGGCGGCGATGACGAAGATGCCGGCCGTGGTGGCCACCGGCCGCCGCTCCGGGCGCCGCTCGGGCGAGCGGTCCACGAACGGCAACAGGATGATCAGGATCATGCAGATCGTCGGGATCCCGATCGTGGCGAGCGGCGTGAGCTCCGGCGGCTTGACCACGCGCAGCAGCTCGAAGAGGAAGAAGAAGTACCACTCCGGCCGCGGCACGTACGTGGTCGTCGTCGGGTCGGCCTTGGGACCGAGCTCGGCGCCGAACAGCAGCGACAGGAACGCGATCAGCAGGATCGTGATCGCCGCCATGATGCTGTCCTTGGCGACCGCGTACGGGAAGAACGGCTTCCCCTTGGCCTTCAGGATCGCGTAGTCGCGGAGGTACCGCTCCTTCTCGGCCTGATTCATCTCAGACCTTGTCCTCGACGAGCTTGTCGTCCGGCTCGGCCTTCATCCACGGCGGGGCCGTGGTGCCCAGGCGGGTGACGAGATAGATGTGCGCGCCGATCATCGCCGCGATCAACCCCGGCACGAGCAGCATGTGGATCGAGTAGAAGCGCGAAAGGGTTGTGGCGCCGAATTCGGCGCCCCCTCGCAGGAAGTCGCCCAGGAACGGGCCGACGATGGGACCGGAGGCGGTGATGTTGGCGGCCACGATCGTCGCCCAGTAGGAGCGCTGGTCGAACGGCAGCAGGTAGCCGGTGAGCGACATCACGAACGTGAGGAGCAGCAGCACGAAGCCGATGATCCAGTTCATCTCGCGCGGGTACTTGTAGGCGCCGAAGAAGAACACCCGGCCCATGTGCAGGAAGATGAAGATGACCATGATGGTCGAGCCCCACTTGTGCATGCCACGCACGAACTCGCCGAGGAAGATCTCGTTGGAGATCCGCCGCGTCGACTCGTAGGCGTCGGTGACCGAGGGCGTGTAGTACATCGCCAGGAACACGCCGGTCACGGCCTGGGAGAGGAAGGCGAACATGGTCGCCGACCCCAGCGTGTAGAACCAGTTGGTGCCCTTGGGCACCTTGCGGAACATCACCCAGCGCAGGCCCGCGGACAGCGACGTGCGCTCGTCCACCCAGTCCGCCGCGTGGATCCCGGCCTCCTTGGCCTGATCGAGCGGCTTGTGCTTCTCGACCTGGTCGGGACGCTTGGGCTTCGGCAGAAGCTTGGGCGGCAGGGGTGGCAGAGGGAGCTTCGGCATTAGTCCAACTTCGGGGTCGAGAAGCGGCCCGGATACAGGTACTGGCCGATGCCGTCGAGGTCCTGCGCGGGGTCACGGTAGCTCGGGAAGCGCTCGAACGTCGAGTTGACCGAGTAGCGCGGGCCGATCTCCACCTGGCCGTTCTCGACGCGGGTGTAGAAGCGGTCGAGCGGGCGCACCGGCGGGCCGCCGGAGACGCTGCCGGTGAAGTCGTAGACGCCGCCGTGGCACGGGCAGATGAAGCGCTCGGAGGCCTCGACGTAGCGGACCGGGCAGCCGAGGTGCATGCAGCGCGTGGACAGCGCGATGAAGTAGCCGCCGCCGGGGATCTCGGGATCCCGCGCGCCGTCGATCTCCTCGTTGTAGGCGCGCACGTACACCGTGGTCTTGCCGACCTCGCCGATGCCCGCAACCGTGGTGATGACCTTCGGCACGTAGGTGTCGTTCGGGAAGTCGGCCTCGGCGCCGACGGCCTCCCAGGTGACCGGCGGGCGCTCGAACAGCGCCGAACCGACCGCGAAGCCGAGAGCGGGCAGCGTGAACGTCATGACGGCGACGCCGCCGGCGACCTGGACCGTGAGGCCCATGGCTCGGCGGCGGGTGACGGTCTCGCCCTCGAACGCGCCCGGGATGCGGCGATCGGTCGTGTACTTGGGCTTCGGTGTCTTACGGGGCTGCGGCACGGACGGCCCGAAGATTATCGACGCCGCACTAGCGTGCGCCGCGCCAGGCCGCCTTGGCCGCTTCGTGGTCGGGTGCCGGACCGTCGGCGACCACCCGGACGCCGGCCTCCCAGATCGCCGCGGCGCGGTCGGCATCGCCCTCCGCGTGCGCCTGCGCGGCCAGCGAGATCACGTCCGCGAGCTCGGCCACGGCGTCGAGGTCGCCGAGCTCGGCGAGCCGCGCCAGGCCGAGCGCGTAGAGGCGATCTCCGGCCAGCAGCGAGAGATCGGGGTCCTCCGGACGCACGACGCGACCCGTCGCGTAGTGGAGGAGGTAGCCCTCGCGGATGGCCTCCACGAGCAGCGAGTAGTCGTCCTCGTGGCCGGCCGCCCGCGACCCGGCGGACGCGATCGCGCCAAAACGGCCTTCGGCGGAAGCGGGCGCAACCGAGTCCGCCAGCAGCCCGCCGCGGTCTCGCACCTCGCCCGCGAGCCGCTCGAGCGTCATGCGATCTCGGCGAACGCCGCCGCGGCGGCCTCGACGGTGCGGGTCACGTGGTCGCCCGTGTGCGCGAGCGACGGGAACCAGGCCTCGAACTGCGACGGCGGCGGGTAGACGCCGCGGGCCAGGAGGGCCCGGCACCACGCGCCGTAGGCCTCGCTGTCGCACGCCATCGCGCCGGCGTAGTCGGCCGGAGGCTCGGCGGCGAAGAAGACGGTCAGCAGGCCCGTCGTGTGGACGACGGACACCGGCCGGTCCCCGGCCGCCTCGCGCAGCCCCTCGGCGAGCGCAGCGGTCGTGGCGGAGAGCGTGAGGTAGGCCTCCTCGTCGAGCAGGCTCAGGGTCGCGGCCCCCGCGGCGACGGCCAGCGGGTTCCCGCTCAGCGTGCCCGCCTGGTAGACGTCGCCGGCCGGCGCGATCCGGCTCATGAGCGCCTGCGAGCCGCCGTACGCGGCGGCCGGCAGCCCGCCGCCGAGCACCTTGCCCATCACGGTCAGGTCGGGCGACACGCCGGTCAGCTCCTGGGCCCCGCCGGGCGCGATGCGGAAGCCGGTGATGACTTCGTCGAAGATGAGCAGCGCAGCGCTCTCGGTGCACAGCTCGCGCAGGAGCTCGAGGATCCCGCAGCGGGGCGGGATCAGACCCATGTTGGCGGCGTAGGGCTCGACCACGGCGGCGGCGAGCTCGTGCTCGGCGAAGGCCTTGCGCAGCGCATCCGCGTCGTTCCACGGCACCACCACGGTCTGCGCGGCGGCGGCCTCCGGCACCCCCGGCGAGGCCGGGATGCCCTGGGTGGCCAGGCCGGAACCGGCTTCGGCCAGCAGGCCGTCGACGTGCCCGTGGTAGGCGCCGGCGAACTTCAGGACCTTCTCCCGCCCGGTCACGGCCCGCGCGAGCCGCAGCGCGCTCATCGTCGCCTCGGTGCCCGAGGAGGTCATGCGCAGCATGTCGACGGCCGGCATCCGGCTCGTCACGAGCTCCGCGAGCTCGACCTCGGCGGCCGTCGGCGCGCCGAACGTCGTCCCGCGCGCGGCGGCCTCGGTCACCGCCTCGATCACGTCCGGGTGCGCGTGCCCGAGGATCAGCGGCCCCCAGGAGCAGACGTAGTCGACGTAGATGTTGCCGTCGACGTCGGTGATCTCGGCGCCCTCGGCGCGCTCGATGAACAGCGGCTCGCGCCCGATCGCGCGCATCGCCCGCACCGGGGAGTTCACGCCGCCCGGGAGGACTCCGAGGGCGCGCCGGTACAGCTCGGCAGAGCGGACGTCCGACAGCGACGAGGTGGTCAGGCCCGCTCCTCCTCCCAGCGCCGGAAGGCGTCGGTGAAGTAGAGCATCCGGACCTTCTTGAACTCGGTCGAGGAGTAGAGCGTCGCGCGCTCGGTGATGCCCGTCGCGGCCGAGACCGCGTCGAGGACCGCGTCGCACTCCTCCTTCGAGCGGCCGTGGGCCATCGTGAAGACGGAGTAGGGCCAATCGGCGTACGTCGGGCGCTGGTAGCAGTGCGAGACGCCGCGGAACGAGGCCATCTGCTTGCCGGTCTCCAGGACGTCGGCCTCCGGCACCTTCCAGACGCCCATGCCGTTGGCCGAGAAGCCCGCGCGGCGGTGGAAGAGGATCGCGGCCACGCGACGCAGGCCGTCGCGCTCGCGCAGCGACTCGAGCCGGCGCAGGACCTCCTCCTCGCTGACGCCGAGGCGCTCGGCCGCGGGCGCGTAGGGCTCCGGGATCACCGGCATCGGGCCCTGGGTGGCGCGGATCGTCTCGATGTCCTCCTCGGACAGCTCGATCGGCTCGAGCTCGCGGGGCTCGACCGCCTCGCCGGCGGTCGACAGTGCATCGGTGCCCTGCTCCATCTCGAGGTCCATGCGGATCTTGAAGAGCTTCAGCGTGGGGAGCTGGCGGATCGACTCCGCCCCGGTCTCGGCCGCGAGCGCGTCGAGCGTGCCCTGTAGCCCCAGCTTGGACCCTGGCTCGGTGGCAATGGTGAACCAGAGGTTGAAATCGTGATTGCGCAGGTAGTTGTGCGTGACGCCCGGGTGCTCGTTGATGATCTTGGCCGCCCGGTGCGGATGCTCGGCGTCGACCTTGGCCGCCACGAGCATCGACGAGTAGCCGAGCGCCCGCGTGTCGAAGATCGGCGTGATCTCGCGGATGATCCGCTTGTCGAGCAGGCGCTGGACGCGGGTCATCACCTCTTCCTCGGGCAGCCCGGCGAGGCCGGCGACGTGGGCGAACGGCCGCGCCGTGAGCGCGAACTGGCCCTGCATCAGGTTGAGGAGCTTCTTGTCGTCCTCGTCGAGCGGGATCGCCGCCCCGTCGCGCCGCGAGCGGATCTTCACTGAAGCCATCGGGCGACGTCCTTGGCGTGGTAGGTGATCACGATGTCGGCGCCGGCCCGGCGGATGCCGGTGAGCGCCTCGAGCACGGCTGCGCGCTCGTCGAGCAGGCCCTGCGCGGCGGCGGCCTTGAGCATGGCGTACTCGCCGCTGACGTTGTAGGCGGCGACGGGCAGGTCGGTCGACTCCCGGACCCGCCGAATCACGTCCAGATACGGGAGTGCGGGCTTGATCATCACGACGTCGGCGCCCTCGGCGGCGTCGAGCGCGACCTCGCGCAGCGCCTCGCGGGCGTTCGCGGGATCCATCTGGTAGCCGCGGCGGTCCCCCGTCTGCGGGGCGGAGTCGGCGGCCTCGCGGAACGGCCCGTAGAAGGCGGACGCGAACTTGGCGCTGTACGCGATGATCGGCGTCTCGCTCAGCCCGTGGTCGTCGAGCGCGGCGCGCAGCGCGCCGACACGGCCGTCCATCATGTCGCTCGGCGCGACGGCGTCGGCTCCCGCCTCGGCCTGGGCGACGGCGGTGCGGGCGAGCAGCTCGAGCGTGGCGTCGTTGTCGACGACGCCGTCCGACCGGAGGACGCCGCAGTGGCCGTGGCTCGTGTACTCGCACAGGCACAGGTCGGTGATGACCAGCAGATCGGGGTGCGCGGCCTTGATCGCCCGCGTCGCGAGCTGGACGACGCCCTCGTCGTCCCAGGCCCCGGAGCCCTGCTCGTCCTTGTCGGCGGGCAGCCCGAAGAGCAGCACGCCGGGGATACCGAGTCCCGCCGCGATGCCCGCCTCCTCGACCGCGCCGTCGATCGAGAGGTGGTCGACGCCGGGCATCGACACGATCGGCGTGCGGCGCTCGGAGCCGGCGACGACGAACATCGGGTAGATCAGGTGGTCGACCGACAGCTCGGTCTCGCGCACGAGACCGCGGAGCAGTCCGGTGCGGCGGAGCCGCCGGAGGCGGGTGGCGGGAAACACAGGGTTGAGTCTAGGTCGAGCCGTCGCAGCCCGATCACGCGCCAGCAGCGCCGAACGCGAGCGTCAGCACCGAGCAGGTGCACGACGCGGCAGGAGCAGCTCGCCGCCGTTGATCGCGCCGTCCAACGCCCGCAGCGTGGGCTTGAACGGGAACAGCCCCGAGACGACGTTGATGACGTCGTAGAGGGCGGGCGCGACGCTGCCCGACGGCACGAGAGCCAGGAACGTCGAGCGGGAGCGCGAGGAGGATGGCCAGCAGGGTCGCCGCGCGCACCTCGCCCGCGAGGCCGCCGAGCGCCACGCCCATCGCCGCGAACGCGAGCGCCCCGGCGGCCAGCGCGGCGAGCCACGCGGGCGCCCGGCTCCAGTCGAGCCCGACGAAGGCCGCGAGGCCGACACAGCATCACCGCCGTGACGACGAGCGCGCAGGCCGCGCTCAACAGCACCTTCTCCGTCAGCAGTGACGTGCGGGAGACGAGCCGCAGGAGCCGGCCGAACGCCTGCTCCTCGCGCTCCAGCGCGAGCAGGCCGGCCGCGAGCAGGAGCGTCACGAACATCAGCGAGACGGCCACGGCCACGGCGGCGGCGAACGCGTCGAGCGGGGTGCGGCTGCCGTTGACGACGGTCTGCTTGACGCGGACCGGCGTACCGATGGTGGCCAGGATCGGCTGCGAGACGTCGAGGTTCTCGGCTGCCAGGCGCGCGAAGCGGGAGACCTGGGCGAGCGCGGCCCGATCCGCCGAGCCCTCCGGCAGGCCGGACGCGACGCCGTCGATGATCGCCCGCGAGCGCTCGAGCCCGAGGATCTGGACGGCGCCGATGAGCGGCAGCGGAACCTCGCCGCCGCGGACGATCACGTCGATGTAGCCCGCCGCCTCGCGCAGCACAGCCTCCGACAGCGCGGCGTTCGCCTCTGCCAGCCGCGACTCGATCGTCGCCTCGACGAAGCGGCGCTTCACCGGGTCCTCGGCGTTGTAGTAGACCTCGACGGTGGGCGGTTCGCCGCCGCCGAGGCCGAGCGTGGCCCGCAGCTTCTCGGTCGCGTCGGCCGGGAGCACGAGAGCGCCGAGCGCCTCGCCGGAGCGGACCTTCTCGATCGCCTCCTCCCGCGTGTCCACGCGGATCGGGTCGATCGACTCGAAGAGGCGGTCCGCGTAGTCGGCAGCGTCGAGCGTCTCGCCCCCGACGTTGAACTCGCTCTCGCCCGGCGGGACGAGGTTCGCGAACGCCACGCGGGGCTTCTCCGGCCCGCCCGACAGCGCGAGCCCGAAGAGCACGGCGATCATGACCGGGTAGATCACGAGCAGCGCCAGCAGCAGCGGCGAGCGGCGCAGGATCTGCAGGTCCTTGAGCAGCAGCCAGCGCACTCGTCAGTGGCCCCGCTCGTGGAGGAAGCGGACGAACGCGCTCTCGAAGTCCGGCGTGGGGCCGATCTCGCTCTCCAGGTCCGCGGCCGTGCCCGTGAACAGCAGCTCGCCGTCGGCGAGCACGAGGACGCGATCGGCGAAACGCTCGGCCTCGCCGACGTCGTGGGTCGAGAAGAGCACGCTCGTGCCCAACGCGGGGCTCGTCCTGAGCCCCCCGATGAACTCCCACAGCCGCTCACGCTGGCGCGGGTCGAGCGAGGCCGAGGGCTCGTCAAGCAGCAGCACCGACGGCTCGCCGAGCAGCCCGATGGCGATGTTGACCCGCTGCCGGTTGCCGCCCGACAGCTTGCCGACCTCGTCGTCCGCGCGGTCGCCGAGTGCGGTCTGCTCGAGCATCCGCTCGACGGTGGCGGGAACGTCCGCGACCTTCTCCAGGCGCGCGAACAGCCGCAGGTTCTCCGCGACCGAGAGCTTCGAGTAGAGCGCCGGGTGCTGGGGCACCCAGCCGACCTCCTCGGGCGTGAGCGAGACGCTTCCGGCGCTCGGCCGGAGCGTTCCGGCGAGGATCTGCAGCAGCGTCGTCTTGCCGGCGCCGTTCGGCCCGATCACGGCCACGCGCTCGCCGGCGGCGACCTCGAACGAGACGTCGCGCAGCGCCTCGCGGGCGCCGTAGCGCTTAGCGATGCCCTCGGCGCGCACTAGCCGGGCGCGCTCGAGGCGGCCGCCGCCTCCGCGTCGGAGTCGCCGAGCTCGGTCCCGCAGGCCGGGCACTCGGTCACGCCTTCAGGGCATGGCTCGCCGCACTCCGGGCACCGCCGCTCGTCGGGGAGAGCGTCCGGCACCGGTCCGGCGGCGGACGGCAGGTCCCAGCGGTCGAACCGGTAGTGGCGGCGGAAGTAGTCCACGCTCTCGCGCACGATCGCCGCCAGCGGCAGGGAGATGAACGCGCCGATGAAGCCGTACACCTGCCCGCCGAGGAGGAGGGCGAAGATCACCAGCAGCGGGTTGATGCGCAGGGCCTGGGAGAACACGGTCGGCGCCACGATGTGGCCCTCGATCTGCTGCAGCGCCGTGAACGCGATCGTCAACCACACCGCGTCGAGCGGCTCGCCGCTGAACAGCGCGATGAGGACCGGCGGGGCAGCGCCGATCGCCGGCCCGACGTACGGGATCAGCTCGGCGAACCCGTACCAGGCGCCGAAGAAGATCGCGTATGTCTTGCCGTCCGGGAACACCCCGAGCGACCCCATCACCCACAGCAGCAACCCCGCGCTCGTGCCCATGATCAGCGAGAAGAGGAGCTGCCCGCGGACGTAGCCGAAGACGGCCCGCTGAATCCGCGTCGGGTAGTCGTCCTCGGGCGTGCTCGGGACCACCGACCGCACCGCCGCACCGATCCGCTCCCCGTAGAGCAGCATGTAGACGCTGATCACCACGATGAGGATCAGCGCCAGAGAGGCCTCGACCAGCGTGCGCAGCGCGTCCTGAGTGAAGGAGACGAGCTCGCCCGAGCCCTCGGAGAGGTTCTGCCCGAGCGTGCCGAGCGCGGTCTCCCCCTCGTCGGCGATCTGGACGTTGATGCCGTTGTCGTCGAGCCACTCCTGGACGTCGGCCAGCGAGGCATTCGCGTCGTCGACGATCTCGGGGACGTTGTCGCGGAACGCATCGACCTGGTCGGCAACCGGGTTGGCGATCAGGAAGCCGAGCGCGGTCACGGAGGCGACCACGCAGAGCATCACGATCATGACCGCGAGCCCGCGCGGGAGGCCGACGCGGCGTAGCATGCCCACGAACGGGTTGAGCAGGAGTGCCACGAGCGCGCCGACGATGAAGAGCAGCAGGATCGGCCCAGCGGCCGTGAGCACGACCCAGAGGCCGAGCACCGCGAGCGGCAGCATCACGAGCTGAACCCAGCGAGGGATGAGCACGCGCTGGTCCGTCATGGAGACAAGTATGCGGCTTACTCGCACTCGCAAGCTCGTGCGAGCGCCTTAGCATGACCGGTCTTGAGCACGATCCTCTTCATCGGTGATGTGGTGGCGCGAGCGGGCCGTCGTGTCGTCCGGGACCTGCTGCCCGGCCTCCGCGACGAGCTCGGGCTCGACTTCGTCGTCTGCAACGGCGAGAACGCAGCGGGCGGCATCGGCATCACGCCGAAGGAGGCCGAGGAGCTCTTCAAGGCTGGCGTCGACGTCATCACGCTCGGCAACCACACCTACCGCCACCGCGAGATCTGGCCGTATCTCGACGAGCAGCCGCACATCCTCCGGCCCGCCAACTTCCTGCCCACGCAGCCCGGCCACGGGACCACGGTCGTCGAGCGCGAGGGCAAGTCGCTCGGTGTCGTGAACATCAGCGGCAACCTCTTCATGCAGACCGGCAGCCCGGCGCTGGTGACCATCGACGACGCGCTCAAGGAGGTCGGCGATGCCGACCAGATCCTCGTCGACATCCACGCCGAGGCGACGAGCGAGAAGGTCGCGATGGGGTGGCACCTCGACGGGCGCGTCACCGCCGTCGTCGGCACGCACACGCACGTGCCAACGGCCGACGCCCGCGTCCTCCCCGGCGGCACCGCCTACATCACCGACGTCGGCATGAGCGGCGCCCGGGGCGGGGTGATCGGGGTGCGCAAGGAGCAGTCGATCGCCGTCATGCGCACCCATATGCCGATGCGCTACGACGCGGCCGACGAGGACCCGTGGCTCAACGCGGTGGTCATCCGCAGCGCCGCCCGCCGGCGGGCGGAGTCGATCGACTCGGTCCTCAGACCTGGAAGTGATCCCAGATCATCGGCGTGACGTCGCGGAGCGCCCACTGCTCCTTCTCGTCGGCCGAGTCCGGGCCAGTGCCGCACCAGATCAGCGAGCCGAGCGAGTCGTTCGCGTGCAGTGACCCGTGCGAGCCGCCGCCGACGTGGTGGGCGCCGCCCCAGTCGAGGAACTCGTAGCCCGGCTTGGCCGAGGCGAGGACCTCGCCGGAGGTCCGCGCGCGCAGCGCCGACCACGCCCGTTGCAGCGCATCCGGGTAGGCGGCTGAGCCGACCTTCCCCTCGCGGGCCGCGAGCGCGATCAGGTCGAGGTCGCCCTCGACATGCCACGAGCCGCCGCGCGCGTCCTCGAGGTCGCCCCCGGGCGCGAAGCGCAGCTCCTTGGTGACGCCGCCGCGCTCGCCGCGGATCGCCGCCTCGCCGTCGGGATGGTCGGTCATGCGGAGCACGAGATCGATGCCTTCGAGCGCGAGCAGCGTCCGCTCGATCCGCGGGACGAGCTGCGCGCGCTTGTCGCGGTCGAGGACGTAGACCTGCGCCGCCCGCGAGTTCGGGCAGACCGCGATCTCCGCGTCGCCGGACCGAGAGGAGCGGGCGGCCGGCAGCACGCTGAACCCGTCGAACGCGCGGAAGAGGTCGATCTCGTCGTCCACGCGCGACTGCGAGTGGTCGCTGCAGACGATCACCGCGTGGTCCTCGAGGAACGCGTCCATCCCGCCCGCGGCCGTGGCCAGCCGCTCGATCTGGCGGTCGGCGGCGGAGAGCGACTCGACCTGGGCGAACGGCCCGTTCTTGTGCGAGTGGGTGTCGTTGTCGGGCAGGGAGAGGAGCAGGAAGTCGAAGAGGTCGTGCTCCACGAGGAACTCCCCGACGCAGCCGGAGTGCTGGTCGCGGATGCCCGGCAGACCGACCATCGACCGGCACGGCGTGCGGCGCGAGGCGAAGATGTCCGCATAGAAGAGCTCCTGCGGGCCGTAGACGGCGTGGCGGAACACGGTCGACGCGATCCGGGTCAGCGCCGTGTCGCCCGAGACCTCGTGGCGGTGGCGGCCGCGGTACATGAGGTACGTCGTGCCGGCCGTGCGGATCTCCGCGTCGTCGAGCCGCTCGAACACCGTGTCAACGTCACGCGAGAGGTGCTCGAGGTTCATGTTGTAGATCGTGTCGGTGAGCGACTGGCGGAGCCCGAACGACTGCGACGCCTTGAAGCTCGTGCCGTACTCGATGTAGCGGCCCTCCTGGCGGTGGTACCAGTTCATGCCCGGGATCTCGTGCTCGTCCGGGCCGGTCCCGGTGGCGATCGAGGCCGCGCACACCGGCGTGACCGAGGGGAACGCGGCCACGCAGTCGTCGACGTACTGCCCCTCCCGCAGGAGCCGCTCGAGGACCGGCGCGCGTCCGCTCGCCACCGCCCGGTCGAGCATCGCGGGCTTCATCGCGTCGATGACGACGAGGACGAGCTTCTTGGGCACTAGCGGAGGATCCGCAGACCGGCGTACTTCTCGCCGGCCCGTCGGCGGCTGCCGATGAGCAGCCACCCGAGGCCGCCGAGGACCAGGAGGGCCAGCGGCGGGAAGAGGACCGACGCGCCGGCCGAGCCGACGGCGGCTCCCTCGCCGTAGAGCGGCAGGACCTTCTGGGAATCGGGATCGAGACGCCTGCGCACGCGCGTGAAGAGCGAGCGGGCGGCGAAGAAGCCGAGCGCTGCCGCGGCCACGCCGGCCAGCGCGCCGACGACCACCGGGTAGTCGTTCTCGGCCAGCGAGCCGGCGCCCTGCAACCCGCCGAGGACGAGCGCGATGGCCAGCAGCAGGCCGACCACCGGCCTGGCGTCCAGGTTCGCCTGCCGACGGGTGGCAATGTCTGCGGCGCCCACGAGGAGGAGGGTGCCGAGCAGGAACGGCCACTCCTCGAGGAAGGCGAAGCTGGTGCCGTCGAAGTCGATCCCCAGATCGGCGGATGCGAGCGCCCCGACGAGCAGGACGGGGAGGAAGGGGCGGATCCCGATCGCGGCAGCGATCCCGGCGCCCTGCAGCAGGTCGAGCACGAATTCCACTTGCGGCGTGCGACGATAGCGAGGGATGGGTCGAGACGAGACACCGAGGCGCTCGGGCGCGCGTGACCTCGAGCGCTACGCGGGACTGTTCGCGCAGCGCACGCAGGCCATGAAGTCCTCGGCCATGCGTGACCTCATGGCGGTGACCGCGCGGCCCGAGATCATCTCCCTGGCCGGCGGGCTCCCGGACACGTCGACCTTCCCGGCCGAGGACTTCGCCGCGCTCATGGCCCGCGTGGCCGTCGACGCCTCGGCGAAGGCCCTCCAGTACGGCCCGACCGAGGGCCTCGAAGAGGTCAAGGAGTGCATCGTCCGCGTGATGGCGGCCGAGGACATGGAGGTCGAGACCGACGACCTGCTCATCACCACCGGCGGCCAGCAGGTCATCGACCTCGTCTGCAAGACGCTGATCGATCCCGGCGACGTGGTGGTGGCCGAGGCGCCGACCTACCCGGGCGCCGTGCCGGTGTTCATCTCCTACCAGGCCGACGTCGTGCAGATCGAGATGGACGAGGACGGCATGCGGCTCGACGTGCTCAAGGCCGAGCTGGAGCGGCTCGACCGCGAGGGCCGCGTCCCGAAGTTCATCTACACCGTGCCGTCCTTCCAGAACCCGGCCGGGGTGACGATGTCACTGGAGCGCCGCCGGGAGCTCGTGCAGATCGCCCGCGAGCGCGAGCTGCTGGTGCTGGAGGACAACCCGTACGGGCTGCTGCGCTACGAGGGCGAGCCGCTGCCGACGCTCTACGCGCTCGACCGCGGCGAGTACGTGATCTACCTCGGCACGTTCTCGAAGATCCTCTCCCCCGGGCTGCGTCTCGGCTGGACCGCGGCGCCGCGCCCGGTGCTGGAGAAGCTCAACCTCGGCAAGGGCGGCGTCGACCTCTGCTCGGCCACGATCTCGCAGGCGTTCGTGGCGACCTACTTCGCCGAGCGCGACTGGCGCGCGTACCTGCGCACGCTCGTCGATCTCTACCGGCGCCGGCGCGACGTGATGCTCGCCGCGCTCGCCGAGCACTTCCCGGCCGAGGCGACCTGGACCGAGCCGAATGGCGGTCTCTTCATCTGGGCGCGCCTGCCCGAGTTCATCGACACGACGGATCTCCTCGCGCGCGCGCTGCGCGACAACGTCGCCTTCGTGCCCGGCCGGGCCGCGTACCTCGACGGGCGCGGCGGGTCGGAGATGCGGCTGAACTTCTCCGGCGTCGGCGACGACGACATCCGCGAGGGCATCCGCCGCATCGGCAAGGTGGTGCGCGAGCAGGTCGAGCTCTACTCGACGCTGACCGGGACCAAGCCCGCCGCCAAGCGCGCACCGTCGGAGAACGTCGTCGAGCTGCGGCGGCGCGCCGGATGAGGGTCGCGGTGCTGAAGGGCGGGCGGTCCCTCGAGCGGCAGGTCTCCCTGCGCTCGGGCGCCCGCGTCGAGGACGCGCTGCAGCGGCTCGGCCACGAGGTAGTGCCGATCGACGTCGGCGCCGACCTTGTCGACCGGCTCGTCGCGGTCGCCCCGGACGTCGCGTTCGTGGCGCTGCACGGGCGCGGCGGCGAGGACGGGACCGTGCAGGAGCTGCTCGAGCTGGTCGGCGTGCCGTACACCGCCTCGGGCCCCTCGGCCTGCATCCGCTGCATGGACAAGGTCGTGGCCAAGCACGAGTTGCGCGGCGCCGGCGTGCCGACGCCCGACTTCTACGCGTTCAGCCAGGCTGCCTTCGAGGAGCTCGGAGCCGCCCGCGCCCTGCCGGCGCTCGAGGAGCGCCTCGACTTCCCCGTGGTGGTCAAGCCGGCCGCCCAGGGCTCCGCGCTCGGAATCAAGTTCGCGCGCACGGCCGCCGACGTGCCCGGCGCCATCGTCTCCGCGTTCTCCTACGACACGAAGGTGCTCCTCGAGCGCTACGTCGAAGGGCGCGACCTCGCCGTCTCGGTGCTCGACGGCGCCGACGGCCCCGAGGCTCTGCCGGTCGTCGAGGCGATCCCGCACGAGGAGGACTTCTACGACTTCGAGGCCCGGTACGAGATCGGCCGCACCGCGTTCATCTGCCCGGCCGCGATCGGCGACGAGGCCACGGCACGCGCACAGGAGCTCGCCCTCGCCGCCTACCGGACGCTCGGGTGCGAGGGCTTCGCGCGGATCGACCTCATGCTCGACGCGAGCTCAGGAGAGCTCACCGTTCTGGAGATCAACGCGATCCCGGGACTGACCGACACGTCGCTCCTCCCGCTCGCCGCCGAGGCGGCCGGCATCCCGTTCGACGAGCTGATCGCGCGGATCGTCGACCTCGCAGTCGCCCGAACGCTCGCCTGAACGCAGGCGTTCATATGGGCGGGTGTGCACGAACCGCGCCCCGGACGGGGCCCGGGAGATTCCCTACTCCTCGCCCTTGAAGTCCTCGGGCGTGACCTGGTCGAGGAACTCCTTGAACTTGTCCACGACCTCCTCGGTGTCCTCGACCTCGTGCTCGAACTCGATCGCCGACTCGGCGATGACGTCCTCGGCGGCGAAGATCGGGGCGCCGGAGCGGACGGCAAGGGCGAGGGCGTCGGAGGGCCGCGAGTCGATCTCGACCTCCCGGCCGTTCACCGCGAGCGTGATCGAGGCGTAGAAGGTGTTCTCACGCAGCTCGGTCACCGAGACGCGCGTGCACGCCACCTCGAGCTCGCCGAGCATGTCGAAGAGCAGGTCGTGCGTCATCGGCCGCGGCGTCGAGGCTCCCTGGAGCTTCATGAGGATCGCCGCCGCCTCCGGATGCCCGATCCAGATCGGCAGGAATTTGTTCGTGTCGACAGCCTTGAGCAGCACGATCGGCTGTTTGCCGACCATGTCGAAGCTCACGCCGTAGATGACCATCTCCTGCAAGCGGGGCGCTCCTCGATAGGGGCCGTGGCGGCCAAGTCTAGCGGTCGGCACCCCCGCTCCGAGAGCCCTTCCGGAGGCGTGCCAGGGCGGTGCGAAACGAGAAAGGCCCGCGAGAGCGGGCCCTTGTGAAGTGGGCGATCCAGGACTCGAACCTGGGACCTCTTCCTTATCAGAGAAGCGCTCTAACCGACTGAGCTAATCGCCCGCAACGGCGGCTCATCATAGCGACGCGCAGGGGCCGCGTCAGGCGGGTTCGAACGCGCCGAGACGCTCCGCGAGCAGCTCGGCCGCGCCCGGATCGGCGAGGTCGAGGACGACCCGGTAGCCGCTGCCGCGCGGGGTCACGCGGACCTCGGCGCCGAGCGCGCGCCCGAGCGCGTCGCCGAGGCGCTCGGCCGCTTCGGCCTGGTCCGGGTGCGTCGCCGCCTTCCGCGCGTCACGGACCCGGATCGGGTCGCGGCGGCCGCTCTCGCGCGCCCGGGCCTCGGTCTGGCGCACCGTCCAGTCCTCCTGCACGGCGGTCCGGGCGAGGCGGCGGCGGGCGTCGTGATCGGGCGCGGTGAGCAGCGCTCGGCCGTGGCCCTCGGTGAGGTGGCCGGCGGCGAGCAGGTCGAGCACCTCGTCGGGCAGGTCGAGCAGCCGCATGAGGTTCGAGACGGCGACGCGCGACCGGCCAACGCGACGGCCGATGTCCTCGCGCGTGAGACCGAGTTCCTCGACGAGCAGCGCGCAGGCGCGCGCCTCCTCGACCGGGTTGAGGTCCTCGCGGGCCATGTTCTCGATCAGCGCCAGCTCGAGCGACTCGGCATCGTCGTGTGGCCGCACCAGAGCGGGGACCGTGTCGAAGTCGGCGAGCTGCGCCGCCCGCCAGCGGCGCTCGCCCGCGATCAGCTCGTACGTCCCCCCGGGCAGCGGGCGCAGAAGCACGGGTTGCAGGACGCCGCGCTCGCGCAGCGAGTCCGCCAGGGAGAGCAGCGCGTTCTCGTCGAACTCCTGGCGCGGCTGCCGCGGATTCGCGCTGATCAGCTCGACCGGGATCTCGCGCAGCTCGCTCCCGCGGGCCGCGCCGTTCTCGGGCGTGGGCGCGAGCAGCGCCGACAGGCCACGGCCCATGCCGCGAGGTCGCTCAGCCACGGGATGCCACCTCCTTGGCCAGCGCGAAGTAGGCCTCCGAGCCGGCGCAGTACGGGTCGTGATGGATGACGGGCCGGCCGAAGCTCGGCGCCTCGCCGAGCCGGACGTTGCGCGGGATGACCGTGTCGAAGACCAGCGCGGGGAAGTGCTCCCGCACCTCGCGCTCGACGTCCTGGGCGAGCTTGGTGCGCCCGTCGTGCATCGTCAGGAGCATGCCCGCCACGGTCAGGCGGGGGTTCATCTCCCGCTGCACGAGCGACAGCGTGTCGAGCAGGCCGGCGAGCCCTTCGAGCGCGAAGTACTCGGTCTGGACCGGCACGATGACGCGGTCGGCGGCCACGAGGGCGTTGACCGTGAGCGGGCCGAGTGAGGGCGGGCAGTCGAGCAGCGTGTACGCGTACCGCTCGCGCACGCCCGCGAGCGCGTCGCGCAGGCGGGTCTCCGAGCCGGGCAGCCGCGGGAGCTCCATCGTCGCGCCGGCCAGGTCCGGCGTGGAGGCGAGCAGACTCAGGTGGTCGATGGCGGTCGCCTGCGCGGCGTCGAGCGCCGAGATCTCGCCGCCCAGCACCTCGTAGAGGCCGTCGCCGTCGCGCGGGACGCCGAGCCCGGTCGTGGCGTTGCCCTGCGGGTCGACGTCGACCAGCAGGGTCTCGTAGCCCGCTTCCGCGATGCAGGCCGCAACGTTGACGGCGGTCGTGGTCTTCCCGACTCCGCCCTTCTGGTTGGCGATGGCGTAGACGATCCCCATTGCGGCCCCCGACGCTAGCGAGCGGCCCGGACGGGGCTACGAGGCTCGTCAGGCCAGCGGGCGCTTGACGGCCATCCCGGGCCGCCGCGGAAACCGCTCCGGCGTGGGCGCGATCTTGCGGAACACGTGCAAAGTGCGGCCTTGGGCAGCGCGGAACGGCTGGACTGAGACGACCTCGACGGGCTCCAACCCCACAATCGCGCCGGCAGCCGCGCCCGCAACGATCTCCTCGTCCGGAGCCGTGCCCTTCCATGCGACGAGAACGCCGCCGTCGGCGAGCAGCGGCGCCGCGTATTCACACAGGACCGGCAACGAGGCGATCGCGCGGGCGGTCACGAGATCGCGCGTGCCGAAGCCGTCGGCCCACTCCTCTACGCGCGCGTGGACCACCTCGACGGTGTCGAAGCCGCCGACCTCAACCGCACGCTCCAGGTAGCGGCAGTGCCGGATCGCGCTCTCCACCAGCGCCACACGGGCGTCGGGCAGTGCGGCGGCCAGCGCCAGCCCCGGCCACCCGGCGCCCGAGCCGATGTCCGCGATCGCGCGCGCCGCGCGCACCACCGGGAGATCCACCGCCACGAGCGAGTCCGCGACATGCCGGTCCAACGCCACGTCCACGTCGCGGACCGTCGTCGAGGCCGTCGGGTCGACGGCCTGCAGGTCGAGGATCGCCGCCAGCGCAGCGAGGCCCGCCGGCGGGACCCCGAAGCGCCGGCCGAGCTCCTCCAGCCGAGTCACGCCGCCAGCGCGGCGCGGGAGCGCAGCCGGGCGATCGTGTCGGCGTAGCGCGTGGTCATCTCGGTCAGGCGCTCGTACGCATGCTCGTCGAGGTCGGCCGTCACGTGGCGCTCGAGGACCGGCAGGACCTCGGTGACGAGCGCGTCCCCGCGTGCGGTCCACTGGAAGTAGTGGCGCCCGCCGTGGTGGTACGGGCCGTAGAGCTTCGTGCGCGGGAAGCGCGCGGCGAGCCAGCGCATCAGCGCCTCGTGGCGCACGTGCATACGCAAGGTCACCTGCGGCTGGCGGCCGTCCCCGCCGAAGTGCCCCTCGCCGATCAGCAGGCCGACCACGATGCCCTCGTCGCGCGCGTTCATACGGCGAGCCAGTCTCGCAGCCGGCCCGGATTGTTGTCTCACCGGGGAGAAAAACGTGAAACGCGAGCTAGTCGAGCGGCGCGACGACGAGGTGGCGGTTGGGCTCCGTGCCCTCGGAGTACGTCTCCACGTCGTCCCGGTCCTTGAGGTACTCGTGCACGACCTTGCGCTCGGTCGCGCTCATGGCGTCGAGGGCCACGGGACGGCGCGAGCTCGCCGCGCGCGTGGCGGCCTGGTCGGCCTGGCGGTGGAGCATCTCCTCGCGGCGCTCGCGGTAGCCCGCGGCGTCCACTGTCACGCGGACCGCCTCGTTGCGCCCCGCATCGCGGTTCGCGATCTTGAACGCGAGGTGCTGGACGGCGTCGATCGTCTGGCCGTGACGGCCGATGAAGAGGCCGAGGTCGTCGCCGTGCAGCTTGGCGCGGATCCCCTCGTCGTCCTCCTCGACCTCCAGCTCGTCGACATCGAGCCCGAGCGCTTCGATGACCTTGGTCATCAGCTCGTCCACACGATCGGCAGCGTCGCTCATCGGCGCCTCCCTGAGCGCTTCTTCTTCCGCCTCGGCGGGGCCGGCGGCGGGCCGCTCGGCTTCCCCTTGGGCGGCTCCCCGTTGCCCCCGCCGGCGGCCACCCGGGCGGGTTTCTTCTCCGGCGCCGACGAACCGCCACCACCGGCACTCTTGAACAGCTCACCGAGGCCCATGCTCTCCTGGCCTGGAGGTCGCATCGGGCCGAGGCGCTTCCGGATGATCGCCTGCTGCGCGATCGTCCAGATGTTCGTGGTGATCCAGTACAGGAGCAGGCCTGCCGGGAAGTTGATGATGAAGATGACGAAGACGAACGGCAGCGCCAAGAAGATCATGCGCTGTGTCCGGTCCGTGGTCGTCGACATCAGCAGCGTCGAGAAGAGCTGCGAGCCGACGTAGAGCACGATCAGGATCGCCAGCTCGGCGCCGCTGGCCTTGTCGGTCAGGTCGTTGATGAAGAACCGACGACGCCTCGCCCGGACCGCATCGGATTGGCGGTCTGGCCGCAGATGTCCATGCGCAGGTCGGACTGCAGCATGTAGAAGAGCGAGAGGAAGACCGGGAGCTGCGCCAGGAGCGGCAGACAAGATGCAAACGGGTTGATCTTGTTCTCCCGGTAGAACTTCATCATCTCCTGGTTGAGGCGCTCCTTGTCGTGCTTGTAGCGCTCCTGCAGCTTCTTCATCTCAGGCGCGTGGGAGGCCAGCGCCTGCATCGACTTGAACTGCTTGAAGGTCAGCGGGAGCAGCGCCGCGCGCACGAGCACGGTCATCGCAATGATCGACCAGCCCCAGTTCAGCCCGAGACCGTCGTGGAACCGGAGCAGGATCCACTCGAAGAAGTCGATCAGCGGCTGGAAGATGTTGGCGATCACGTGAGCTGTGAGTGGGACGCGGGAGGCTCGGCGGACCGGAAGACGGTCTGCGCCGAGACGGGGTCATAGCCGCCGTGGCTGAAGGGATTGCACCGCAGCAGGCGCCACGCCGCGAGGACGGAGCCGCGCAGTATGCCGAACGACTGGATCGCCTGCACCGCGTAGGCCGAGCACGTGGGGTGGTACTTGCAGCGGCGCGGGAGCAGCGGGGAGATCACGCGCTGGTAGGCCCGGATGGGGGCCAGGAGCACCGACCTCACGCGGCCTCCTCCGAGGACGGCGTGCCGCCGAGGGCCTCGACGAGCTCGGCGAGCGCGGTCCGGATGCCGGCCATGCCCTCACGCTCGGCCAGGCCCAGCGACTCGGGACGGGCGACGACGACGTAGTCCGACTCACCCGGCAGCCGCTCGGCCTCCTCCCAGAACGCCTCGCGCAGCACGCGCTTCACACGCGCGCGCTCGACGGCGCCGCCCACGCGGCGGCCAACGGACAGCCCGAGGCGCGGGCCCGTCGGACTCCTCCTCGCGAGGGAACGCGTAGAGCACGAGGTATCGATTGCCCTTGGAGCGCCCCTGGCGATAGACACGCTCGAACTCGGCGCTCCGCGAGAGGCGGCGCCGCTTGGGGCTACGCCCGCCGCTCGCGCGCTCCGCGCCCATAGGACTCAGACGGTCAGGCGCTTGCGGCCCTTGTCGCGGCGACGCTTGAGCACCAGCCGCCCGGCACGGGTGCTCATGCGCGCGCGGAACCCGTGCGTACGGGCGCGCTTGCGCTTCTTGGGCTGATAGGTCCGCTTCACGTTGAGGCTCCTTCGCCGCGGGCAGATCGAGGGGAGCCCGACAACGAGCGAACAGGATACCGACCGCCCGCGGCAGTGAGTTCGCACAGGTCTGTGCACACGCTGCGAACAGGCTCCGACAGGCCCTCCGCAGCGAACTGTGCGCGATTTGCGAAGTCGCTCGAGAAGGCGGCGTTCGGGCCGTCGGGGCTCTGCTATGTTCGCGATTCCGGGGCGCCTTCCGGCCCCTCTCGTCACTGTTCCAGACTCCCGACCTCCCCGGAGGAGGCGCTTCCGCGCGCTCGTGCCCGACCTCGAACTACAGCCTGCCTGGCGGCGCATTCGCGCTGAGTTGCAGCGAGCGGTCGGAGACTCGACGTGGCAGCTCTGGCTCGAGCCGCTGGCCGCTCGACAGCTCGAGGGCGACACGCTGATCGTCGAGGCGCCGGCCGAGAGCCGCGCCTGGGTGGAGGCGAGCTTTGCAAGGCCGCTGGCCGCGTGCGCGAAGGCGGTGCTCGGCGCCCCACACCGCGTCCAAGTCGTCGGTCCTGGGGTCAAGCCCGCCGCGCCGGCGCGCGCGACCCGCGCTGTGACGGGCGCCCAGCTCAATCCTCGGCTCACGTTCGACCAGTTCGTCATCGGCGACACCAACCGCCTCGCCCACGCCGCCGCGCTGGCCGTGGCCGAGATCCCCGGGCTTGCGTACAACCCGCTCTTCATCTGCGGTCCGCCCGGGCTCGGCAAGACCCACCTCCTGCACTCGATCGGCAACTACGTCACTGAGCACGGCGACGGGCTGACCGCGCTCTACACGACCGCCGAGGCG
>CAVRFQ010000015.1:0-204504 GCA_963720415.1 uncultured Solirubrobacteraceae bacterium | reverse complement strand
GATCAGCACGCCCTCGTCGAGCCGCGCGCCGCAGGCGGCGCAGTCGTTGCGGTAGGCGAGCAGTGTGCCGTCGACGTTGGCCACCACGAGGTCGCGGACGGCGAGCCAGCGCGCCCGGCGCGAGCCCGTCGACCTCGAGCGCACGCCACTCGCGCGGCTCTTCGCGCGCCACCGCGACCCCGTCCAGCTCCACCCCCTCGAGGTCCGGCGCGTGCTCGTCGAGCGCGTGCATGATCGCGTGCTCGAGCGTCGACGCCGAGGCCGGGCAGCCCTCGCAGCCGCCCAGCATCCTCAGGCGCGCCACGCCGTCGGCGAGGGCCACGAGCTCGACGCCGCCGCCGTGCGACTCCATGTACGGCCGCACGATCTCCAGCGCCTCGCGCACGCGCTCCTCGAGCCCGACCGGATAGAGCCCGTGGAGCAGCAGCAGGCTCCCGACCACGCCGTCGTCGGCGAGCCGCGCGCGCGTCTCGTCGTCGAGCGCGTCGAAGATCCGCGTCAGCCCCTCGCCGTAGAGCTGCATCAGCTCCCCCACGAGCTCCTCGGCCCGCGGGTCGCCGATCGCGTCGAGGCGGGCGGTCAGCTCAGCGCTCACGCCAGTCCGGTCGGGGTGTGCATGACCTTCCGCACCTTGCCCTTGCCCGTGTACATGTGCACGCCGCACGGGAGGCACGGGTCGAAGGAGTGCACGGCGCGCATGATGTCCACCCCCTTGAAGTTGTCCGGGCCGTTCTCCTCGAAGATCGGCGTGTTCTGGACCGCGTCCTCGTACGGGCCCGGCGTGCCGTAGAGGTCGCGCGGGTTCGCGTTCCACGGGGTCGGCGGGTACGGCTGGTAGTTGGCGACCTTGCCGTCGCGGATGACCATGTGGTGTGAGAGGACCCCGCGGGCGGCCTCGTGGAAGCCGACGCTGACCGCGTTGTCGGGCACGGTGACCTTGTTGGCGCTCTTGGTCCGGCCGGCGCGGACCTCGGCCAGCGCCTGCTCGATGTGGTAGAGCCCGAGCAGCGCGGAGAACGCCTGGTGGTAGGACCGCGCGCGGTCGCGCTCGATCGCGTTCGACTTCTCCGGGATCTTCCACTCGAGCTCCATCTCGGGCATGAAGCCGGTCTTCGGGAGCACCATCTGGATGCTGTGGCCCGGTGGCCTTCACGTAGCCGACGTCGACGAGCCCGGCCTTTGCCGTCACCCACTGGCGGGCGAACGGGCCGCCGCCGGTGTCGTTGGCCACGTAGCGGTCGTTGCGCTTGTCGTACATGCGCGGGGAGACGACCCACGAGTACTTGTCGGCGAAGTCGCGTGCCTGCGGCTTGGGCAGCGTGACCTTGTTCCACGGATGCCGCTTGTCGACGGGGTTGCCGAGCGGGTCGTGGGTGACGAACGTCTCCTCGCTGGTCCAGTCGTCGAAGTAGCTCGAGCCGAGCAGGATGCGGATCGCGAGGTTGATCTCCACGAGATCCGTGGTGATCAGCTCGCCGTCGAAGACGAGGCCCGGCGTGACGTAGCGGGTGCGACCCCACTCCGTCATGTCCTTGTAGTCGTAGCGCAGCACGTCGGGGTCGTCGAACGCGCCCCAGCAGACCAGGTCAGTGTTGCGATACCCGACCATGTCATAGCCGGGCAGCTCCTGGAGGAAGAAGTCATAGATGTCATCGTGCATCGGCACGGTGCGCTTGCAGTAGTCGATGTACCGCATCAGGCGCACGTAGTAGTCGGTGCACGTCTGTGACGTGATGTCGGCGCTCACACCGCCCGGCATGATCGTCGACGGGTGGGTGTGACGGCCACCGAACAGGCAGTACATCTCGCGCGTGTAACGCGCCACCTGGAGGGTCTCGAGATAGAACTCCCCGGTGAACGGGTTGAGCGCTCGCATGATGTCGGCGATCGTCTTGAACCCGTGGACGTCACCGTGCGGTGACGGCGTGTTCTCCGCCTTCTTGAGCAGCGCGGGGTTCGTGTCCTTCACCATCTGCTCGCAGAAGTCCACGTTGCACATGCAGTCGTTGTAGATCGCATGGTCGAACATGTAGTCGGCGAGCTCCGCGAGGTTGTACGCGCAGTTGCCGAGCTTGGGCGGGTAGATGCCGTACGCCATGTTCTGGCACAGCACCGAGGTCGTGCAGTGGTTGTCCCCGCAGATCCCGCAGATCCGGCTGGTCAGGAAGTGCGTGTCACGCGGATCGATACCCTTCATGAAGATGTCGAACCCGCGGAAGATCATCGACGTGCTGTAGCACTTGAGGACCTGCTGGTTGGTGAAGTCGATCTCGGTGTGAATCCCCAGCGACCCGACGATCCGGGTGATGGGATCCCACGACATCTCCTTGACAGTGACCTTCTGCTCGGTCCCGGGTGTGTCGACCGTGGCCATTCCTCATCCCCCTCTTACCAGCGCTTCTCGTAGCCGGACAGAAGCTGATTGCCGGGCTTGCGCCACTCCGGCTCCTTGTCATACTTGCGCTTGACGTTGAACCTTCGTCCGAGCCGCAGCAGCGGGCCGTAGGTGAAGCGCGCCGCGTTCGAGGACAGCCTGCCCATCGGGTCCTCGTCCATGAACGGCATGTACTTGTCGGGGAAGCCCGGCATCGTGCAGGCCATGCAGATGCCGCCCACGTTGGGGCAGCCGCCCATGCCGTTCACCCAGCCGCGCAGCGGCACGTTGCACTTGACCACTGGGCCCTTGCAGCCGAGCTTGACCAGGCAGCGATGGTCGTTGCCGTACTCGGTGGCGAAGTTGCCGGTCTCGTAGAACGCGGCGCGGTTGCAGCTCTCGTGCGCGGTGCGCTCGAACAGCCACGTCGGGCGCCCGGCGTCGTCGAGCTCGGGCACCGGCGCGCGGCCGGCGAGCGCGAAGACGAGGTACATCAGCGTCTCGGTGATGTTGTCCGGCTGAGCCGGGCAGCCGGGGATGTTCACGATCGGGATGCCGGCCTTGGACGTCCACTTCCAGCCCAGGTGGTCGCGCAGACCCATGGCGCCGGTCGGGTTGTTCTTCATCGCCGGGATGCCGCCGTAGGTGGCGCAGGTGCCGACGGCGACCACGGCCGCCGCCTTCGGCGCCAGCCGGTCGATCCACTCGGTGGTGGTGATCGGCTGGCCGGTCTCCGGGTTGTCGCCCATCGCGGCGAAGTAGCCGTCGCCGCTCAGGTTCTCGTTCGGGAGCGAGCCCTCGAGGATGAGGACGAAGGGGTCGAGCTTGCCCGCCTCGGCGTCGTACCACGCCTGCATGAACTCGGCGCCCTGCTCGAAGGCGAGGACCGGGTTGTGCACGACGACCTTCGGCATCCCGGGGATCGCCCCGGTGATGATGTCCTCGAGGCTCGGGTTGGTCGCCGACGTCATGCCGACGGAGTCGCCGTCGCAGCTCAGCCCCGTCGTCATCCAGATCACGTGGGCGGTGACCGCCTCGGTCTCGTGCTGCCTGGGTGCGAACTCGACTGGTGCCATTGGCGCTCCTCTCAGCAGATTCGTGGCAACGGGTCACCGACCAGCTGGTCCATGACCCGCCTCCCTCCGAATGCCGTCTCGACCAGGACCATCCCCGTGGGCTCGGTCTTGACCTCTCCGATCTCGGCCGCGCGCTCGCAGCCGTCCACGAGGCGCAGCGCGGCGAGGATCTCCCCCGCCGCTCTCCGGCGCGACGAAGGCCACGAGCCGGCCCTCGTTCGCGACGTACATCGGGTCGATGCCGAGCAGCTCGGCGGCCCCGGCCACGGCCGGGTCGACGGGCACGTCGGCCTCGCGCACGAGCATGGCCACGCCGGCCGCGCGCGCGATCTCGTTGAGCACCGAGGCGACGCCGCCGCGCGTGGCGTCGCGGATGCAGTGGACGGCCGGCCCCAGGATGGCGTCGACCGCCGGCCACAGCGAGCAGGTGTCGGACTCGATGTCCGCGTCGAGCCCGAGGTCGCCGCGGGCCAGCATGATCGCCGTGCCGTGCTCGCCGATCGGGCCGGAGACGAGGATCCGGTCGCCGGGCCGGACGGCGCCCGGCGAGAGCGACGCCCGCGCGTCGCGGATGCCGACCCCGGTCGTGCAGATGTACATGCCGTCGGCGTGGCCGCGCTCGACGACCTTGGTGTCGCCGGTGACGATCCGCACGCCGGCCACGCCGCGGCCGCGCGGCCATCGCCTCGACCTCGGCCCGCAGGACCACGTCCGCCGTCGAGCCCCTCCTCGAGCACCAGCGCCAGGCTCAGCGCCAGCGGCCGCGCGCCGGCCACGGCGACGTCGTTGACCGTGCCGTTGACGGCCAGGTCGCCGATCGAGCCGCCCGGGAAGCGCAGCGGCTTGACGACGAACGAGTCGGTGGTGAGGGCGATGTCGCTCGACCAGCGCCGCGTCGGCGAGCTCCGTCGATGCCGAACGCGGGCGCCAGCAGCCCCTCGATCAGCGTCTGGGTGGCCTTGCCGCCCGCGCCGTGGGCCATCGTGATGCGCTCGTCCTTGAACCGCGGCCGCTTCGCGCGAGCGGTCTCGATGATGCCGAGGATCCGCTCCTCACGTGAGGACACGCTCACGCGCGAACCTCCCGTAGTTGTAGTAGGCGGCGCAGGCGCCTTCCGGCGAGACCATGCAGGTCCCGATCGCGTGCTCCGGCGTGCACGCGGTGCCGAAGACCTTGCACTCCCACGGCTTGATGACGCCCTTGAGCACCTCGCCGCACTGGCACGCCTTCGGGTCGGCGACCCGCACGCCGGGGACCGCGTAGCGGCGCTCGGCGTCGAAGTCGGCGAACGCGTCGCTGAGGCGCAGCGCGCTCTGGGAGATGAAGCCGAGCCCGCGCCACTCGAAGTGCGGGCGCAGCTCGAAGACCTCGGCCATCGCCCGCAGCGCCGCCGGGTTGCCGTCGTACGGCACCACGCGCGTGTACTGGTTCTCGACCTCGCAGCGGCCCTCGCGCAGCTGCACGAGGATCATGGGATCGCCTGGAGGATGTCGAGCGGCTCGAAGCCGGCGATGACGACCGGCCGGCCGTAGTCGGCCGGGATGAACTCGAACGGCCGCGCGCCGACCACGGTCGAGACGTGCCCGGGGCCGATGAAGCCGTCCAGGCGAAGGTCCGGCGACTCGAGCAGCGCCCGCAGCGGCGGCACGATCGTCACGTGGTTGCACATGCAGGAGAAGTTCTCGAGCCCCTCCGCGCGGGCGCGCATGAGCGTGAGCGCCGTCGACGGCGCCGTGGTCTCGAACCCGATGGCGAAGAACACGACCTGGCGGTCGGGCTCCGCGCGGGCGATCCGCAGGGCGTCGAGCGGCGAGTAGACCATCCGCACGTCGGCGCCCTGCGCCTTGGCGTCGAGCAGCGTGCCCTCCGAGCCGGGCACGCGCAGCATGTCGCCGAAGCACGCGAAGATCACGCCCGGCTGCCGGGCGATGGCGATGCCGTCGTCCACGCGCCCCATCGGGATCACGCAGACCGGGCAGCCCGGGCCGTGGACGAGCTCGACGTTCTCGGGCAGCAGGTCGTCGACCCCGTAGCGGTAGATCGAATGCGTGTGGCCGCCGCAGACCTCCATCACCTTGTAGTGGCGTCCGGGCTCGACCACGTCGAGGATCTGCGCCGCCACCGCGCGGCCGAGCTCTCCGTCGCGGAACTCGTCGACGAACTTCATGGCAGCTTCACCAGGGCCACGTCGGCGTGGACGAGCACCTCGTCGCCCGGCTCGACGCCGTCGATCGAGGGCGACCTCCACCGTCCGCTGCTCGCCGCCGGCCTCGCACACGGCGAGCCCGTCCTCGAACCGCACGACCCGCATCGCGACCCCCACGTCCCCGCAAGTGATGCAGTGGATCTCGTGCGGGTCGCCGGCGTTCACTCGATCGCGCTCGCCTTCAGCTCTTCGAGCTCCTGCTCGTACTCGGAGCCCATGCGCATGAGCGCGCGATGCGTCGCCAGCGCCTCTTCCTCGTCGACCTTCGAGAGCGCGAAGCCGACGTGGATCAGCACCCAGTCACCGGGCTCCGCGTCGTCCAGCAGTCCGATGTTGACGATGCGCGCCGAACGCCCGCGACATCGACCTGCGCGAGCTCGTTGCTCAGCGTCCGTGATCTCCAGGATCTGGCCCGGAATGGCCAGGCACACGGTCTCCTCCTCCGTCGAACGCGAGCCTATCGCTTGTGACGAAATGCGCAAGCGTGTGCGGTCAGGCAGCGAACCGGCGCTCGACCTCGTAGCATCAGCGCTCGTTCGATGGCGGAGGTCATCTTCTTCATTGCGGCGATCGGCGCCGTTGCAGGCGCGGTTGGCACCGTCGCGCTCCGCAACCCGTTCTACGCGGTTCTCGCGCTGGTCTGCCATCTGCTCGCGCTCGCCGCGCTGTTCCTGCTGCTCCGGGCCGAGTTCGTGGCGGCCGCCCAGGTCGTCGTCTACGCGGGCGCCGTCATGGTCCTCTACGTGTTCGTCGTCGCCTACGTGGGCGGCAGCGGCGAGCCGCTGACCGGATCCACGGGCGCCACGTTGCGCTTCGTCTCGATCGTCTTCGCGTTCGCGCTGTTCGTGGAGCTGACGATCGCGCTGGTCGGCACCGCGCTGACGGCGCTCGAGAGCGACGGCGCGCCGTTCCCCGAGGATTCGGCACGCCGGAGCTCGAGTCGGCGAGCTGTTCCTCACCCGCTTCCTCGTCGCGTTCGAGATCGCGTCGCTGCTGCTGCTGATCGCGGCCGTCGGCGCGGTCATCCTCGCGCGGCGGCGCAGCGGGCTGCCCGACGCCGGCGAGGTCTCGGTGGCCGGCATGATGCGCGGCGACCGAGCTCCCCGAGCCGGCAGCCGGGTTCGATGATCGAAGCCGCGATCAGGCGGAAGACGCTAGGTGCCGCTCGTCTGGTACCTCGTCGTCTCCGCGCTGATCTTCTGCATCGGCGCCGGGCGGCGTGCTCGTGCGGCGCAACCCGCTGGTGATCCTGCTCTGCATCGAGCTGATGCTCAACGCGGCCAACCTCGCGCTCGTCAGCTTCTCGCGGGCGCACGGGAACATGGACGGCCAGATGTTCGCCCTGATCGTCATGGTCGTGGCGGCCTGTGAGGTGGCGGTCGGCCTCGGCCTGATCGTCGCGCTGTTCCGGCGGCGGCTGCCGATCGACGTCGACGAGCTGCGGGAGCTCCAGGGATGAGCCTCGAGACCTACGCCTGGCTCGTCCTCGCCTTCCCGCTCGCGGGCGCGATCCTCATCGGGCTCACTCCACGCTGCCGCTCGGCCGCGGGCACGGCGTGATCGGCACGCTGGCCATCTTCCTCTCCTTCCTGGCCGCCGTCGGCGCCTACGGCGCAGCTCGACGAGCAGCAGGTCGTCGCCGTGGGCTGGGACTACGCGGTGACCGGCCGGGATCGACGCCCAGGTCTCGATCCTCATCGACCCGCTGAGCGTCCTGATGATCCTCGTGGTCTCGGGCGTCTCGACGCTGATCCACCTCTACTCGGTCGCCTACATGGGCGGCGACCGCGGCTACGCGCGCTTCTTCGCGTTCCTGAACTTCTTCGTGTTCAGCATGCTGCTGCTGGTCCTCGCGGCCAACTTCCTGCTGCTGATCATCGGCTGGGCGTTCGTCGGCGCCGCGTCGTACCTCCTGATCTCGTTCTGGTACCGCCGCACCACGGCGACGGCCGCCGGCATCAAGGCGTTCGTCATCAACGTGCTCGGCGACGTCGGCCTCGTGCTCGGGACGTACTTCATCTTCCAGGGCACCGGCTCGCTCGACTTCCTGCAGGTGTTCGAGGAGGTCCCGCAGGCCTTCTCGACCAACGACGGCGACCTCGTGGCCGGCTGCCTGCTCCTGCTCGTGGGCGCCTTCGCCAAGTCCGCCCAGGTCCCGCTCCACACCTGGCTCCCGGACGCCATGGAGGGCCCGACGCCGGTCTCCGCCCTGATCCACGCCGCCACCATGGTCACGGCGGGCGTGTACCTGATCGCGCGCATGCACCCGCTGTTCGAGCAGGCGCCGATCGCCGGCGACGTCGGGGCGATCATCGGCTGCATCACGCTGATCGTGGCGGCCACGATCGGCCTCGTCGTGACCGACCTCAAGCGCGTCATCGCCTACTCGACGATGTCGCAGATCGGCTACATGGTCATGGCCGTCTCGTCGGCCGCGTACGCCGCCGGCATGTTCCACCTGATGACGCACGCCTTCTTCAAGGCGCTGCTCTTCATGGCGGCCGGCTCGGTGATCGCGGCGATGGCGGGCGTCCAGAGCCTGGATCGCATGGGGGGCTTCCGCCGCGCGATGCCGTTCACGTTCGGCTGCATGATCGTCGGCGGCCTCGCGCTGTCCGGCGTCCCGCCCTTCTCCGGCTTCTTCTCGAAGGACGAGGTCATCGCGCTGATGTTCGCGCGCGACGACTGGCACGTCGTCCTCGGCGTGCTCGGCTACGTGGGCTCGTTCATGACCGCGATCTACACGTTCCGGATGATCTTCCGCGCCTTCCTCGGCGATCCGTGCGAGGAGGCGAAGGAGCTCGAGCACGGCCACCTGTACCACGCGCCCGAGCCGGCCAACCCGATGACCGGCGAGGTCGAGGACACCGACGTCGGCTTCCCCGGCCCCGAGCACCACATCGCCGAGCGCGAGCTCCCGATGAAGCTCGCGATGGGCGGGCTGGCCGTGCTCGCGACGATCGGCGGCCTGCTCCAGATCCCGCACGTCAACGAGGGCCTGCACCACTTCCTCGAGCCGACGTTCCACGACTCGGTCACCTACGAGACGCTCGAGGCGTCCACGTCGCTGACCGTGGTCGGCATGCTCCTCGGGACGGGCATCGCCCTGTTCGGCATCTTCGTCGCCTACACGCTCTGGGTGAAGTCGCCCGAGCGGCCGAGGGCGATCCAGGCGCGCTTCTCCGGCCTGCACACGTTCCTCGTCAACAAGTGGTACTTCGACGAGGCGATCGACCTGCTCGTCGTCCGGCCGTTCGCGTGGAGCGGCCGCTTCGCCAAGACCACGTTCGAGCGCCTGGTGGTCGACGGCGCGCTGGTCGGCGGCTCGACCGGCGTCGTGCGGCTCGCGTCCGTCGCCGTGCGGCGCGTGCAGACCGGCTACCTGCGCTACTACGCGGCCCTCCTGCTGATCGGGGTCACCTCGCTCGGCGCCTACTTCCTCGTCGCCGCATGACCGTCCATCTCTCCATCCTCATCTTCTGGCCGCTGCTGCTGGCCGTGCTCGGCGCGCTCGCGCCGCGGGCCGTGGCGCCGCTCTTCGCGCTGGTCGGCGCGCTGGTGCCGCTCGCGTACGCGGTGATCCTGCTCGTGGACTTCGACCCGGGCGCCGGCATGCAGTACGTCACCGACGACGCGTGGATCGAGGAGCTGGGCATCCGCTACACGCTCGGCGTCGACGGGCTGAACCTGTGGCTGGTCGGGCTGACGGCGCTGCTCTTCGCCGCCTCCACGCTGTGGCTCGTGCTGCGCCCGACGGTGCGGCCGAAGCTCTTCGCCTTCCACTTCGGCATCGCCGAGACCGCGGTGCTGGGCGCGTTCCTGGCCCAGGACCTGGCGCTCTTCGTCCTCTTCTTCGACCTGATGCTGGTGCCGTTCTACTTCCTGCTCGGCCAGTGGGGCGGCCCGGACCGGGTGGCGGCGGCGGTCAAGATGGTCATCTACACGCTGGTCGGCTCGCTGCTGATGCTGGCCGCCGCGGTGGCCACGGCGGTGCTGAGCGGGCCGGAGATCAACTTCTCGCTCGCCTACCTGCAGGCGAACCTGCTCGGCGAGGACACGCAGAAGCTGCTGTTCGCCGCGTTCGCGATCGCGTTCCTGATCAAGATGCCCGCGTTCCCGTTCCACGGGTGGATGCCGGACGCGTACCGGAACATGCCGCTGCCGGCGCTCGCCGTGTTCTCCGGCGTGGTCTCCAAGGTGGCCGCCTACGGCTTCCTGCGGATCGCCATGCCGCTGTTCCCGGACGCCTTCGCGGACTGGCAGATGATCTTCCTCGTCCTGGCGCTCCTGTCTATCCTCTACGGCTCGATCCAGGCGTTCACGCAGACCAACGTGCGGCTCATCCTGGGCTACTCGTCGATCGCCCAGCTCGGCTTCATCACGCTCGGGATCTTCGCGCTGGACGGCGACGCCAAGGGCGCCCAGGGCGCGCTGCTGCAGGCCGTCAACCACGGGCTCGTGGTGGCGCCGTTGTTCCTCATCGTCGCGCTGCTGGCGGCGCGCGCGGGCGGGTCGGAGGACCTGCGCGACATGGGCGGGATCGCCTTCCGCGCCCCGGTGCTGGCGACCGTGTTCATCATCGTCACGCTCGCGACGCTGGCGATGCCCGGCTCGGCGAACTTCGTCGGCGAGTTCCTGATCCTGCTCGGGGTCTTCGAGTCCAAGCTCGCCGTGGCGATCATCGCCTCGACCGGCGTCGTGCTCGCGTCGGTGTACGCCCTGCGCTTCTACATCAGGTCGATGCACAACCGGCAGGGCCCGGCCGTGACGTCGTTCGACATGTCGCTGCGCGACGGGCTCGTGATCGTGCCGCTCGTGCTCGCCATCATCGCCTTCGCGCTGTTCCCGCAGCGGGCGCTGGACGCCGGTGAGCCGGCCGTCCAGGCGGCGTCGCAGGCCGTCACGGAGGGGGCGCCGTAGTGGCCAAGGGCCCGGCCATCGACTGGGAGGCGCTCTCCCCGCTGCTCGCCCTGACCGGCGGCGCGTGCCTCGTGCTGCTCGTGGGGCTCCTGCGGTCGGCGTTCGTGCGCCGCCACGTGGTGCCGGGGCTGACCGTGACCGCCCTCGCCGTCACGGCGGGCCTCGGCGTCTGGCAGTGGAACGTCAACACGGAGATCCTCGAGCGGTCGCTGGCGATCGACGACCTGACGCTCGCGCTGACCATGGTGTTCGTCACGGGCGGCATCGCGGCGACCCTGCTGTCGTGGCGCTCGAGCGCGGTCGAGGAGGCCGGCGAGGGCGAGTACTACGCGCTGCTCCTGAGCTCGATCCTCGGCATGGTCGTCCTCGTCGCGGCGCAGAACCTCGTGGTGCTCTTCCTCGGCTTCGAGCTGCTGTCGATCCCCCTCTACGTGCTGTGCGCGACGCACATGCGGCGCGAGCACTCGCTGGAGTCGGGCCTGAAGTACCTGATCGTCGGCTCCGTGGGCTCGGCCACGCTCCTGTACGGGCTCGCGTTCCTCTACGGCGCGACGGGCTCCACCGACTACGCGGGCATCGCCGAGGCGGCGACCTCCGACGTCCTGCTCTACACCGGCATCGCGCTGGTGGTCGCGGGCCTGGCCTTCAAGGCCTCGGTGGCGCCGTTCCACCAGTGGACGCCGGACGTCTACGAGGGCGCGCCGACGCCGGTCACCGGCTTCATGGCCGTCGCCACCAAGGCCGCGGCGCTCGGCGTGCTGCTGCGGCTGTTCGACGTCGCGCTGATCGACGAGGCCACCACCTGGGGGCCGGCGCTGGCCGCGCTCGCGCTGGTGACGATCGTGGTCGGCAACGTGGGCGCGATCGGGCAGTCGTCGCTCAAGCGGATGCTCGCCTACTCGTCGGTCGCGCAGGCGGGCTACATGCTGGCCGGCGTGATCGTCTCGACCCGGCTGGGCCTGCAGGCGACCGTCTTCTACATCTTCGCCTACACCGTGATGAACCTCGCCGCGTTCGCCGTGATCGTGGCGCGCGAGCGGGAGACCTCGCTGGGCGACGACATCTCGTCGCTGTACGGGCTGGGCGCCGACCGGCCGCTGCTGGCGTGGCCGATGACCATCGCGATGCTCGGCCTGGCCGGGTTCCCGGTCACGGCGGGCTTCTTCGGCAAGGTCTACCTGATCCAGGCGTCCGTGGACAACGAGTACGGCTGGCTGGGCGTGGCGATCGTGCTCGGCTCGGCGATCTCGCTGGCCTACTACCTGCGGGTGGTGGCGGCCGTGTGGATGCGGTCGCCGTCGGAGGCCGTGGCCGTGCGGCCGGGCAGGGTGCCCGGCGGGCGGCCGCTGATCGCCGGCGGGTCGGCCGAGGCGGACGTGGTCGCGCCGCCGCCGCCTCGGCGGCGCCGCCAGGGCGAGGTCGTGTTCGTCGCCGTGGTGTGCGCGCTCGCGACGATCGGGCTCGGCGTGTACCCCGAGCCGCTGCTCGACGTCGCGCGCGACGCCGGCGCCGCTCTGAGCTCGCTCGTCTAGCCCCGGGGCGAACTTCCCCCGCGCGCGCCTCTAGGGGGCGTGCGCCTCTCCGACGCCCGCGGCCAGACCACCACCGAGTACGCCGGGCTGCTCCTGCTCGTCGCCGCGCTGACGGCGGGGGCGGGCGCCGCGGTCGGGCTGGGCGACGTGGCGTCGGCGGTCGCGGGCGGCGTGCGGACGGGGATCTGCATCGTCGCCGGCGACGTCTGCCGCGCCTCCGACGCCCGTGCCGCGGGCCTGTCGCCGTGCGTCGCGCGCGAGGCCACGCGCGGGGCGGGACTGAAGGTCACGATCGCGTCGGTGCGGCTGGGCCGCGGCGACGAGTGGACGGTCGCCACCCGCTCCGACGGGACGGTGCTCGTGACGCAGGCGACGGAGCGCTCGGCCGGGGTCGAGGCGGGCATCGGCATCGAGGCCGGCCCGCTCGGCCTCGAGTGGGGCGCCGAGGGGAAGCTCGACTACGCGTTCGGCTCCGGGCGGGCGTGGGAGTTCCCGGACGCGGAGGCCGCCGCGGATTTCCTGGGCGGTGAGCGCGAGGGCGTCGAGCCCGCCTGGCGCTACGGCGAGGCGGGAGCCGAGCTGGGCGCCGAGGCCGGGGCGAGCGTCGGCGGCGCGACGCTCACGGGCGTGGAGTCGACGGCCCGCCTCGCGGCCGGCGTGCGCGTCGGCCGCGGTCGCGTGACCTACTACGTCCACGGACGGCTCGACCTGCTCGACGCCGTGGCCTGGCTCCCCGGGGAGTCCGGGCGCTGGTCGGGCCCGTCGACGGGCGACGCCGTGATCGAGGTGACCCGCGAGCACGGCGAGCTGCGCGAGATCGCGTTCCGGCGCGTCGAGGATCGCGACGGCCGGGTGGTCGAGACCGTGGCGCGGCTCGACCTGCGCGACCCGGGCAACCGCGCGGCGGCCGAGCCGCTCCTGCGGGTCCGGCTTCCGTGGCCGCCGTCCGTCGCGCACGACCTCGGGGTGGTGGTGCGCAGGAGCGTCCGCATCGGGGTCGTCGAGCGCGCGGTCTACGACGTGCGCGACCGCTCGCGCGACCTCGAGCTGTCGGCGAAGTTCGGGCTCGCCCTGGGGATCGACGCCGAGCGGGTCGACATCGCGCGGCGGCTCGTCGCGGCCAGCGCCTGGACGAACGGGTCGGCTGCAAGGGATCGTGCGGATTGCGGTGTAACCGGAGCCCCGCTCGAACGTACATCGTGACGTCACGCACAATCCGTCGCATCGTCTACGTGATCGTCGGCCTCGCCGGGCTGATGATGGTGCCGCGGCTGCTGGACGAGTTCCGTCTCAGCACCCACAGCACCCACCCCACAGGCGCCTAGAGCGCCGCGCGCGACGGGACCGGGGGTGCACACCCGGTCCCTCCGAGCGCCGCGCTAGGGTGGCCGTCCCGTGCGGTACCCGTCCGACGATCTGACCGAAGCGGAGCGCGCCAGGCTCGCTCCCCACGTGACCGATCTCGACGGCCCGGTCTTCGCGCTGGTCAACCTGCCGGAGACCGTGAAGGGCGCGCTGTTCGCGCGCTACTCGCGCTATCCGGGCACGCTCCGGCGGCTGTTCCTGGACGAGTTCGCGGACTCGCTGCCGGCCACGGAGGGTCGCGGCTGGGAGGCCGAGGAGGGTCGGCGGGCGGCCGACCTCTACGAGCGCATCTTCGTCGGCTACGGCGACGACTCGGTGGCCCAGCTCGGCGGCGCGCACGTCGCCTGCGAGTGGGTGTCGAACATCCTCACCAAGCGCCTGCAGCGGCCGCGGCTGGCCGCGTACCTCGAGCAGTCGACGCGCTACATCGCCTACGACGCGCCGATGCCCGGCGGCGGCTACCGCTACTACCGCTCGGGCGAGCTCGGGCCGGCGTACGACGCGGCGATGGACGCGCTGTTCGACGCGTACGCCGAGGCGCTCCCGCGCGTGCGCGCCTGGGTGGACGAGACGTACCCGCGCACCGAGGGCGAGCCCGAGGCCGCGCGCCGCCGCGCGGTGAACGCGAAGGCGCTGGACCTGCTGCGCGGCCTGCTCCCCGCCGCCTCGCTCTCGCACATGGGCATCTACGCGAGCGGCCAGGCGTACGAGCAGCTGATCCTGCACCTGATGGGCGACCCGCTGCCCGAGGCGCGCGCCTACGGGCAGATGATCCTCGACGCGATCAAGGCCGTGATGCCGAGCTTCGTCTCGCGCGTCGAGCGTCCCGACCGCGGCGGCGAGTGGGTCTCCTACCTCGAGCGCCGCCGCGCCGCAACCGAGCGCTGGGCCGCCCGCCTGGGGCTCGACCGCCGCGAGGCCTCCACCGACGGGCCGTACGTGCGGCTCATGCACGTGGAGGGAGACGAGGAGCGCCTGCTCGCCGCGCTGCTCTTCGAGGGCGCCGTGACCGGCGAGGACGCCGTGCTCGAGGCCGTGCACGGCATGAGCGACGAGGAGCGCGCCCGCGCGCTGGCCGACCTCGTGGGCGAGCGCCGCAACCGCCGCCACCGGCCCGGCCGCGGCTTCGAGGCGCTCCGCTACCGCTTCGAGGTCGTGTCCGACTACGGCGCGTTCCGCGACCTCCAGCGCCACCGCATGCTCACCGTCCAGTGGCAGGCGCTCACGCCCGACCTCGGGGCCGGCGTCCCCGAGGAGGTCGCGACCGCCGGCTGCGGCGACCTCTACGAGCGGGCGCTCGAGCGCTCGCGAGAGGAGTACGAGCGCCTCGCCGCCGCCGGCCTCACCGAGGCCGCGCCCTACGCGCTCTGCCTCGGCTACCGGATGCGCTACGTGCTCGACCTCAACGCCCGCGAGGCGATGCACCTGATCGAGCTCCGCTCCGGCCGCGAGGGCCATCCGGGCTACCGCGCCGTCGCGCACGAGATGCACGCGCACATCGCCGCGATCCACCCCGCGGTCGCGTCCGCGATGGACTACATCGACCGCTCGTCCGAGCCCCGGCTCGAGCGGATCCTGGCCGAGATGCGGCTCCAGGATCGCCGGGCCGCGTTGTCGGGCTGACGCCCGGGCGTTCCGAACGTCAACCCCGGCTGGTAGGGAGGCTGGGGTGCATTTCTGCAGCTTTCCGTCCTCGTTCTCGACGAGGCTGCAGTTGCGCACCTCTACGGTGCGTTTCCGCAGTCTCGGATCGCCGGACGCCGCGAGGTTGCAGAAATGCACCCCCATCCGTCCCTCCCTCGATGCGGGGGTTGACGTTCGCCCGCGCGCTCACCGCGGCCGGGGCGGCAGCGCCCACAGCGCCCGCAGGCGCCCCGTGGGCCCCAGCCCCTGGGCGAGCGCGCGCCGCAGCGCCCGGCGCTGCGCCGCGGTCGGCCCCGCGCCGCCCGGCCCGTAGCGCGACGCGCTCAAGGCGCGCAGGTACCCGGCGGCCTCGGAGGACGAGCCGAGGCGCTGCTCGAGCTGGCGCAGGGTCGTGCCGGGCTGGCAGCGGCCGGCCGGCGCGCCGGAGCGCGGCCTCGAGCTCCGCGACGGTGCGGTCGAGCGGCGTGAGGTCGCCTCGCCGGCGGCGCGCGGCCCGCCAGCGGACGAGCGCCAGCGCGGCCGCCGCGATCAGCGCGCCGAGCACCGCCCAGTGCCACCACGGCCGGCCGGCGCCCTCCGCGGCGGCCGCCGCGGCGGGGTTGTTGCGCTGCGGGTCGAGCAGCAGGTCGGGCCGGAGCCCGCCGGGGCGCTGGCCGGTCGCGCCGCCGCCGCCCGCCGCGTCGTCGTCGCTCTCGGAGGTCGGGATCGGCGTCTCGGGCTCCTGCAGCGCCGCGATCTGCGACCGGGCCGGCGTGGCGCCCGGGGTGGGGTCGAAGGTGACCCAGCCGAGCTCGTCGAACCACGCCTCCACCCACGCGTGGGCGTCGGTGTCGCGCACGATCCAGGCGTCGCGGCGCTTGGAGTAGCCGCCCGGGCTGAAGCCCGTCGCCACCCGCGCCGGGATCCCGCCCATCCGCAGCAGTAGCGCCATCGCACCCGCGAAGTGCTGGCAGTAGCCCTCCTTGGTGTCGTTGATGAACGCGTCGAGCGGGGCGCGGCCGGGCTCGACCGGCGGGGGCCGCTCGGAGTAGAGGAAGCCCTGCTGGCAGGTAGCCGTTGACGAGCAGGATGTACTCGAACGGCGTCTCGGCGGCCGAGCGCAGACGCTGGGCGAGCCGCCACGTGCGCGCGTACGGCGTGCGCCGGAAGGTGCGGTCGACGGCGTCGTAGCTCGCCCGGCGCACGTCCGGATAGTTCACGTACGGCTGGGCGTCGTCGCCGAACGGCCGGAAGTGCACGACCGCCGAGTCGAGCCGCCCGCCGCCCACGCCGCCGACCGAGCGCGCGGTGGGCATGCGGTCGGGGAGGAACGGCACGGCCAGCTCGAGGTCGGCGTTGCGCGAGTTGCGGAGCCCGGTGAAGTCGGCCTGGCGCATCTGGGCGCTGGTGGGCGTGGGGACGTAGGCCGTGACGGTGTAGGAGTCGCCGCGGCGGAGCTCGGAGACCGCCTCCCAGCGGCCGGGCACGCCCGACGGCTGCAGCGGCCGCGTCGCGTCGTCGACCTCCATGATCGCCCCCGGCGCGGGGACGTCGGTCGTCCGCATCCGGCGCACGGAGACCTCGACGGTGTCGCGCCAGCCCGGCTCGTTGCGCCAGTCCTGGCGCAGCTCGCTGTCGACGTCGCCGCCGTCGGGCGGCGTCCGGGCCCACCCGGTGCCGTCGAAGCGCGAGAGGTTCGCCGCCTTCCAGTAGTGCGGCTCGTCGGACGTGACGCGCATGACCTCGTTGCCGTCGCGCGGCCAGTCGATCGGCCCGTACCCCTGGTCCCAGTTGAAGCGCACCGGATCGTCGGGCCCGAGCCCCTCGGCGAAGGCCTTGTAGTCGAACCACGGCTCGCCGCGGTCGGCCACCGCCGCCAGCGGCAGCGCGCCGGCCAGCGCCACGCCCAGCAGCGCGGCGACGCCGATCCCCGGCCGCAGCGGCAGCCGCTCGAGCCAGAGGAAGCAGACGGTGAGCGCCGCGATGGCGGCCCCCAGCAGCAACGGCCGCGTCCCGCCCAGCGACACCACCGGCGAGACCACGAGCACCAGCAGCCCGACCAGCGCGAGGAAGGGATAGCCGCGCGCGATCTCCGTCCGCGGCCAGCACGCGAGCTGCGCCGAGAGCGCCAGCAGCAGCGCGCCGCCGAGCTCGAGCGCCACCCGCGGCCACGGGTCGGAGCCGCCGTAGGGCATCCGCACCGTGCCGAGCGACTGCACGCCGGCGGTCACGCCCTCCACGAGGTCGTCCCACCGCGCCGGCTTGAGGTACTCGAGGTCGAGCCCGGACGAGGCGACCGCCAGCAGCAGGCCGCCGAGCGTCGCCGCGGGAAGCGCGAAGGAGTAGAGCCGCGGCGACAACCGCTCGCAGGCCAGCACCAGCGCGGCCGCGACGGTGGCCGCGGCCACCCACAGCAGCGCGCGACCGGAGCTCTGCCCCTCGATCATGCGCTGCCACTGCAGGGCGCCCAGCGAGCCGAGCGCCGCAAAGCCCACCAGACGAGCGGCCCACACGGGGAGCAGGGCGTCCGGGCCCCGCCCGGATGTGCTCACGGCGCCGATTCCATCTCCTTCTGGCGCAGCTCGATGCGCCGGATCTTGCCGGTCAGCGTCTTCGGCAGCTCGTCGACGAACTCGATCTTGCGCGGGTAGGCGTAGGCCGACAGCCGGTCGCGCACGAACCGCTGGATCTCCGTCACGAGCTCGTCGGAGCCCTCGCGGCCGGAGGCCAGCACGATGAACGCCTTGACCACGTTGCCGCGCCGCTCGTCGGGCGAGGCGACAGCGGCCGCCTCGGCGACCGCGTCGTGCTCCAGGCAGGCGGACTCGACCTCGAACGGCCCGATCCGGTAGCCCGCGGCGATGATCACGTCGTCGGCGCGGCCCTCGTACCAGACGTAGCCGTCCTCATCCATGCGCGCCGCGTCCTTGGAGTGGAACCACTCGCCGCCGAACGTCTCCTCGGACGCCTCGTCGTTGCGCCAGTACCCGAGCGGGTAGTGCGGGTTGGACCGCGCGCGCAGGCAGATCTCCCCGCGCTCGCCCTGGGCGACCGGGTTCTCGTCCTCGTCGAGGATCTGCACGTCCCAGCCCGGCATCGGCCGGCCCATGGAGCCCTCGCGGACGTCCATGAACGGGTAGTTGGCGACCAGCGGGTAGGACTCGGTGAGCCCGTAGTAGTCGAGCACGGTGAGGCCGTACTGCTCGCGGAACCAGCGGATCGCCTCCGGGTTCAGGGGCTCGCCCGCCGAGCACACGCGCCGGAACTTCTGCGGATAGCGGGTGCCGGCGTCGGAGATCGACATCATCGAGCGCATCGCGGTGGGCGTCGTGAAGACGTTGGTGGCCTCGTGGCGGGAGAGGAAGTCCAGCTGCTTGTGAGGATCGAACCCGCCCTGCCGCTGATACACGAGCTGCACGGCGCCGAGACGCCACGGGCCGAGCAGCGGCGCGATGCCGGCCGCCCACGCCCACTCCCCCATGCCGTGGAAGCGCTCGCCGTCCTGCACGTCGTGGCAGTACATGAACTCCTCGTGCGCGAGCAGGTAGCGGTGCGCGTGGAGGATGCCCTTGGCCAGCCCCGTGGTGCCTGAGGAGTAGTAGAGCTGCGCCGGATCGTCGGCCGCGGTGTCGACGGCGTCGAAGACCGGGTCCCCGCTCGCGAGCAGCTCCTCGTCGAGGATCAGAACCTGGTCGGCCTTGGCGCGGCCCGCGTTGGCCTCGTTGGTGACGAGGACCTTCGGCTGCGAGTCGTCGATCCGGTGGCGGATGCCGTCGTCGCCGTAGAGCACGGACATCGAGAGCAGGATCGCGCCGGCCTTGTAGGTGCCGAAGAAGGCGGCAGCGGTCTCCGGTGTCGGCGGGAGCAGCATCGCGACGCGGTCACCCCGCTCTACACCGTGGGCGCGCAACACGTTCGCGAAGCGGTTCGACCACTCCTGGAGCTGGCCCCAGTGGATCTCCCGGACGTTGCCCTCGAAGGCCTCGTGGACCATCGCGAGCTTGTCGGCAGCGTGCTTGTCGCAGCAGTCGGCCGCGATGTTGTATCGCTCGGGCACGCGCCACTCGTGCGCGGCCACAGCTTCCTCGTACGAGCCGATCTCCAGTGTCATCGATCTCCTCCCTCGAGTCATGGCTGACGATACTGCGAGGCGTGCGCCCCTTCACAGTCCGCGGATACGCGCGCGATGACGTCGAGACGGTCATGGCCTCGCTGCTCGGGGACGTCGCCCCGGCGATGGAGGAGCGCGGGTACCGGATCACGCAGCGCTCCGACGGACGGCTGCGCTTCGAGCGCGAGTCCCGGCGCGGGCTCCTGCGACGGCGCCGGCACGAGACCGTGATGATCGACGTCGACGTCGGCGCGCGGGGCACCCAGATCGTGGCGATGGGCGTCGCGCCGCGGGCCGTGCGCCGGCTGCTCCGCGACCTGGGAGACTGACGCGCTGATGGAGCGGGCGGTGCTGGTCACGGGTGCGGCGAGCGGGATCGGGCGGGCGATCGCCGAGCGCCTGGAGCGTGACGGCGCGCAGGTCCTCTCGGTGGACCTCGAGGCCGACGGCCCCGGCGTCCCCTTCGCGGCCGACCTCACGACGCGCGAGGGCAATCGCGACGCAGTCGCGAAGGCGCTCGCCGAGTTCGGCCGGCTCGACGCGGTGATCCCCAACGCGGGCTTCCAGCACGTCGCGCCGGTCGAGGAGTTCCCCGAGGACCGCTGGGACGCGATCGTCTCGCTCCTGCTCACCAGCCCGTTCCTGCTCGCCCGCGCCGCCTGGCCGGCGCTGCGCGACTCCGGCGACGGGCGCTTCATCGCCATCGCCTCGGTCCACGGGCTCGTCGCGTCCCCGTTCAAGGCCGCGTACGTCTCCGCGAAGCACGGCGTGGTCGGGCTCGTGAAGACGCTCGCGCTGGAGGGCGCCGAGCACGGGATCATGGCCACCGCCGTCTGCCCGGGCTACGTGCGCACGCCGCTGGTGGAGGGCGCAGGTGACCGCCGAGCGGTCGCTCGAGGACATCCTCGCCCCGCACGCCGTCAAGCGGCTGATCGAGCCGTCCGAGGTGGCCGACACCGTGGCGTTCCTGCTCGGCCCCACGGGCCGCGCGTTCACCGGCAGCGCGGTCACGATGGACCTGGGCTGGAGCGCGCGCTGAGCCAGCGCGCCACGTAGCGGTCGATCTCCGGCTCGTCGGTGAAGTAGAGGTGCGCCGCGCCCGGCCACAGCGAGAGCTCGGCGCCGGGGATGGCGGCCGCCAGGTGCTCGCCGTTGGCCGGCGGGATCAGGACGTCCTCCTCGCCGTGGACGACGAGCGTGGGCGCGCGGATGTCCTCGACGCGGGCGTCGTGGCCGTGCGCGGCCGCGAGCTGTGCCGAGTAGTACTCGGCCTCGATCGGGAAGCGCAGCCGCTGGGCGACGTCCTCCGCGATCCGATCGCCGCCCTCCGCGCGCGTCCGCGACGAGTAGTTGATCGGCACCGACGCCCAGACCGCGTGCTCGGCGGTCATCTGCGCGCGGAGCCGCACGAACGCGTTGACCGCGTCGCCGGCCGGCGTCAGCGCGGCGCCGCCGGCGGTCGTCGCCCCGAGCACGAGCGCGCGCACCCGCTCGGGGTGCGACAGCGCGACCTCCTGGGCGATCATGCCGCCGAGCGAGATGCCGTAGACGTGGGCCGACGAGACGCCCGCCGCGTCGAGCACCGACACGGCGTCGGACGCCATCTCGGCGACCGTGTACGGGCCCGGCACGCGATCGCTGCGCCCCACGCCGCGGTTGTCGAAGCTCAGGACGCGGAAGCCCGCCCCGGCCAGCACCGGCACGGTCCGCCACCACCCCGTGGCGGTCATGCCGAGACCCATCACGAGGAGCACGGGCGGCCCGTCGCCGCCCGTGTCCTCGAGATGGAGTTTCGCCCTCCGGTCGCCGGAAACCCCGCCCGGCGACCTGCGTGCGACGTTACTCCTCGTCCCCGCGCTCCTTGATCTTCCCCTGGAGCTGGGCCATGACGTCGGGGTCGCGCAGCGTGGTCACGTCGCCGAGCTCGCGGCCCTCGGCGATGTCGCGCAGCAGGCGCCGCATGATCTTGCCCGAGCGCGTCTTGGGCAGGTCGTCGGCCCAGATGATGCGCTTGGGCCGCGCGAGCTTGCCGATCCGCTTGGCCACGTGCTCGCGGATGTCGCCGATCAGCTCGTCGTCGCCCTCGAGCGTGCCGGAGAGGGTCACGAAGGCCGTGATGGCCTGCCCGGTGTCCTCGTCCTGCTGGCCGATGACCGCCGCCTCGGCGACCTTCTCGTGCGAGACGATGGCCGACTCCACCTCGGCGGTCGAGAGCCGGTGGCCGGAGACGTTGATCACGTCGTCGACGCGGCCGATGATCCAGAAGTAGCCGTCGTCGTCGCAGCGCGCGGCGTCGCCCACGAAGTACGTGTCCTTGCCGTACTTGGACCAGTACGTCTCGACGAACCGGTCCTCCTCCTTGTAGAGCGTGCGGAGCATCGACGGCCACGGCTTGCGCAGGGCGAGGAAGCCCTGGTCGGTCCCGGTGTCGTCGCCCTCCTCGCTGAGGACCGCGGCCTCGACCCCCGGCAGCGGCGTGCCGGCGCTGCCCGGCTTGGCGTCCTGCAGCCCCGGCAGCGTGGTGATCATGATCGCGCCGGTCTCGGTCTGCCACCACGTGTCGACGATCGGGCAGTTCCCGCCGCCGATCACCGTGTGGTACCAGAGCCAGGCCTTCGGGTTGATCGGCTCGCCGACCGTGCCGAGCAGGCGCAGCGAGCTCAGGTCGTGCTTCTCGGGATGCTCGGCGCCCCACTTCATGCACGCCCGGATGGCGGTCGGCGCGGTGTAGAAGAGCGTCACCTTGTAGCGCTCGACCAGCTCCCACCAGATGTCCTTGTCCGGGTAGTCGGGCGCGCCCTCGTACATCACCGACGTGCAGCCGTTGGCCAGCGGCCCGTACACGATGTAGGAGTGCCCGGTGACCCAGCCGACGTCGGCCGAGCACCAGTAGACGTCCTTCTCGGGCTTGAGGTCGAACACGTTGGCGTGCGTCCACGCGACCTGCGTGAGGTAGCCGCCGGTGGTGTGGAGGATGCCCTTCGGCTTGGCCGTCGAGCCGCTCGTGTAGAGGATGTAGAGCGGGTGCTCGGAGTCGAGCGGCTCGGCCGGGCACTCCTCGGCGGCGGCCTCGACGACGGTGTGCCACCAGAAGTCGCGCCCCTCCTGCATCGAGCAGTCGGCGCCCGCGTGCTTGACCACGATGATCGTCTCGAGGTGGTCGAGATCGGCCATCACCTCGTCGACCTGCTGCTTGATCGGCGCGGTCTTGCCCTTGCGCCGCGCGCCGTCGACGGTGATCAGCGCCTTGGCCTCGGAGAACTCCATGCGCTCCTTGACCGACTCCGGCGAGAAGCCGCCGAAGACCACGTTGTGCGGGGCGCCGATGCGCGCGCAGGCGAGCATCGCCACGGCGACCTCGGGGATCATCGGAAGGAAGATCCCGACGACGTCACCGGGGCCGATCCCGCGGTCCTTGAGCGCGTTGGCGAAGCGCTGGACGTCGCGGTGCAGGTCGGCGTAGGTGATGTCGCGCTCCTCGCCCTCCTCGCCGCGCCAGTGGAACGCGACGCGGTCGCCGTTGCCGGCCTCCACGTGGCGGTCGACGCAGTTGTAGGAGACGTTGAGCTTGCCCCCCACGAACCACTTGGCGAACGGCGGGTCTGTCCAGTCGAGCACCTGGTCCCACTTCTGCGCCCAGTCGAGCCGGTCGGCCTGCTCGGCCCAGAAGCCCTCGGGATCCTTGGCGGCCCGCTCGTGCACCCCGGAGTCGTCGAGGACGGCGTTGGACGCGAACTCGCTCGGCGGCGAGAAGGTCTCCTGATCGAGCAGCTTCTCGAGTTGCGCCTCGAGCGTCGCTTCAGCCATCCCGTTTCTCCTCTCGGTCGAACGCGTAGGGGCGGCGGCCTCCCGGCCGCCGCCCCCATGTTGTACCCCTTGCGGTCTCTACTGGCGGGCTAGGGCCTTCTCGGACCCCAGCCCGGTCTCGGAACGGACGTACAGCTCGTGGTACGTGTGCTCCGCGCCGTGCTCCTTGCTGAGCATCGTCCCCAGCCAGCAGCCGAGGAACCCGAGCGGGATCGAGACGATGCCCGGGTTGGACAGCTCCCAGCCGATCGGCGAGCCGGTGACGGTGTCGGCGCCCGGCCACACCTTCGGCGAGACGATCACGAGCGCGATCGAGCTCACCACGCCGAAGAGCACGCCGGTCACGGCGCCGGTGGTGTTGAACCGCCGCCACGTGAGGGCCAGCAGCAGCGCCGGGAAGTTGGCGCTGGCCGCCACCGCGAAGGCGAGGCCGACCATGAACGACACGTTCAGGCCGGAGCCGCCGATCACGGCCACGGCGATGGCGATGAGGCCGATCGAGATCGCCGCGATCTTGGCCACCCACACTTCCTCGTGCTCGGATTCCTTGCCCTTGCGGATGACGTTCGACCAGATGTCGTGCGACACCGCCGCCGAGGCGGAGAGCACGAGGCCGGCCACCACCGCGAGGATCGTCGCAAACGCGACGCCGGCGATCACGGCCAGGAACAGGTCGCCGCCGAAGGTGCCCTCGCCGCCGCCCAGGAACGTCGCCAGGTTCGGCGCCGCCAGGTTGCCGCCGGTGCCGGCCGCGGCCACGCCGCCCTCGCCCAGGAACGCGCGGGCGCCGAAGCCGATGAACGTGGTGAGCAGGTAGAAGAACCCGATCAGGAACATCGCCCAGACCACCGAGCTGCGCGCCGCCTTGGCGTTCGGCACGGTGAAGAAGCGCATCAGGATGTGCGGCAGGCCCGCCGTGCCGAGCACGAGCGCCAGGCCGAGCGACACGGTGTCGATCGGCTTCGGGAGGAACGTCCCCGGGCCGAGCGAGAACGTGCTCTCCGGGCCCTTGTTGGCGTCGGCCCGGTTGAAGAGCTCGATCGGGTTGAAGCCGACCTTGCCGAGCACGAAGATCGACATCACGGTGATGCCGGCCATGAGCAGCACGGCCTTGATGATCTGCACCCATGTGGTGGCGACCATGCCGCCGAAGACCACGTAGGTGAGCATGAAGATGCCGGTCAGGATCACGGCCGGCGTGAAGTCGATGCCCACGAGCGCCTGGATGAGCACGCCCGCGCCGACCATCTGCGCGATCAGGTAGAAGGCGACGACGGCCAGCGTGCCCATCGCCGCTGCGGTGCGCGCGGGCCGCTCGCGCAGCCGGAAGGCGAGCACGTCGGCGATCGTGAACTTGCCGGCGTTGCGCATGCGCTCGGCCAGCAGGAACATCACGGTGAGGAAGGCGACGAGGAACCCGATCGAGTACAGGAACCCGTCGAAGCCGTAGAGGAAGATCAGGCCGGCGATGCCGAGGAACGAGGCCGCCGACAGGTAGTCGCCGGAGATGGCGAGGCCGTTCTGGACGCCGGTGATCTGGCGCCCCGCGGCGTAGAAGCCGACGGCGCTGGTGGCGCGCTTGGACGCCCAGTAGGTGATGCCGAGCGTGATCCCGAGGACGATCGAGAAGATCACGACCGCCTCGACGTTGATGGCCGCGAAGAGCCTCATCGGGTCACCTCCGGGTCCGCCGCGGCGGACTCGCGCTCGAAGCGCGTGCTGCCGTCGGTGGCCAGCTCACCGTTCTCGGCCATGTCGACGACCTTCTTCGCGAGCGGGTCGTAGTGACGGTCGGACTTGCGCAGGTACGTGATCCCGAGCACGAAGACCATCAGGAACTGCGTCAGCGCCAGGCAGTAGCCGACGGTCAGGCCCTCGTAGACCGACGACCCCATGAAGTCCGGCGCGTACCCCGCCAGCAGGATGAACCCCATGTACCACGCCAGGAAGAAGATCGTCGCGGGCAGCACGAAGGCGCGCCGTTTGCGCACGAGCTCCTGGAACTCGGGTGAGCGCTCGATGCGCTCGTAGTCGTAGACCGGCTCCCCCACCGTCTCCTCCTCCGTCGGAAATGGTCGTACTCGCGATGCCTATTACCCGCTCGGCAGCGGATTTGTGCGGAATCGCTCAAAGGTCGATCTGCGCGACGAACGGTCGCTGCGGCGCGACGAACGGCGGCCGTCCGTCGCGCCCCGGGGACTAAGCTCCGCGGCGAGGGTGGACGTCGCGCTGGGAGTGGTCCTGGGGTTGGCGCTCGCGGCGTCGATCGCCGCGGGCTGGCGACTCGTGCGCGCGCCGCGGGTGCAGGATCCGTCGAGCTCGGCGATGCAGGGCGCGGTGCACGCCGCGACCTCGCTCCTCCCCCACCTGCGCCGCGGGCTCGACGCCGGCAGCGCCTCCGCGGCGCCGCACCTGCGCACGCTCACCGGCGCCGGCGCCGTGGCGCTCGCCGACGGCGAGCGCCTGCTCGCCTTCGACGGCCTCGGCGCCGGCCACCACCGTCCCGGCGACGAGCTGGCTCAGCTGGCCGCCGACGACCGCGTGCGCGTGGAGCCGCGGCTGCAGTGCGAGCACCCCGGCTGCCCGCTGCGCTCGGCGATCGTGGCCCCGCTCACCGTCCAGGACCGCCGCGTCGGCGCGCTCGTCGCGTTCTACGACCGGCCCGGCCGGCTGCGGCTGGAGGAGACGCGCGTGGTCGGCGAGGCCGCGGCGCTCGTCTCCGCCATGGTCCAGCTCTCGGAGATGGAGGCGCAGGGCGAGCGGCTGGCCCGCGCCGAGCTGCGGGCGCTGCGCGCGCAGATCTCGCCGCACTTCATCTACAACGCGCTGGCCGCCGTCGCCGCCTTCATCCACTCGCGGCCGGAGGAGGCGCGCGAGCTGCTGACCGAGTTCGCCGAGTTCATCCGCTACGCGTTCGCCCGCCAGCGCGCGTACGTGACGGTGGCCGACGAGCTGCGCTACGTGGAGAAGTACCTGCGGCTCGAGCAGGCCCGCTTCGGCGAGCGGCTCAAGGTGCGGGTGCAGGTCGACCCCGAGGTGCTGCAGGCGGTGCTGCCGGTCCTCTCGCTGCAGCCGCTGGTCGAGAACGCCGTGCGCCACGGCGTCGAGCGCAAGCAGGAGGGCGGGCTCGTGTCGATCGAGGGGATCGACCTCGGCAACGACGTCGCGCTGCGGGTGTCCGACGACGGCGAGGGGATCGATCCCGCCCGCGCGCGCGACGCGCTCGCGGGCGAGGGCCCGGGCATCGGGCTCGGGAACGTGCACGGCCGGCTGCTCTCCACGTTCGGCGAGGGATACGGGCTGCAGGTTGAGTCCGGGCCCGGCCGGGGCACGACGGTGGTGATGACGCTGCCGAAGTTCCGCGCCGGGGTCCGCGCCGCATGAGGGTCCTGGCGGTCGACGACGAGCTGCCCGCGCTCGAGGACCTCGTGCGGCTGCTCGAGGCCTCGCCGGCGGTGGAGCGGGTGGAGTCGGCGGCGTCGGCCGAGGAGGCGCTGGTCGCGCTGTCCGACGCGGCGATCGACACGGTGTTCCTCGACGTGCGGATGCCGGGGCTCGACGGCCTCGAGCTGGCCCGCGTGCTGCGCCGCTTCGAGAAGCCGCCGGCCGTCGTCTTCGTCTCGGCCTTCGACGACGCCGCGGTCGACGCGTTCGAGCTGGCCGCCGTCGACTACCTGCGCAAGCCGGTCTCGCGCACGCGGCTCGACGAGGCGATCGAGCGCGCGGGGCGCCGGGCGCCGGCCGGGGAGCCGGCCTCCCCCGAGGACGAGACGCTGGCCGTCGACGCGCTGCGCGGCGGCGGCACGCGCCTGATCGCCCGCTCCTCGGTCCTCTACCTGCAGGCCCACGGCGACTACGTGCGCGTGGCCAGCACCGAGGGGCGCTTCCTCGTCCGCGCCCGGCTGTCGGACCTCGAGGAGCGCTGGGCCGCCCACGGCTTCCTGCGCGTGCACCGCGGCTTCGTCGTCAACCTGCGCCGCGCCGTCGAGGTCCGGCCGCGCCTGAACGGGACCGCCGTGCTCGTGATGGCCGATGGCGACGAGGTGCCGATCGCCCGCCGCCAGGTGGGCGAGCTGCGGCGGAAGCTGGGCGTGTGAGGCCCCGCACCCCGCGGGACGAGCTGGCGGACGCGACCGCGCACGGCGGGCTCTACCTGCGCCGGCTCATCCGCGCCCAGCTCGGCCTCAGCACGGTGGCGCTGGTGGCCTTCGGCGGCATCGTGGGCGCCCTCCCGCTGGCCCTGCTCCTGCTCCCGGGCCTGCAGGACGTGTTCGTGCTCGGCGTGCCGCTCTCGATCTTCGTCATCGCGTGGCCGCCGTTCCCGCTCTTCATCGCCATCGCCGTGATCTACGCGCGCCGCGCCGCCGCGCTCGAGGAGTCCTTCCGCGAGCTGGTGGAGCCCCGCGAGTGATCGCGATCGGCGCGATCCTGGCCGTCACCGGCGCCACGATCGGACTCGGCCTCTACGGCGTGCGGCTGGCCCGCACGACGTCCGACCTGTTCGTCGCCTCGCGCGCGATCACCCCGTGGTGGAACGCGGCGGCGATCTCCGGCGAGTACCTCTCGGCGGCGTCGTTCCTGGGCATCGCCGGGCTGCAGATGAAGCTCGGCAGCGGCGCGCTCTGGCTGCCGCTGGGCTTCACCGCGGGCTACCTGGCGCTGCTGCTGTTCGTGGCCGCGCCGCTGCGCCGCTTCGGCGCGTACACGATCTCCGACTTCGCCGAGGCGCGCCTGGGCTCGGCGCGGCTGCGCGTGCTGGCGGCCGCGGTCGTGCTGCTGATCGCCGGGTTCTACCTCGTGCCCCAGCTGAAGGGCGCGGGGCTCACGCTCGGCGAGGTGACCGGCGCGCCGTACTGGGTCGGCGTCGTGGCGGTCGGCGTCGTGGTGGCGCTCAACGTGGCCTCCGGCGGCATGCGCGGGATCACCTACGTGCAGGCGTTCCAGTACTGGCTCAAGACGTTCGCCATCGCGCTTCCCGCCTGCGTCCTGCTCATCTACCTCGGCGGCCTGCCCGAGCGCGCCGCGATGTTCGGGCGCGAGCTGCCGCGGGCCGGCGACGCCGGGCTCGTCGTGCAGCTCGACGAGCCGCAGTCCGTGACGTTCCCGAAGGCCACGAGCTACACGGTCGACGGCCGGCCGGCGTCCGCGTCGGAGGGCGAGGAGCTGACGCTGCCGGCGGGCGAGGTCGCGCTGCCGCCGGGCGCGGTCGTGCCGGTGGCGGACGGGATCGAGGCCCAGACCGGCGAGGACTGGGCGCGGCCGGTGGAGAGCGGCGGGCCGACCTCGCCCGTCTTCGTGTACTCGCTGCTGCTCGCGACCTTCCTGGGCACGATGGGGCTGCCGCACATCCTCGTCCGCTTCTACACCAACCCGGACGGGCCGGCGGCGCGCAGGACGACCGTGCGCGTGCTCGGCCTGCTCGCGATCTTCTACGCGTTCCCCGTGGTCTACGGCATGCTCGGTCGCGTGCTCGTGCCCGAGCTGTACCTGACGGGCGCGACCGACTCCGTGGTCCTGCGATTGCCCGAGGCCGCATGGCCCGGCCTCGGCGGCGAGCTGCTGGGAGCGCTGGTCGCGGCCGGCGCGTTCGCGGCGTTCATGTCGACGGCGTCGGGCCTGATGGTCTCGGTGGCCGGGACGATCTCCTTCGACCTCTGGCGGCGCGGGCCGGCGCAGGTGGAGCTGCGCCGGCGGCGGTTCCGGCTCGCCGCGCTCGGCGGCGTGGTGGCGCCGGTCGCGCTCGCGCTGGTGGCGCGCGGCCTCGACATCTCGGTCCTCGTCGGCTGGGCGTTCGCGCTGGCGGCGAGCACGTTCTGCCCGCTGCTGCTCCTCGGCATCTGGTGGGAAGGGCTGACCGCGCGCGGCGCGGCGACCGGGCTGATCGCGGGAGCGACGGTCGCCACGGGCGCGATCTTCACCGGCCTGGCCCTCGAGGGCGGCCACCCGACGGTCAACGCGCTGCTGACCCAGCCGGCCGTGCTCTCGGTGCCCGTCGCGTTCGCGGTGATGGTCTTCGTGTCGCTCGCCGACCGCGGCCGGCGGCCCGCGGCGGACGCCGAGCTGCTGTCCATGCACGCACCCGAAGGTCTAGGCCTCGGCATCGAGGCCGACGCGCGCGCATAGGATGCGCGCGATGTCCGGGTCACAGCTCGTCGAGCGCGATCGTGAGACCGCCGCGCTCGCGGCGCTGATCGACGCCACCGGATCGGGCGAGGGCCGCGTGGCGTGGATCGAGGGCCCGGCCGGGATCGGCAAGAGCACGCTGCTCACGGAGGCGCGCCGCTACGGTGCCTCGAGCGGCGCCGAGGTGCTGGCCGCCCGCGGCTCGGAGCTCGAGCGCGAGTTCCCGTTCGGCGTCGTCCGCCAGCTGTTCGAGGGCGTCGTCTCGGACCCCGAGCGGCGCGAGCGCCTGCTCGGCGGCGCCGCGGCGCCCGCGGCCGCCGTGTTCGGGGCGCCGGACGGCGCGGCGAGCGAGGGCGACGTCTCCTTCGCCGCGCTCCACGGGCTCTTCTGGGTCGCGCTCAACCTCGCCGCCGAGCGGCCGCTGATCCTCGCCGTCGACGACCTGCACTGGTGCGACCGCCCGTCGATGCGCTTCGTCGCCTACCTGGCGCGGCGGCTCGAGGGGCAGCCGATCCTCGTGGCCACGACCATCCGCACCGGCGAGCCGGGCACCGACGTGGCCCTGATGGGCGAGATCTCCAACGATCCGTCGACGATCGCCGTGCGGCCCGTGCCGCTCAGCGCCGAGGCCGTCCGCTCGCTCGTCCGCGACCGCTTGGGGGACGACGCCGACGACGTCTTCTGCTCCGCCTGCCACGAGGCGACGGGCGGCAACCCGCTGTTCCTGCGCCAGCTGCTCACGGCGCTCGAGACCGACCGCGTGCGCCCGCAGGCCGCCAACGCCGACGTGGTGCTGGAGATCGGGCCGCGCGCCGTCTCGCGCACGGTGATCATGCGCCTCTCGCGGCTCTCGCAGGACGCGATCGCCGTCGCCCGCGCGGTCGCCGTGCTGACCGAGAGCGCGACGCTGCCCGCCGTCGCGTCGCTGACCGGGCTCGACGAGACGCAGGTCGCCGACGCGACCGGCGCTCTGGCGCGCGCCGAGATCCTGCGGCCCGAGGCGCCGCTCGGCTTCGTCCACGCGCTGGTCCGCGACGCCGTCTACCAGGAGCTGCCGCTCGGCGAGCGCGAGCTCCAGCACGAGCGCGCCGCCCGCGTGCTGCTCGACGCGGGCGCGCCGCCCGAGCAGGTCGCCGCCCATCTGCTCGGCTCGCCGCGCCGTGGGCAGGACTGGGTCGCCGAGCAGCTGCGCGAGGCCGGCCGCGCCGCCGTCCAGCGCGGGGCGCCGGAGAGCGGCGTCGCGATCCTGCGGCGCGCGCTGGAGGAGCCGGCGCCGGCGGCCTGGCGCCCCGAGCTGCTGATGGAGCTCGGGCTGGCCGAGGCGCTGACCGAGGGCCCGGCCGCGATCGAGCACCTCAAGGAGGCCTACGAGACGCTCGAGGACCCCTCCTGGCGCGCGCTGGTGGCCAACGCGCTGGTCCACGCGCTCGTGTTCACCGACCACACCGAGGAGGCCGCCGCGTTCGCCCACCGCGCGGGCGCGGAGCTGCCGGACGCGCTGGCCGACGAGGCCCGCGGGCTGTTCGCCTTCGAGATGATCATGCGCTTCTTCGCCGTCGGCTCGCCCGCCGACCTGGAGGTGCTGGCCGGCCACCAGGAGCCGCCGGCGCCCGGCGCCCCGCTCGGCGTCAGGCGGATCGCGGCGATGGCCGCGCTGTGGGGCGCCTACACCGGCGGCGACGCCGACACCCAGGTCGCGCTCGCGCTCGCGGCGCTGGAGGGCGGCGAGCTCGCGACCCGCGACAACGGGCTGCTCGCGCTCGCCGCCCTGAACACGCTCGTGCTCGGCGACCGCCCGGAGGCCGACGAGGCGTGGGCGGTCGCGCAGCGCGAGGCGCACCGCCACGGCTCGCTGCTCGGGATCTCGTCGCTGCATCTGTGGCACGGCTTCGCGCTGCTGCACCTCGGCGAGCTGACCGACGCCGAGGAGTCGCTGCGCGCCGCTCAGGCAGAGTTCGACGCCTGGGGGTTCGGCATCACCGCGATGCGCTACACGAGCGCGTTCCTGGGCACGATCCTGGCCGAGCGCGGCCGGCTCGACGAGGCCCGCGCGACGATCGAGCTCGCGCGCCCGCACATCGACGTGTGGTCCGACGGCAGCCGCTTCTGGCGCGCCACGAACATGGCGCTGCTGGTCGCCGAGGGGCGCGACGCCGAGGCGGTCGCGGCGTACGAGGAGTTCGCGGAGCGGCACGCCTGGCTGACGCTCCCGGCCGCCACGCACCCGCGCTCCACCACCGCCCGGGCGCTGGACCGCCTCGGCCGCCACGACGAGGCGCTCGCCCTGGCCGAGGCCGAGCTGGCCGACGCCCGCCGCTGGGGCGCTCCCGCGACCGTCGGGCCGGTGCTGCGCGTGCTCGGCAACCTGCGCGGCGACCCCGCCCTGCTCGAGGAGGCCGTCGAGGTGCTCGAGGGCTCGCGCTCGCGGCTGGAGCTGGCCAAGGCGCTGGCCGACCTCGGCGCGTGGATGCGCCGCGACCGGCGCCCGAGCGATGCCCGCGAGCCGCTCCGGCGCGCCCTCGAGCTGGCCGACGGGTGCGGCGCCGGCGGCCTCGTGGAGCACGTGCGCGCGGAGCTCTACGCCTCCGGCGCGCGGCCGCGCACGACCGCCACGGGCGGCGTGGACGCGCTGACCGCGAGCGAGCGCCGCGTCGCCGGGTTCGCCGCCGAGGGGCAGAGCAACCGCGACATCGCGCAGGCCCTGTTCGTCACGCCCAAGACGGTCGAGGTCCACCTCAGCAACGCGTACCGCAAGCTCGGCATCCGCTCGCGCCGCGAGCTCGCCGGGGCGCTCGGCGTCGCCGCGACCTGACCCAAAGCTTGGGGACGGCGTTTAGGGGTCACCCCGATGGCGCGCGGGGGATCGCGGGCCATCCTGTCCCCATGACCTCAAGAGCGGTCACGATCACCCTCGAGCTGCGCCTGGCGGGCGAAGAGCTGGACGGGCGCGCGATCTCGGACGGGAGCGGCGAGGGCCGCCCGTTCAGCGGGTGGCTCGGCCTCCTGGTGGCGATCGACGCCATGCTGGCGGCGGCGCCCCCCGCCGAGGCCTAGTCGCGGCGCTTGCGCTTGCGCTTCTTCGACGCCGGGTGCGGCTTGGCCGCCGGCGTCGGCGTCGGCCCCTGGGCGGGCGCGGGCTCGATGCCCTGCTTGCGGTTCTCGGCCTCGCGCCGGGCGGCCGCGGCGGCGGCGGCGCTCGGCCACGGCTCGGCCTCGCCGGTGCGCCACGCCGGCGGGAGGCCCGCGCGGCCCCTGCCGAGCAGCATCAGGCCGACGGCGACGATCCAGAACGCCTGGATGACCGGCACCGGCATCAGCTGCGGCAGCACGGCGAGGACGCCGCTGACCACGCCGAGGATGCCGAGGAAGCGCGTGAGCAGGCCCGCGCGCATGGCGTTGAGCGACACGAGCAGCAGGCCGGCGCCCACGACGAACGGGCCGATGTAGCTCAGCAGGTCGCCGGTGGCCAGCAGCGAGCCGCCGCTGAGGTCGGTCGCCTCGTCGACGGTGCGCTCGCCGTCGAGGAAGTTGTTGATCGCCAGCGTGCTCCCCACGCTGACCAGGACGAGCGCCAGCGCCGACAGCACCGACCCGACGATGACGACGTAGACCGCGGCCTTGATGAACTCCTTGCGGCGGGCGCGCGTCGCGATGGCCAGGAAGGTCACCGCCCAGCCGAGCGCGAGCAGCGCGAGGGCGCGCACCACGCTCGAGCCGATCAGCCCGAACGCCTGGTCCGAGAGGAACTCGAAGCGCGGGACGAGGAGGCTCTGCTGGTCGCCGAGCGGGGTGCTGCCCGCGCGCTCGAGCGACTCGAGGAACCCGGCCCGCGGAGCGTCGCGCAGCGTGAGTCCCCACCACAGGTAGCCGGCGATGGTGAGGATGCCCGAGACGATCGCGGCCACGGCGGCGCGCGGGCGCTGCCGTGCCTCCCAGGCGAGCTGCTGCTCTCGAGCTTCTCCGGCGACCGCTGTCACGAAGCCGATGATCCTAGTTGGTCGGGGCGTCCCCGCCGTCGGGCGGACCGCCGATCGGCGTGCGCGCCGGCCGATCGCCGAGCCGGCGCGGGGGCTCGGGGTCGATCTCGTTGCGCCCGGCGACGCGCGAGACGCGGTCGCCGGCGAAGAGGACGATGTCGAGCACGGGCGCCGCGAGGCCGATCAGCCCCTCGATCCGCCGCCGCGCGGCGAGCTGCATGTGCGTGCGATGCGCCACGGCGCGCGATTGTAGACTCGCCCGCGTGCTGGTCCGCGAGGTCATGACGGAGTCCGTCGTCACCGCCGCGCCCGAGCGCACGGTGCGCGAGATCGCCGAGCTGATGCGCGAGCGCAACGTCGGCTCGGTCGTGCTGGTCGACGGCGACCGCCCGGTCGGCTTCGTCACCGACCGCGACCTCGCGCTGTCGGTGATCGCCGACGGCCGCGACTTCGGCGACCACGTGGCCGACCACGCGTCGACGCCGGTGATCACCGCCGAGGGCGCCATGGAGGTCGAGGAGGCGGGCGAGCTGATGGTCCGCCACGGCATCCGGCGCCTCGTGGTGGTCGACGGCGGGCGGCTCAGGGGCATCGTCACGCTCGACGACCTCGCTTCCCGCACCGGCGACTCGGAGCTCTCCAGCCAGCTCTCCGCCCGCGTCACGCGCGCCGTGATGCCCGATTTCTTCTTCCATGAGCGCGGCGGCGGCTGATCAGTAGCATCAGGGTCATGGAAGGCTTCGGAGGCTTCTTCAACGATCCTGACTTTCAGAAGCGACTTCAGGAGATGGCCGAGCAGATGCAGTCGTCCCAGAATCTCGCGTGGGCCGACAACGCGATCAAGCTCGCCGTCGACATGACGGTCGCCGCGATCAACCGCGTCAACCTTCAGGGCAACGCCGAGGAGCAGGCCAAGCAGGTCCGCTCCGTGATGGCGACGGTCTTCCCCGAGGCCGTCACGCTGGTGCGCGAGGCGCGTCAGGGCCTGTCGTAGCCGTCGGCTCCTCGTCGCCGCGGGCCGCCCGGCCCTGGGCGATGACCTCCTTGAAGGAGCGGATGTTGAAGATGAAGACGAGCGCGGCGAAGCCGACGCCGAAGGTGAACGCCGCGATGGCGATCTGCTGCCCGACGCTGTAGGCCGCGACCGTCGCGCCCACGGCGGTCCCGCCGAACACCTTCACCAGCAGCGCCTGCTGCACGCCCGCGCCGCCCGGCGTGAACGGCACCAGCGCCGCGACCACGTTGACGCCGAGCACGAGCAGCACGTTGCGCACCGACCCGCCGACGTTGAACGCCTCGAGCAGCAGGTAGAACGCGGTGAAGCGGAACAGCCAGCCGACGAACTGGATCGCGAACACCTCGCGCAGGTAGCGCCGCCGGTCCCGGAGGATCGTCAGGCCCTGGCGGACGCGCTCCCAGAACGCCCGCACGCGGGCCGAGAGCAGCGCGAAGGCCGCCAGCACGGCGATGCCCAGGACGGTGAGCAGGAAGAGCGTGAAGCGCGGGTTGCCGGCGAAGAACGCGAGGTCGAAGGCCGGGAGCGACGAGAAGTCCGGCGGCTTCGGGAAGACGCCCTGCGTGAACGCGAAGGCGAGGATGGGGATCGCCATGCAGAGGTCGAAGATCAGCTCGACCGAGAACGCCGAGGCGACCGCGGGGTAGCTCGAGTGCGGCACGCTGGTCTTGGTCAGGAACAGCCGCACGACGTCGCCGCCGCGGGCCGGCACCACGCTGTTGAAGCCGTAGGCGGCGATGTACGCGCCCCAGATGAAGCGCCACTGGATCCGCTCCTCCGGGTACGCGGCGCGCAGGATGTTGAAGGACGCCCGCGAGCGCAGCGTGAGGTAGATGAGGAACGCGCCCAGCGCCGGCAGCAGGGCCAGCCACTGGATCGCCGCGATGCTGCCGAAGAAGTCGCCGACGGCGTCGAAGAACGAGGAGAAGCTGTCGCCGAGCGACGCGAGGGGCACGCTCACAGGGTACGGTCGCGCGGCGGCCCCGCGCGGACCCGAGCGCTGAGGACTCTCGACCGGATCCGCTCCGCGTAAGGTCCGCCGAACCGTGGCCTACACGCTCTACGGCGTCGTCGGGAACGGGGGCGTGCTCGGCGGCCTCCGGCATCCGAGCATGCACGCGATGCAGCCGCTCGGCTTCGGATACGGGCTCTGCCGCGTGCGCGCGCAGGTGGCGATGGACGAGCCGCTCGCCGACCTCGCGGCGCCGCTCCCGCGGCTCACCGAGTCGGTGCTCGGCTACCTCGAGGTCGTCTCGGTCCAGACGCCCGTCATCTACGTCGCCGCCGAGGGCGACGACCAGGCCGCGGCCGGCTGGCACGACGGCGAGCTGACGCTCGGCCCGTTGCGCACCGAAGGGGAAGCCACGCGCCGCAGGCTCTTCCGGCGCGGCGAGGACGGGGCCATCAACGCGGCGCTGGGCTGGCTCGGCGTGCCGAACCGCCGGGGCAGCGACCGCTTCGCCGCGGTCGGCCTCGGACTACTTCAGGAGCCGTGACAGGCGGCGGTCCTTGAGGACCTTGTCGTCCGTCTGGCAGTGCGGGCAGTAGGCGATGACGTAGTCCTCGAAGAAGACCGCCTCGAGCGTGGTCCCGCAGCGCGGGCACGGCTCGCCCTGGTGCGCGTGCACCCGCGTCGGCTTCGGGAACTTCTCCGGCAGCGGCAGCTGGACCTCGGCCTCGTAGACGTCGAGCACCCGCCCGAGCTCCCCGGCGATCGCCTCGCCGAGCCGCGCGACCTCCTCCTCGTCGAGGTCGTCGCCGCGCTTGTACGGCGAGAGCCGCGCGGCCTGCAGGATGTCGTCGACCCACGTGCGGCCGATGCCGGCGATCACGCGCTGGTCGCGCAGCAGCGAGTGCAGCGGCCGCTTGGTGGCGAGCCGCTCCGCGAGGTCGGCGGGAGGCTCGGGCCACGCCTCCGGGCCGAGGCCCGCCAGCGCCTCGTCCTCGTCGACCGCGTCGGGCCGCAGGAGCTTCACCCAGGCCGCCTGCTTGGTCCCGAACTCGCGTACGCGCAGCTCGCGGTCGCCGGGCAGCCTCAGCAGCACGCGCGACGTGCGGTCGCGCATCGAAGCGCGCTTCCCGAAGAGCTGCATCCGGCCGGCGCTCATCAGGTGCGTGAGCAGGACGAGCGGCCCGTGCGCGGGCGTGTCGAGGTCCAGCAGCAGCAGCTTCCCGCGGCGGCGCACGCCGCTGAACGTCGCGCCGTCGATCGCCGAGAACGGCGGGTCGAACGTCTTGAGCGCGTTCAGCCCCGGCGTCATCGCCGACTCGATCGTCTCTCCGGGCAGCACCGAGTCGAGCCGCCGCGCGACGATCTCCATCTCGGGCAGCTCAGGCAGCGGCGCTCCTGTCGGCGAGCACGGCCAGCACCTCGTCGTCGTGCGTCTTCGGCGACGCCTTCGGGATCACGTGGACCACGGTCCCGTCGCCGTCGATGATGAAGGTCGAGCGCTGGGCGCCCCAGTACTTCTTGCCGTACATGCTCTTCTCGCCCCAGACGCCGTAGAGGTCGCAGACCGCGTGGTCCTCGTCGGCCAGCAGCGTGAAGTTGAGCGACTGCTTGCCGTGGAACTTCTTGACGGCGGACACCGGGTCGGGCGAGACGCCGACGACCGCGGCGCCGGCCGCCTCGTACTCGTCCCAGCGGTCGCGGATCGAGCACGCCTGGGTCGTGCAGCCGGGCGTGTCGGCCTTGGGATAGAAGTAGAGGACCAGCGTCCGTCCGGCGAAGTCACCGAGCGAGACCTCGTTGCCGTCCTGGTCCGGGAGCGTGAATTCAGGAGCCTTGTCGCCGCGTTCGATCATCGCGAAGACAGTACCGTCCGGCCCCATGGATCCGTGGGTGCAGGAGACGGCGGCGGAGATCGGACGGCGGGCGGCGCGGGAGCTGGAGGCGCTGGTCGCCGTGTCCTCTCCGTCGGGCGACGTCCACGGCGCGGAGGAGTGCGCCGCGATCTGCGCGGCGCTGCTGCCGGACGAGGCCGCGATCGAGCGGCTGCCCTGCTCCTCCCCCGGCCACGCGCAGGACCTGCTCGCCCGCCTGCAGGGCAGCGGCCGCCGCCGCGTGATCCTGCTGGGGCACCTCGACACCGTGGTCGCGCACGGCGACCATCGCCCGCTCGCGCGCCACGGCGACACGCTGGTCGGCTCCGGCGCGGTCGACATGAAGGGCGGCGACGTGCTCGCGATCGGCATCATGCGCGCGCTCGCCCGGCGCCCGGAGCTCTACGCCGAGGTCGCGCTCCTGCTGGTGGTCGACGAGGAGTGGCGGACCGGCACGCTCGCGCACGTCGACCGCTTCGCCGGCTGGGACGCCTGCCTGTGCTTCGAGGGCGGCGAGCAGACGAGCGACGGCGAGGACGGGGTCGTCGTGCGCCGCAAGGCGGCCGGGACGATCCGCGTGACCGCCCACGGCCGCGCCGCGCACTCGGGCTCGGCCCCCGATCGCGGCCGCAACGCGCTGCTCGCGCTGGCCGCCGCCGCGCAGGCCGTGGCCGCGTGCCACGACCCCGCCGGGGCGCAGCACCTGACCTCGGTGCCGACGATCCTGCGCAGCGGCGACGCGTTCAACGTCGTGCCCGGCGCCGGCGAGCTGTTCTGCGACTGCCGCGCCGACGACCTGGACGCGATCGAGGGCGTGCTGCAGGCGATCCCGGCCGAGGTCGGCGGCGTCAGGCTCGAGCCGGAGCTGATCCGCCGCTGGCCGGGCATGCACTCCGAGCACGCGGTCGCCCCGGCGCTCTCGCGCGCGGCCGAGCTGCTCGGCCGCCCCGTGCACGGCCGCTCGCGCGGCGGCGCGAGCGACGCGAGCCACTTCGCGGCCGCCATCCCGGTGACCGTCGACGGCCTCGGCCCGCGCGGGGGGAAGGCGCACAACCCCGGCGAGTTCGTGTACGAGGCGTCGCTCGCGCCGCGCGCCGAGGTCGCGCTGGCGGTGCTCGCCGCAGTGCTCTGATGCGAGCGCCGGAGGCACTGCGCGAGCGCCCGTTCCGGCTGCTCTTCTTCGCCCAGGCGACCTCGCTGCTCGGCGACGGCATGGTGTCCGTCGCGCTCGCCTTCGCGGTGCTCGACCTGACCGGCTCGGCGTCGGACCTCGGCATCGTGCTCGCCGCGCGCGCGACGCCGCTCGTGCTGTTCCTCCTGGTCGGCGGCGTGTGGGCCGACCGGCTCCCGCGCGGGAAGCTGATGGTCGTCGCCGACCTCGTGCGCCTCGTGACGCACGGCGCGATGGCGGCGCTGGTGATCGCGGGCGAGGCCAGCGTGGCGTGGCTGGCGGTCCTCGCGGCGATCGGCGCGACGGCGAGCGCGTTCTTCACGCCGGCCATCAGCGGCATCATGCCCCACGTCGTCAGCGACGCCCGGCTGCAGCAGGCGAACGCGCTGCGGGGCACCGCCGAGGCGACCGGGCGCATCGCCGGCCCGATCCTCGCGGGCGTGATCGTGGCCGCCGCGGGCGCCGGCTGGGCGCTCGCCGTCGACGCCGCCACCTTCGGCATCAGCGCGCTCTTCCTGGCTCGCCTCTCCGTGCCGGGCATGGTGCCGGCGCCGGCGCAGACCTTCTTCGCCGACCTGCGCGAGGGCTGGGACGACTTCCGCTCGCGCAAGTGGCTCTGGACGTCGGTCGCCGCGGCGTCGCTGGGCAACCTGTTCTTCGCCGCCTATTTCGTGCTCGGCCCGCTGGTCGCCGACCGCGAGCTGGGCGGGGCCGCGGCGTGGGGCGTGATCGCCGCGGGCTTCGGCGTCGGCCTGCTGGCGGGGACGCTCGTGGTCATGCGCATCGACCCGCAGCGCCCGGTGCTCGTCGCCACCCTCGCCGTGCTGCTCTACGGGCTCCCGCTCGCCGCGCTGGCGCTCGCGCTGCCGGCGATCCTCATCGCGGCCGTGGGCTTCGTCGCCGGCGCGGGCCTGATGGTGGCGAACACCCTGTGGGAGACCGCCGAGCAGCGCCACGTCCCGCCCGAGAAGCTCTCACGCGTGAACTCCTACTCCTGGTTCGGCTCGCTCGCCACCCAGCCGCTCGGGATGCTCCTGTGGGGGCCGGTCGCCGTCGGGATCGGCGTCGACACGGCGCTCTGGCTCGCCTTCGCCGTCCAGACCGCGATCTGGCTGTCGCTGCTCGCCGTGCGCGAGGTGCGCGAGCTACCGGGCAAGCGACTCGAGCTCGCGGGGGCGCAGGAGCACGAGTAGCTCGCCGCCCGCGCGCTCCACGCGCACGGCCGCCACGCCGCCCTTCTTGAAGTCGATGCGGGCGCCGGTGAGGTCGTAGACGACCTGGGAGAACGACGGCTCGTGCCCGGCGACCAGGACCCGCGCGTCGCCGTCGTGGCGCATGAGCAGCTCGAGCGCGTCGTCGCGATCGAACCCGTCGGCGAGCACGTCCTCGACGACGGGCTCCACGTTCAGGGCCTCGCAGGCGAGGCGGGCGGTGCCGAGCGCGCGCACCTTCGGGCTCGTGTAGCAGGCGGCGAACTCGAGCCCGAGTCGCGCCAGCCCGAGACCGGCCGCGACCGACTGCCGCTCGCCTCGCGGTGTCAGCTCCCGCTCGGCGTCGGGCTTTGCGTCGTGGGGAACGGCCTCTCCGTGACGAAGGAGCCAGAGCTGCGGCGCCATGGCGGCGTCACGATACAGCTCAGCGCGCTCTCCTCGAAACGCCAGTAGGCCAGCGCGCGATACGGCTCGTCCGCGCGGTGCACGCCGCCGTTGACGACCGGCGCGTCCTCGATCTGCTGCCGCGAGTACGGCGCCCGCAGGGTGCCGCCCCAGGCCACGACGTCCTCGACGGGCAGCATGCGCCGCTCGCCGAACCGCATCATGCGCACGACGACCAGCTCGATCTCCCAGCCGCCGTCGTCCGGCCAGGTGTCGACGACTCTGCCGATCTCCTCGCCGTAGCAGTCCAGCACGCGGAAACCGAGGAGGTTCCGCCGAGTCACTCGTCCCATATGCCACTTATCGCCTGCGGGCCGCCCGCCCGCCACCGGGTCAGGACCCCAATTTGTACGAGCGGATCGGCGGGCCCGTGTAGGCCTTGCCGGCCGCCGACGTCCAGCGGACGCGGTACTCCTGGCCCTTGCGGCGCGTGGCCCGCAGGCCGTAGACGCCGTTCGTCGTGGTGTTGAGGCGCTTGAGCACGCGCCACTGGCGCCTGCCGTCGCGGCGCGTCTCGATCGTCACGCGCGTCACGCCCGCCTGGGGGCGGATGAGCCCCCACAGCACGTCGGTGGGCCCGTAGCGCTCGACCGCGAGCGGGTTCGGGAAGGCGCGGTAGGCCGGCTTCCTGGCCCCGCTGTTGCGGCGCAGCCCGCTCTCGAAGCCGCGGAAGCGGTAGCCCTCCTCGCGCGGGGCGTCGTCGCGCATCAGGTACTGCGAGAAGAGCGCGACCCGCGGGTTCACGTAGGCCACGTGCTCGGCGATCGCGTAGTAGGCGGGCTGGCGCGCGTACGAGACGCCGGAGATCCGGTCGGGCTCGGACTGGATGCCGAACTCGGTGAGGTAGATCTTCAGGCCCTTCGGCAGGCCGCGCGCGGCGCCGGCCTTGTCCAGCGCCTCGACCAGGCGGTCGAGCACGGCGATCGTGACGTCGTTCTCGTCCGAGGGCTCGAAGCGCGGGCCGACGCGCGTGGTGTACGCGTGGTGCGCGTAGCCGTCGGCGGGGAGCCGCGAGCACTTGCGCGTCTTCTTGTACTTGTTGTTCAGGCAGGCGATCCCGCGCAGGAACTTGAGCGGATGCACGATGTTCTCGTTGCCGCGCGGGGAGGTCTCCCCGATGAGGATCGTGTCGCGCCGGTTCTCGGCCACGCCGCGGATCGCGTTGTAGGCGGCGCGGTAGAGGCCCCGGTAGAGGGTGGGCGAGTACGGCTTGCGCTTGCGGTACTGCGGCATCAGGAACTGCGGCTGGTTCGGCTCGTTCCACACCGACCAGGTGTCGACGGCCGCGCCGTAGCGCCGTGCGAGCGCCGTGACGAACTGGCCGAACTGGCCTGCGCTCGGCCGGTCGAGGTTGCCCTTCCTGCTCTTGGTCGCCCAGCGCGGCACGGGGCCGGTCGGCGTGAGGATGACCTTGATGCCGCGCGCCTGGGCGGCGGCGACGAGCCGGTCGAGCAGGACCCAGGCCGGCGTGCCGTAGTTGTCGCCGTTGCGGGCGTCGAAGTCCGGCTTGCGCTTGCTGGTCGGCCGCGGGGCGAACGTCTGCCAGTAGACGAGCTGGCGGATCTGGGTGACGCCGAAGGCGCGGATCTCGTCGAGCGTGGCGTCGCGCCGCGTGTCGTCGAACAGCTCGTCCGGGGCCTCGAAGGTCATGACCTGGCGCGGCGCCGCCTGCGCGGGGGCCGCGAGGAGGACGAGCAGGGCGATGGAGAGCAGGGCGATGCGCATCTCGAAAGGCATGGAACCCGGCCACCGGGGTCCGGGTTGCGGTACCAGGGTACGGTGCTGGCCGTATGACGGCGATCGTGGACACGCCGGAGGAGGCCGCCGGCCTCGAGCTCCCGCCGCTGCTCGTGCGCCGTCCGCTCGAGGCGTTCCTGGACGCGCGCGGCCTCGGCGAGGGCCCGCTCGACGCCGAGGCGATCGGCGAGGGGCACTCGAACGTGACGTTCGCGATCCGCCGCCGCGGCGGCGCCTGGGTGCTGCGCCGCCCGCCGCGCCCGCCGCTCCCGCCCTCCGCCCACGACGTGCTGCGCGAGGCGCGCCTGCTGACGGCGATCGAGGACGCCGACGTCCGCACGCCGCGCGTGATCGCGACGTGCGACGACGAGGCGGTGATCGGCGCGCCGTTCTACGTGATGGAGCTGGTGGACGGCGACGTGCTGACCTCCGACGTGCCGCCGGCGCTCGACGACGAGCCGTCGCGGGCGCGGATCGGCGAGGAGCTGGTGGACGCGCTGGTCGAGGTGCACGCCGTCGACTGGCGCGCGGCCGGGCTCGAGGGCTACGGCAAGCCGACCGGCTACCTGGAGCGCCAGCTGCGCCGCTTCGGCGGGCTGTGGGAGCACAACCGCACCCGCGCGCTGCCGGTGCTCGACCGCGTGACGGCCTGGCTGGGCGAGCACCGGCCCGAGTCGGGCGAGGCGACGATCGTGCACGGCGACTACCGGCTGGGCAACACGATGTTCGCCCATGGCGCGCCGCCGCGGCTGACCGCGATCTTCGACTGGGAGCTGGCCACCATCGGCGACCCGCTGGCCGACGTCGGCTACCTCGTCGGGACCTGGACGGAGCCCGGCGACGGCGAGAGCTGGCTGTTCGCGCTCGGCGCCGTGACGCAGCGGCCGGGCTTCCCCGGCCGCGCGGAGCTGATCGCCCGCTACGAGGAGCGCTCGGGCCGCTCGATGTCGGACGTCCGCTGGTACACGACGCTGGCGCTCTGGAAGTCGGCGGTCTTCCTCGAGGGCTCCTACAAGCGCCGGCTGGCGGGCACGACCGAGGACCCGTTCTTCGACATGCTCGAGACCGGCGTCCCCGAGATCGCGGAGCGCGCGTGGGCGACCGCGACGGGCTGATCGTCGACTACGGCGGGGTCCTGACCACGGACGTCTTCGCCTCCTTCCAGGCGTTCTGCGAGGCCGAGGGCCTGCCGCCCGACACGGTGCGCGACCGCTTCCGCGGCGACCCCGAGGCGCGCGCGCTGCTCGAAGGGCTCGAGACCGGCGAGCTCGAGGTCGCCGAGTTCGAGCCGCGCTTCGCGGCGCTGCTGGAGGTGGCGTCCGAGCGGCTGATCGACCGCCTCTTCGGCGGCATGGCGCCCGACGCGGCGATGATCGAGGGCGTGCGCGAGGCCCGCGCGGCCGGGCGCGCGCACCGGGCTGCTGTCGAACTCCTGGGGCGCCGCGACGGGCTACGACCGCGCCCTGCTCGACGAGCTGTTCGACGCGGTCGTGATCTCCAGCGAGGTCGGCCTGCGCAAGCCCGACCCGGCGATCTACGCCCTCGCCGCCGCGCGGATCGGGCTCGAGCCGCGCGCGTGCGTCTTCGTCGACGACCTGCCCGGCAACCTCAAGCCGGCGCGGGCGATCGGCATGGCCACCGTGGCGCATCGCGGAGACGCCGCCGCGACCCTTGCCGAGGTCCGCGCGCTTCTGCGATAGTCGCCACCGATGGCCCTCGTCGACACCTTCCTGCAGATCACGGGCATCGAGGGCGAGAGCATGGACGCCAAGCACAAGGGCTGGCTCGACGTGGAGTCGTGGTCCTGGGGCGAGACGAACCCCACTCCCCCGGCCGGCGGAGGCGGGGGCGGCACCGCCGGCAAGGTGCAGGTCCAGGACCTCCACGTGACCACGCGCGTGAGCAAGGCGAGCCCGAAGCTCTTCCTGGCGTGCGCCACCGGCCAGCACATGAAGGAGGCCAAGCTCGCCGCGGTCCGCGCCGGCAAGACCCAGGTGGAGTTCCTCACGTGGACGTTCAGCGACGTGCTGGTGACCGGCTACCAGACGGGCGGGACCAGCGACGAGATCCCGGGCGACCAGCTCTCGCTGAGCTTCTCGAAGCTCAGGGTCGAGTACCGGCCGCAGAAGGCGGACGGCTCGTTCGACGTCCCGGTGACGGCCGGCTGGGACGTCAAGTCGAACAAGAAGCTCTGACCGAGTACGACCGGGTCCCGTACCCCGGGCACCCGTTCGCGCAGACCCATCCGGACCGACTGGCGACGGTGGCGACGCTGTTCGGCCTCGAGCCGGCGCCGCCCGCCGGATGCCGCCTGCTCGAGCTCGGCTGCGGCGAGGGCGGCAACCTCGTCCCGATGGCCTACGCGCTGCCCGGCGGCTCGTTCTGCGGCATCGACCTGTCCGGGCGCGCGATCGAGCGGGCGCGCGCGGCCACCGCGGCGCTGGGACTCGAGAACGTCGTCTTCCGCGAGGCCGACCTCTCGGGCGCCCAAGGGGAGTTCGACTACGTCGTCGCGCACGGGGTGTACTCCTGGATCGAGCCCGAGCGGCGGGACGCGCTGCTGGCGGCCTGCCGCGACCGCCTCGCGCCGCAGGGCGTCGCGTACGTCTCCTACGACGTCCTCCCGGGCGGGTACCTGCGCGAGATCACGCGCCGGATGCTGCGCTGGCACCTGCGCGGGGTGGACGACCCGGCGGAGCGGATCGTCCAGGCGCGGGCGCTGCTGGAGGCCGTCATCTCCGCCGGTCGCGGCGGAGACGAGGTGCGGCGGGCGGCCGAGCGCGCCCTCGCCCAGGGCGACGCCTCGCTGTACCACGACGAGCTCGCCCCGCACCACGAGGCGGTGCTGTTCGCCGACTTCGCCGCCCACGCCGAGCGTCACGGCCTGCGCTTCCTCGCCGAGGCGGACGTGTTCGAGATGAGCACGGCGCCCGTGGCCGAGGAGCTGGCGGGCCTCGCGGACGACGTCGTCGCCCGCGAGCAGTACCTGGACTTCTTCAAGGGCCGGATGTTCCGGCAGACGCTGCTCCGTCACGCCGGGGCGCCGACCGTCCCGGCCGGCGCCGAGGTCGTGCGCGGCATGCTCGCCGCCAGCCCCGTCCAGCCCGCCGGCGACGCGTTCGAGGGGCCCGGCGGCGCCCGGCTGACCACCGGCCACGCGCTGGTCCGGAGCGCGCTGACCCGCCTCGGCGAGGCCTGGCCGGACGCGATCCCCGTCGCCGAGCTGGCGACGGGCGCGACCGAGGCGGAGACGCTGGAGCTGTGCGAGACGCTCAGCCGCGCCTACGCGGCCAACCTCGTGCACCTGCACGTGTGGGCGCCGCCGGTGGCGACCGAGCCGGGCGAGCGGCCCGTGGCGAGCGCGCTCGCGCGCCTGCAGGCCGCCGAGGGGGAGCGGGTCACGACCCTGCGCCACACGAGCGTCGAGGTCCCCGACGCGCTCGGCCGGCGCCTGATCGGCCTCCTGGACGGCACCCGCGATCGCGCCGCGCTGCTGCGCGAGCTCGGCCGGCCCGCCGACGAGCTCGAGCGCAGCCTCGAGGGCCTGGCCCGGATCGGCGTGCTCGAGGCCTAGCGCTTGCCGCGGCCGTAGAGCAGCTTGGTCAGGCGGCCGAGCATCTTCGTGTTGCGCGGCGTGTACGGGAAGAAGTGCACGTCGCGCTTGAGGGCGAAGCGGGTGACCAGGATCGCCTGCGAGCGCGTGTACTTGCGGATCCCGCCCGCGCCGTGGCGGACGCCGAGGCCGGAGTCCTTCCACCCGCCCATCGGCAGCTCGTAGGCGAAGTAGTTGACGTTGGCGTCGTTGACGCAGGCGTAGCCGCTCTCCAGCCGGCGCGCGATCTGCTCGCCGCGCGCGAGGTCCTTCGTCCAGACGGAGGCGCCGAGCCCGTAGCGCGAGTCGTTCGCCAGCCGCACGGCCTCGTCGGCGTCGGCGACCTTCATGACCGGCATCGTGGGGCCGAAGGTCTCCTCGGTCATCGCGGTCATCGAGTGGTCGACGTCGGCCAGGACGGTCGGCTCGTAGAAGCGCCCGGCGCCCTCGCGGGCGTGGCCGCCGGTGGTGACGCGAGCGCCGGCGGCGCGGGCCTCCTCGACGTGGCGGCTGACGATGTCGAGCTGCGGCGGGAAGGTCATCGCGCCCACCTCGACGCTGCCCGGCCCGCCCGGGGCGCCCTGGCGCAGGGCCTTGACCCGCTCGGTCACGGCGTCGACGAAGCGGTCGTAGATCGGCGCCTCGACGTAGACGCGCTCGACCGACACGCAGGTCTGCCCGCCGTTCTGCATCGCGTAGTAGGTCGCGGCGTTGGCGGCGCGCTCGAGATCGGCGTCGGCGAGCACGATCATCGGGTCCTTGCCGCCGAGCTCGAGCGCCACCGGCGTGAGCGTCTGCGCCGCGCGCTCCATGACCTTCTTGCCGGTGGCGGTGGAGCCGGTGAACATGATGAAGTCGGCGCCGTCGATCAGCGCGACCGCCGTGTCCGCGGCCCCGACCGCGACCTGCAGCACGTGCTCCGGCGCCCCGGACTCGCGCAGGCCCTCCGCCAGCAGCAGCGAGGTGAGCGGCGTCACCTCCGAGGGCTTGATGATCACGGCGTTCCCGGCCGCCAGGGCGGGGATCGCGTCGCCGAACGAGTTCGTGAGGGGTAGTTCCACGGCCCGATGACGCCGACGACGCCGACCGGCCCGTAGCGCACGACGAGGCGGCGGCCGGCCACGAACGGGTTCGTCGTGCGGACCTTCTCGTCGGCGAGGTACTTCGGCGCCTTCTTGGCCCAGAAGCCGAGCGCGCCGGCGCCGTAGGCGTACTCGACCACGGCGGCGTCCTCGTAGGTCTTGCCCGTCTCGTCGACGATCGTCCCGATCACGCGCTCGCGGTTGTCGACGAGCCACTTCTGCATCCGCCGCAGCACGCGGCCGCGACCCTCGAAGCCGAGCGCCTCCCAGGCCGGCTGCGCCGCCCGCGCCCGCGCGACCATCTCCGCGACCTCGTCGGGCGAGGTCACCGGCAGGGTCCGGATGACCTTGCCGGTGGCGGGGTTCTCGACCTCGATGGTCTGCGTGGCGGACGGCTGCTCGATCGTGGCCATGCCAGTCATGCTACGGCGCGGCCGCGATCCGGGACGAACTTCGGCGAAACGTCAGGCAGCGGCGGCGAGCCGCTCGATCCGCGCTTCCTGCGTGGGCCGGTCGCGCGGGTCGGTCGGCAGCGCGCCGATCGTGTCGACGACGTCCATGCCCTCCGTCACCTCGCCGAACACGGTGTGCTTGCCGTCGAGCCACGGCGCGGCCCCGGTGGTCACGATGAAGAACTGCGACCCGTTGGTGCCCGGGCCGGCGTTGGCCATCGCGAGCGCGCCGCGGACCACCTTGTGGTCGTTGAACTCGTCCTTGAACGTGTAGCCCGGCCCGCCGGTGCCAGTGCCCTCGGGGCAGCCGCCCTGGATCATGAAGTCCGGGATCACGCGGTGGAAGATCAGCCCGTCGTAGAAGCCCTTCTCCGCGAGCGTGCGGAAGTTCTGGACCGTCTCGGGCGCGTCCTCGTCGAACAGCTCGAGGACGATGTCCCCGTGGTTCGTGGTCATGGTCATCTGCGACATACGGCGAACCGTAGCGGTCAGGACCGGGCCGGCTCGACCCGGAGCGTATGGCCCCGGACCGCGGTGCCGTCGACCGCGCCCGCCACGCGGACGGCCTCGGAGGCCGGCACCTCGAACAGCGCGAAGCGCTCCAGCAGGCGCACGTTCCGCACGGCCTCGCCGTCCAGGCCGGCCTGCGACGTGACCGCCTGGATGAGGTCGGCCTCGGCGAGCCCGGCGGCGCGGCCGCCGGACGCGATCAGCTTCGCGTAGTCGACGGTGCCGTTGTCGCGCGGCTTGCGGTGGCGGCGCGGCGGCTCGGTGGTAGGCACGGGCGCCACGTGCGCGCCCTCGGCCCACGGCGCGACCTGCGTGCCGGCGTGCTTCTCGATCGCCTCGAGGTCGCGCTTCTGGCGCGGCTCGATGAAGGTGATGGCCCGGCCCGAGCGGCCGACGCGGCCGGTGCGCCCGATGCGGTGGACGTAGACGTCGGGCGAGGTCGGGACGTCGAAGTTGACGATGTGCGTCACGTCGGCGATGTCGAGCCCGCGCGCCGCGACGTCGGTGGCCACGAGGATCGGCAGCCGGCCGCCCTTGAAGGAGATCATCACGCCGTCGCGCGAGCCCTGGGACATGTCGCCGTGCAGCGCCTTGACGTTCATGCCCTTGTCGCGCAGCGTGCGGTAGAGCTGCTCGGTGCGGATCTTCGTGCGCGCGAAGACGATCGCCTGCGTCGGACGCTCGGCCTCCAGCACGCGCACGAGCGAGGACACCTTGTCCTGCGGCTTGGTCTCCAGGAAGAACTGCTCGACGGTGTCGATGGTCAGGGTCGCGGCCTTGACCTTGATCGTCTCCGGGTCGTACAGGTGGCGCTCGGCGAGCGCGCGGATCGGCGCCGGCATCGTGGCGCTGAAGAGCGCCGTCTGGCGGCCGTTCGGGCAGTACGAGAGGATCTTCTCGACGTCCTCGAGGAAGCCGAGGTCGAGCATCTCGTCCGCCTCGTCGAGGACGACGTTGCGGCACGAGTGCAGGACCAGCGAGTGACGGGAGATGAGGTCGAGCACGCGGCCGACGGTCCCGACCACGATCGGCGCCCCGCCCTTGAGGTAGGCCTGCTGGTCGCGGATCGGCGCGCCCCCGAACACGGCGACCGGGTTGATGCCCTTGTGCGAGCCGTAGGTGCGCAGCGCCTGGGTGACCTGGATGCACAGCTCGCGCGTCGGCGTCAGCACGAGCGCCTGGACGTCCGGATCCTCCGGATCGACGGACTGCAGCATGGGCAGCCCGAAGGCGGCGGTCTTGCCCGTTCCGGTCTGCGCCTGGCCGATGACGTCACGGCCTTGGAGGAGCACGGGGATCGCCTGCTCCTGGATCGGGCTGGGCGACTCGTACCCGACGTCGCGCAGCGCGGCGAGGATGTCCTCGGCGAGCCCGAGGTCGGCGAACGTGCTCATTGAGGCAGTGACTTTAGGACGCCGGGTCCAGGAGCAGCTTCCCGACGGTGCGCCGGGACTTGAGATCCAGGTGCGCGCGGCGCACCTTGGAGAGCGGATAGACCTCTCCCTCGACGACCTTCAGGTCCCCGCGGGCCACGCGCGCGAAGAGATCCTCGAGCGGGTCGGCGAGCATCTCCCGGGGCCGCGCGAAGCAGTGCGCGAGCCAGAAGCCGATCACGGCGCTCGAGTGCCGCATCAGGTTGACCGCGGCCACGCGGTTGGGCTCTCGCGAGGCCATGCCGTAGGTCACGAGCCGGCCGAACGGCGCCAGCGCGCGCAGCGAGGCGTCGAACACGCTGCCGCCGGCCATGTCGAGCACGACGTCGACGCGCTTGCCGTCGTTGGCCTCGCACCAGGGCGTCGGCCAGGTCCGGCCGGGTGACGTCGACGGCCACGTGGGCGCCGAGCTCGAGCGCCAGCTCGCGCTTCTCCTCGGTCGACGCGGTGGCGATCACCCTGCCGGCGCCGAACGCCCGCCCGAGCTGCACCGCCAGCGAGCCGACGCCGCCGGCCGCCGCATGCACGACCACGCTCTCGCCCTCCGCGAGCCGGGCCGACGTGCGGTACAGGTGCCAGGCGGTCAGGCCCTGGATGAGCAGCGCCAGCGCGGCGCCGTCCGACACCCCGTCCGGGATCGGGAAGGTCGTCGCCTCCGGCACCACGGCGTACTCCGCGTAGCCGCCGCTGGCGGTCATGCCCACCACGCGCCGCCCGGCCTCGGTCGTGCCCGCCACCTCGGCGCCGGGGATGAGCGGCAGCTCGTACGGCGCGAGGTAGGTGTTGTCGCTCGCGTGGGTGTCCGCGAAGTTGATGCCGGCGCGCGCGACGTGGATCAGCACCTCGCCGGGCCCCGGCTCCGGAGCGGGGACGTCGACGAGCTCGAGCACCTCCGGGCCGCCCCACTCGCTGATGCGGATCGCGCGCACTGCCAGGCAGGCTACCCGCTACCCTGCGCGCCGCCATGTCGCTGACCGTCGTGGGTTCCATCGCGTTCGACGCCGTCGAGACGCCCGCCGGCAAGCGCGACCGCCTGCTCGGCGGCGCCGCCGTGCACTTCGCCCTCGCGTCGTCGTTCCTCGCCGAGACCCGCGTCGTCGGCCCGGTCGGCGACGACTTCGGCGAGGCCGAGTACGCCGTGCTGCACGACCGCGGCGTGGTGACCGACGACATCGAGCACGTCCCGGGCGGCAAGACGTTCTTCTGGTCCGGGCGCTACGAGCGCGACCCGAACGTCCGCCACACGCTGCAGACCGACCTCAACGTGTTCGCCGACTTCGAGCCCAAGCTCTCCGACGCCTCGCGCGCGGCCGAGACGGTGTTCCTGGCCAACATCCACCCCGACCTCCAGCGCGCGGTGCACGAGCAGTGCACGAGCGCCCGCTTCGTCGCGATGGACACGATGAACATGTGGATCGAGGTGACGCGGCCGTCGCTCGAGAAGACGATCGCGGGCGTCGACTGCCTGATCGTCAACGACGAGGAGGTCAAGCAGCTCACCGACGAGCCGAACCTCGTCCGCGCCGCCCGCGCCGTCCACGAGATGGGCCCGCGCGTGGTGATCGCCAAGCAGGGCGAGCACGGCGCCGGCATGTACACGCCCGACGGCTTCTTCGGCCTGCCCGCCTACCCGACCGCCGACGTGGTCGACCCCACCGGCGCCGGCGACACCTTCGCCGGCGGCTTCATGGGCTACGTCGCCGCCCACGCGGGCGAGGAGCTCTCCGACGAGCTCCTGCGCCGCGCGATCGCCTACGGCACCGCGCTGGCCTCCTTCAACGTGGAGGCCTTCGGCACCGAGCGCATCCAGACCCTCACCGGCGACGAGATCGCCGAGCGGGTCGCCGCGCTGCAGCGGGTGACGCGGTTCGAGGCGGCGCCCGTCCCGCTGCGCGCGTAGCTCGTCAGCCGACGATGAAGCCGGTGGCGGTGACGGCCTCGAGCGTCGCCTTCTCGCCGCGCGCCTTGTCGAAGCCCTTCGGCGCCGGGCTCTGCGCGTTGATGAAGCGGATCCACGCCGCGTGGCGGGCCTCGACCGAGTGGATCGAGAGCGCCGCGACGACGACCGCGCGCTGGAGGATGTTCGGCCCCTGGCCGGCATAGGCGGCCACGCCGGTGTCCTCGAGCACCTGGGCGGTCTGCTGGAACTTCGCCTGGTCGGTGACCGTGTCCTTGGAGTCGAACTTCGGCCGCTTCACGGCCTTCGCGCCCAGCACGTCGTTGAGCGCCTTCACGTGCGCCGCCTCGTGGGCGCCGGTGACCTGCGCGAAGTTCGCGACGACCGGGTCGGTCAGCGCGCCGGACGCGTCGGCCCGGCGGTAGAACTCGGCCTCGAGGTGCTCGAGCGTCAGCGCGTGCGTCGACGACTTCGAGGGCGATCAGTTTCGGGCACAGCGCCTCCCTTGGTTGCTGTCCCACGTGGTTGGCGCGGGCGGGGGCGATCCGGATCACAACCTGGCGCGCGCGAACGTCAACCCCGGCTGGGTAGGAAGGGAGGTGCGCAACGTCAACGGGACGCGTCGCGAGGCGCGCGTGTTGACGAAATGCACCCCCTCCCCCATGCGCGCGACGTTACGGATCGCACGAATGCCCCGTCATCGGGGCCGGTACGAGTTACCATTGCGCCGGAATGGGCTGGACGATGCTGTACCTGTTCGTCTTCCTGAAGCTGCCGATCGTCGCCGCGTGCTGGCTGCTCTGGTGGGCGATCCACCAGGAGCCCGGCTACGAGGACTCCGACGGCGGCAGTGGACGTCGCCGGCGGCCGCATCCCGTGCCGAAGCTGCCGCACGCCCCGCGGCGCGGCCCGCACCGCGAGGCTGCGCTGCCGTCACCCGCGCGCGTCCGCACCGTCGTCGCCCGCGCCCGGGCGCCGCACTCGGTGATCACCTCCGTCCTGTCAGACGGCACCATCCGCCGTCTCGTCGAGGAGGGGCGGATCGTCATCGACCCCTGGGACGAGTCGCGGGTCCAGCCCGCGTCGGTCGACCTCACGCTCGGCGGCTCCTTCCGCGTCTTCCACAACCACCGCGTGACCGCGATCGACCTGCGCGAGCCGCCGCGCAACCTCACGGAGGAGGTCGAGATCGCCGGCGACGAGCCGTTCGCCATCCACCCCGGCGAGTTCGTGCTCGGCCGCACGCTGGAGCAGGTCGCGATCCCCGACGACGTGGTCGCCCGGATCGAGGGCAAGAGCTCGATCGGCCGCCTCGGCCTGATCGTGCACGCCACGGCCGGCTTCGTGGATCCCGGCTTCCGGGGCACGCTCACGCTCGAGATCACCAACCTCACGCGCGTGCCGATCAAGCTCTACGCGGGCCTCCCGATCGCCCAGCTCTCGTTCATGGCCCTCGACCGCGCCGCCGAGCGGCCGTACGGCTCGCCGGAGCTGGGATCGCACTACCAGGGCCAGGTGGCGGCCACCGAGAGCCGCTACATGCGGTAGCTTCCGCGCCGTGCTGGCCACCCTGCTCGCCACCGCCGCCGAATCCGGCGAGGAGACCTCGAAGACCCTCTTCTACGTCTCCGGCACCCTGCTCGCACGGCGTTCGCCGTGATCATCTCGGCCATCGGGATCCGGGCGCACGACCGCTTCCCGCCCACGAAGGCCGCCTCCGGAGCTGTCATAGGCCTCTGCGCGGTGCTCGTGGCGCTCGTGATGGCGAGCGCGATCATCACCGGCTGACAGCGTCGGCGGGCCTCATGCCCCACAATGGAGGCATGGGCTCCGAGGAACAGACCACGACGAGCGGTGACGGCGTAGCCACGGCGTCCGAGACGCTCACGATCACCGACAACCGGACCGGTCGCACGTACGAGGTGCCGATCGAGGACGGCACGGTCCGCGCGCTCGCGCTGCGCGACATCAAGGTCGACGACGACGACTTCGGCCTCATGACGTACGACCCGGCGTTCATGAACACGGCCTCCTGTCGCTCGGCGATCACGTACATCGACGGCGACAAGGGCATCCTGGAGTACCGCGGGATCCCGATCGAGCAGCTCGCCGAGCAGTCCACCTACCTCGAGGTCGCGTACCTCCTCGTCCACGGCGCGCTGCCCACGCAGAAGCAGCTCGACGAGTGGACGCACGAGATCACCATCCACACGTTCGTGCACGAGAACGTGAAGAAGTTCATGGAGGGCTACCGCTACGACGCGCACCCGATGGGGATGCTGCTGCTCCTCGGTCGGCGCGCTCTCGACCTTCTATCCGGACGCCTCGCAGATCAAGGACGAGGAGATCCGGTACTCCCACGTGATCCGGCTGATCGCGAAGATGCCGACGCTCGCCGCCTTCGCCTACCGGCACAACATGGGCCAGCCGTACGTCTATCCGGACAACGACCTGCGGTATCCCGGCAACTTCCTGAACATGCTGTTCAAGATGACCGAGCTCAAGTACCAGCCGGATCCGCGGCTGGAGCGGGCCCTGGACATCCTCTTCATCCTGCACGCCGACCACGAGCAGAACTGCTCGACCTCGGCCGTGCGCTCGGTCGGCTCCTCGCAGGTCGACCCGTACTCGTCCGTCGCGGCCGGCGTCGGCGCCCTCTACGGCCCGCTGCACGGCGGCGCCAACGAGGCCGTCCTGCGGATGCTGCGCCGGATCGAGACCAAGGACAACATCCCGGACTTCATCAAGGGCGTGAAGGACGGCAACGAGCGCCTGATGGGCTTCGGCCACCGGGTCTACAAGAACTACGACCCGCGCGCCAAGATCATCAAGAAGGCCACCGACGAGGTCTTCGAGGTGACCGGCACCAACCCGCTGCTCGACATCGCGCTCGAGCTGGAGAAGATCGCGCTCGAGGACGACTACTTCGTCAAGCGCAAGCTGTACCCGAACGTGGACTTCTACTCGGGCCTCATCTACGAGGCGCTCGGCATGCCGGTCGGCATGTTCCCCGTCCTCTTCGCCATCCCGCGCACGAGCGGCTGGATCGCGCAGTGGCTGGAGATGATCGACGACTCCGAGCAGAAGATCGCGCGTCCGCGCCAGATCTACACCGGCGACCGCACGCGCGACTACGTGCCGATCGGGGACCGCTGAGCTTGACGTAGGTAGTAAATTGAAACCGTGGTCTTCGAGCTCGATCGACGGCACACGAGTCCTGATCCGGCCCATCGAGCCGGAGGACAAGGAGCGCCTGGTCAACGGCCTGCGGGCGCTGAGCGAGGAGAGCATCCGCAAGCGGTTCCTGGCGGCCAAGCCGCGCTTCACGCGCGCCGAGCTGCGCTACCTGACGGAGATCGACGGGGTCAACCACATCGCGCTCGTCGCGGTGCTGGAGGACGATCCCGAGACGCTGGTGGCCGTCGCGCGCTGCGTGCGGCTGCCCGACCGGCCCGGGACCGCGGAGATGGCCATCGTGGTGGGCGATCCGTTGCAGGGCCAGGGGCTCGGCCGCGCGCTCGCCAAGGCGCTGGCCGACGCGGCGGTCGCCGCCGGCATCCGGCGCTTCGCCGCGACGATGCTGGGCGACAACGAGGCCGCGCGCCGCCTCATGCACACCTTCAGCACCCGCCTCGAGGAGGCGCGCGATCGCCGGAGGACTTCGCGAGGTCGTCGTGGAGCTGGCGGCCGTAGACTAGGCTCTGCTCTCGGGCGCCGACCCCGGCGCCCATGCCCGATCCGGTGCCCTCCTCGCGCTTGACTGCGGTTGCCACCCGGCGGGCGCCCACCGGCGCCCGCATGCTCGACGCCCTCGGCGTCGCCGTCTGCCTCGCGGACGATGCCGACGCTGCTCTACGTCAACGCGGCCTTCGAGGCGCTCACCGGCTGGAAGGCCGAGGCGGCCGTGGGCCGCAGCCTCGACGCGGTCCTCGGCCCGGCCGCCGGCGACGCCGACCGGCCCGGCCAGGCGCGGCTGACGATCCGCCGGCGCGACGGCGCGCCGGTGCGCTGCGAGATGACCGTCTCCGCGATCGAGGGCCCCAAGCACGAGGCCGCCTACTGGGCCTGCGTGCTCGTCGACGCGGGCGAGCGCGCCCGCAGCGCCGACGAGGCGGCGGTGATCGAGACCGTCCTGCGCGTCGAGCGCGACCGCGCCCAGACCTACCTCGACGTGGCCAGCGGCCTGCTGGTGATCCTCTACGCCGACGGCACCGTCGGCCTGCTCAACCGCCAGGGCCGCGCCGTGCTCGGCGACCCCGACGGCGAGCTCGTGGGCGCGAGCTGGGTCGACGAGGTCATCCCGCCCGAGGAGCGCGACGACGCCCGCATCCAGCTCGAGCGGCTGCTGAGCGGCGAGGCCGGGGTCGAGCACTTCGAGAGCGACGTGCTCACGCGCGCCGGCGCGCGGCGGCGGATCGCCTGGCAGGTCACGTCGATGGCCGACGCCAAGGGCCGCATGGTCGCCGTGCTCTCGGGCCAGGACATCACCGACCGCGTGCGGGCCGAGGCCGAGCTGCGCAAGCTCGCGTTCTTCGACGCGCTGACCGGGCTGCCCAACCGCGCCCAGCTCGAGACGCGGCTGCGCGCCGCGGTGACGCGCGCGCGGCGGCGCGACCGCGCCGTCGCCCTGCTGCTGATCGACCTCGACAACTTCAAGCTCGTCAACGACTCGCTCGGCCACGCCGCGGGCGACCGCCTGCTGCGCCGCGTGGCCGGCCGCCTGCGCGGCGCCGAGGGCGAGGCCGGGCTGCTCGCCCGCACCGGCGGCGACGAGTTCATGCTGCTCGTCGGCGACCTCGACCGCGCGAGCGAGGCCGAGGTCGGTCGCGCGCGAGACGGCCGACCAGCTCGCGCTGCGGCTCGCCAAGCCGTTCACGGTCGCCCGCGCCGAGTTCCACGTGGAGGCCAGCATCGGCATCTCGCTGATGCCCGACGACGCCGACGGCGCCGAGGAGCTGCTCCAGCACGCCGACGTCGCGATGTACCAGAGCAAGGGCCGTGGCCGCGCGGCGTCGACCGTCTACGCCGGCATCACGCACGACCCGCTCGAGCGGCTGTCGCTGTCGCGCCGGCTGCGGCGGGCGATCGCCCTCGGCGAGCTGGCGCTGCACTACCAGCCGATCGTGTGGACGGCCAGCGGGCGCCTGCACTCGATGGAGGCGCTGCTGCGCTGGCAGGACCCCGAGCGCGGGCTCGTGCAGCCCGACGCCTTCATCCCGGCCGCCGAGGAGATGGGCCTGCTCGACCCGATCGGCGCCTGGGTGATCGAGGCGCTCGCCGCGCAGGTCGTCGAGTGGCAGGCGCAGGGGCTGTCAGCCGCGCGTCTCCTTCAACGTCTCGCCGCGCGAGCTGCACCGGCCCGACTTCGCGGCCGACCTCGGCGAGCGGCTCGCGCGCGCCGGCGCCGACCCGACGCTGCTGACCATGGAGCTCACCGAGTCGGCCACCCTGCGCGAGCCCGAGCGGATCGGCCCGCTGCTGCGCGAGCTGCGCGCGCTCGGCCTGCAGCTGGCGATCGACGACTTCGGCGCCGGCTGGTCGTCGCTGTCGCGCCTGCGCTCGCTCCCGGTGCAGATCCTCAAGATCGACCGCTCGTTCCTGCGCGAGATCCCCGAGAACCCGGAGGCCGGCGCGATCGTCCGCGCGGTCATCGCGCTGTCGGACGCGCTCGGCGCGCACGACGGTCGCCGAGGGCGTCGAGCAGCCCGTCCAGCAGCACTTCCTCGCCGCCCAGGGCTGCCCGCTCTCGCAGGGCCGGCTGTTCGGCGACGCGCTGCCGCCTGAGGCGATGACCGAGCGCCTGCGGCGCGAGCAGCGGACCGTATCCAGGCTTGCTCGACTCAAGCGCGGACCGCGCGCGGCCGATGGGTCTCTGATGAGGCCCTACCGGTCCCTGCGCGCGCTGCTCGTGGACGTTCCCGCCGCCCACGGGCGGATCATCTCGCGCGCGATGGAGGAGGCCGGCTGGCGGCTGAGGGTCGAGCACGCCGACGGGCGCCGACGAGCTGACCGCGGCGCTGCAGCGGCGCGGCTGGGGCGCCGTGCTCTACGGCGGCGACGGCCCGCGGCCGTGCCGGCCCGCAAGGCGCTGGCGCTCGTGCGCCTCGCCGACCCGCACCTGCCCTTCCTCGCCGTCTCGCCCTACGTGCACGCCGGCGACCTCGCCGCGGTCGTCCGCGGGCTCGACGGCGCCGCCGCCGTGGTGCCCGGACCCGGCGCAGCTCCCGCGCGCCCTGCGCCGCGCGCTCGACGCCACGCGCCTGCGCCGCCGCGTCGGCGGCGCGCATCGCTTCCTGCTCGCCCAGCAGGCGGTCACCGACCACGTCGCCGCCGGCCTGGAGCCGGCCGAGCTGCTGGCGCGCGTGCTGGCCACGCTCGGCGAGACGCTGGGCTGGAGCTGCGGCGCCGTCTGGCGGCCGTCGGAGGACGGCAGCGAGCTGCGCTGCGCCGCCACCTGGCACGCCGCCAGCGCGACTCGCCGGAGGTCGCCGCGCTGGCCGACGCCTCGAGCCGCACGGTGCTGGCCGCCGGGCAGGGCCTGCCCGGCCGCGTCTGGGCGTTCCGCCGCCCGGCCTGGGTCGCCGACCTGGCGCGCCAACGAGCCGCGCGCCGCCACCGCCCGCCGCGCCGGGCTGATGACCGCGACGGCCTTCCCGATCGCCATCGCCGACCACTGCGCCGGCGTGCATCGAGTTCTTCTCGCACGGCATCAGCGAGCCCAACCCCGAGGTGTCGGCGATGTTCGCCACCGTCGGCGGCCAGCTCGCCCAGTACCTCGAGCGCCACAGCCGGCGCCGCGGTGGACGGCGCGCGCCGCTGGCTCGACGCCGCCGAGGCGCCGCTGCTCGCGCTCGACGCCGACGGCCGCGTGCTGCTCGCGAACCACAACGCCTGCGCGCTGGCCGGCCGCTCCGAGGAGGAGCTGCTCGGCGCCGACTGGGTCGCCGCCGCCGTGCCGGCGGCCGAGCGCGACTCCGTGCGCGCCGCGCTGCTCGGCGGCGTGCGGGCCGAGCACGTGGTCGACGGCGACCGGCTCGTGAGCTGGCAGCTCACGCCGCTGCTCCGAGGGCGACGGCGTGCTGGGCACGTGGGCCACCGGCACGGTGCGCGAGGCGCCGGCCGCCGGCTCGCTGGAGGCGCGGCTGCGCCGCGCGCTGACCGCCGGCGACCTGCGGCTGCACTACCAGCCGATCTTCGCGCTCCGCTCCGGCATCGCTCGTCGGCGCTCGAGGCGCTGCTGCGCTGGGACGACCCGGTGCTCGGGCCGGTCTCGCCCGCCGAGTTCATCCCGGTGGCCGAGGAGTCCGGGCTGATCGACGCGATCGGCGACTGGGTGCTCAGCGCCGTCTGCGCGCAGCAGGCTCGACGTGGGCCGGAGCGCGGCATGCGCCCGCACATCTCCTTCAACGTCTCCCCCAGCCAGCTGCGGCGCGGCGACCTCGTGGCCCGCGTGCGCGAGCGGATCTCGGCCCCCGGGCGTCGATCCCGCGCGGCTCACCGTCGAGCTCACCGAGTCCTCGACGGTCGAGGACCCGGCGCAGGCCGAGGCGCTCGTGCGCGAGCTGCACGCGCTCGGGCTGCGGATCGCGCTCGACGACTTCGGCACCGGCTACTCCTCGCTGTCGCGGCTCGGCGAGCTGCCCGTCTCGACGCTGAAGATCGACCGCGCGTTCCTGCGCGACGTACCGGAGCGGCCCGAGGCCGCCGCCGTGGTCACGGCGATCCTCCAGCTCGCGCGTGCGCTCGGCCGCACCGCGGTCGCCGAGGGCGTGGAGACCGAGGCGCAGCGCGCCTTCCTGGCAGCGCGCGGGCTGCCCGCTGGCCCAGGGCTTCCTGCTCGGCGCGCCCGGCGCCGCCGGACGTCGTCGAGGCGCCTGATGGCGCCTCGCGCGCGGGCCTTATCTTGAGGGCATGCGCAGTCGCGCTGATCCTCGTCGCCCTGGCCTTCGTCGGCCGGCTGCGGCGAGGACGACGAGCCGGCCGCGACGCGTCCCTCGGGCCGGAGCTCGCGGTCGAGATCACCGTCGACGGCAAGACGGCCACCGTCGAGTGCGCCACCGCCGGACGACTCGCCGGAGTGCGCGACGGTGGCCGACCTCGACGCGGCGGTCTTCGAGCCGACGCCTCGGGACACGGCGTGCACCCAGCAGTTCGGCGGGCCGGAGAAGGCCACGGTGACGGGGACGTTCCGCGGCGAGCCGATCGACGCGATCGTTCTCGCGCGAGAACGGCTGCGAGATCGCCCGCTGGGAGGACGCGTCGGAGCTGCTCGGCGCTCGCGCAGTGAGCGGCTGGACCGTGACCGTGCGCACCGGGCCCGCGCGTGCAGCGCGTGCGACGCCGCTCGCTCGAGGAGGCGCTCGAGGTGCTCGAGACCGAGACGCGCGTGGCGGCGCAACGACCGAGCGGCTCGGCACCGTCGACCTGCGCTTCCGGCGCTTCACGAGCCGCCGACCAGGTGGCCGCCCGCGCGGAGGTGCGCGGGCCGGGCCGCTGGCGGCCGGCGGTGCGCGCCGGGCTCGACGTGCGCGGCGACGGCGCGGTCGAGGCCTGGACGGGCCGCGTGCAGCCGCGAGCTGGTCGCGCCCGAGCGCGGCGAGACGCCTACGACGCGCTCCGGCGCGAGCTTCAGAGCACGAGCGTCGAGCCGTAGCGCCGCAGCCACGCGGCGTGCTCGCGCCAGTCGGGCACGCGGGACTCGAGCAGCGCCAGAAGCGCGTGGAGTGGTCCATCACCTCGAGGTGGCAGACCTCGTGCTCGACGACGTAGTCGAGCACCGGCTCGGGCGCGAGCAGCAGCCGCCAGTTGAACGACATCGCGCCGCTCGCCGAGCACGACGCCCAGCGCGTGCGCTGGCCGCGGATCGTCAGGCCGTCGTAGGCCATGCCCGCGCGGGCCACCGCGGCGTCGAGCCGCGGCGGCGATCTCCTCGCGCGCGGCGCGGCGGTACCAGCGCTCGATCGCCTCCGCGCCGTCGCGCCGGCACGAGCAGCACGTCGCCGCGGCGGTGCGCGCGCGTGCGGCCCGGCTCGGGACGAGCGTGAGCTCGGCGCCGAGGTACGGCACGGTGCCCGGCGTCCGCTCCAGCTCGGCCACGGCGCGGGCCAGTGCGCGGCGCCGCCGCTCGATCCACGGCGCCAGCTCCCGCACCGCCGCGTCGGCCGCGCGCAGCGGCATCCGGCGCGGCAGCGTCACCTGCACGGCGCCGTCGCCGTCCACGCTCACGCGCACGCGCCGGGCGCGCGGGCGATCGGCGCAGGGTGTACTCGGTCACCGCTGCCATGATGGCGGCCGTGGCGGACTGGAACGTGAACTCCCCCCTGCCGTGCGCGAGCCGTTCGAGGTGTTCATCAACGGCGTCCGCCAGGAGCCGCGGCCGCGACTACGAGGTGCGCGGCCGCGTGCTCGTCTTCGACCGGCCGCTGGCCAAGGAGGGGCGGCTCGGCTTCTGGCGCTGGTTCTGGGGCGCCTGGGGGATCGGGACGTACCGCAAGAACGACCAGATCGACGTCGCCTGGCAGGTCGACGGGCAGCCCGCGCGTCGCCCACGCGCTCGACATCCAGCCGCCCGCGTCCTGATTGTCAGGATCGTGCTCTGGAGGTCCGTGCGGGGACCGTCGAGCGCTCACCTTTCGATAGCTTCGGCCCCTTCAACCACCAACTCATCTGGGAGGGCTGATGAGAGGGAGAGGGGCAATTGCGGCAGCGGCGTTCGGCGCTGCTGGCTCGTACCGGCGGCGGCTTCGGCCGCGCCACCGCCCGAGGGGGCGGCGATGTCGGCCAACCTCGAGTACGTCCAGACGGCTCGCCGAGCACGCGGCAGTCACCGAGGGCAAGTTCGACGAGGTGCGCGGGCAAGGACGTCCTCGTCCTCACGGGCCGCTTCGGCTTCAAGACGCTCGACGTGAGCGATCCGACGAACCCGAAGCTGCTGGACGCGTTCCTGCCGGCCGACCTGGCCGCGGCGGCTACTGGCAGAACGAGGACATGGAGCTGGACACGAAGCGCAAGCTGATCATCGGCGCGCTCGATCCTCGTCATACGGGTCTCGGCGCGACGAGCACGTCGCCGTGTCCGCCAGGCGGCAGCACGCGCCGATCCGGACTGCAAGAGCGGCTTCTACGTCATCTCGTACGCCGACCCGAAGAACATCAAGCAGGTCGGCGACTTCGTCGAGCTGCCGTCGGGCCACACGTCGAGCTGCATCCAGGACTGCAAGTACATCTGGACCGGCGGCCCGGCGCGGCGACAACGACCAGCATGTGGCTCGGCCCGATCCTACGGTCCGACCGAGCCCGCGCCGTTCACGTTCCCGCGCGCTCGTGGGCGACGGCCGGCCGATCTGGGTGACGGACCTGACGAACCCGAAGCGCCCGGAGGTCTCCGACCAGCCGGTCGACCTCTGGCGCAACGACAAGTACACCGACTACTCGCACGACGTCGACGAGGACGACGAGGGCATCGCCTGGGTCTCCGGCCGCGGCGGCGTGCGCGGCTACGCCACCAAGGGCTGGCACCGCGATCCGTACCAGAACCGCTACCGCAGGGCGTCGCCGTTCGACCCGATCCTCGTCGCCGGTGGCGGCGTGGCCGGCACGGCGCAGCCCGTGATGCTGATGCACAACTCCGGCCGTCCCACCGACGGCTCGGTGAAGGCGTCCGGCGTCAAGAGCGGCAACGTGCTCGTCGGGACCGAGGAGGAGTTCACCCGTCCGCGCCAGGCCAGCGGCAAGATCGTGTTCTCGGACCTCACCGACTCCCTGGGCGGCGAGCCGGCGTCGAAGTCGACGCTGGACGAACCCGTACCGGATGAAGCCGCTGGACACGTTCCATCCGCTCCTCGACACGCCGGAGAACGACACCGGACCCGAACGAGGGTGCTCCGCGCACTACTTCGAGATCGAGGGCCCGATGCTGGGCGCCGGCTGGTACGGCCAGGGCCTGCGGCTGCTGGACATCAGCAACGCGCGCGACGTGCGGCAGGTCGGCTACTACCGCGTGACCGGCACCACGCCGAGCAGCGGCGCGAACCCGTCGTCGAACTCGTGGGACATGGCGTTCCGCGACCGTGCAAGAAGAGCAAGACGCGGCATCGCAGCACCGACCTACGCCTTCCTGTTCGACATGAGCCGCGGCGTCGAGGTCCTCCGCCTCAAGGGCGGCGTCGAACGCGTCTCGCAAGATGAAGAAGGTCGTCGCCCCGAGCAGGAAGCGCGACCGCTACGCCGCCGAGGCCGTCGGCAGCGCTCGGCGACGAGCGTCGTTCGCGACGACGGCGGCGTCGAGCTACGTCTGCCCGCTGTTCCAGTAGTGCTGTGCGTCCGGTGGGGCGCCGTGCCTAGGCCGGCACGGCGCCCCGCCAGGGCGTCATCGTGCGCAGGGCGCTGAGGATCGCGCGCGTGGCGGTCGAGCGGTTCAGCGTGTAGAAGTGGATGCCCGGGGCGCCCTTGGCCAGCAGGTCGGCGCACTGGAGCGTCGCGTAGGCCACGCCGAAGTCGGCGACCGCGTCGGGCTGGTCGGCGCGCAGGCCGAGCTCGCGCATCAGGTCGTCGGGGATCGTGGCGCCGCACATGCTCGTGAAGCGCCGGATCTGGTCGAAGTTGGTGATCGGCATGATCCCCGGGATGATCGGGACGTCGATCCCGATGTCGCGCGCCCTGGCGACGAAGTCCCAGTAGATCGCGTTGTCGAAGAAGAGCTGCGTGATCAGGAAGCGCGCGCCGGCGTCGACCTTCTCCTTGAGGTAGCTCAGGTCGCTCTCCGGCGAGGTCGGCGTGGATGTGCACCTCGGGGAAGCAGGCGGCGCCGATCGCGAAGTCGTAGTCGTCGCGGATCAGCTCGATCAGCTCGCGCGAGTAGCTCGAGGCCGCCGTCGGTGGCGGTCCACTCGTCCTGGCCCTGCGGGCGGGTCGCCGCGCAGCGCGAGGACGTTCTTGATGCCGGCGTCGCGCATGAGGTCGAGCGATCTCGCGCAGCTCGCTGCGTGGTGGCGCCGACGCACGTGAAGTGCGCCATCGCCTCGAGGCCGTAGGCGCTCTTGATCGACGACACGATGTCGACGGTCTTGCGCTTCTGGCACCGCGCTGCCGCCGGCGCCGTAGGTCACCGAGACGAACGTCGGGCTCCAGCCGCGCCAGCTCGGCGAGCGCGCGCCCGAGGTTGCGCTCGCCCTCGTCGGTCTTGGGCGGGAAGAACTCGAACGAGAACGAGGGCTCGGAGCCGTCCGCCAGTCGCTCGTCGATCCGCATCGGCCGAAGTCTAGGCCGCTCGCGACCAGTGCTCGGGCGATCTCCCCCCACGTGCGGCCAGGCCCTGCGCCTCCAGGTGACCGAGCCAGCTCAGGCTCTTGCTGAGCAGCCAGCTCACCGTGGCCTCGTTCAGCCATTCGCCGTAGAGGCGCTCGGCGAGCTCGTACGCGGTGAGCGGTCCGTCCTGCAACGCGTCCTGCACGGCGGCGAGCCGCGCGGCGACGAGCGAGCGGTTGGCGGCGACGTGGCCCGGCACGTCGGTGAACGGGCGCCCGTGGCCGGAGAGCGCCAGGCGGGCGTCGATCCCGTCGAGCTTGTCGAGCGAGTCCAGGAACTCCTGGACCGGGTCGGGCGTGTGCCCGGTGTCGAAGTAGAGCGACACGCGGCCGAGCAGCTGGTCGCCGGAGATCAGCAGCCGGCGCTCGGGCTGGTAGAGGCAGATGTGCGAGGGAGCGTGGCCGGGCGTCTCGATCACGCGCCACTCGCCGAGGTCGGTGCCCACCACGTCGCCCTCGGTCAGCTCGCGGTCGACGGTGAGCGTCCCGGCCTGTCCGCTGGTCTGCCCGCGCCGCTGCTCGGCCCAGCGGCGCAGCGGCTCGGCGGGCACGCCGCTCTGGGCGGCGACCTCCACCCGCCGCGCGAGCGCCTGCTCGGGGTCGTCGGACGCGGTGTGGTGGGCGTGGCTCCGGTGCATCCAGACCTCGCAGCCGGCCTGCTCGGCGATCGGCGGGGCCTGGCCGCAGTGGTCGACGTGCGCGTGGGTGCAGACGATCAGGCGGACGTGCTCGATCCGCAGGCGCGCCTGGTCGAGCGCGCGCTGGAGATGCATCATCGAGCCCGGCTCGTGCATCCCCGTGTCGACGAGGACGACGCCGTCGCCGGCCGCCAGCGCCCAGGCGTTGCAGTGCGGGACGCCGGGCCACGGGAGCGGCAGGCGGAGGCGCCAGATGCCGGGCAGGACCCGCTCGCCACGGCCGACCTCCCGGCTCCGGGTGGGCTTGCGCACGCCGCCGGACGGTAACGTGCGGCGCCATGTCGAAGGTCGTTCGGGAGTACTTCGAGGCGATCGCGCGCCGTGACGTCGAGGCCATGGCCGCGTGCTGGGCCCCGGACGGCGAGGATCACATCGCCGGGCAGGTCGACGCGGTCGGGCCGGGCGGCGTGCGCGAGTACTTCGAGTCGGTCTTCGCCGCGTTCCCCGACCTCGACACGCGGGTGCAGTCGATGATCACCGAGGGCGACCGCTCGGCGGTGCACTGGGTCGCCACCGGCACCCACCTCGGGACGCTGTGGGGCGTCGCCGGCACCGGCAAGCGGGTCCGCTTCGAGGGCATCGACATGCTCCACGCCCGCGACGGGCTGCTCGACCGCAACGACGCCGTGCCGGACGCGATGTCGCTCGCCCGCCAGATCGGCCTCCTGCCGGGCGGCGGCTCGCCGGCCGAGCAGCGGCTGTTCGCGGCGTTCAACGCCAAGACGCGGGTGGAGCGGCGGGCGGTCGCGAAACGGGACCTCGAACGCGTGGCCGACGGGGTCTGGCTCCTGCGCGGCGGCGTGCCGCGCTCGATGAACGTGTACTTCCTCGAGGACGCAGGCGGCGGGGTGACGCTCTACGACGCCGGGATCCGCTCGATGACCGGCGCGGTGGCCGAGGCGGCGGCGGCGCTGGGCGGCATCAACCGGATCGTGCTCGGGCACGCGGACGCCGACCATCGCGGCACGGCCTCCGGGCTCGGCGTGCCGGTGTTCTGCCACCCGCTCGAGGTCGAGGCGGCGGGCAGCGACGAGCCGCTGCGCACGTACCACCGGCTCGACAAGCTCGGGATCCCGGCCCGCTACGTGTACCGGCACCTGCTGCGGTTCTGGGACGGCGGGGCGGTGGAGATCGCCGGGACGGTCGCCGAGGGCGACGACGTCAGCGGCTTCCGGGTCGTGCACCTGCCGGGCCACGCGCCGGGCCTGATCGGCCTGTTCCGCGAGAGCGACGGCGTCGCGCTGACCAGCGACTGCTTCTACGTCATCGATCCCGAGACCGTCGCGCAAGAAGCCGCCCGGGCCGCCGGTCGACGCGTTCAACGAGGTCGACCGAGCAGGCGCGCGAGTCGATCCTCAAGCTCGCCGCGCTGGACCCGTCGTCGGCCTGGCCCGGGCACGCCGACGCGCTGACCGGCGACGTGCGCGCCCAGCTCGAGCGCGCCGCCGCTTCGTGATGGCGCGCAAGAAGCTCAAGGCGCCGAACAGCGAGTACCGGTCGGCGGACGGCGACGTGCTGCGTGCTCCGCGGCTCGATGACGCCGGGCACCCGGCGCGAGTACGCGGACACCCTCGGCGGCTCGCCGCTCTCGCAGGAGGACGCGTGGCACCGCGGCGTCGAGTTCCTCTTCGAGCGCCTCGCCGTGGGCTGGGGCGTCGCCGGCACCGAGCCGATCACGAAGCAGAAGGAGCTGCTCGCGCGCTTCCGCATGGCGTCGCAGGACGAGCGGCGCTGGATCCGCGACGTGCTGCGCGAGCACCTGGCCGAGCACTTCCCGGAGCTGCCGGCGCCGTGATCGACCCGAGCGGCCTTCGCCGCCCTGCTGAGCGACTACTGCCTGGAGGCGCGGGCGGGCCAGCAGGTCGTCGTGCGGTCGAGCACGCTTGGCGTCGCCGCTCCTGCTGGCGCTGCAGCGCGCGCTGCTCGAGCGCGAGGCCTGGCCGCATGCTGCGCGTGTCACTGCCCGGCCAGGAAGCGGCTTCTGGGACGCGGCCCGCGCCTTCCCACCTCGACGCGTTCGCGCCACTCGATCTCGTCGAGGCCGAGCAGACCGACGCGTCGCTCGACGATCCACGCGCCGTCGAACACGCGCGAGCTCGCCGGCGTCGACCCGTCGCTGACTGACCCGGGCCGCACGGGCGCGGGCGGCCGTGCGCGAGGCCGCGCTGGCGCGGCGGTGGTGCGTGTCCGTCTGGCCGACGGCCGCGCTGGCGCAGCAGGCGGGCATGTCGACCTCCGCGTTCTCGGACGTGGTGCGGCGCGCGCTGTTCCTCGACCGTGACGATCCGGTCGCCGCCTGGCGGGAGCTCTCGGCGATGCAGGACCGCGCTCATCGAACGGTTGTCGTCGCGCGAGCGAACTGCGCATCGAAGGAGAGGGAACGGACCTCGCGCTCTCCGTCGCCGACCGTAGGTGGGTCAACTCGGATGGCCGGCGGAACATGCCCTCGGGCGAGGTGTTCACGGGGCCGGTCGAGACCTCGGCTGTCGGTCATGTGCGCTTCGACGTGCCGTCCTCGCCGCGCGGTGTGGAGGTCTCCGGGATCACGCTGGAGTTCCGGGACGGCGTGGTCGTCTCGGGGCGCGCCGACGTCGGCGACGCGGTCCTCCAGGCGATGCTCGACACCGACGACGGCGCCCGCCGGCTCGGGGAGATCGGCATCGGAACGAACGCGGGCATCGACCGCCCCGTCGGGCTCGTGCTCCTCGACGAGAAGCTCGGCGGCACCGTCCACCTCGCGCTCGGCCGCTCGTACCCGGAGACCGGCGGCACGAACGAGTCCGCCATCCACTGGGACATGGTCTGCGACCTCCGCCAGGGAGGCCGCCTCTACGCCGACGGCGAGCTGATCCAGCGAGACGGCGAGCTCCTGGTCTAGGGGGGCGAACTTCGAGTCCGTGGCGCCTTTAGGACGCTATGCGGCCGAAAAGCGCCACGGACCTCGCAGTCGCCGCGCTCGCCGACGCTCAGCACGGCGTGGTGACGCGGCGACAGCTCGAATTGCTCGGGTTCAGCGCTCGCGCGGTGGGCCGGCGTGTCGAGGCCGGCCGGCTCCGCCCCCTTCACCGCGGGGTGTACGCCGTCGGCCACACAGCGCTGAGGGTCGAGGGCCGCTGGATGGCCGCGGTCCTGGCGTGCGGTGACGGGGCGGTCCTGAGCCACGCGAGCGCCGCGGCGGTGTGGGAGCTGCGCCCGATCGGAAGCGGCGCGATCCATGTGACCGTGCCCGGAGATCCGGGCCGCAAGAAGCGCGCCGGGATCCGCGTGCACCGGAGCCGCACGCTGACGCCGGAGCAGACCACCAGCCACCGAGGCATCCCGGTCACCACGCCCGAGCGAACGATCGTCGACCTCGCCCGCACGCTCAGCGGCCGCCCGCTCGAGCAGGTCCTCGACCGCGCCGAGCAACGAGCGGACTTCGACCAACTCCGCAAAGCCACCCGCTCACCCTCCCTACAAGCGCAGTTGGCGCGATACCGCACCCACGCCACACGCAGCGAGCTCGAGGAGGCCTTCCTCAACCTGTGCGACGACCACGCGCATCGCGCGGCCGGAGACCAACACGCGCATCGAGGGCTTCGAGGTCGACTTCGTCTGGCGCGACCGGCGGCTGATCGTCGAGGTCGACGGCTACGCCTTCCACCGCTCGCCGACCACGTTCGAGACCGACCGCGAGCGTGACGTGATCCTCGCGCTCGCGGGCTGGCGCGTCATGCGGTTCACATACGCGCAGGTCACCCGGCGCCCACGCTGGGTCGCGCGAGCGATGCGCCACGCGGGCCGACGACGGGCGCCCCGGGTAGGCCGGTCCGGCGAACCGGGGCGGGGTTAGTGTCGCGCGATGAGCGGATGGGATCACGCGCAAGGACTTCCTGGACGGCGTCGCCATCACCGGCGCCGGGCTCGCCGCGGCCGCGGCGGCGCCCCACCTGACGGGCGCCGAGGCGGCGCTCGCTTCGAGCGGGCACCGGCCGCCGAGGCCGCTGCCGCCGGGCTACTACCCGCCGACGAGCACCGGCCTGACCGGCACGCCGGACGAGGTCGTCCACAAGACGATCAAGGTCGACGGCCTGCCGAACCAGCGCGACGTGCACTCCACGCGCGGCGGCCCGGGCATCTTCGCCTGGCCGCACGACGACCACGAGCAGACGTACGACTGCGTGATCGTCGGCGCCGGCGCGTCCGGCCTCGCGGCGGCGAAGTTCTACCGCGACCGCTTCGGCGAGGACTCGAAGATCCTCATCCTCGACCCGCTGCCCGACTTCGGCGGCCACTCGCACCGCAACGAGTTCCACGTGCCCAACCAGGCGGCCGGCGGCGCCGACGTGATGATCCTCCGCAACGGCGGCACCGTGAACCTCGACAGCGTCGGCACGTGGAACGAGACGACCGGCGGGCTGCTCGACATCCCCGGCGAGTACGGCCAGCCCGCGCTCGACATGCTCGAGTTCTGCGGCGTCGACTGGGAGAACTTCCCCAGCACGAGCACGCCCGGCATCCCGGCCTCGTACGGCATGCGCCAGATGCTGCTGTTCCCGAGCAAGGACTGGGGCAAGGACTACGTCGTCCAGAACCGCACCGAGCCCAACACGGTCGACGGCTGGACGGCGTTCATGGCCCGCACGCCCTACAGCGCCGCCGCCCGCGCCGCGATCGTGAAGATCCAGACCGACCAGACGACCGACTGGATCTCCCTCAAGCACGGCCCGAAGACCGACCAGGAGAAGAAGGCGATCCTCTCGCGGCTCACCTACCGCGAGTACCTCATGAAGTACGTGGGCGCGCCCGAGCAGGCGGTCATCCAGTACCAGCGCCTCGGCCACGGCCTGCTCGGCGCCGGCGCGCAGGTCGTCTCAGCGGGCGACATGTGGGCGCTCGGCAACCCGGGCTTCAACGGCCTCGGCCTGACCGACGAGTTCTTCCCCGGCATCGGCCGCACGCCGCAGTTCGCGCTGAGCCCCAACGCCGACCCGAGCCCCACGTGGCCGGACGGCAACGCCTCGCTGCTGCGGCTGCTCGTGGGCAAGCTGATCCCGGGCACCATCGCCGACGTCGACGGCGCGCCTCCGACCCAGGAGAACATCGTCAAGGCCGCCGCCGACTACACGAGGCTCGACCGGCCCGGGAACACGGTCCGGATCCGGCTCAACAGCTTCGTCCACCGCGTCAAGCCAGGGAGACCGTCCCGCCCAGCCCGCCGCGGGCACGACCTCGCGAAGGTCGACTACCTGCTCGACGGGAAGTCGCGCCGCGTCGAGGCCAGGCACGTCGTGATGGCGTGCTGGAACCGCGTGACCGCGCAGATCGTCGAGGACCTGCCGCGCAAGCAGGTCGAGGGCCTCTGCTACGCCCGCAAGGTGCCGCTCATCTACGGCCGCGCCGCGCTGAACAACTGGCAGGCGTTCGCCGACGCGAAGATCAACAACGTCAGCCCGCGCGGCAACAGCCTGTTCTGGGACAGCCTGTCGCTCGCGGCCGGCGCCCGCTTCGGCTCCGCCTACGGCCCGACGCCCGAACCAGCCGCCGGCGGCGCCCGCGTCGATCAGCTTCACCGTCGTCGCCACCGACCACGAGGCCACGCCGCAGCTCGCGGCCTACGAGGGCGGCCGCAAGCGGCTGCTGGAGATGAGCTTCCGCGACCTCGAGCGCGCCCTCATCGACGTGATCGACCGCACCGTGAACAAGAACGGCGGCAACTTCGAGCCGCAGCGCGACATCCACTCGATCATGATCAACCGCTGGAACTACGGCTACGCCCACGAGCTGACCTCGGTGTGGGACAAGTCGCTGTACGGCCCGGTCGCCAAGCAGCCGCAGGTGATCGGCCGCCGGCCGTACCGCAACGTGTCGGTCGCCAACAGCGACTCGGCCGCGTTCGCCTACACCCACAGCGCGATCAACGAGGGCTACCGGGCGGTCCAGGACCTCCCCGAACTAGCGCACCCCGGAAACCGGCGGAGTACAACCCCCTGCGGGAGATCCTTCGAACGCAGGGGGACGTTGCATGCACCGCCGGCTGGCCGCGGCCGTTCATCGTCGTCGTCGCCGTCGCCGCGGCGTGGCCCGCACAGGCCGCCGCGGCCGGCTGGACGTGTGAGGCGAGCGCGCTGCGCGCGCAGGTCCTCACCGCGCCGCCGATCGAGCCCGCAGTGGCCAACCGCGGCACCGGCGGCTGCCGCGAGGCCGGCGGCGGCGGCGCCTTCGCGCCCGCGCTGCCGCTCGGGCTCGACGCCACGGCGCTGACCGCCCTGACGGTGCTCGAGGGCCCGCTCGAGGCGCCCGACAGCCAGCGCGTGGCGCAGCGCGCGCGGCACGGTGGCGAGCGTGACCGTCGCGGCGCTGCCCGAGCTCCCGATCCCGCTTCCCGACCCGGACTTCTCCGGGCTCGGCTCGCTGCAGGTCCCGGGCGTCGGGCGCGTCGACCTGCGGCCCGCGCTCGAGGCGCTGATCCAGCCGCGGACGCTGCCGAACGTGAACCTGCTCGCCGTCCGCGCGGCCGACGCGACCGCCACCGCGAGCTGCGCCGGCGGCGTGCCGCGCTTCTCCGGCAGCTCGACGCTCGCCTCGGTCGCCGCCGGAGGCGTCGACCTCGGCCTCGAGCGCGCCGTGACGGAGACGGTGCGGCTGATCGACTCGCAGACGATCGACCCGTCGAACGTCGACGTCTCGCGCATCGTCGCGCCGGGCGGCGTGGACCTCGGCGCGCTCCAGATCGCCATCCAGCCCGTGCTGAACGCGCTCCCGAACATCACCGTCCCCGCGACGATCGCCCGCATCAAGGTCACGCCGAACGAACGGATCGAGACCGGCACCAGGCTGATCCAGCGCGCCCTGCACGCCGAGATCACGATCGCGGGCCGGCTGCTGGCCGACGTCGTGGCCGGCGAGGCGGTCGTCGGCGTGGACGACGTGGGCTGCGGCGGCGTCGCCGACCTCGCGCTCCGCTGCACGCTGCGGCGGCTCGTGCTGATCGACGTCTACGAGCAGGCCGGCCGCGTGCGCCTGCTCGGCGCCGCCGACCGCCGCTACGTCGGCCGCCGCGTCCGCATCCGCTCGCTGGCGACCGGGAGGACCGTGGCGCGGCCCAAGGTGCGCCGCGACGGCACGTTCCGTGCCACGGCGCCGCTGCCCGACGAGCGCGTCCGCACGACCAACCTCGCCCGCTACGAGGCCGCCATCCAGAAGCAGCGCTCGATGCGCCTGAAGCTCGCGCGGCGCATGCAGGTGAGCGAGATGAGCTCGCGCGACGGCGTGGTGACGATCGCCGGGCGCGTCCTCGGCCCGCTCACGCAGCCGGTCCGCCCGGTGCTGGTCAAGCGCCGCGTCACCTGCCGCGACTGGAAGGTCGTCAAGCGCTTCACGCCGCGGCCCGGCGGGAGCTTCCGCGTCGAGGCTCCCGGCGCCGACCGACGGGGAGGCCGCCGTCTACCGGATGACGACGCGCGTGAAGCTCTACGACTGGTTCGCCAAGACGTACCCGACCTTCACGCTGCCGCGGTACGTCGACCTCGGGCTAGGTGCGGCTGGCCCCACCGGCGCGCGGGAGGCAACCGCGTGGCCGTCGGCGCGCCGACGGCCGACACTTCCACCATGGCCGCGACCGCCGCGATGTCGGTGCCTGCCCAGACGCCGGCCGCCCGGCTGCGCCAGATCGGCGGGGACGCCGCGTACCTCGCGCTGGGCTTCGTCATGGCCTGCGTCGCCTTCGCGGTGTGGATCGTCGGCGTCACGCTGTCGCTCACCCTCGGGCTGCTGATCGTCGGCTTCCCGGTCGTGATCGCGAGCTTCTGGTGCTTCCGCCGCCTCGCCGACGTGGAGCGCCACCGGGCCGCGCTCGTCCTCGGCGCCCCGATCGCCGGCATCTACCGGCAGTCGCCCCCGGGCCGGCGCATCGGCGCGCGCCTGAAGGCTGCCGCCCACGACCCGCAGCGCTGGAAGGACCTGGGCTACCTCACGCTCTTCAGCTGGGTCGGCTTCGCCTGGGGCCTCGTGTGGGCGGTCATGTGGGGCGTCGCCCTCGGCAGCCTGACCCTGCCGCTCTGGTGGTGGGCGCTGCCCGACGACGCGCAGTACATGTGGTTCACGCTCGACAGCTGGAAGGAGACGGTCGGCGCCGCCGCCATCGGCGTCGCGCTGCTGCCGCTCGCGCTCTCCCTCCAGCGCCCCCTCGCCCTCTCCCAGGCCTACATGGCCAAGTGGCTGCTCGGGCCGTCGCTGGCCGCCCGGGTCGAGCGCCTGACCGAGACGCGCGCGGGCGCCGTCGACGCCGCGACGAGCGAGCTGCAGCGGATCGAGCGCGACCTGCACGACGGCGCCCAGGCGCGCCTCGTCGCGCTGGCCATGGACCTCGGCATGGCCGAGGAGCGCTTCGACCGCGACCCGGAGAGCGCGCGCGAGCTGGTCGGCGAGGCGCGCGAGGAGGCCAAGCGCGCCCTGGCCGAGCTGCGCGACCTCGCCCGCGGCATGCGCCCCAGCCTGCTCGTCGAGCGCGGCCTCGGCCCGGCCGTCGCGGCGCTCGCCGCCCGCAGCCCGGTGCCGGCCACGGCGACGGTCGCCGTTCCCCGCAAGCCGCCGGAGCCGATCGAGACCGCGGCGTGGTTCGTCGTCTCCGAGGCGCTCGCCAACACCGCCAAGCACAGCGGCGCCGACCGCGCGGCCGTCTGGGTGACGCTCCGCAACGCGCACCTGCACGTCGAGGTCGTCGACGACGGGGTGGGCGGCGCCGACTCCCGCGGGGCCGGCCTGAAGGGCCTCGCGCAGCGGGTCGAGGCGCTCGACGGGTCGCTCGAGGTGCACAGCCCTCCCGGCGGGCCGACCGTCGTGCGAGCATTGCTCCCGTGCGGGTGGTGATCGCCGAGGATCTCGCGCTCCTGCGGGACGGACTTGCCCGGCTGCTGCGCGACAGCGGCTTCGACGTCGTGGCCGCGGTCAGCGACGGGCCGTCGCTGCTCGACGCCGTGGCCGAGACCCGGCCCGGACGTGGCCATCGTCGACGTGCGGCTCCCGCCCGCGTTCCGCGACGAGGGCGTCCGCGCCGCGCTCGAGCTGCGCCGCCGCCGGCCCGGCTTCCCCGTCCTGATCCTCTCGCAGTACGTCGAGCAGACCTACGCCGCCGAGCTGCTGGCCGACGGCACCGGCGGCGTCGGCTACCTGCTCAAGGATCGCGTGTCCGACGTGACCGACTTCGTCGACGCCGTCCGCCGCGTCGCCGGCGGCGGCATGGCGCTCGACCCCGAGGCGGTCTCGCAGCTCGTCGCCGGCCACGAGGACGGGCCGCTGACCCAGCTCAGCACGCGCGAGCGCGCCGTGCTCGCGCTCATGGCCGAGGGCCGGACCAACCACGGCATCGCCGACGAGCTGGAGATCACCCCCAGCGGCGTCGAGAAGCACGTGGCCAGCATCTTCACCAAGCTCGGGCTGCCCCCGGCCGAGAGCGCCCACCGGCGCGTGCTCGCGGTCGTGGCCTGGCTCAACGTGTGAGGACGAGCGGCGGCCCGTCCATCACCACGATGGTGTGCTCGGCGTGGGCGGCGAGCGCGCCGTCCGCCGTGCTGATCGTCCAGCCGTCGCGGCCCTCGCGGATGGCCGGCCCGCCGGCGCCGAGGATCGGCTCGACGGTGATGACCAGGCCCGCGTGCAGGACCGTCGTGTCGAACGGGTCGGGCTCGTTGGGCACCGACGGCGGCTCGTGGATGGTGCGCCCGATGCCGTGGCCCGCCGAGGCCCCGCAGCACCGACACGCCGCGCGCCGCCGCCTCGTCGGCGACGGCCGCGCTGACGTCGCGCACCGGCGCGCCCGCAACGGCGGCCGCGAGGCCGCGGGAGAGCGCCGCGTCGGCGGCCGACACGATCCGGCGCGCCCGCGGCGCGGCCGGGCCGACCGGCACCGAGATGCACGCGTCGGCGCAGAAGCCGTCGAGCTCGGCGGTGACGTCGAGCTTCACGAGGTCGCCGCGCTTGAGGCGCCGGCGGCCGGGAACGCCGTGGACGGCCTCGTCGTTGACGCTGATGAAGATCTCGCAGGGCGCGTCGTAGACGAGCTTCGGCGCCGATCGCGCGCCGTGACGGGCGAGGACGCGGCCCGCGAGCGCGTCGAGCTCGCCGGTCGTCACGCCCGGCGCCACGCGCCGGCGCAGCTCGCGGAGCACGACGGCCACCACGCTGCCCGGCGCGGCGCAGCGCCTCGAGCTCCTCTTCGGATTCGATGGACATCTCCCCGAATTCTCGCACCCGCTACCGTGCCCCGTCGGATGACGCGCCGCACGAAGATCGTCGCAACGATCGGCCCTGCCTCGCGCGATCCCGAGGTGCTGGTCCGGATGGTCGACGGCGGCATGGACGTCGCACGGCTGAACTTCTCCCACGGCACCGCGGAGGAGCACGCCGAGACCGCGGAGCTCGTGCGCGACGCCGCCGGCCGCGCCGGCCGCCAGGTGGCGATCCTGCAGGACCTGCCCGGCCCCAAGCTCCGCATCGGCCCGCTCGCCGACGGCATCGCCGAGCTCAAGCCGGGCGACCGCCTCACGTTCGTCTGCGGGCCCGACGGGTTCGAGGGCAACGCCGAGCGGATGTCGATCACCTGGGCCGGGCTCGCCGACAGCGTCACCGAGGGCGAGATCCTCTACCTCGCCGACGGCGCCGTGCGCCTGAGGGTCACGGACACCCGGCCGGGCGACGGCGAGATCGACGCCGAGGTCGAGGCCGGCGGCGCGGTCGCCTCGCGCCAGGGGCTCAACATCCCCGGCGAGGCGGCATCGCTCCCCTCGGTCCCCGAGGAGGACCTCAAGCACGTGCAGACGGGCGAGCAGATCGGCGTCGACCTCGTCGCGCTGTCGTTCGTCCGCCGCGCCGAGGACATCGCGTTCCTGCGCAAGCACACCCGGCTGCCGCTGATCGCCAAGATCGAGAAGCCGCAGGCCGTGCAGCGCGCGGAGGAGATCGTCCGCGCGGCCGACTGCGTGATGGTCGCCCGCGGCGACCTCGGCATCGAGATGCGCATCGAGGAGGTGCCGATCGTGCAGAAGCAGGTGATCGCGCTCGCCGGCGCGCTCGCCCGCCCCTCGATCACGGCCACCCAGATGCTCGACTCGATGGTCCGCTCGTCGCGGCCGACGCGCGCCGAGGTCACCGACGTCGCCAACGCCATCCTCGACGGCACCGACGCGGTGATGCTCTCCCAGGAGAGCGCGGTCGGCCAGTACCCGATCGAGTCGGTGGAGATGCTGGCCTCGATCGCCGTGCGCACCGAGATGACGCTCCCGTATGCCGAGTGGGGCGAGAAGCGCGTGCGGCGCGACCGCCGCGATCCGGCCTACACCGTGGCCTACACCGCCTGCCGGGCCGCGGACGAGCTGGGCCTCGCCGCGCTCGTGGTGCCGACCCTGAGCGGCCGCTCGGCGCGGCTGATCTCCGCGCACCGCCCGCCGGTGCCGATCTACGCCCTCTCCCCCGGCCGCGAGACCGTGCGCCGGTGCGGGCTGATGTGGGGCGTGCAGGCGGGCTCGATGCGCCGCTACGAGGTCACCGAGGAGCTGATCAGGGCCGCCGTCGAGCGGACGGTCGAGCTCGGGTGGGTCAAGCGCGGCGAGCGCGTGGGCGTGACCGCCGGCCTGCCTTCCGGCAAGCCGGGAACTACATCGCTACTGCAGATCCAAGAGGCGTGAGTAACGTCGCCCGCAGATCACCGGGTGGGGTTTCCGGTGATCGGCGGGCGAAATCACCCGTAAAAGCGCGCTTCAGCCAGCCCTAGTTCGGTCACGGGATCGTCGCCGTACATCCACTCGCGGGCGATCCGGTGCCAGTTGGCCTTCGCCTCGAGCTGGGAGAGCACGGCCAGCGTGAGCAGCTCCACGCGGCGGCCGAAGAGGTGGTCCGCCGGCAGCGTCTCGTGCCGCATCTGCCCGAAGTGCGAGGAGCGCGGGTCGGACATCTCGATCATCACCTCGGTGGCGATCTCCGGCTGCAGGTGCAGGTCCTCGTCGAGCACGTACCACCAGGTGGCGTCGAGGAACTGGGCGAGCAGCTTGTCGGGCCGGAAGCGGTCCGGCTCGCGTAGGAAGCCGGTGCGGCTGAAGATCTCGTGCAGCCGCTCGGCGTCGCCCTCGTGGCCCGCCCGCTGGCACGCGAGCTCGATCTCGATGAGCTCGGCGGGCATGACCTTGAAGAGCCCGAAGTCGAGGAACGCGACGCTCCCGTCGGGCTGGAGCAGGAAGTTCCCGGGATGCGGGTCGCCGGAGAACTGCCGGTGCCGGTACATGCAGCCGAAGAAGAAGCGGAACACGATCTCGCCGACGCGGTCGCGCGTCTCCTGGTCGAGCTCCTTGATGGCGTCGAAGCCCAGGCCGGTGACGTACTCGGTGACGAGGACCCGCTCGTGGCAGAGCGAGGAGACGACCTCGGGCACGCGGATGAACGGGTGGCCGCGGAAGATGCGCGCCAGCGTGCGCTGGTTCTGGGCCTCCAGCTCGTAGTCGAGCTCGTCGCCGATCCGCGCGCGGATCTCCTCGGCGGTGCTCTTGACGTCGAGCCCTGGCGCGATCCGCTTCATCAGCCGCAGGATGATCCCGAGGTTCTGCATGTCCGCCCGCACGGCCTGCGCCACGCCGGGGTACTGGACCTTGACCGCGACGTCGCGCCCGTCGTGCAGCCGGGCGCGGTAGACCTGGCCGATCGACGCGGCCGCGACCGGCTCGCTGTCGAAGGCGGCGAAGACGTCCTCGATCGACTCGCCGAAGTCGCCCTCCATGACCTTCTTCATGTCGGCGAAGCGGACCTTCGGCGCGGCGTCGCGCAGCTCGCCGAGCTTGCGCTGGAAGTCCTCGCGGTGCTCCTCGGGCACGAGCCCGACGTCGAGGAAGCTCATGACCTGCCCGAGCTTCATCGCCGCGCCCTTCATCGTCCCCAGCGCGGCGACGATCTGCTCCGCCGCTTCGAGGTTGCGGCGCTCGAGCGCGGCGCGCTTGCCCTCGTCGCCGCGGCCGAGGTTGGTGGCGCGCGTGCCGAGCTGCCGTGCCGCCTGGCCCGCGGCCAGACCGGAGACCCGCGCGGTCCGGGCGATGCGCGAGGTCGGGATCCGGTCCTTGGCCATCAGTGCGCGCGTCCGGGATATCGGCGGGTCGCCTGGTGGCGTTCCAGTCGTGTCTGCCGGTGCACGGGATCCGCGAGCATGCTGGTGGCACGTGACCGGATGCCGGGTGCCGGCAGACGCGGCTGCGGGCCCACCAGAACCCGTCGAGATCGCGGACGCGTGCACTTAGGGAGCCACAGTAGGCGTCGGCGTCGCCTCGAGCGGCGCGGCCGGTGCGGGGGTCGGTGTCGGCGTGGGGGTCGGCGTCGGCGTGGGGGTCGGCGTCGCGGTCGCCTCGGGCGTCGGCTCCTCGGCCTCCTCGGTCGGCGCCGGCGTGGCCGTCGGGGTCGGGGTGGCGTCGCGGTTCGAGCCCCCGAACAGCGTCGTGCGGCCGCTCTCCCTGGTCGCGGGGCCGCCGAAGACCAGCTCGGAGGTGGTGAGGAAGACCGCGGCGACCGCGAAGGCGGCCAGGCCGGTGGCCAGCGCGATCTTCCAGTGCCGCGTCACCGGCGGCTTGGAGCGCAGGCCGAACGGATCGTCGTCGGCGGTCGATCGCCTCGACCGCCTCGCGCTCGTCGGGTGGGAGCGGATCGAACTCGCGGCTGCTCCGGCGGCCCGGCGCGTCACGAGCGGCGTCGACGGCCGTGATCTTCTCGGCCGGCTTGCGCAGGCCCTCGGAGACCAGGGCGACGATCACCGGCGTCATCGCGGTGGCGATCAGCGTGCCCCGCTCCCAGATCATCGGGACGATCACGGCGGCCGCGACGGCGGCCGCCGCGGAGATCGCCAGCGTCTGTATCGAGATCCCCGTGCCGCTCTGCTTCTTCTCCTCTGGAGCCATCCCCTCTTGTTCTAGCGGGACACCTTCGAGCCGGGGACGATGTCGTCGCGCCCGTCGGGCCAGCGCACCCACGCCTTGTGGCCGCCGTCGTAGTCGTCGCCGAGCAGGATCAGCGTGGCCGGCTCGCCCAGCGCCGTGCACTCCTCGGAGCCCTCGGGGTCGAGCCCGCGCCAGATCCGCACGAAGCCGTTGGTCTCCAGCTCGTCGCCGATCGTCGAGGGGTCGGTGTGGCCCGGCCGGACCACGGTCTCGGGCGGGAGCTCGAGCAGGACGTCCATGATCGAGGCCTTGAGGTCGGCGTAGCCCGTGCTGCCGGGCGCGCGCACGCCGCCGACCGAGCCCTTGAACAGCGTGTCGCCGGTGAAGACGTTGCCGTCGACGAGCAGCGAGAGCATCCCCGCCGTGTGGCCCGGCGTGTGCAGGGCCTTCACCTTCAGGCCCCCGATCTCGAGCTCGTCGCCGGGCTCGAGGTCGCCCGTCGTGCCGGGCACCCGCTCCTCCGGATGCGCGAGCACGACCGCGTCGGGCCAGTGCTCGATCGCCTTGTCCAGCTCCATCACGTGGTCGTGGTGGTGATGCGTGAGCAGGATGTGCGTGACGTTCAGGCCGTGCTCGTCCGCCGCCGCGAACAGCGGGCCGAGCGGGCCGCCGGCGTCGACGAGGAAGGCGTCGCCGCCGTCCTGCGCCGCCACCAGGTAGGTGTTGGTGAGGAATCCGTCACTCATTGAGCGTTCGACGATCATGGGCCGGAGGGTACGCTCCGAGCCGTGGAACTCATCCATACCTGCTACCGCATCGGCGACATCGACCGGAGCGTCGCCTTCTACGAGGCCATCGGCTTCGAGGAGCGCCGCCGGATGCCGATCCGCGAAGAGGCGATCAACGTCTTCATGGGCCTGCCGGGCGACGGCGACCGCCTCGAGCTGACCTACAACCACGGTGTCGACTCCTACGAGATGGGCACCGGCTACAACCACATCGCGCTGACCGTCGACGACCTCGACGCCACGCTCGAGAACCTCTCCGGCAAGGGCATCGAGCCCGAGAAGCCGCCCTACCGGGTCCGCGAGGGCGGCTCGCGCATCTGCTTCGTCCGGGACCCGGACGGCTACCGCATCGAGCTGATCGAGAAGCGATGAAGGAGCGGCGGCTCGCGGTCGTCGACCTCGGGTCCAACTCCTTCCGCCTCGTCGAGTTCAGCGTGGGTGGCAGGACCAGTGGTGGAAGCGCACCGACGAGATCCACGAGCCGGTGCGGATCGGCGAGGGGCTCGACGAGACCGGCGTGCTCGGCGAGGAGCCGATGGCGCGCGCGCTGGAGACGACCGAGCTCTACGCGCACTTCTGCCGCGCCGCCGGGATCGACGACGTGCGCGCCGTCGCGACCTCCGCGATCCGCGACGCCTCCAACCGCGACGAGTTCCTGCGCCGCGCCGCGCTCGACGTGCAGGTGCTCACGACGGAGGAGGAGGCGTTCTACGGCTACCTCGCCGCCGTCAACTCGACCACGCTCGACCGACGGCGTCGCGCTCGACCTCGGCGGCGGCTCGATGCAGCTCACCCGCGTCGAGGGCCGGCTGGCGGAGGACATGCGCTCCTGGCCGCTCGGCGCCGTGCGCATGACCGAGCGCTTCCTGGCCCGCGAGCGCGTCAAGCCCAAGCACCTCAAGGCGCTGCGCGAGCACATCGCCACCTCGCTCGAGGACGCCCCGTGGCTTGACGACGGCGGCTCGCTGGCGGGCATCGGCGGCACCGTGCGAAACCTGGCCGCGGCGGCCGAGATGGCCGAGGAGCTGCCGTCGTTCGGCGTCCAGGGCTTCCCGCTGCGCCGGTCCGTGCTCGACGATCTCGTCGACCGGCTCGCCGACCTCACGCCCGCCGAGCGGGCGAAGGTCCCGGGCATCAAGCCCGAGCGCGCCGACCTGATCCTGGCCGGCGCCGTGGTCGTCCAGTCGGTGATGGAGGCCGGCGGCTTCGACTCGCATGGAGGTCAGCGAGGCCGGCCTGCGCGAGGGCGTCTTCTTCGCCTCGCTGCTCGACGGCCGGCATCCGCCGCTGATCGAGAACGTGCGCGAGGCGGCGGTGCGCAACCTCGCCGCCCAGTACCACTCCGACCTCGCGCACACCGAGCACGTCGCGCGCCTCGCCCTCTCCATGTGGGACGAGCTCGGCAGCGGCGACCCCTGCGAGCGCGAGCTGCTGTGGGCCGCCGCGATGCTCCACGACATCGGCACCGCGGTCGACTACGACGACCACCACAAGCACTCCCGCTACCTGATCCTCAACGCCGGCCTGCCGGGCTTCACGCCGCGCGAGACCGCGCTGATCGGCCAGATGGCGCGGTATCACCGCAAGGGCACGCCGACGCTGGGCCAGTTCTCCGCGCTCGGGCGCAAGGGCGACGGCGGCCTGCTCACGCGCTGCTCCGCGGTGCTGCGGCTGGCGGAGCAGCTCGAGCGCTCGCGCGACCAGGCCGTCGACCGCGTGCGGGTCCGATCGCGACAACGGCCGCGTCACGCTCTGCCTCGAGGCGCACGAGGACGTCTCGATCGCCCGCTGGGCGGCACAGAAGGAGGAGGACCTGTTCCGCGCAGGCGTTCGGGAAGGACCTGGAGGTCAGCGAGGCCCCGCGGGCTCGCCAGAAGGCGTGACGCAGCTCGCGCTCGGAGACGGCCTCCACGACCTCCTCCTCCGCGATCTCCTTGTCGCCGTCGGGCTCGGCGTCGCAGCTCACGCGCATCATCCCGGTCGCGACCTTGTCGTCGCCGACGACGACGAGGCCGCAGATGACGTCGCCCTCCTCCCAGCCGATGCGCTCGAGGTCGAACCACGCCAGGTGCACGCGGTTGGCCATGCCGCCCCAGGGACGAGCTGAGTTGTGGACGTCCTTCGCCTTGCAGACGGCCTGCATGTTCTTGGCTGAGGCATCGAGGTTGGCCACGAGCCGAAGGGTACCCTCCTGCCACCTGTGAGCTTCCCTCCCGGCATCCTCGCGCGCGGTCCCTGGCACCAGGGCCAGGTGGCCGTCCGGTGGCGCGCGGAGCCGTTCGAGCCCGACGCCGAGCAGGCCGCCGAGGCCGACCGCGCCATCGCGGAGCTCGAGGACCGCGGCTCGCCCTCGCACGACGGGCTCGCGGCCCGGCTGGTCGCGTTCGCGGCGGAGGAGGGCACCCTCGAGATGGAGCTGCAGCCCATGCGCTGGTCGCTGCGCCTGGGCGACAACGCGGCCGCGTCGCTGTCCGTCCTGTGCGTCGCGCGCGACGCCGCCGGCCGCTGGCTGGCCGGCCGCCGCGCTCCGTGGGTCGCCACCTGGGCGGGCCGCTGGGCGCTCGGCGCCGGCGGCTCGGTCGAGGTCGGCGAGGACCCCGTGGTGGCGCTCACGCGCGAGCTCGAGGAGGAGTGGGCGGTCCAGCCCGAGCGCCTGGCGGTCGAGGCGCTGGTCTCGCTCCCCACCGGGCTGGTCATGCTCGTCGGCCAGGCCTGGCTGCCGGAGGGCGCCGAGGTGGAGCGCGACGCCGAGCACGACGCCCACGCCTGGTGGCCGGCCGAGCCCGACGACTGGCCCGCCGAGGCCGATCCGGTGCTGCGGCACATGGCGTCCCTGCTGGCCCGATGATCACCTTCAACCGCCTCAAGTACCTCTCGTTCGTCCACTCGGCGATCTACCTGACGCTGCTGACCTTCTGGCTGTCCGACGGATCCGAGACCGCGAGGATGGTCCTCGGCTGGGCGCACGGCATCGGCTGGATCGTGATGTCCCTGCTCTGCATCGTCGCCGTGCGGCTGCGCGTGATCCCGCTCTGGCTCGCCGTGATGGTCGCCGTCGTGGGCGGCATCGGGCCCTTCGCGGGCAGCATCGGCTTCATCGTGTGCGAGAGACGTGTTGCACCGGCGGAAACCCCGCTGGAACGCGGTATGGTCTAAAGCCAGCGATGGCGGTCGACACCACGGTTCAGGTGACCATGCCACAAATGGGTGACTCGGTTTCCGAGGGCACCGTTTTGGAGTGGCATAAAGCCGAAGGCGATGTGATCTCCGAGGACGAGGTCCTCGTCGAGATATCGACCGACAAGGTCGACGCCGAAGTTCCCGCTCCCGCGAGCGGCACCGTCGTCAAGATCTACGCGGCCGAGGGCGACACCGTGCCGTCGGCGCCGTGCTGGCCGACATCTCAGCCGGGCGAGAACGGCGCCGCGCCGCCGAAGCCCGCCGAGGAGCCCGCCGAGCCGGAGGGCAAGACCGTCGACATCGTCATGCCGGCGATGGGCGAGTCGGTGAGCGAGGGCACGATCCTCGAGTGGGCGAAGGAGCCCGGAGAGCCGGTCGCCGAGGACGAGACGATCGTCGAGATCTCGACCGACAAGGTCGACGCCGAGGTCCCCGCGCCCGCGAGCCGGCACGATCGACGAGATCCTCGCCCAGGCCGGCGACACGGTCACCGTCGGCCAGGTCATCGCGCGCATGACCACCTCGAACGGCGCGAGCGCCGAGCGCGAAGGCGCCGGAGCAGACGAGCGCGCCGCGGCCGCAGGGCAGCGCGCCCTCGACGGATCCCCGACGAGGTCAAGATCACGCCGGTCGCGGCCCGCGTGGCGGACGCGCTCGGCGTGGACGTCGTCGAAGGTCAAGGGCTCCGGGCCCGGCAGGCCGGATCGCCAAGGCCGACGTGCTGGCCGCCGAGACCAACGGCGCGACCGCGACCGCCGCGCCCGCCGAGGCGAAGCTGCTCAAGGGCGCCAGCGCGATGCTCGCGCGCTACATGGACGAGTCGCGGGCGATCCCGACCGCCACCTCGTTCCGCACGCTCACCGTCACCACGCTCGACGCCCGCCGCAAGGAGCTCAAGGCGGCCGGGCCAGAAGGTCTCCTTCACGCACCTCATCGCGTACGCGATCGCCCGCGCGGCGACCGAGCAGATGCCGGTGATGGCGCGCTCCTTCAGCGAGATCGACGGCAAGCCGCACGTGGTCGACACCGGCGCCGTGAACCTCGGCATCGCCGTCGACGTGGAGCGCAAGGACGGCGGGCGCACGCTGATGGTGCCGGTGATCCGCGACGCCGGGCGCCTCTCCTTCACCGAGTTCCTCGCCGCGTTCAACGACCTGATCGCCCGCGCGCGCGACAACGCGCTGACCGCGGACGACCTCCAGGGCGCCAACGTGTCGCTCACCAACCCGGGCGGCATCGGCACCGTCGCCTCGGTCCCGCGCCTGATGAACGGCCAGGGCACGATCGTCGCCACCGGCGCGATCGGCTACCCGCCCGGCCTCGGCGCGATCGGCGCGCAGATCGGCGCCGAGAAGGTGATGACGATGACGTCGACGTACGACCATCGCATCATCCAGGGCGCCGAGTCCGGCCAGTTCCTGCAGGTCGTCGAGCAGTACCTGCAGGGCGAGCACGAGTTCTACGAGACGGTCTTCGGCGACCTCGGCGCGACGCTCGGCGCCGCGCCCGCGGCGCCGCAGCCGCGGATCGTCCCCGCGCGCGAGGCGCCGGCCGAGGCGCCCGCCGCCCCGGCCGAGGCCGCCGCCAGCGAGCAGCTCCTGCAGGCCGTGCAGGCGGCGACCTCGCTGATCAAGGCGCACCGCACGCACGGCCACCTGGCCGCCAAGCTCGACCCGCTCGGCGGCGATCCCGAGGGCGACCCGGCGCTCGATCCCGAGCCGCTGGGCCTGACCGACGAGATCATGCAGCAGATCCCGTCGAAGATCCTGCGCACGTACGTGCCGGGGGCGACGCTGGCCGACGCGCTGCCGCACCTGCGCGACACCTACTGCGGCACGATCGCCTACGAGATCGAGCACATCGCCTCGCACCGCCAGCGCATGTGGCTGCGGGAGAAGATCGAGTCAGGCGCCTTCCGCGCCCCGCTGTCGAACGACGAGAAGCGCAAGCTGCTGCGGCGCCTCACGCAGGTCGACTCGCTCGAGCGCTTCATGCACAAGGCCTACCTGGGCCAGAAGCAGTTCTCGATCGAGGGCCTGGACATGACCGTCCCGATGCTCGACGAGATGATCCAGCTCGCGGCCACGGCCGGCGCGCGCGAGGTCGTGCTCGGCATGGCGCACCGCGGACGGCTCAACGTGCTCGCCCACAACCTCGGCCGCGCGTACGAGACGATCTTCCGCGAGTTCGAGGGCGCCTCCTCGATCGAGGCGGTGACGACGATCCCGCAGGGCGGGACCGGCGACGTGAAGTACCACCACGGCGCCCAGGGCACCTACCAGCTCGAGAGCGACGGCTCGATCATCGTGCGGCTCGAGTCGAACCCCAGCCACCTCGAGTACGTCGGCCCGGTCGTGGAGGGCGCCACGCGCGCGGTGCAGACCTCGCGCAAGGGCCCGCACGCCTCGCTGGACACCAACGCGGCGGTCCCGATCATCCTCCACGGCGACGCCGCGATGCCGGGCCAGGGCGTCGTGTCCGAGACGCTGAACCTGCAGGCGCTCGACGGCTACACCGTCGGCGGCACGCTGCACATCATCCAGAACAACCAGGTCGGCTTCACCACCGATCCGGACGACTCGCGCTCCACCCGGTGGGCGTCGGACATCGCCAAGGGCTTCGACGTCCCGATCATCCACGTCAACGCCGACGACGTGGAGGCCTGCGTCTCCGCCGTCCGGCTCTCCTTCGCCTTCCGCCAGGAGTTCGGCCACGACGTGATGATCGACCTCATCGGCTACCGGCGCTTCGGCCACAACGAGGCCGACGAGCCCGCGTACACGCAGCCGGAGATGGCGGCGATCATCAAGGCCAAGCAGCCGGTGCGCGAGCTGTTCGCCGCCCAGCTCGTCGAGCAGGGCGTGATGAGCCAGGAGGAGGCCGACGGCGTCTCGCAGGAGATCTGGGACTCGCTGTCGCGCCGCCACAAGGCCCTCAAGGAGGAGCTCTCGAGCGCCGGCGCCGAGCAGCCGACCGGCGGCTACGAGCTCGACCGCTCGCCCTCGCCCGAGGTCAAGACCGCGGTCGACTCCGAGACGCTGCAGTCGCTCAACGACGACCTCCTGCGGACCCCCGAGGGCTTCACCGTCCACCCGAAGCTCGTCAAGCAGCTCGAGCGCCGGCGCGAGACGGTCGGCTCGGAGGGCGGCATCGACTGGGCGCAGGCCGAGGCGCTCGCCTTCGCCTCGCTGCTGTCCGAGGGCACGCCGGTGCGGCTGACGGGCCAGGACTCCGAGCGAGGCACCTTCTCCCAGCGCCACCTCGTGCTGCACGACGCCAAGACCGGGCAGCGGATCTCGCCGATCCAGAGCCTGCCCGACGGCGACGGCGCCGATGGAGCTGCACAACTCGCCGCTGTCGGAGATCGCCTGCCTCGGCTTCGAGTACGGCTACTCGATGGAGGCGCCGGAGACGCTGGTGCTCTGGGAGGCCCAGTTCGGCGACTTCGTGAACTCGGCGCAGGTGATCGTCGACCAGTTCATCGTCTCGGCGCTCTCCAAGTGGGGCCAGACCACGCGCCTCACCCTGCTGCTCCCGCACGGCTACGAGGGCTCCGGCCCGGAGCACTCCTCCGCGCGGCTCGAGCGCTTCCTCATCCTCGCCGCCGAGGGCAACATCCGCGTGGCGAATCTGACCACGCCGGCCCAGTACTTCCACCTGCTGCGCCGCCAGGCGCGCGTGGCCAAGCAGCGGCCGCTGGTGATCATGACCCCGAAGTCGCTCCTGCGCATGCCGCAGGCGACGTCGCGGATCGAGCACCTGAGCGAGTCGCGCTTCTTCCCCGTGCTGAGCGAGCCGCGAATCGACGAGGAGAAGGTCACCCGCCTCGTGCTCTGCACCGGCAAGATCTACTACGACCTCAAGGGCCACGCGACGCGCGAGAACAACGAGGGCGTCGCCATCAGCCGCGTCGAGCTCCTGTATCCGTTCCCGCAGCAGCAGATCCTCGACGAGGTCAACCGCTACCCGAACCTGCGCGAAGTGGTCTGGGCGCAGGAGGAGCCGCGCAACATGGGCGCCCGCGCCCACATGTCGCCGCGCCTGCTGCACATCCTGCCGCCGTCGCTCGAGTTCGGCTACGTCGGCCGGCCCGAGCGCGCGTCGCCGGGCGAGGGCTACCCGGCCGCCCACACCGTCGAGCAGACCCGCATCATCCGCACCGCGCTGGACGTCTCGACGCCGGTCTCGGTCAACCCGGTCAAGCTTCCGGGCGAGCGCTGACCGCAACTCGGCCGCGGCCGAGTTGTCGGAAGGTGCATGAAGACAGTCCTCATCTGTGCCCTCGTCCTCGCGGTCGGCGTCCCCGCCGTCGCCTTCGGAGCCGGCGAGGGGCGCTCGCTCATCGCGGGCAAGCGCAACCCCAACAGCGGTGAGCTGACCCGCGAGACCCAGATCATCTCCCGCAACGGGAGCTACTCCACGCGCCAGTCGAACCTCGGCGCCGGCGGCGGCGCCATCTACGGCTGCCGCGCGGACGCCGGCAACGCCGAGCCGTGCGTGCGCGCCAACAACCTCTCGACCGGCCGCGCGTTCGAGTACGAGACCGGCGGCAAGGAGGCCGGCGAGATCACCGTCAAGGACACGACCGGCGTGCCGTTCGTGACCAACGCCACCGGCAAGGTCGCCAACCTCAACGCCGACAAGCTCGACGACAAGTCGTCGGAGGACTTCGCGGCGAAGTCCGAGGTCCTGTTCGCGGCGGTCGCCGACGGCGGCACGCTGGGCGGCAACCGCGGCGCCACGGCGTCGAGCCGCGCGGGCGACGCGACGACGGTGACCTTCAACCGCGACGTGTCGGCCTGCTCCTACACGGCGACCGCGAACGGCGCCACGCCGCAGGCCCTGGCCGTCGCCTCGGGCGGCGCCACCGGCACGCCGGCCACCCAGGTCGTCGTGACCGAGGACGCGGCTGCCCCGGCCGTCGCGTTCCACCTGCAGGTGATCTGCTAGCCGGACGGTCTCAGCGCCCCGCCGGACCTCGGGTCCGGCGGGCGCGCGAGAATGGCCGCGTGCCCTCGCGCGCCGAACAGGTCCTGGCCCGCATCCGCGCGACCCCGGAGGGCTTCGTGCGCGCCTACGGCGACGTGTCGCCCGGCGCGCCGCGCTTCGCCGGGACGGTGCTGGCCGGGTGCCACGACGACGCGGTGCCGTGGCACCGGATCGTGCGCGCCGACGGCTCGCTCGCGAAGGGCGCCCGCCAGCGCGCGCTGCTCGAGGCCGAGGGCGTGCCCTTCCGCGGCGAGCGCGTCGACATGCGGGTTGCGAGACTGCCCGACTGATGTGGATCCAGCGCGAGATCACCCTGCGCCCGCGGCCGCGCGGGTTCCACCTCGTCACCGACGAGGTCCTGGCCGGCGTGCCTGAGCTGCGCGAGCTGCGGGTCGGCCTCGCGCACCTGTTCATCCGCCACACCTCGGCGTCGCTGACCCTGAACGAGAACGCCTCGCCGGACGTGCGGCGCGACTTCGAGGCGTGGTTCGACGAGGCCGTGCCGGAGGACGCCCCGTACTGGACGCACACGATCGAGGGACCGGACGACATGCCGGCGCACATCAAGGCGTCGCTGCTCGGCCCGTCGCTCTCGCTGCCGGTGAGCGGCGGCCGGCTCGCGCTCGGGACGTGGCAGGGCGTCTACCTGTGCGAGCACCGCGACCGCGGCGGCCCGCGCTCGCTGCTGGTGACCTTGACCGGCGAGCGCTAGCGGCCGCGCCAGACCGGCTCGCGCTTCTCGGCGAACGCGGTCGCGCCCTCGCGGGCGTCGGCCGACTCGAAGACGGGCTGGACGATCTCGGCCTGGCGCTGCCACGCCTCGGCCTCGTGCCAGTCGCCGGACTCGGCCACGATCCGCTTCGTCGCGGCGAGGGCCAGCGGCCCGTTCGCGGCGATCCGCGCGGCCAGCTCCTGCGCGCCGGCCAGCGCCTCGCCCGGCCCGGTGAGGCGGGAGACGATCCCCAGCGCCTCGGCGCGCTCGGCGCCGATCGGGTCGCCGGTGAGCGCCAGCTCCATGGCGAGGTGGTACGGGATCCGGTGCGGGAGCCGCAGCAGCCCGCCGGCCGCCGCCACCAGCCCGCGCTTGACCTCCGGGATGCCGAAGCGCGCCTCGCGCGACGCGACGATGAGGTCGCACGAGAGGGCGATCTCGAAGCCCCCCGCCAGCGCCCAGCCCTCGACCGCCGCGATCAGCGGCTTGCGCGGGGGCCGCTCGACGATGCCGGCGAAGCCGCGGCCCTCGACATCCGACCGCTCCCCCGCCACGAACGCCTTGAGGTCCATGCCGGCGCAGAACGACCCGCCCGCGCCGGTGAGGATGCCCACCCGCAGCGCGTCGTCGGAGTCCAGGCGCTCCATCGCCTCGGCGATGCCGGTCGCCGCCGCGAGGTTGATCGCGTTGCGGGCCTCCGGCCGGTCGATGGTGACGACGAGGACGCCGCCGGCCGCCTCGGTGCGGACCGCGGTCATCCGAAGAGGGTCAGCGCGGGCTCGCGCTGGCCGCGCAGCTCGGCCAGGTCGACCTCCACCCAGTCCAGCCCGCGCGCCTCGGCCAGCACGCGCGCCTGCGGCTTGACCACCTGGGCCGCGAGCACGCCGCGGCACTCGGCCATCGCCGGGTCGAGCCGGATGCGCTCGAGGTAGCGCGCGAGCTGCTCGACCGCGTCGATCGTCCCGACGCGCTTGATCTCCACGGCGATCCAGCCGTCCTCGTCGTCGCGGCACATGAGGTCGACGGGCCCGATGTCGGTCGGCCACTCGCGGCGCACGAGCCGGAACCCCTCGCCGCACCACGCCGGAGCGGCGGCCAGCAGCACCTGCAGGTCCGCCTCCACGCCGTCCTTCTCGAGCTGCGCGGCGTCGAAGTCCATGGTGTGCGTCGACGTCCGACAGCACCTCGGCGAGCACGATGTCCAGCCGATCGTCGCCCTTGACCTTGCGCACGACGATCCGGCCTTCCTCCTCCTCGACGACCGTCGGAGGGGTCATCCAGTTCAGCGGCTTGTAGCCGCCGGCGTCGGCGTGCACGAGGACCGACCCGTCGGCCTTGAGCATGATCAGCCGCAGCGCCGTCGGCAGGTGCGCCGTCAGGCGGCCGGAGTACTCGACGGAGCAGCGGGCGACGATGAGGCGCATGGGCCGGACAATCTACGCGGAACCTCCGGACGGGCGCACCGCGCAGTACGTGTGCTGCGGCGCGCAACCGCGTCTCGGTCTGTAGGGTCCTGGCGCATCAGATGAGTGCGGGGAAGGGGCATCTGGTCGAGCTCGAGCGCGTGCGCAAGAGCTTCGGCGACAACCTGGTGCTGGACGGCATCGACCTCACGATCGACCGCGGCGAGGTCGTCGTGATCGCGGGGCCGTCCGGATCGGGCAAGTCGACCATGCTCCGGTGCATCAACGGCCTCGAGGGGATCGACGAGGGCGACGTGCGCTTCGACGGCGCGTCGCTGGCGAAGGCGGGCAAGGACGTCAACCGCATGCGCGCCGAGATCGGGATGGTCTTCCAGCAGTTCAACCTGTTCGCCCACAAGACCGTCATGGAGAACCTGACCATGGCGCCGATCGAGGTGAAGGGGCTAGACCAAGGTGGAGGCGCGGCAGCGCGCGGGGCGGCTGCTCGAGCGGGTCGGGCTGACCGAGAAGGCGACGGCCTTCCCGGCCGACCTGTCGGGCGGGCAGCAGCAGCGCGTGGCGATCGCGCGGGCGCTGGCCATGGAGCCGAAGCTGATGCTCTTCGACGAGCCCACCTCCGCACTCGACCCGGAGATGATCCGGGAGGTGCTCGACGTCATGCGCGACCTCGCGCGCGACGGCATGACGATGGCCGTGGTGACCCACGAGATGGGGTTCGCGCGGGAGGTCGGCGACCGGATCGTCTTCATCGACGGTGGCGTGATCGTCGAGCAGGCGCCGCCCAGCGAGTTCTTCGCCGAGGCGAAGAGCGAGCGGGCGCGCGATTTCGTGGACAAGATCATCCATCACTGAAGGAGGCGGGTATGAAGGCAACACGGTGGGCGCTGCATCCTGGCGCTCGTGCTCGGCTGTTCCTGGCGGCTTGTGGCGAGGACGAGGAAGAGCCGGCAGGAGGCGGCGGAGCGAGAGCCGGCCGCCGAGGCGGTCGAGCAGTTCCCCGAGGACACCACGATGGGCAAGATCCAGGCGGCCGGTGAGATCAAGATCGGCGTGAAGTACGACGTGCCGCCGTTCGGGTTCAAGAACCCGCAGAACGACGAGATCGAGGGCTTCGACGTCGACCTCGGCCAGGCGATCGCCGAGAAGCTCGGCGTCGAGCCGAACTTCATCGAGGCGATCTCCGACAACCGGATCCCGTTCCTGCAGGACGGCACGGTCGACCTCGTGCTCTCGACGATGACCATCAACGCCGAGCGCGACCAGGAGATCGACTTCTCCGAGCCGTACTACGTCGCCCGCGGCCGCATCCTCGTGCCCGGCGGACTCGGACATCACGGGCGTCGACTCGCTGGCCGGCCGCAAGGTCTGCACGGCGCTCGGATCGACCTACGAGGAGACGCTCAAGGAGCAGGCGCCCGAGGCGGACCTCAACCTCGTGGACTCCTACTCGGAGTGCCTGGAGCTGGTGCAGAACGGCGCCGTCGACGCGGTCTCGACCGACGACGTGATCCTCACCGGCATGATCATCCAGGACGACACGCTCAAGCTCACCGAGGGCGAGCCGCTGACCACGGAGCCCTACGGCATGGGCCTCAAGGACGGCGACGCGGAGTTCAAGGAGTTCGTCGACGGCGTCCTCGAGGAGTACAAGAGCGGCGGCGGCTGGGCCGAGTCCTACGAGAAGTGGGTCGGCCAGTACACCGGCGAGCAGCAGGATCCGCCGACGATGACGCTCCAGGAGGCCATCGAGGCGACCTCGTAGCCGCTATGGGCGACCTCATCAGCGTCCTCACGGACAACCTCGACGAGTGGCTCGCGGGGTTCTGGGTCACGTCCGGCTCGTGGTGTTCGCGTTCGCGATCGCCATGGTCGTGGGGACGCTGGTGGCCGCCCTCCGGATCTCGCCGTCGAAGTGGCTGCAGCGGCTCGGCGGCGTGTACGTCGAGATCGTTCCGCAACATGCCGCTGCTGGTCCTGCTGTTCATCTCGTTCGCCGGCCTGCGCCGCGCGGGGGCTGGACATCGGGCCGTGGGAGGCGGGCATCGCCAGCCTCGGCCTCTACACCGCCGCCTACGTGGCCGAGGCGCTGCGCTCCGGCGTGTTCTCGGTCAGCAAGGGGCAGATCGAGGCCGCGCTCTCGCTCGGCTACACCTACCGCCAGACGCTGCGGCGGGTCGTGTTCCCGCAGGCGTTCCGCACGGTGATCTCGCCGCTCGGCTCGCTGATCATCGCGATGATCAAGAACTCGGCGATCATCGGCGTCTCGCTGCTCGCGCTCGATGACCTGCTGAAGACCGCGCGGGTGATCTCCGTCGCGCACGTTCGAGACCAACGAGGCGTTCTTCTGGGCGGCCGTCGGCTACCTGATCCTGACCGGGCTCGCCACCGTGGCGATCCGCGTCCTCGAGAAGCGGTACGCGATCCACCGATGAGCTACCTCTTCGATCCCGGACAACTGGGAGTGGGTGGTCACCGGCAACAACCTCCGGTTCATCCTCGAGGGCTTCCTGGTGAACCTCGAGATCGCCGTCATCGCGATGGTGCTTCTCGCTGATCGTCGGGCTCGCGCTCGCGCTCGCCCGCCTCTCGCGCTCGAAGCCGCTCAGCGTCGCGGCCGGGCGTGGATCGACGTCTGGCGCAACCTGCCGCTGATCTTCATCATCCTCTACCTCGCGCTGACGATCCCGGGCTCGTGGCGCGACGCGTACGAGGACGCGATCCCCTCGTGGTTCCCCGAGGGCCTGCAGTCGGGCGCGCGTGCTGGCGGCCATCCTCGGGCTCGTGCTCTACAACTCGGCCGTCCTGGCGGAGATCATGCGCGCGGGCATCCTCTCGCTCGACCGCGGCCAGAACGAGGCCGCCCGCGCGCTGGGGATGAGCTACGCGCAGTCGATGCGCCACGTGGTGCTGCCCGCAGGGCCTGCGCCGGATGGTCCCGGCCACGGTGTCCCAGCTCATCACGCTCAACAAGGACACGACGCTGGTCAGCATCGTCGCCATCCAGGAGGTCATGCGCCACGGCCGCATCGTCACCGGCGCGAACTTCTTCGGCGGCGTGCAGGCGCCGATCCTGCAGGTCTTCCTGCTGCATCGGGCGCGCTGTTCATCATCGTGAACCTGCTGCTGTCGCGGCTCTCGCGGCGGCTGGAGATCCACGAGGAGAAGCGCACCGCCGTCGGGCAAGGTGAAGCGCGTCCGCGGGCTGGAAGAGCAGGCGGTCTAGGCCGGCTTCGGTGAGCTCGCGCGGCGCGGTGGCGCGGACGTGCTCGAGCAGGTCGCGGACCTCGGCGTCGGGCGCCGAGCTCGAGCGCCCGCTCGCACGCGGCGATGCAGTCGGAGACGCGGTCGGTGCGCGCCAGCGCGTGGGCGTAGCGGGCCCACGCGTCGGGTGACTCGGGGGCGAGCGCCGTGGCCTGCTCGCAGGCCGTGACCTCGGCGCCGACGTCGCCCATCAGGTTCGCGACCAGCGCGAGGTCGAGCAGTCCCTGCTCGCTCGGCCCGTTCTCACGCGCGCGCTCGAGCGCCTCGCGCGCGCCCGCGCGATCGAAGGAGCGCATGCGCAGCCGGCCGAGCCGCTCCCACGCGGAGGCGTCGGTCGGCGCGCGCTCGGTCTCGCGCGCCGCGGCGTCGACGGCCTGCGAGAGCGAGCCCATGTCCTCGTAGATGCGGGCGGCGTAGCGGTACGGCGCGGGCCGCTCGCCCTCCGCGCGGATCCAGTCGCGCACCGCGCGGGCGGCGGCGGAGAAGTCGCCGGCCTGCCAGAAGGCGAGCGTCATCAGCCGCAGGACGGCGGTGTTGCGTGGCTCGGCGTCGCGCGCGTAGACGAGCCGGCGGGCGGCGAGCTTGAAGTCGCCCTCGGCCAGCGCGTGCTTGGCGGCGGTCATGAAGCGCTCCACGCGCTCGGCGCCGGGGTCGGGCTTGGAGAAGTCGACGAACCGCAGCGATCCGGCGGGTACGGTGCGCACGCCGAGGTGGAAGCTCACGCGCGCCCACTGCTGGATGTCGTCGTCCCCGCCGGTGAAGTAGATGCCGTTGACGGTGCCGACGCCCCACTCCGGATACGACAGGCAGCGGGCGTAGCGGTGGACCACCGAGTGGTCGGGCACGCGCGAGGCGAACGGGTCGTGCTTCGCGCGGTCGGCGTCGTTCTGCCGCGCGCGCTGCTCCTCCTCGTACGCGCGCTGGCCCTCCTCGGCGCGGCGCTTGCGCGCGGCGGCGGCTCCGACCTTGACGGCGTTGCGGGTGACCTTCCCCCCGCGTGACTCCTCGGCCAGCTGCTCGAGCTGGTCGGCGGCCTCGTTGATCGCCTTCAGATGGCGCTCGTGCTCGAGCTGGCGGCCCGGTGGGGCGATGTCCGGATGCCAGATCTTCGCGAGCTTGCGCCGTGCGAGCTGGATGTCGCGCTTCTCGAACGGCGGCTCGATCTCCAGTAGGAGGACCGCCTGCTCGATGTCCAGCACCTGTGGCATGACAGGCCTACGGTAGCGGGGCGGGCTAGGGCCCGGCGGCGCGTCCATACGCGCCGGGCCGCCCACTTGCGACTTCGCGTCTCGCCGCATGCGGCGGCGGTAGGTGCTGCGTGAGACGTGCTAGTTGCGCCAACCCATGTCTTGCCTCCCTCTAAGTCGTTCGTTGTGAAAGGTCACGGGACTTCGTTCCTGCGATGGGACGTGCTAGTTGCGCCAACCCATGTCGGCCTCCTCTCTGCATCGATGGGGCGAGTGCGGGCGTGCTAGTTGCGCCAACCCATGTCAGCCTCCTCTCTGGTCGTGCGTTCCCCTGGAAGATCGGCCGGGGGTGGGGCCAGCGCATCCGGTCAAGCCCGGATGTCGACCCATCAGGCACGGCGTTAACCCCCCGACGCAGCAAGCGACCTCCCCTTTGATCGTGCGCTGCAAACGGCACTATGGAACGCCCAGGAATCCAGTGCAAGCTTACGGTCACGGAGCGAACCCATCGGATGACCGGTAGCGCTCAGCGCGGTTGGGCACTACCTTCCGAATAAGTGATCGTCTGGCTTGCCGTCGTCCTGTGGCTGGTGATCGTCGCCTGGTCGCTCGCGCTGATGCGCGCGGCGGGCTCCGCCGACCGTGGAGGAGCCCCCGGAGAGCGGCGCGCGCCGACCCGCCGGCCGGCCCCTCCGCTGCGTCCGGGGCGCCGCCGCGTGGCCGTGATCGGGCAGTCGGTGCTGCTCGCCGTCGTCATCGCCAGCGCGGCGCTGCTGTCGACCGAGGACCAGTGGCAGCCGCCCGCGATGGTCGGCCTGCTGTTCGTGCTCGTGCTCGGCAGCGACTTCATCGTGCTCGACGCGAAGCGCTTCCGGATCGGCGGGTCGTTCCTGGGCATCGTCCTCGCCAGCGCCCTGCTCGGCCCGGCGCCCGCGGTGCTGCTCGGCCTGTCGTCGGCCGCGGCCGACGCGCTGCGCAGCCGCCCGCGCGGGACGTACCTGCTCAACAACCTCGTCACCTACGCGACGTTCCCGCTGCTCGGCGGCATCGCACTGCAGTGGCTCCAGCAGAACGACATCGCGGACGAGGGCGGCTTCGCGATCGCGGTGTTCCTGGTGTTCATGCTGGCGAACGTCCTGAACTTCACCATGATCGCCGGTCACACCGTGTTCCTCCGCGGCGGGTCGCTGCTGGAGATGTTCAAGTCGGTGTACCGCCCGGTGCTCCCGTGGGAGCTCGCCACCGCATCGATCACCGCGATGGCCGTCTACGGGTTCGAGCTCTACGGCGCCGGCATCATCGGCCTCTTCGCGCTCGCCCTCGGCGTCTGCCAGCTGCTGCTGCGCGCGCTGCTCGAGGGGCAGGCGCACGGCGAGGAGGTCGTCCGCCGCACCGACCAGCTCGACATCCGGCACGAGGGGATGGTCGGGCTGCTGCTCGAGACGCTGGCGCTGCGCGACCCGACCGCCGCCCGCCACGCGGCCGCGGTCGCCCACTACGCGCACGAGCTCGCGCGCGCGGCCGGGCTCTCGGAGCGCGAGCAGGCCGTCGTGCACACGGCCGGCCTGCTGCACGACATCGGCAAGGAGGCGCTGCCCGACCACATCCTCCTCGGGCGGTCCGAGCTGCACGCGGCCGAGCGCCGGCTCGTCGAGCGCCACCCGGGTGACGGGGCGCGGCTGCTGCTCCGCGTCGAGGGCCTCGGCGAGGTCGCCAACGCGGTGCTCGCCCACCACGAGCGCATCGACGGCCACGGCTACCCCGACGGCCTCACCGGCGACGAGATCCCGATGACGGCGCGCATCCTCGCCATCGCCGAGGTCTACGACGTGCTGACGGCGCCGGACTCGTACAAGATCCCGCTCGGCGCGGCCGAGGCGGAGGACGAGCTGCGCCGCGTCGCCGGCTCGCAGCTCGACGGGCGGCTCGTCTGGCTCTTCGTGACCCAGGTGCTGCGCGGGACGGTCATCGACCACGAGGGCCGGATCGCCGACCTCGAGACCGAGCTCCACGTGCAGCGGCGGATGCGCAGCGTGCTGGATCAGCCGCTGGTGCTGGGCCCGCCGACGAGCTAGCGGACCGCGTCCGCCACCCAGGCCGGGCGGCGGGTGGACCTGGTTGCAGGTGAATCGCCGTGTCGTCCAGCCCGCGAGCGCGAGGATCACATCCCGCTCGCGGTCGTCCTCGAACGCGCTCGGTGAGCGGTGGTGCTCGTAGCCGTCGACCTCGACGATCAGTCGCCGGTCGCGCCAGAGAAAGTCGACCTCTCGAAGCCCTCGATGTTCTCCGACTGTGCGGCGACCATGGCGTGGGTGCGGTATCGGGCCAACTGCGCTTGTAGGGAGGGTGAGCGGGTGGCCTTGCGGAGTTGGTCGAAGTCCGCTCGGCCTTCGGCGCGGTTGAGAAGGTGCTCCAGCGGCCGGCCCTTCAGCGAGCGGGCGAGGTCGATGATCGTTCGCTCGATCGCTGTGACCGGGATCCCGCGGTGCGTGGGCCGTGATCGTCGCGCTCCGATGGATGCGGATCCCGACGCGGCGGGCGCAGCCCGGATCGCCGGGAACGGTCACATCGATCGCCCCACTCCCTACCCGGCGCAGTTCCCAGGCCGCCGCGCTCGCGTAACTGAGCACCGCATGCCAGGACCGCGGCCATCCAACGGCCCTCGACCCTGAGCGCCGTGTGGCCCACCGCGTAAACCGGCACGCGCCGGGCAATCGCCGGGCGTTTCAACGCGAGCTGCCGCCGGGCGACCACACCGTGCTGCACGTCGGCGACTACGAGGTCCGTGGCGCTTTTCGGCCGCATAGCGTCCTAAAGGCGCCACGGACTGGAGTTCGCCCCCCTCAGGCGAGGCTGAGCTCGAACTCGACGGCGTCGCCGTCGCGGCCGGCGTAGCGGAAGCCGAGGCCGCGGAGCAGCGCCATCGCCGCGGTGTTGTCGTGGAGCGTGAGGGCGGTGAGGGCGGCCATGCCGTTCTCGCGCGCCGCCCGGACGAGGAGCGCGGCGAGGCGGGAGCCGACGCCCCGGCCCTGCCATGCGTCGTCGACCGTGATCGCCATGTCGGCGCGGCGGTCCGGGGCCGTCCCGCCCGCGTAGCGCGCCTCGGCGACGATGTCGCCGCGGGCGTCGCGCGCGACCAGCGCGACGTGGGTGACCTGGTCGACCTCGGTCAGGTAGGTCAGCTCGCGCGCGGACAGCTTCGGCTTCGGGCCGAGGAAGCGCCGGCGGCGCGACTCGTCGCTCAGCCGCGCGAAGGAGGCGGCGTACGCGTCGCGGTCGGCCGCTCCGAGCGGGCGCACGCCGAGGCTGGCGCCGTCCCGCAGCATGATCGCCGCGTGGTACAGCTCAGAACACCGCCTCGGGGTCCCAGCGCCGCTTGGCGTCGGCCAGACGCTCGCGGCGCTCCGCCGAGGCGGGGCGCGACCAGCGCTCGAGCGCGTCGCCCGCGCCCGCGACGGCCCACGTCGCGCAGCGGTGGCCGGCCGCGGTCTCCATCTCGCCGACGCGCGCGACGGCGCCGCCGAGCGGGCGGAGGATCGCGTTCTCGGCGCTCGCGAGCAGCGCGTCGATGGCGTCGTCGCCGAGCGTGTCGAGGTACGCCGCCTCGCCGGCGTCGCGGTCCATCAGCGCCTGGACGGCGCAGTAGCCCATCGGCCGCACGGCGTCGACCAGCGGGCCGAGCTCGCGCAGCGGCGCGATGTGCTCGGCGCCGCGCTCGGGCGCGCCCGCGTAGACGACCATGATCGAGACCGACGCGCCGTAGAGGAGCAGGCCGCCGCAGAGGGCGTCGGGGGCCTCGGCCATCAGGTCGCGGTACGCGCGCACCACCTCGGGAGCGCGGTCGCGGCCCCACAGCGAGCATGCCGCCGAGCACGGTCGGGCCGACCGGCCGCAGGGCGAGCTCGAGCTCGACGACGATGCCGAGCGAGGCGTCGCCGCCGCGGAGCGCCCAGAAGAGGTCGGCGTTCTCGCTCGCGGAGGCGGTGACCACGCGGCCGGAGGCGAGCAGGACCCGCGCGGCGCGCAGGTTGTCGCCCGGCAGGCCGAGCCGCCGCTCGAGCCAGCCGCCGCCCGAGCCGAGGACGGTGTCGACCACGGCCGTGTCGGCCAGGCGCGCGCCGGTGACGGCGAGGCCGTCGTCCTGCGCCGCGGCGTCGAGCTCGCGCCACGTCGCGCCGGGCTGCACCCAGGCGATCCGGCGGACGGGGTCGACGTGCACGGCGTCCAGCGCGCTGACGTCGATCTCGACCGGGACGTCCGAGTGGGCCAGCACCGCCGCCACGTCGGCGACGGACTCGCAACGAGCGACTGCCGTCTTCGAGCGTGCCGGAGAAACGATGGATGGCGGGCATGAGCAACGACATGCCTCGCAGCATCCCGCCGGCCCGCCCGGGCCGCATCAGGGGTCTCCCTAATCCGACGTTCTAGGCGGCGCGGCGCAGCGACCGCGCGGGCGCCGCGGAGGCGGCCACGAGGGCGTCGAACAGCGCGCGATGGCGCGGCTGGGCGATGAGGCCCTCGGCGTGCCACTGCACGCCGACGAGGAAGCGGTCCCCGGAGGCCTCGACCGCCTCCACGGTGCCGTCGGCGGCATGGGCGACGGCCCGCAGGCCGCGGCCGAGCCGGTCGACGGCCTGGTGATGGAAGGAGTTCACGCGCAGGACGTCGGTCCCCACGAGCGCCGCGAGGCGGGTGCCGGCCTCCACGTGGACGGTGTGCGTCGTGGCCGTGGCCGGCTCGGTCTGGCGATGGCCGGGCAGGTGCTGGTGGAGCGACCCGCCGCGGGCCACGTTCAGCGCCTGCGCGCCGCGGCAGACCCCCAGCACGGGGATGCCGCGGGCGTCGGCCGCGCGGGCGAGCTCCAGCTCGAACGCGTCGAGGCCGGGCTCGGTCGGGCCCAGGTCGGCGTGGCGCTCCACGGCCCCGTAGGCGTCGGGGTCGAGGTCCGGCCCGCCCGACAGGCACACGCCGTCGAGACGGTCCAGGAAGGCGACCGCGTCACCCAGCGGCGGCAGCACGACGGGGATCCCGCCGGCGGCGTCGATCGCGCGCAGGTAGGTCATGCCGAGCGCCATCTCCGCGTGCGGCGGCTCGCCGTGCCGGCGCAACGTGCCGGCGCTGCTCGACCGCAGCTCCGACGTGGTCACGCCGATCAGGGGCTTCATACCTGGAGTTATCGCCGCAACCACCCCATTTCTGGAATGGACATGTGGCCAGGAATCGCCCTCCCCACCTCCGACCGCAGGGCGATGCCTATCCTCAGACGTCCATGTCGAGCCAATACATCTTCACGATGTACAAGCTGTCCCGGACGCACCCGCCTGACAAGCAGGTGCTCAAGGACATCTCACTCAGCTTCCTCCCGGGCGCCAAGATCGGCGTGCTCGGCCTCAACGGATCGGGCAAGTCGACCCTCCTGCGCATCATGGCGGGGCTCGACAAGGAGTACCGCGGCGAGGCCCAGCTCGCTCCCGGCGCCTCCGTCGGCCTGCTCGAGCAGGAGCCGCACCTGGACGAGTCCAAGGACGTCCGCGGCAACGTCGAGGACGGCGTCGCGCAGACCCGCGCGCTGCTCGACCGCTTCAACGAGCTGGCCGCCAACTACTCCGACGAGACGGCCGACGAGTTCGGCCGCCTGCAGGAGCAGATCGACGCCGCCGACGCCTGGAACCTCGACTCGCAGCTCGACCAGGCGATGGACGCGCTGCGCCTCCCGCCCGCCGACGCCGAGGTGACCAACCTCTCCGGCGGCGAGCGCCGCCGCGTCGCGCTGTGCCGGCTGCTGCTCTCCGCCCCCGACCTGCTGCTCCTCGACGAGCCCACCAACCACCTCGACGCCGAGTCCGTCGCCTGGCTGGAGCGCCACCTCGAGGACTACAAGGGCACCGTCGTGGCCGTGACCCACGATCGCTACTTCCTCGACAACGTGGCCGGCTGGATCCTCGAGCTCGACCGCGGGCAGGGCCTCCCCTTCCGCGGCAACTACTCGAGCTGGCTCGAGCAGAAGCAGGAGCGCCTCGCGCAGGAGGAGCGCACGGAGTCGAGCCGCCAGCGGACGATCGCCGCCGAGCTCGAGTGGGTGCGCACCAACCCCAAGGGCCGGCGCACGAAGTCCAAGGCGCGTCTGGCGAACTACGACCGCCTGCTCGCCGAGGAGCGCAACGTCAAGCTCGACGAGGTCCAGATCCACATCCCGGCCGGGCAGCGCCTGGGCGGGAAGGTCATCGAGGCCAACGACGTGCGCAAGGGCTTCGGCGACCGCCTCCTGATCGAGGACCTGACCTTCGATCTGCCGCCGGCCGGGATCGTCGGAGTGATCGGCGCCAACGGCGCCGGCAAGACGACGCTCTTCCGCATGATCGTCGGCGACGAGCAGCCCGACGCCGGCTCGATCAAGCTCGGCGAGACCGTCGACCTCGCGTACGTCGACCAGTCCCGCGACGCCCTCGCCGCCGACAAGACGGTCTGGGAGGAGATCTCGGAGGGCTACGACAACATCAAGGTCGGCGACCGGGAGATGAACTCGCGCGCCTACGTGGCCGGCTTCAACTTCAAGGGCTCCGATCAGCAGAAGAAGGTCGGCAAGCTCTCCGGCGGCGAGCGCAACCGCGTGCACCTGGCGAAGCTGCTCCGGCGCGGCGGCAACGTGCTGCTGCTCGACGAGCCGACCAACGACCTCGACGTCGACACCCTGCGCGCCCTCGAGGAGGCGCTGCTGGCGTTCCCGGGCTGCGCGGTGATCATCTCCCACGATCGCTGGTTCCTGGACCGCGTGGCGACGCACGTGCTGGCGTTCGAGGGCGACTCGCAGGTGCACTGGTTCGAGGGCAACTTCGAGGCCTACGAGGAGTGGCGCCACGAGCAGCTCGGCGCCGAGGCCGACCGCCCGCACCGCATCAGCTACAAGAAGCTCACCCGCGCTTGACCGCGCGGGTCGCGCTGTTCATCGACCCGGGCTGCCCGGTCGCGTTCGCCGGCGAGCCGGATCGGCGCCGGCTGGAGTGGGAGCACGGGATCGCGTGGGACCTCCATGTCTGCGTGACCCGCGAGCACCGTGAGGACGAGTGGACCGACGGCGAGCGCTTCGCCCGCCTGGCTGCCGAGTCCGGGATGCCCATCGACGCGCGCGACCGGGTGTGGGGCCAGGCCACGATCCACGCCTGCCGGGCCGTCGTCGCGGCGCGCCTGCGCTGGCCCGACCGGGCGGAGGCGCTCCTGCGTCGCCTGCAGGTGCTGAGCATGGCGGGCGCGCTGGCCGACGACTCGGACACGCTCGAGCTGGCCGCCGCGCAGGCGGGCATCCCCGTCGCCGAGATCGCCGCGTACTGCGCCGAGCAGGAGGTCGAGGCGGCCCTGCGCGCGGACATGGCCGCCGCGCCCGGGTGCCCGGCGTTCGACGTGCCGGCCGGCCTCCCGCGTCGCCCCGGCCCGGAGAGCGTCACCGAGGTCCTGGAATGGGCGCGCTTCCCGCTCGCCACCGCGGAGGTCGCCGCCGTCTGCGGGCGCGACGTCCGCGGTGAGCTGGAACGCGTGGCGCGCTTCGACGCCGGCTACTGGTCGGCGGCCTAGCCCTTGCCGTACGGGTCGACGTAGACGTCGTCGACCACCCATGAGCTGCCGAGTCCGGTCGCGGTGAAGCGGAACGCGACCTCGTCGTCGATCAGGTTCGCCACGACGGGCAGGACGGGCGACGGCGCCCAGCCGCCGTGGAGGAGGCCGAGCACGGCCCCGACCGGCAGCGCGACCCCGTCCTCGAGCACGACCTCGACGGTCAGCACGCCGAGCGCGCTCCCGGTGTCGCGGGCGAAGAAGCGCATGGTCGGGTGCAGGAGGCTGACGCAGACGGGCGGCGTCGTCGCGCTGTCGCCGTCGCGCAGGCGGACCGCGCCGGGAGTGGAGCCGCCGTGCACGTACCAGGGCTCGTTGTCGCCGACGAGGTCGGCGCCGTCGAGCTCCCAGCCGGCGCCGCCGGCGGAGAGGTCGCCGTCGGGCAGCAGGGTGTACTGCGCGGAGTCGTGCCAGGGCTCGAACGGGCGCTCGAGGACCTGTCCTTCACAGGCCTCCGCGCGCGCCGCGGGGGCCGCGAGCAGTGCGAGCAGGAACACCGCGAAGCCGAAGAGGAGGATGCGGCGAGAGGGGATGCACATGCGGACCGTCCTTGCTGCGAGTGGACCTGGCGAGAGCGCTATCGGGCGTCTCCCGACCGGTCTTTAGGGCCCCGGTCCGACGGGTGACAAATTTCCCCTCAAGTTCTTGCCCGATCTGCCGATTAAGGCCACATGCGTTCGGTGATGGAACGACTTCTGGAGCGTTGGCGACCGTATGACGAGCGGCGCCTGACGCGTCGCGAGGTCCTCGTCGAGGCCGCGGCCGCGGCGGGCCTCGTCGCCGTGGCGGCCGTGATGGTCGTCGCGCTGCCCGCGGACCGCGCCTTCGATCCCCTGCTGGCCGCGGCGCTGACCGTCTGCTTCGCGCTCGCGTCACGCGTCCGGATGCACCTCGGCGCCGGCTTCGCGATGCCGACGCAGCTCGTGCTCGTGCCGATGCTCTTCCTGCTGCCGCCCGCGACGGTCCCGGCGTGCGTCGCGGTCGCCCTCGGCGGCTCCGCGCTGTTCGACGCCGCACGCGGACGCGCGCACCCGGAGCGGATCCTCACCGGCACCGCCGACGCGTGGCACGCCGTCGCGCCGAGCCTCGTGTTCGTCGTGGCCGGCTCGCCGCCGCCCGAGCACGAGTACTGGGCGGTGGTCGTCGTCGCGGTGCTCGCCCAGTTCGCCACCGACCTGACCGCCGCCACCGCGCGCGAGTGGCTCGGCCGCGGCATCGCCCCGGCGGCCCAGACGCAGGTGATCCTCACCGTGTACCTGATCGACGCCTGCCTGACCCCGGTAGGCGTGCTGATCGCGATGGCCTGCGCCTTCGAGCCGTACGCGTTCGTCCTCGCCGTGCCGCTGCTCGCGCTGCTGACCGCGCTGGCGGAGGATCGCCGGCGCCGGATCCGCGACGCCGTCGACCGGCTCGACGAGCTGACCGAGGAGCACGTCCGGCTCGACGGCGCCATCCACCGGATCGGCGAGGCCTTCGGCTCCAAGCTCGACCGCGCCGCGCTCGTCGACATCGGGTTGCGCACCGCCGTCGAGGCCGTCCGCGCGCAGTTCGGCCGCGCCGTGCTCGCGACCGGCACGATCGAGCAGGCCGAGCCCGCCGCAGGCGCAGGCGACGTGATGGCCGCCGCGGGCGAGGCGGCCCAGCGCGCCGGAGCGCTCTGCGTCGCGGAGAAGGGCGGCGTGGTGGCGATGGCGCAGACGCTGACCGGCAACCGCCGGGCGTCGACCGAGGCGCTGGTCGTCGCGCGCCGCGGGGAGCCGTTCACGCCCGACGAGCAGGCGCTGTTCGCCTACCTCACGCAGCAGACGGCGCTCGCGATCGAGAACGTCGCATTGCACGACCGGCTGCGCCGCCAGGCGAGCGTCGACGACCTCACGGGCCTGTCGAACCACCGGCGCTTCCACGAGGTGCTCGCGCTCGAGGTCGACCACATGTCCCGCACCAAGTCGCCGATGGCGCTGGCGCTCGTGGGCATCGACGACTTCAAGGCCGTCAACGACGCGCAGGGCCGTGTCCACGGCGACGCGATGCTGCAGGCGGTGGCCGACGCGGTCAGCCGCGCCTGCCGCGGCGACGACGAGCCCGCGCGCTTCGGCGGCGACGTGGTCGCCGTGATCCTGCCCGAGACCGACCTCGCGGGAGCGCGCCGGTTCGGCGAGGGCGTCCGCCGGTCGATCCTGCCGCTCGGCGTCTCTGTGAGCGTCGGCGTGGGCGCCATGGAGGCCGGGGGCGGCGACGCCGGCGCCCTGATCGCTGCCGCCGACGCCGCGCTGCGCGACGCCAAGCGGGGCGGCAAGAACCGCACATGCGCCGGTGACTGGGCGCGCTCGGAGCCGGGCCGCTTCGCCCGCGCGCCGCATCACCTGCGGTCCGCCTGACCGGAGGTTGCTACCTTCGGCGCCCTGATGGTTGCGGTCGCTGCCTGCCTGGTCCTCGGGTTCGTGCTGCTCGCATCCGCGCTCCTCAAGCTCGCGGATCCGATCGGCACGCGCGCCGCGCTGGCCACGTACGGCATCCGCGGGTCCGCGACGCTCGCCTGGGGCGCGCTGATCGTGATCGAGACGGTCCTGGCCGTGGGCGTCGGCGCGGGCCTCGACGGCGCCGCCTACGCCGCCGCGACGCTGCTCGCCGTGTTCACCGCCGCGCAGGCGACCGCCCTCGTGTCCGGTCGCGCCGGCGCGCCGTGCGCGTGCTTCGGCGCACGCGGGACGATCTCGAAGGCCTCGGTCGGCCGCAGCGCGCTGCTCGCGATCGCCTACGCCGCGCTCCCGCTGCTGCCGCGGACCGACCCGACCACCGAAGGCTGGCTGGCCGCCGGCCTCGCCGTCGCGCTGCTCGGGCTCGCCGCGCTCGGAGTCGTCGTCCTCGCGCTCGCGCGCGAGGTCGGCATGCTGCGCCTCGCCGCGGACCCGCGCGGGGCGCTGGAGGTCGCGCACGAGGGGCCGGAGGTCGGCGGGCGGACCGCGCTCGCGGAGTCGTTCGAGCTCGTGCCCGGCCGCATCGGGCTCGCCGTCTTCAGCTCCGAGGGCTGCGGGCTGTGCCGCGCGCTCGCTCCCGCCGTGCAGGCGCTCGGGCGCGACCCGCGGGTGGCGCTGCGCACGTTCGACGAGGTCGCCGACGCGGACGCCTGGGCCGCCGCCGACGTCCCGGGCAGCCCGTTCGCCGTCGCCCTCGACGCCGACGGCACGGTCCTCGCCAAGGGCACCTTCAACACCGGCGCGCAGCTCGAGTCGGTGCTGGCGGCCGCCGAGCGCCGCCGCGGGGCGGTCAATGCCTAGCGCTCGAGCGACCGGGTCGCGGCCGGAACGTCGCGCCGCGGATTCCTGTCGCGCGTGTCGGGCGCCGTGATCGGCCTCACGGGAGCGAGCGCGATGATCGCCCCGGGCGACGCCGAGGCCTACCACTTCTGCGGCCACATCTACACGACCGACTCCTGCCCGCACCCGACCGGCCTGCCGCGGATCGACTCCACGGGCCTGCCGCTGCGCGCGCACGACGGCCACCCGATCGACGACCTCGGCCGCCTGGTCGGCGCCGACGGCCGCGCCGTCGACGAGGACGGGCGCCCACTGACCGACCCCGACGGCCGGCCGCTGCCGATCGCCACCCGCACCGCGGTGTGCGACGTCGTCGCCGATCGCTTCGACATCACGACCAGGGTCGACGGCGCCTGGTACCGCTGCTGCGGCGGCACGATCCGCAAGCTCGTCGACTGCTGCTCGCCGAGCAAGCGGCGGATCAACGGCGACGCCTCCCTGACCGGGTACTGCTACAAGGGCCGCAAGGTCTTCTGCGTCATGTACTACGACACGAGGATCAAGTGCTAGAGACCGTGCTCATCCTCGCCGCGGCGGCGGCCGGCGTGACCGGCGCGTGGTCGCCGTGCGGCTTCTCGATGGTCGAGACGCTGGCCCCCGACGGCTACGCCGGGCGGCTGCGGACGACGGTCGCGGCCTGCCTGACGTTCTCGATCGGCGCGCTCGCGGGCGGCGTCGTCACGTTCGGCGGGCTGGCGCTGCTCGGCGACGCCCTCGGCGCCGGCGCGCCCGCCGTGGCCGCGGCGGTCGCGCTGGTGGCGGCGGTCGGGGAGGCGCGCGGCGCGCGCATCCTGCCGCAGGTGCGCCGCCAGGTCCCGGAGTCGTGGCGGCGGCGGATGCCGCTGCCGCTGGCCGCCGGGCTGTACGGCGTGCTGCTCGGCCTCGGCTTCACCACCTTCATCCTCACCTTCGCCGTCTGGGCGCTCGCCGGCGTGAGCGTCGCGCTCGGCGATCCCGCGCTCGGCCTCGCCATCGGGCTGGCCTTCGGCGCGGGGCGGCTGCTGCCCGTCGTGGTCCTCGCCCCCGCGGCGCGCTCCGTGCGAGGCGCGTGGCTGCACGCCGCGATGGCCGAGCGGCCGCAGATCCTGCGCTCGCTGCGGGCGATCGACGCCGTTGCGCTGACGGCCTGCGCGGTCGCCCTGGTCGCCTGATGGCGCGGAAGATCGCCACCAACGCGGCCGACCCGAGCGTCGACGGCGGGCTCGTCGCCTGGCACGAGGCGGGCCAGGCCGGGATCCTGCTGCGCAACGGCGAGCCGAACCGCGTGGGCGGCGCGCATCCGGCGCTCGGCGGCGGGCGCATCGCCGTGGTGAACGGCGGTCAGATCTCGGTGACGACGATCACGGGCGAGCCGTTCACCGTCGCCGCGGCTCCCGGCGCCGACGCGGTGGCGCTGTCGGCCGAGTGGCTGGCGTGGCGCGCCCGCGACGCCGCCGGCGACGTCATCTACGCCCAGCCGCTGGCCGGCGGCCCGCCGCGCGAGATCACGCGCGCCGCCGAGCTCGGCCGCCCGGCCGTCCAGGGCGCGCGGCTCGCGTTCCACGTCCGCAGCGCCGGCAAGAACCGGATCGTGCTCGCCGACCTCGCCACCGGCCAGACCGCCACGGTGCGCTCCGAGCGCCGGGCGCTGCTCCTCAACCCGTCGCTCCAGGGCCGGCGCCTGCTCTACGTCCGCGCCACGTTCTCGCGCCAGGAGCTGCTGCTCGGGCCGCAGACCCGGCGCCCGGTGCGGCAGGACCGCGAGCTGTGGTCGACGGTGCCCACGGGCCGGCGCGACGCGGGCCACGAGCCCGGCGACCGCCACAAGCGGCACGGCCAGCCGCACAAGCTCTGGAAGCGGCCGCGCCGGGGTGTCTCCGCGACGCTCTGGACCACCGCGCTGGCCGACGACGCGGCGTACGTGACGCGCCTGCGGCAGATCTCCGGGCGCCCCCTGGTGGCCGAGATCCTGCGAATCGAGCGCTAGCTCACCGGGTACGCGCTCCTCAACGAAAGGGGAGGCACATGATTCGCAGGACGATCGCCGCGGCGGTGCTGACCGCGGCGCTGGCGGCTCCGGTCGCCCAGGCGGGGCACCGGGAGCAGTTCGTGAAGGAGCCGACCGCGGTCGGCAGCGGCGGGGCGGCGGGCACCGTCGACGCGCTCGCGACCAAGGCGGCCGTGGAGACGCTCGCGCGCGGCGGCAACGCCGTCGACGCGACGGTGGCGGCGGCCGGCGTGCTCGGCGTGACCGAGCCGTTCTCCGCCGGCATCGGCGGCGGCGGCTTCATGGTCATCCGCACGCCGCGCGGGAGGGTGACCACCATCGACGGCCGCGAGAAGGCCCCGTACGCCATGAAGCCGGACTCGTTCTTCGAGAACGGCACGGCGCTGGCCTTCGATCCCGCGCGCTTCAGCGGCCTCTCGGCCGGCGTGCCGGGCACCGTGGCGCAGTGGCACCTCGCGCTCGAGCGCTACGGCTCCAAGTCGCTGCGGAAGGTGCTGCAGCCGGCCATCGAGGTCGCGAGCCGCGGCTTCCAGATCGACCAGACCTTCTTCGACCAGGTCGACGCCGTCCGGGACTACTTCGACGACGTGCCGTCGACCGAGAGGATCTATCTCGACGCGGACGGGACGCCGCGCGACGTCGGCACGACGCAGCGCAATCCCGACCTCGCGCGCACCCTCGAGCTGATCGCCCGCGGCGGCCCGCGCGCGTTCTACACGGGGCCGGTCGCCCGCGCCACCGCGCGCGCCGCCCAGTCGCCGCCGATCGCCGCCGACGCCAACCACGTCTGGCGGCCCGGCCTGATGACCGAGAGCGACCTGCGGCGCTACGAGGCCGAGTGGCGCGAGCCCACGCGTGTCGGCTACAAGGGCCTCGACGTGTGGGGCATGGGCCCGCCGTCGTCCGGCGGCTCGACCGTCGGCGAGGCGCTGAACATCCTCGAGGGCTACCGCCCGCTGGGGACCGACCGCACGCAGGCCCTGCATCGCTACCTGGAGGCGTCGCGCTACGCGTTCGCCGACCGCGGGAAGTACCTGGCGGACCCCGACTACGTCGACGTGCCGCTGCGCTGCCTGCTCTCCGACGCGTTCGCGGCACAGCGCCGGGCGCTGATCACGGAGCAGGCGGTCAACGCCGCCGTCCCGGCCGGCGACTGCGGGCCCGTGGGCACCGCCGGCGTCGACCAGGAGGGCCCGTCCACGACGCACCTCACCGTGGCCGACAAGCACGGCTACGTCGTCTCGTACACGTTCACCATCGAGTCGACGGGCGGCAACGGCATCGTCGTGCCGGGCTACGGGTTCCTGCTCAACAACGAGCTGACGGACTTCAACTACACCGAGACCGGCGCCGCCAACTCGGCGGCGGGCGGCAAGCGGCCGCGCAGCTCGATGGCGCCGACGATCGTCACCAAGCGCGACAAGCCGGTCCTGGCGGTCGGCTCGCCGGGCGGCTCGATGATCATCACGACGGTGCTGCAGGTCCTCACCGAGCGGCTCGAGCTCGGCAGGACGCTGCCGGAGGCGATCGCCGCACCGCGCGCCTCGCAGCGCAACGGCGCGACGTCGATCGCCGAGCCGGCGTTCATGACGACCGAGGCCCCGGCGCTCACCGCGCGCCACGGGCACGCCTTCGGAACGCCGCAGAACGAGATCGGCGCCGTGACCGGCATCGAGTTCCTCGACCGCGGGCGCTTCCTCGCGGCGGCGGAGCCCGTCCGGCGCGGCGGCGGCAGCGCCGCGGTGGTGTCTAAGCGCCGCTGAAGTCCTCGAGCACGGGCAGGAGGGCGCGGGCGTCGTCGACCACGGCGTCCGCGTCCGCCAGCGCCTCGATGGCGAACGGGCCGGTGGCGACGGCCGCCACGCGGAGGCCGTCGGCCCGGGCGCAGGCGATGTCGCGCGGCGTGTCGCCGATCACCACGGTGCGCTCGCGCGGCCAGTCGCCGGCGCGGGCGCGGGCGATCGGCGGCAGCTCGTCGCGATCCAGGTGGTCGGAGCCGAACCCGCCCTGCCCGGGCTCGAAGTGCCCGCCGATGCCGCGCTGGCGAGCTTGCGGCGCGCGATCGGCTGGAGGTTGCCGGTCACCAGCGAGAGCCGGAACTCGTCCGGCCGCGCCGACAGCGCCGCGAGCAGCTCGGGGATCCCGGGCGCCACGGACGCCGAGAGGTCGGGCGGGCACAGGTCCTCGTAGGCGGCCACCGCCTCGTCCATCACCGCGGGCCAGCGCGCGTCGGCATCGTCGCGATCCACCCCGGCCAGCACCAGCAGGTCGCGCACGATCGCCGCGTCGGTGCGGCCGGCGAACTCGACCTGCAGCCCGTCGAGCGGCGCGATGCCGTGCACCCGCGCCGCCGCCTCGCGCAGCGCGCGGCCGTGCTCGACCGAGGCACGCTGGAGCAGCGTGCCGTCGATGTCGAACAGCAGGAGGAGCGTTATCGCCGGAGGTCCAGGCCGGGCTCGAGGCGCTGCGCGAAGGCGGCGATCAGCCTGGCCGCGTTCGCCACATCGTCGAGCTGGACCATCTCCACCGGCGAGTGCATGTAGCGGAGCGGGATCGAGACGACCGTCGAGGGGATGCCGCCGCGCGAGATGTGGAACGCGTCGGCGTCGGTGCCCGTGTAGCGGGCCGAGGCGGCCACGGTGAACGGGATCTCCTCGGCCTCGCCGGCGGCGTGCATCAGCTCGAACACGGTCGGGTCGAGCGTGGAGCCGCGCTGGATCACCGGGCCGGAGCCGAACTTGTGCCGACCGAGCTCCTTCTCGTCGGTGCCCGGGGCGTCGGTCGCGAAGGTCACGTCGACCACCACGGCGATGTCGGGACGCAGCGTGTACGCCGTGGTGTGGGCGCCGCCGAAGGTGATCTCCTCCTGCGCCACGGCCACCGCGGCGACGTCGCCGGGCGCGCCGCCCGCCTCGGCCACCAGGCGCGCCGCCTCGAGCGCCACGTAGCAGCCGAGCCGGTTGTCCATCGAGCGCGAGATGACGCGGTCGTTGGGCAGCTCGACGGGCTCGCCGCCGATCACCGCGACGTCGCCGATCCGCACGCGGGAGCGGGCGTCGTCGCCGTCCTTCGCGCCGATGTCGATGTGCAGGTTCTTGAGCTCGGGCGCCTTCTTGCGCTCGTCGTCCTTGAGCAGGTGGATGGGCTTCTTGCCCACGACGCCGGGGACGATGCCCGCCCGGGTGGCGACCTCGACCCGCTGGCCGACGAGGATCACGGGGTCCCAGCCGCCGACGCCGGTGAACCACAGGTAGCCGTCGTCGTCGATGTGGTGGACGATCAGGCCGATCTCGTCGATGTGGCCGACGACGGCCACGAACGGGCCGCCGCCCGTGCCTTTGACGCGGGCGACGGAGGACCCGACGGTGTCATAGGTGATCTCGGCGAAGGCGGACGCCGCGTCGCGGAACACCGCGGCGGCCGCCTGCTCGTACCCGGACGGTCCCGGGGCGGTGAGGAGCTTGCGAAGGGTCTCGGGGACGGGCATGGGGCCCGCCACATTAGTACGTGGAGGCGGGGATTCCACGTACTCAGGTATCCGACTTCAACAGCCCCCGGAGGACGAACTGCAGGATCCCGCCGTGCTTGAAGTACTGGACCTCCTTGGGCGTGTCGATCCGCACGCGGGCCTTGAACTCCTTGTCCCCCGCGCGCACCGTCACCTCCTTGGCGTCGCCGCCCTCGACCCCGCTGATCGAGAACTCCTCCTCGCCGGTCAGCCCGAGCGACTCCGCGCTGTCGCCCTCGCCGAACTGCAGCGGGAGCACGCCCATGCCGACCAGGTTCGATCGGTGGATGCGCTCGTAGGACTGCGCGATGACGGCGCGCACGCCGAGCAGCCGCGTGCCCTTGGCCGCCCAGTCGCGTGACGAGCCGGAGCCGTACTCCTTGCCCGCCAGGACGACGAGCGGCGTGCCCTGCTCGGCGTACTTCATCGCCGCGTCGTAGATCGGCATGACCTCGTCGCCGAACAGCGTCAGGCCGCCCACGAGGTCGTCGCGGCCCGCCAGCAGGTTGCGCAGGCGGATGTTCGCGAACGTGCCGCGCATCATCACCTCGTGGTTGCCGCGGCGGGCGCCGTAGGAGTTGAAGTCCTTGTTCTCGACCCCGTGCTCGTTGAGGTACCTGGCGGCCGGCGAGTCCTTCTTGATCGCCCCGGCCGGGGAGATGTGGTCGGTGGTCACCGAGTCGCCGAGCAGCGCCAGCACGCGGGCGCCCTCGATGTCCTCGACCGGCTCGGGCTCGGGCGGCAGGTCGTCGAAGAACGGCGGGCGCTGCACGTAGGTGGAGTCCTCCGACCACGCGTAGCGGTCGCCCTCGGGCACCTCGAGCGAGTTCCAGCGCTCGTCGCCCTCGAACACCTCGCCGTACGACGACGTGAACATGTCGCTCTGCACGGCCTCCTCGACCGTGCGCGCGACGTCCTCGGCGCTGGGCCAGATGTCCTTGAGGTAGACGTCAGCGCCGTCCTTGTCCTGCCCGAGCGGCTCGTCGAGCAGGTCGATGTCCATCGTCCCCGCGAGCGCGTAGGCGACGCACAGCGGCGGCGAGGCGAGGTAGTTCATCTTCACGTCGGGGTTGATGCGGCCCTCGAAGTTGCGGTTGCCCGACAGCACGGAGACGACCGCGAGGTCCTCGGCGTTGACCGCGTCGGAGATCTCGTCCGGCAGCGGGCCGGAGTTGCCGATGCAGGTCGTGCAGCCGTAGCCGACGAGGTGGAAGCCGAGCTGCTCGAGGTACTGCGTCAGGTCCGCCTTCTCGAAGTACTCGGTGACGACCTTCGAGCCCGGCGCGAGCGAGGTCTTGACCCACGGCTTGACCTCGAGCCCGCGCTCGACGGCGTTCTTGGCCAGCAGGCCGGCGCCGAGCATGACCGACGGGTTCGACGTGTTCGTGCACGACGTGATCGCCGCGATGACGACGTGGCCGTGGTCGAGCTCGACCTCCGCGCCGCCCTCCAGCGTCACCTGAGCCTGCACGGAGGCGCGGTCGGCCACCTGGAGGCCGCCCGTGCCGCCGCTGCCGGGCTCGGCGCCCGGATCGTGCGCGCCGTCGCCGTTCGTCGCCGGCGGATCGGACGCCGGGAACGACTCCTCGCTCGCCTCGTCATTGCCGGTGCGCTCGGGGTCCTCGACGCCGCCGACGAGGTCCTCCAGCGCGATCCGGAACGACGCCTTGGACTCCGTCAGCGACACGCGGTCCTGCGGGCGCTTCGGGCCGGCCAGCGACGGCACGACGTCGCCGAGGTCGAGCTCCAGCGTCTCCGAGTAGGTCGGCGCCTCGGTGCTCTCGTCGTGCCACAGGCCCTGCTCGCGGGCATAGGCCTCGACGATCTCGATCCGCTCCTCCGAGCGGCCGGAGAACTCCAGGTAGCGCAGCGTCTCCTTGTCGATCGGGAACATCGCGCAGGTGGAGCCGAACTCCGGGCTCATGTTGCCGATCGTGGCCCGGTCGGCCAGCGGCAGGTTCGGCACGCCCGGCCCGAAGAACTCCACGAACTTGCCGACCACGCCGTGCTCGCGCAGCATCTGCGTGACGGTGAGGACGAGGTCGGTCGCCGTCGCGCCCTCGGGCAGCTCGCCGCCGAGCTTGAAGCCGACCACGCGCGGGATCAGCATCGACATCGGCTGGCCGAGCATCGCCGCCTCGGCCTCGATGCCGCCGACGCCCCAGCCGAGCACGCCGAGGCCGTTGATCATCGTGGTGTGGGAGTCGGTCCCGACCAGCGTGTCGGGATAGAGCGTGCCCTCGTTGTCGAACACCACGCGGGCCAGGTACTCGAGGTTGACCTGGTGGACGATGCCGGTGCCCGGCGGGACGACCTTGAAGCCCTCGAAGGCGCCCTGGCCCCAGCGCAGGAACGCGTAGCGCTCGTGATTGCGCTCGAACTCGCGCTCGACGTTGACGCGGAACGCGTCGCGCGTGCCGAACACGTCGACCTGCACGGAGTGGTCGATGACCAGCTCGGCCGGCACGAGCGGGTTGATCTTGTCGGCGTCGCCTCCGAGGTCGGCCATCGCGTCGCGCATCGCGGCGAGGTCGACCACCGCCGGCACGCCGGTGAAGTCCTGCATCACCACGCGTGCGGGCGTGAAGGCGATCTCGATGTCGGGCTCGGCCGTGTGGTCCCAGCTCGCCAGCCGCTCGACGTCCTCCTTGCGCACGCCGACGCCGTCCTCGTTGCGGAGGAGGTTCTCCAGCAGCACCTTCAGGGAGAAGGGCAGGCGGGCGACGTCGTACTTCGACTGGAGGGCGTCCAGGCGGTAGATCTCGTAGTTGCGCCCGCCGATGTCGAGATCGGCACGGGCGTCGAAGGAGTTCTCGGACATTGTCTCTCCGGGTTCAGAAGTCTCGCTTTGAGACTACCCCGGGAGCGGCAATGAACCCTCCCCGTAGTCCACGCGGGCGGGCTGCCCGTCGGCGGCGTGCCACGCGATCGTGAGCGGGACCTCCTCGCCCGGGCTGAGCACGGCGATGCGCCCGGTCCGCTGCAGCTCGGTGTCGGGGACCTGCGCGGGCCCGCGGCCCGCCGCCCACAGCGACTTGCCGAACGTCTGCAGGAACACCGGCGTGGACACGACCTCGGCGCCGCCGGCCGCGACCAGCCGCACGTCGCCGATGTCGACGCGCAGCGGGTGGATGCCCTCGTTGCGCAGCTTGGCCGTGAGCACGCGGTCCTCGGGCAGCGTCGGGTGCGTGAACACCTCGGCGTCGCCGGACCAGTTCAGCGGGCCGCTGCGGCCGTCGCCGCCCAGGCTCGACAGCGCGACGAAGAGGCCCGTGGCGAGCAGGGCGAGGACGGCGAGGGCGACGGCGCGGCGGCGGTGGAACGTCGCGGCCGGCACGCGGGTGGCGATGGTGCTCATCTCGGCTCCTGGGGCCGGGTGAACCAGTCACAGCCCGGCGGGTCGGGGTTCTCCATGGGATCCCAGGTCGCGCACGTGGCCTGGCTGGCGGTCTTGACGGGGACGCCGGGGCTGAAGACCGTCGGCCCGGGGCACGTCGGCAGCCCGGTCAGCACGTTCGACGACGGCGCGGCGCCGTCGGGCCCGACGTTGCCGCTCCAGCAGTTGCCGCGGCCCTCCTCGTCCCACCAGAAGTCGTTCCCGTTGGGGTCGCGCACGCCGTCGGGCCGCACGCCCATCCGGTTGTCGGCGAACGTGTTGTCGAACGAGGTGTCGATGCCCTTGTCCGGCTCGCCGCGGAAGGCGGCCGGGACGAACAGCAGCTTGATGCCGTCGCGCCAGTTGTCGTAGATGTGGTTGTCGCGGACGATGTCGCCGTTGCCGCCGAAGATGCCGATCCCGGTGCCGACGGGCACCTGGAACGTCGGGCAGACGATCGTGGGGTCGCGCTTGTCGGTCGGCGTGTTCTTGCAGTACGCGTCGCGCTCGTCGTTGAAGTAGTCCTCGTTGTTGGAGTAGATGCGGTTGCGCTCCCACTTGGCGCAGTCCTGGGGCATGCCCGGATGGCCGGAGGCGAACGAGTCGGTCGTCATGCCGGTGGCGTTGTGATGGAAGCGGTTGTCGTGCGCCCACACGCCGTTGCCCGCCGTGCCCGAGTAGCCGATGGTGTTGTGGTGCGAGTTCGAGTTCTTGATCTCGATCCCGTAGCGCTGGCAGTGGCCCTCGGGCCCCGAGCCGGGGTAGATGCCCGAGTCGCCGGCGCCGAAGGCCTCGAGCCGGTTGTAGAGCCCGTGGTCGGAGGTGAAGGAGAGGAAGCCGTACTCGCGCGAGTAGCGCGAGGTGATGTCCTCCATCCGGAAGCCGTTGGTCTCGAGGATGTAGACGTTGTTGAAGTCGGAGAACTCGACGGTGAACTTGCGCAGGTAGATGCCGTCGGCGCGGTCGGCGCGGATGACGTTGAGCTTCGTGCGCTGCCCGGAGATGAGGACGTCCTTGCGGGTGCGCCCCATGCCCTCGATCTGGAGGTTGCACTTGCTGTCGCAGACGCGGTCCTCGTCAGGCCCGTCGCCGATGATCGCGATCAGGTTCTGCGCGTTGGGGCACTTGCGCTGGTACTCGTAGTTGGCGACCTTCGCCCCGCCGCCGTCGCCGGCGACGCCCGACTCGAGCAGCGAGCTGCCGATCGTGTCGTAGTCGTTCGCGCAGCGGGCGTCGGGCTCGGGAGCGCGGCGGCTCGGCGCCTCCTCGTAGACGCCGGGCATGATGCGGATGATCGCGCCGTTGCGGGCCTTGTTCACCGCGGCCTGGACGTGCCGGAAGCGGCACTTCTCCAGCAGGGCGAGCCGCTTGCGCTTGAGCTTGGGCTGCTTGGCGAACGCCCTGCGGATGCGCTTGGCGGAGTCCTTCTTGCAGACCACGAGGACCTGCTCGGCCTTGCTCCGATGCTCGGGTACCGCGCCGACGCTGCCGTCCGGGTAGTGGGCCTGGCGCTCGGGGTGTGCGAGGGCCGCCGGGGCGGCGAGCGCGAGCACCGCCACGGCGATCAGGGTCGATCTCATGCGGACTGCAACGAAGTCGCAGCCCGAAACCTGCGGTCAGAGGCGCGCCACGGCGTCGAGCGCGGCGTCCACGTCCGCCTCGTCGACCCAGATCCCGGCGCCCAGCCGCACGTACGGCTGCGCGTACGGCGTGACCGACGCGCCGATCCTGCGCTCACGCAGCAACGCCACCGCGCCGCCGGGGTCGAGCCCGTCCACCTCGAAGCAGACGATGCCCGCCGAGACCTCCTCGCTCAGCGGCGTGATGAGCCGCACCTTCGGCAGCCCGAGCAGCCCCTCCTTCAGACGCGTCGCGAGCTGCTGGATGCGCTTGGTCACCTTCGTGCGGCCGATCCGGTGATGGAAGTCGAACGCCTCGGCCAGCGCCCAGCGGTGCTCGAACGTGTGGTAGCCGCCGGGCTGCCACGAGGCCGCCTCGCCGATGCCGGCGGGGTGGAAGCTCGGGATGACCGGATGCAGCCGCTCCCACGCCTTGATGCTCCACACGAGACCGGTGCCGCGCGGTCCGCCGAGCCACTTGTGGCAGCCGGCGACGAGCGTGCCGTCGCGCCGCACCGCGTCGGTGATCTCCTGCACCGGGACCTTCACGCCGGTCCCGGAGTGCACCCAGGTCAGCGCGAGCAGCCCGGTGCCGTCGCCGACCCCCTGGGCGGCGGCCTCGACCATGCCCGATCGGGTCGCGCGCGCCGGATCGTCGTAGAGCGGGATCGTCCCGAAGCGCTTGAAGCGCAGGCGCAGCGACTCGTGGGTCGAGTAGAAGTCGTGGTCGGTCGCGACGACCGCGCCCTCCGCGACGACGCCGCCGTACACCAGGCCGAGCCCCATCGTGGTCGAGTCCGTCCACGCGAGGTCGCCGGCGTTGACCTCCAGATAGCGCGCCGCGGCCTGTGCCGCGCGCTCGTCGAGCTCGCTCTCGTGGGCGTGCAGGTAGCCCGCGGGGTCGGCGTCGAGCCCGCGCCGGTGGCGCTCGATCGCCTCGCGCACCGGCCGCGGATGCGTCGCGAACACGAAGGCGTCGAAGTGCCGGAGGTCGCGCGACAGCGAGAACTGGGCCTTGACCGAGCCCCAGTCCTCCGGGTCGTAGGCGGCCGGCCTGCGATCGGAGCCGCCGCAACCCGCCACGACGCCGGCCGCCGCCGCGCCGGCCAGGAGCTGCTTGCGCGTCACCCCGGCCATGTGCCGACCTTACGCCGCAGCCGGCGATCCGGTTCCGTTCCGCACCACGCTCGTTGACAGCCGCGGCGGCAGGTCTAGGCTCGGCGTTGTGCCCGCTCCAGGCGGCACACTCGAGGCACTCGCGGCGGTCGCCGCCCGGCTCACCGCCCCGCTCCCGCGCGACCGCATGGCGGCCGCCGTGGCCGACGCCGCCGCGCGGGCGCTCGGCTCGCCGGCGATCGTGATCGCCCTGCGCGACGAGCAGGACCCGCGGCTCCGCACCGTCCACGCCACCGTGCCGGCGCGCAACGGCCACCGCGGGATGGCGATCCTGCCGATCCCGCCGCACGGCCGCCGGCTCGGCGTCATGCTCGTCGGGCGCAGGCTCACGGAGGACGAGCGAGCGTTCGCCGGCGTCCTGACCTCGCTCTTCGCGCTCGCGCTGGAGCGCCTGTGGCTCCAGCGCTGGCACCGGCACGTCGGCGACCTGGAGATCGACGTGAGCGAGCAGCGCGTCGTCGCCGCGGGCCGCGACGCGCACCTGACGCCGTCGGAGATCCGGATGCTCCTGTTCCTGGCCGAGGAGCCGGACCGCCCGAGGACGCGGCGCGAGATCCTCCAGCACCTGTGGCACACCGACGACGTGGCCGACGAGCGTGCCTGTGACGTGCACGTCGCCAACCTGCGGCGCAAGATCGAGCGCGACCCGTCGCGGCCGGAGCGGCTCGTCACGGTGCGCTCGGTGGGGTACGCCCTCCGGAGCGATGTGAAGGTTCCCTCACACTTGCGCTGAACGCACCCGCCCCGGGTAGGCGTCGGAACGACTTCGCTCCAGGGGGAGGGTTCCATGAGAACGGCAGCTTGCGTGGCGGTCGCACTTGCCTGGTTCGCCGCGCCATCGATCGCGCCGGCGCAGGACTTCCCGGACCAGTCGCGGTTCCAGAAGGTCCTGCTCAACGACCGTCCCGGGGAGCCGATGAGCCTCGCCGTCCTGCCGGACGGCCGCGTGCTCCACACGGCGCGCACCGGCGAGATCCGCATCCACAACCCGCGCACGGGCCTGAACACGATGGCCGCGGACATGAAGCAGAGCCCGCAGGGCCTCTACCAGCACGACGAGGAGGGCGTCCAGGGCATCGCCCTCGACCCGGGCTTCGAGGACAACCGCTGGGTCTACGTCTACTACTCGCCGCGGCTCGACACGCCCGTCGACGTCGTCGGCACCGGCATCAACGAGGGCGACGCGCCCGAGAACCTCAACACGGCGGAGGACCGCGCCCGGCTCGCGCTGTTCCGCGGCTACCTCCTGCTCTCGCGCTTCAAGCTCCAGGGCAGCCGGCTCGACCTCACGAGCGAGCAGGAGATCATCCGCGTGCCGACCGACCGCGGCCTCTGCTGCCACGTCGGCGGGAAGATCGACTTCGACGGAGCCGGCAACCTGTACCTCTCGACCGGCGACGACACGAACCCGTTCCAGTCCGCGGGCTACACGCCGATCGACGACCGCGAGACCCGCAACCCGGCGTTCGACGCGCGCCGCACCTCCGGGAACACCAACGACCTGCGCGGGAAGATCCTCCGCATCCGCGTCCGGGACGGCGGCGGCTACTCCGTCCCGAACGGCAACCTCTTCCGCCGCGGCCAGGCGCAGACCCGCGCCGAGATCTACGCGATGGGCCTGCGCAACCCGTTCCGCTTCGCGGTCAACAAGCGCAACGGCGACGTCTACGTCGGCGACTACTCGCCCGACGCCAACGTGGCCAACCCGGCGCGCGGGCCGGCCGGGCAGGGCCGCTGGATGCTCATCCGCCAGCCCGGCAACTACGGCTGGCCGTTCTGCGCCACGCCGGACATGCCCTACGTCGACTACGACTTCACGCCCGACGCGCCGCAGTCCGGCGAGGAGTTCAACTGCGACCGGACGACCAACGACTCGCGCAACAACACCGGCCTGCGGCGCCTGCCGCAGGTCGTGTATCCGGACGTCTGGTACAGCTACCCGGCCGCCGACCAGGGGCTGTTCCCGGAGCTGCTCCAGCAGCGCGGCGGCGACGGGATCGGCCCGATGGGCGGTCCCGCGTACCACTGGGACTCGGAGAACGGCTCGCCGCTGCGCTGGCCGCGCGTCTTCGACGGGCATCCGCTGTTCTACGAGTGGACGCGCGACTACGTGAAGGTCTTCGAGCTCAACCGCCCGAACGGCGGCCGGCTCGAGGCCATCCACCACCTGTTCGGCGGGCCCACGTCCTCGAACCCCAACGTGGTCCAGGACAACCCGATGGACATGGAGTTCGGGGCCAACGGCGCGCTCTACACGCTCGAGTACGGCGACGGCTTCTTCTCGGAGAACCCGGAGGCGCAGCTCTCGCGCGTCGACTTCGTGCGCGGCGGCGAGTACACGCCGGTGGTGCGAGGTCGCGGCCGACGCCCACCAGCGCCCTCGCCCCGCCGCTCACCGTGACGTTCTCGAGCGCGGGCACGCGAGGACCCGGACGGCGACGACATCGCCTACGCGTGGGACTTCGACGCCGACGGGGACGTCGACTCCCGGCAGCCCAATCCGACGTACACGTACACCGGGCGCGGCATCTTCGAGGCGACGCTGCGGGTGATCGACACGAGCGGCCGCTCGGCCTCGAACTCGGTGCGGATCGTCATCGGCAACCAGGCGCCGGTCGTCCGTCTCGCCGTGGCCAGCACCACCCCGCCGTTCAACTTCGGCGACACGGTGAGCTTCACGGTCACGGTGACCGACGACCAGCCGGTCGACTGCGCGCGCGTGACCGTGGCGTACATCCTCGGCCACGACCAGCACGGGCACCCGCAGACCTCGACCGCCGGCTGCTCCGGGCAGATCTCGGTGCCGATCGACGAGGCGCACGCCGGAGCGTCGAACCTCGCCGCGGTCTTCGTGGCGAGCTACACGGACATGCCGGGCGGCGGCGAGACGCCGCAGCAGGGCACGGCCGAGGTCGTCCTCAGGCCGGCGCCGTAGGAGAGGAGAACGCGATGGAGGACAGGACCAAGCTCAGCCGCCGCGGCTTCGTCGGGGCCGCGGCGGGCGCGGCGGCCGGCGGCGAGCGCTCGGGCCGTTGTCGCCCGCCGCCCCGGGCCACGGCCGGCGCCACGGCCACGGCGACCGGCTGCTCCCGCGCGACCGGATCGGCATCCAGCTGTTCACGATCCGCGACCAGGTCAACAGCCTCGGCTTCGAGGAGGTCTTCCGCGCGGCTGAGCCGGATCGGCTACAAGGAGATCGAGTTCGCGGGCTACAACGCCCAGGGCCGCCGCTGGACCAACGAGGAGCTGCGGCGGCTGCTGCGCCGGTACCGCCTGAAGGCCGTGGGCAGCCACGTCGGCTACTCGACCCAGTTCTCGCGCGACGACCTCGACCAGGTGCTCACGGACGCCGAGGAGATCGGCATGCCGTACATCGGCACCGCCAACAGCCCGGGCGCCGTGCACGGCGAGACCGTCGCGGGCTACCGGCTCGCGGCCGAGGACTTCAACCGGTTCGGCGCCGCCGCCCGGGCCCGCGGCCTGCGCTTCTACCAGCACAACCACTCGGGCGAGTTCGCGGTCGAGAACGGCACGCGGCTCTACGACGTGATCCTCGAGGAGACCGACCCGCGGCTCGTGTTCTTCGAGCTGGACATCTTCTGGGCGTACGTCGGCCAGTCGCGCTTCCCGGGCTTCAAGCCGCACGAGTACCCGTGGTCCATGCCCGAGCGCTTCCCGCTGTTCCACGTCAAGGACGGCGTCGACTTCACCGGCGCCCCGCCGCCCGCCCTTCCGGGCCCGTCGTCGTTCGGCTGGCAGATGACCGACGTCGGCGACGGCGACATCGCCTTCGAGCCGTTCTTCGCCGGCCTCGACACGGACGACCACCACTACATCGTCGAGCGCGACACGGCGCCCGACCCGGTGGCGAACCCGGCCGGGTCGTTCAGCACCGCGGAGCGGAGCTGGGCGTACCTCAGTGGACTTCGGAGGGCGCGCGCCTAGAGCCGGTCATCTCGAACACCCAGAAGTCCTCGCCCATGACGGGGACCGAGACGTTGTAGACGGGCACCTCGCCCACGCGGCCCTCGAAGGTGCCCGCGTGGGCGTGCCCGTGCAGCACCAGGTCGGGGTTGTGCTCGAGGATCGGCGCCGCCAGGCGGTCGGTGCCGAGGAAGGCCCAGATGTCGCGCCGCTCGCCCTCGAGCGTCTCGCCCGACGGCGAGTAGTGCAGCAGCACGATCCGGAACGGGCAGAGCGCGACCGCGCGCAGCCCCTCCGCGAGCGCCTCGACCTCGGCCATCCCCTCCGCGTAGACCTGCCGGAGCAGCGGCTCGCCGAAGTCCGGGATGTGCGAGCCGGCGAAGCCGCCGACGAAGCCCTTGGTCCCGACGATCCCCAGCTCCGCGTCGCAGACCTCGAGGATGTGGTGCGAGCGGTCGAGCACGACGATGCCCGACTCCTCGAGCACCGCGGTCACCTCGGCGGCGCGGTTGGAGTGGTGGTCGTGGTTGCCGAGCACGGTGAGGACCGGGACCTCGAGGTCGCCGGCGGCCTCGGCGAGGATCGCCGCCTGCTCGGGCTCGCCGTGGGTCGTCAGGTCTCCGGCCAGCAGCACGAGGTCGACGCGGCCCGCCAGCGACGCGAACGCCTCGCGCGCCCGCTCGCGGTCCCCGTCGCGGCCGTAGTGCACGTCTCCGGCCGCCGCGATCCGGATCCGGCACTCGTCATGCTCGCCCGCCGGGCGGCTCGTGGTGTTTATCGTCATCCCTTGTGGCGGGTACCCAGCGAGGCATGGCCGCAGACGAGCAGCCCTTCGCCGACATCGAGCACGCGCTCAAGCGCTCCGCGGCGGCGCTGCGCGAGGCGGGCATCCCGTTCCTGCTCGGCGGCAGCCTCGCGAGCTGGGCGCGCGGCGGGCCCCAGACCCGCCACGACCTCGACCTGATGATCAAGCCGGAGGACGTGGAGCGCTCGCTCGAGGTCCTCGAGGCGGCGGGCCTGCGCCCCGAGCGACCGCCCGAGGACTGGCTGGTCAAGGCCTGGGACGGCGACACCCTCGTGGACCTGATCTACTGTCCCAAGGGCCTGCCGATGGACGATGACGTGATCGCCCGCGGCGAGGAGCTCTCGGTACTCGGCCTGGATATCCGCGTGATGGCGCTCGAGGACGTGATGGCCACGAAGCTGATGGCGCTCTCGGAGCATTCCCTCCGGTACGAAGGGCTGCTGCAGATCTCCCGGGCCCTCCGCGAGCAGATCGACTGGCACGCCGTCCGCGAGCGCACCGCCACGTCTCCTTTCGCACGCGCGTTCTTCGTGCTCCTGGAGGGCCTGGACATCGTCCCGGCCACCGGTCAGCAGCGCCCTGAGACGCGCGTCCGCGTCGTCACACAGCAGGGTTCCACCGCGACACAGGGAGGGTAGGCGACCCGAATGGCAGCCAACACGATCACCCGCGACCGACTGCGCCGGCTTGCCGACGTCAAGCCGGAGCGTGGCCGCGTCCTGTCCGTCTTCCTGAACCTGGACCCCACCGAGTTCGCCACCCCCGCCGCCCGCTCGACGGCGATCACGTCGGTGTGCACCGAGGCGGCGCACCGCGTCGAGCAGGCCGACGGCCTCGACCACGCCGAGCGCGAGGCGCTCAAGGAGGACGTCGAGCGCGTCCGCGAGGCCCTCACGTCCGGCGACATCGCCCAGAACGGCACCCGCGCGGTCGCCGTCTACGCCTGCCGGCCGGCGGACCTGCTCGAGATCGTCAGGCTCACCCGCCCCATCGAGTCGACCGTCGTGCTCGACCGCTCGCCCTACATCGAGCCGCTCGTGGCCGACGCCGGCGAGGAGCGCTGGAGCATCCTGCTCGTCAACCGCCGAAACGCGCGCTTCTTCGTCGGCGACAGCGGCGGCCTCGAGGAGACCGACCGCGTCGAGGACGACGTGCACAGCCAGCACGACCAGGGCGGCTGGTCGCAGTCGCGCTACCAGCGCGGCGTGGAGAAGGAGAAGGACGACCACCTCGTCCACGTCGCCGAGGTCGCCTTCGACGCCTACAAGAGCCGCGGCTTCGACCGGCTGCTGGTGGGCGCGCCCGACGAGCTCGTCAACGAGCTCAAGCACAAGCTCCACCCGTACCTGCGCGAGCGGATCGCCGGACGCCTGCACCTCGACGTCGAGAACTCCTCGCTCGACGACGTGCGGAGCGCCGCCAACGACGCGATCGACGAGTGGCGGCGGCACTGCGAGCGCGAGGCGCTCGACCGGCTGACCGAGGGCGTCGGCCGCGGCGGGCGCGGGGCGGCCGGGCTGTCGTCGGTGCTCCAGGCGCTCAACGAGCAGCGCGTCGAGACGCTGCTGGTCGCCGAGGGCTTCCGCTCGGCCGGCGGGCGCGACCCCGACACCGGGATGCTCCACGCCGGCGACGAGGGCCCGGACGGCAAGGAGCTCGAGCGCATCTCGAACATCGTCGAGCCGGCGATCGAGCGGGCGATCGAGCAGTCCGCCAACGTGATCAAGGTGCGCTACCACGACGATCTCGGCCCGCTGGGCGGGATCGGCGCGGTCCTGCGCTACTGAGATGCGGGTCGCCCTCCTCGGGACGGGCATCATGGGCGCCGGGATGGCGCGGAACCTGGTGGCGGCCGGGCACGAGGTCCGTGCCTGGAACCGCACGCGGGAGCGCGCCGAGGGCCTCGGCGCCGCCGTGGCCGGCTCGCCCGGCGAGGCGGTCGAGGGCGCCGAGGTGGTGATCACCATGCTCGCGGACGGTCCCGCGGTGGAGGCGGCCACCGGCGGCCTGGAGCTGGGCGACGCGGTGTGGGCGCAGATGAGCACGATCGGCGTCGAGGCGACCGGGCGGCTCGCCCGCGGCGCGTTCGTCGACGCGCCCGTGCTCGGCTCGCGCGCCGCAGGCGGAGGCCGGCGAGCTGACGATCCTGGCCTCGGGACCGTTCGAGCGCTGCCGGCCCGTGCTCGAGGCGGTCGGCCGGATCGTCGATCTCGGGCCGGAGCCGGGCGCCGGCACGCGGATGAAGCTCGTGCTCAACCACTGGGTGATCGCGCTCGTCGAAGGGCTGGCCGAGACGGTGCTGCTCGCCGAGCGGCTGGGTCTCGACCCGGCGGCGTTCCTGGACGTCATCGACGGCGGTCCGATGGGTCCCCCGTACGCCAGGCTCAAGGGCGGCGCGATGATCGAGCGGTCCTATCCGCCCAACTTCTCGCTGAAGCTCGCCCACAAGGACGCCGAGCTGATCCTCGAAGCCGCCGGCGGGGACGCCCCGCTGGCGCGCCTCGTGGCGGACCGCATGGCCGCCGCGATCGAGCGCGGTCACGGCGACGAGGACTTCGCCGCCGTCGTGGAGGCCGGCCGGTGAGCCGCGCGCTGGTCATCGTCGACTTCCAGAACGACTTCTGCCCCGGCGGCGCGCTGGCCGTGCCCGACGGCGACGCGATCGCCGGACGGCTCAACGAGCTCGCCGGCTCGGGCGACTACGACCTCGTCGTCGCCACGCGCGACTGGCACCCGCCCGACCACGGCTCGTTCGCGGGGCAGGGCGGCCCGTGGCCCGAGCACTGCGTGGCCGGCACCCGCGGCGCCGAGCTGCACGAGGCGCTCGACCCGGGCCCGATCGACGTCGTGATCGACAAGGGCCAGGACCCCGGCACCGAGGGCTACTCGGGCTTCGAGGGCACGCGCCTGGCCGAGCTGCTGCGCTCGCGCGGCGTCGACGACGTGACGGTCGTGGGACTGGCCACCGACTACTGCGTCAAGAACACCGCGCTCGACGGGCTGCGCGAGGGGTTCGGCGTGACGGTCGACAGCACGGCCTCGCGCGGCGTGGAGGTGCGGCCCGGCGACGCCGAGCGCGCGCTGGACGAGGTCCGCGAGGCGGGGGCGAGCGTGACCTGATGGCCGCCGCGCCGGAGCGGCTGATGCGGACCCTGCGCCGCCACGTCTCCGACCGGCGCGTGCTGGCCGCGATCGCCGAGGTCCCGCGCGACCGCTTCGTGCCGCCCGCCCTGGTCGCGGACGCCTGGGAGAACATCCCGCTCCCGATCGGCGCCGGCCAGACGATCTCGCAGCCGCTGGTGGTCGCGCGGATGTGCGAGCTGCTCGAGCTCGAGGGCGACGAGACCGTGCTCGACGTCGGCACGGGCTCCGGCTACCACGCCGCCATCCTCGCGCGGCTCGCTCGGCACGTGCACTCGATCGAGGTCCACGCGTCGCTCTCGCGCGAGGCGGCCGCGCACCTCCGCCGGCGTGCCCAACGTGACGCTGCACGTCGGGGACGGGTCGCGCGGCCTGCCCGGGCACGCGCCCTACGAGGCGATCAACGTGGCCGCCGCGGCGGGCTCGATCCCGCCGGCTCTGGCCGAGCAGCTCGCGCCCGGCGGGCGGCTGGTCGCGCCCGTCGAGGACGGCGAGCAGCGCCTCGTGGTCGCCCGCCGCACCGACGACGGCGTCACGGTCCAGCAGCTCGAGCGCGTGCGCTTCGTACCGCTGGTGAGCGGCTAGGCGACCGGGCTCAGGCGCGGGTTCGGGCGCGGCTCGCGCCCGGTCTTGCCGCACGGGCGGCCGTCGCACAGCACGATGTCGGCCGTGAAGTCGTTCGAGCCGCGGATCAGCGACGAGCCGACGCCGTAGGCGTCGACGGGCACGCGCTCGGCCTCGAAGTGGCGGATGCGGTCGGCGGTGAAGCCGCCCGACACGACGATCCGCACCTCGGGGTGGCCCGCCGCGTCGAGCCCGTCGCGCACGAGCCGCACGAGCTCGGGGCTCACGCCGGTCGGCGCGTCGTCCCCCAGGCGCTCCCGCAGCCCCTCGTCGGCGAGCTTGTCGGAGGTGTCGAGCCGGACGCCCCACAGCCGGCCGTCGAGCGCGTCCGCCACCTCGAGCGCGGTCTCGAGCGAGTGGTTGACGTAGTCGACGAGCACGGTCACGTTCATGTCGGCCCCGAAGCGGTCCGCGAACTTCGCGGCGGCGAGCGCCGTGTCGCCGCCGTATGCGGCGATCAGCCCGTGCGGCACGGTCCCCACGCCGCGGCCGCCCCACCACGAGGCCTGCGCGTCGGTCGACACGCCGATCGCCCCCGCCACGTGCGCCGCCCAGCCGTCGCCGGTCTGCACGAGCCAGTGGTCGTGGCGGGCGGGGAAGTAGAGGATCGGCTTGCCGTTGGCGGCCCCGACGACCTCGTGCACGTTGCGCATGATCAGCGTGCGGCGGGCGAGGCAGCCGAGATAGACGGTCTCGAGGTGGGCGAACTGCGAGTAGTCGCCCTCGATCGTCATCACCGTCTCCCAGGGCGCGATCTCGTCACCCTCGTAGAGCGCGTTGACCTGGAGCTGATCGAAGGTGCTCACCCAGCGGCCGTCCGCGCCCCGGTACCCGGCGCCCTGCTTGACGATGGCGAGCGCCTCGTCGATCCCGCCGAGCACGGACTCGTGGCGCTGGAACACCTGCATGACCACGTGCGGGTGGTGATCGTCGGCCTCGAGCAGCGCCTTCGTGTGGTTGAAGTAGGCGTCCGAGTAGTAGCCGTCGCGGATCTTGTCCACCGGCAGCCGGAACACGCCGGGCGAGAGCCGCTTCTGTGCGCCAACAGCCATTTCCCAGCAGTATCGCGCCAAGTTCGTGGCCAACCGCGCCACCCCCGACGGAATGGGGTCAGACCCCCCTTGCTCATGAGGGGGACAGACCCCCTTGCTCGTGAGGAGACAGCCGTGCGCGTACGACCGCTCCGTTCCGTCCTTCCCGTCGCCGCCGTCGCGTTCGCGGCCGCGGCGCCGTCCGCACATGCCGCCCGGGCGGACGTGGCCGGCGGCACCACGACCGTGAAGCTGGACCGCGGCACCGCCGCCGCACTGGCCGGCGCCGGTGTGTCCGTTGCGCCGGCCGGCGCCGCGCGAGCGACCGGCGCGCGCGTGCGCTTCCCGGTCTCGGGCGGGCGGATCGACCCGGCGACCGGCGCCGGCAGGCTCGACCATCGCGGCGGGCTGCGCTTCTCGGCCGCCGGTCGCAGCGTCCGCCTGTCCGCGCTCCGGATCCGCGGCGTGAACCTCTCCGCCGTGGCCGGCGGCAAGCGGGTGCACGTCCTGAAGCTCCGCACGGGCGACGCCCGCGTGCGACGGACCGCGACGACCACCCGCGTCACGCGCGTGCGGGCCGAGCTCACGGCCAAGGCCGCGGCCGCGCTCAACGCGGCGCTCCACACGTCGCTCTTCCGGCGCGGCGTCGTCCTCGGCCGCGCGACCGTGAACGCCGAGCTGGCGCAGCTCGCGATCGAGGGCGGGGCGACGTCGCTGGCCGTGGACGCGGGCGCGCTCGCCGCGCTGACCTCGCTCGGCATCACGCCCGGCCTCGTCGCGCCTGCGACGGCCGACACCGACGGCGCGTTCGCGTTCCCGATCACCGGCGGCGCCGTCGATGCCGAGACGCTCGCCGGCCGCGTCCGTCACAGCGGCGGCATCTCGCTGACCAGGGGCTCGACCGTGGTGGAGCTCACGCGCTTCGACATCGTGGTAGACGCCACGCCGCAGCTCACCGCGCTCGTGGGCGGAGCGCGCGTGCCGATCCTCGATCTCGACGTGTCCGGGCTGACTCGCGAGGTCGACGGGCTCGACGTCACGCTCGGCAACGTCCGCGCCACGCTGACCGCCGAGGCGGCCGGGGCGCTCAACCAGGCGTTCGCCACCACGGCGTTCCAGCCCGGGCTGCTGCTCGGCGTCGCCACCGTGCGGGCTGAGCTATAGGCCAGGGGCGGCCGCGGGAGGCTCCGCTAGCCTCCCGCGGCCGTGAGCCTGCTCGAGGCCATCGTCCTCGGGATCGTGCAGGGGCTGACCGAGTTCCTGCCGATCTCCTCCAGCGCGCATCAGCGCATCGTCCCCGCCTTCCTCGGCTGGGAGGACCCCGGGGCCGCCTTCACCGCGGTCACGCAGCTCGGGACCGAGGCCGCCGTGCTCATCTACTTCCGGCACGAGCTCTGGGCGATCGCCACGACGTGGCTGCGCTCGCTGCGCGACCCGTCCCTGCGCCCCGACCCCAACGCGCGGCTCGGCTGGTACCTGATCGTGGCCACGATCCCGATCGGCGTGCTCGGCCTCGCGTTCGAGACGCAGATCGAGAACGGCGCGCGCAACCTGTGGCTGGTCGGCACGGTGCTGATCGTCTTCGCCCTCGTGCTCGGCTACGCCGACCGGCACGGGCGCCACGAGCGCGAGATCGAGCAGCTCTCCACGCGTGACGGCATCCTCATCGGCCTCGCCCAGTCGCTCGCGCTGATCCCCGGCGTGTCGCGCTCGGGCGCGACGATGAGCGCGGGCCTCCTGCTCGGCCTCCAGCGCCCGGCGGCGGCCAAGTTCGGCTTCCTCCTGGCGGTGCCGGCGGTGGTGGCCAGCGGCCTGTTCCAGCTCAAGGGGATCATCAGCGGCGAGGAGGGCGGCGACGAGCCGTTCGCGTACGTGGCGATCGCGACGCTGATCTCGTTCGTCGTCGGCTACGCCGCCATCGCGTGGTTCCTGCGCTACCTCGCCCACCACTCCGTGCGGATCTTCGTGATCTACCGCGTGCTGCTCGGCGCGCTGGTCCTGGCCTTGGTGGCCGCGGGGGCCATCAGCTAACTTGGATCGTCCATGGCCGAGGTGTTCGAACGCATCGACGACCGGCTCCGCGCGTTCGTCGAGGCCCAGCGGATGTTCTTCGTCGCCACCGCTCCGAGCGGCGACGAGGGCCACGTGAACCTCTCGCCGAAGGGCGGCGACGGGCTGTTCCGCGTGACCGGCCCGCACGGCTTCGCGTACGTCGACCTCATGGGCAGCGGCATCGAGACGATCGCCCACCTGCGCGAGAACGGGCGCATCGTGGTCATGTTCTGCGCCTTCGAGGGTCCGCCGAAGATCGTGCGGCTGCACGGCGCCGGGCGCCCGGTGCAGCAGAACGACGAGGGCTTCGAGGAGCTGCTCGCGACCTTCGAGCTGTCCGACGAGCAGCGTGTCGCCGTGCGCTCGGTGGTCACCGTCGACGTCACGCGCATCGGCGACTCCTGCGGCTTCGTCGTCCCCCGCATGGACTACGTCGGCGAGCGCGACCAGCTCTACCGCTTCGCCGACAACCGGCTGCGCAAGATCGGCCCCGAGGCGGTCAAGGAGTACGTGAGCGCCAACAACGCCGAGAGCATCGACGGGCTCACAGGCCTCGACCCGCTGGTCGAGTCCGCCAACGGCCGCGCCGCGGCCGGCCGCAAGCTCTAGCGCTAGACCATCCCGGCGCAGACCCAGTTGCGGGCGCCGGCGCCGCCCGCCCACAGCGTCGCGGCGCGCTGGTCCTGCTCGGCCTTGGGCGCCTGGTAGGCGTGCGGCGTCGAGCCGCCGAGGCCCTTCCAGGTGGACGGCAGCATCTGGTAGTAGCCCGACGCGCCGGCGCTGTTGGGCGGCAGGTTCTGGCCGCCGGACTCGCACTGCACGATCGGCCACGGGATCGCCCATGGGCCGCCGGGGGCGGGTGGGGACGAGTTGTCCGCCGCGGCGGCGCGGCGCCGCTCGGCGATCAGGCTGCTGAGCGCGCGCTGGGCCTGGGCCCGGCCCGCGCGGGTGCCGGCCAGCGCTGCGGCGCGCGCCGCCCGGGCGCGCGTGAGGGTCGCCTCGCGGGCGGCGAGGCCGTCGCGCATGCTGGCCAGGGCGGCACGGCGCGAGGCGATCGCCTGCGTGGCCTCGCGCCGCTCGGCCGCGAGCTTGCCGAGCACGCTGGCGAGGTGGCGGGTGCGCAGCCGCGCGTCGCGCACGCGCTCGAGGATCTCGGCGTTGCGGTCGCGGATGCGGCGGGCGAAGGCGAACCGCTCGATGAGGTCGGCGAAGGTGGTCGCGCCGAGCACGATCGAGACGATGTCGGGCGGGTCGGCCTTGTAGTCCGCCACGAGCTGCGCGGCCAGCAGGTCGCGGCCCACCGCATGGCGCTCCTGCAGGCGCACGAGGCGGCGGCGGCCCGTCTGCAGCCGGTCGCGCGTGGCCGCGAGCCGCGTCTCGGCGCTCGCGAGGTCGGCCTCGACCGCGGCGAGGCGGCCCTGGACGATCGCGACCTCGCGACCGGCGCGGGCGGCCAGCTCCCCGAGGCGGCCGACCGCGCCGGTCAGCGTCTGCTCCTGCGCCTTGCTGCGCTCGATGCGGTCGCGCAGCGAGGACTCGCTCTGCCCGAGGGCGGAGCCCGGCCACAGGAGCAGCACCGCGAGGACGAGGACGGCAGCGCGCACGGCGGCCGACGGTAGCGGCGCCCTCCTCGCCGCTCCGCCGTTGCAACGCCGCTGTCAGCGGCCCCGCGCGACCCGGATCGTGGCCGCCCCGCGCTCGAGCCGGCTCCGGCCGTCGACGTCCGAGGCCGCGACGTCGGCCTCGAGCGTCCGGCCGGCGAGCCTCGGAGCGAGCTCGAGGGACAGGCGCGCCGTCACCGCGCCGGCGCGGTGGCTCAGCCGGCTCGCCTTCAGCAGCCGCACCGCGCCGCCGGCCGACATCCGCTCGGCGCCCGGCTCGATGACCACGCGGCCGACGACGTCGTCGCCGGAGCGCAGCCTGAGCGCCACCCTGCGGAGCTTCTTCCAGTCCTCGGGGTGCGTCCAGCTGAGCTTCAGCCTCAGCGCCTCGCCCGCCTCGGCGCGCAGCGCCTTCGGGGTGAGGCCGAGCGTGCCGACGAGGCTCACGACCTCGCAGCCGGTCGTGTCGGCGTCCGCCAGGTCGGCGTTGACCGTGTCGGCGTCGCCGCCGCACCGCACGCGGTCCGGAGCGTTGTCCTGCGCCTCGATGACGTCGTTGCCGGCGTCGCCGAACAGCTGGTCGAACGCGGCGCCGCCGATCAGGCGGTCGTCGCCGCCGCTGCCGATGATGAAGTCGGAGCCGCCGTGGCCGTTGATGACGTTGGCTCCGGCGTTGCCGGTGATGACGTCGGGCCCGGCGCCGCCGTTGTACGTGTCGGAGCCGCTGCGGGTCGCGCCCTCGTCGAACAGGTCGGTGCCGCCGAGGCCGGCGATCGTGTCGTTTCCGGCGCCGCCGGTGAAGCGCTCGACCTTGTCGAGGTCCGAGCCCGTGATGGCGTCGTTGAAGGGCGACCCCTCGATGTTCTCGATGGGGGTGACGCTCCAGCCGTACATCATCCGCTCGACCTCGTCGCCGGGCGCGGCGAACGCGTCGGCGACGCGCTCGTCGGCCACGAGCACGGCGCCGCCGGTGACGGTGGCCGCGCGCGCGGCGCGCAGCGCCTCGACCGGGCGCGGGAGGTCGTGCAGCGTCTCGAGGATGAGGACCAGCTCGTAGGGGCCGCCGCCGAGCGCGGCGGCGTCGCCCTCCACGAAGCGCACGCGGCCGTCGACGCCGGCGGCGACCGCGTGGGCGCGGGCGTCCATCAACGAGCGCGGGTCGGCGTCGATCCCCTCGACGTGGACGTGCGGGAACGCCTGGGCGACCGCGATCGCCGACCAGCCCTGGCCGCAGCCGATGTCGGCCACGCGGGCGCCGGGCCGCGCGCGCAGGCGGGCGGCGACGTCGGGCATCGCCTCCAGCCACTCGCCGGGCAGGTCGGCGGTGAACGCCGGGCGGTTGATGTGGCCCTGGCCGTGACGGAACTCGCCGCCGTAGGCCTCGTACGGCACGCCGGCGCCGGTGCGGTAGGCCTCGGCCACGCGCGGGAGCACGCCGCCGATGCCGGCCATCATGTGCGCGAACGGCGCGACGTGGGCGGGATCGTCCTCGGCGCAGAGCACGCGGGCGTGCTCGGGCGGGAGGGCGCAGGTGCGCGTGGACTCATCCACGACGTCGAGCAGCCCGGCCACCGCCTGCTGCTCCATCCACTCCAGCGCGTAGCGAGGAGCGATGCCGGCGCGCTGCGCCAGCTGCGCGGGGTCGAGCGCGCCGTGGCGCTCGAGCGTGCGGTACAGGCCGAGCTCGGCGCCGAGGTAGACGGGAGAAGAGCTCGAGGGTGCCGAGCGCCGCTCCGAAGAGGCGCTCGGCGAGGACGTCGGTCCGATCGGCGGTGAGGGTCACGTGGGCTCCTTGCTGATGTGCCATTGCGGCACGGAGCGTGCGTGACCCTCGCTACGGGCCGCCTACGGAGGCGTTACCGGCGGAGCTTGAAGCCCCCCGTGTGGGTCGTCGTGCGCGAGCCGTCGGGCTGGCGGGTGACGATCGTGACGGCCGAGCGGATCGACCGCCGCTGCGCGAGGCGCGCCCGGTCGCGCCTGGAGAGGCGCAGGGTGACGACGGTCCGCTTGCCGGCGATGACGACGAACGAGCGCGAGAGCTTGCGCTTCTTGGAGAGCTTGAGCGTGACCTTGCCCGCGCAGCCGACGGCGTTGACCGCCTTGCAGGCGAGCCGGACCTCGAAGCGTCCGCTCCTGGCCGCCCGGCTGGAGGTCCGGAGGAGGAAGGCGTGGGCCGAGGCGGCCACCGGGTCCGTCGCGACGGGCGGCGCGGGCGGCGGCACGTCGATCGCGGGGGCCGGCGGAGCCGCGTCGACCTCGAGCTCGACGGCTCCGGCGTCGCACCCGCCGCCCTGCGGGCGGGCCACGCCGCGCTGGTCGGTGTCCGGGCACGGGCCGGCGGAGCGGTCGATCGCGGGGCTGCCGGCCAGCGGCAGCAGCGTGTCGGTCGGGCCGCCGTGGTCACCGAGGCCGCTGACGGGCGCGGCGGGGGCGATCGCGTCGCCGGCGGCCGGCGTCGCGAGGCACGTGGCGTCGGCGACGTTGCCGCCGCCGCTGGCGATCGCGCCGTCGCAGCCGTTGGCCGTCACCAGCGAGCCGGTGAGCGTGACGCCGGAGCCGGGCATGACGCCGATCGCGGGGCCGATGGAGGTCGCCGTGTTGCTCGCGAAGGTGGTGCTCGTGACGGTGCCGGTGCTCCCGGCGAGCAGGCCGCCGCCCGCGGAGGCGTCGTTGCCCGTCACCGTGCTGTTGCCGATGGCGAACGTCGCGGGATCGCCGACGAACACGCCGCCGCCACCGCCGTCGGGCGTCGTCCGGTTGCCGGCCACCGTCGAGCGGGCGATCTCGAGCGAGCCGCGCAGCGCGGCGACGCCGCCGCCGAGCGCGACGACGTCCTCGCTGCGATGCGCGACGTTGTCGAGCAGGGCGACGCCGGTGAGGCGCACGCCGCTCGCACGCGAGACGAGCAGGCCACCGCCGAGCGGCTCCTGGCCGTCGGCGAAGCCGTCGCTGATGGTCAGGCCGCCGACGGCGACCTCGGCGCCGGGCGCGTCGACGTGCAGGACGCGCGTGCCGCCCTGACCGGAGAGCCGCAGGCCGCGGGCGCCCGGGCCGTCGATGCGCAGGGACTTGTCGACCACGAGCTCGCTGTCCAGCGCGATCGTGCCGCCGACGGCGAAGTCGATCGTGTCACCGGGAGCGGCGGCGGAGATGGCGGCGCGGAGCGTGCCCGCTCCGCTGTCGGCGGTGGAGGTCACCGTGACCGTGTCGGCGAAGCTGGACGAGGCGGGCACCAGCAGCGCGGGCAGGAGCACCGCTGCAGCGAGCACGGGCCGCCGTGCCATCCGTGGCAATCTCATATGTCGATGGTGACAACACTGTCAGCTTCCATACCTCCCCGAAGGACCAGTCAGCGGCTCATGCGCTGATAGCGCCAGACCGCCAGCGGCAGGAAGACGGCGATGAGGATCACGGGCCAGACGACGGCCATCAGCAGCGCGTGCTGCGTGACCCAGGAGTCGCCGGCCCCGACCGGGTTCCCGAACAGCTCGCGGGTCGCCGTCACGGTGGCCGACAGCGGGTTCCACTCGGCGAGGAAGCCGAGCCACCCGGGCATCAGGTCGGGCGACACGAACGCGCTGGTGATCATCGTGACCGGGAACAGCAGGCCCCAGACGGCGCCGACCGCCTCCGCCCCGCGGACGACCAGCCCGAGGACGATCCCCGCCCACAGGCACGCGAAGCGCAGGAGCAGCAGCAGGCCGAACGCCGCCATCGCGTCCCCGGGCCCGTTGTGCCAGGACCATCCGACCGCGAGGCCGCACGCGACCATCACCGCGAGCCCGGCGACCGAGCCGAGCATGTCGGCGAAGCTGCGGCCGGCCACGACCGCGACCCGTGACATCGGCATCGCGCGGAAGCGATCGGTGATGCCCTGCTCCACGTCGGCCGACACCGCGGCCATCGTCGCGCCGATGCCGAACGCCATCGTCTGCACGAACATGCCGGGCATGAGGAACTCCCGGTAGTCCCCGCCGCCCGACACCGTCATCGCGCTGCCGAAGACGTAGGCGAAGAGCAGGACGAAGACGACGGGGTACGCCAGCTCGGCGAGGATCCGCACCGGCTGCGTGACGTAGTGGGTCAGGTCGCGCCGGGTGATGGTCCAGCTGTCGCGCAGCGCCCAGATCACGCCGCCACCTCCTCGGTCCGCCGTCCGGTCAGGTGCAGGAAGACGTCGTCGAGCGTCGGCCGCCGCAGCGTGACGTCCTCGGCCTCGATGTCGTGGCGCCCGAGCTCCTGCAGCAGCTCGCCGAGCGAGGCGACGCGGTCGTGGACGGGCGCGCTGAGCCTGCGGCCGTCCCGCTCGGGCTCGGCGCCGCTGATCCGCCGCAGCAGCTCCGACGCCCGTGCGACGTCACCCGGATCGCGCAGGACGAGCTCGACCTGGCTTTCCCCGATCGTCGCCTTCAGCTCGTCCGGCGGTCCCTGGGCGATCACGCGCCCGCGGTCGATCACCGAGATCCGGTCGGCGAGCCGGTCCGCCTCCTCGAGGTAGTGCGTCGTGAGCAGCACCGTCGTGCCGTCGCGGACGAGGCCGCGGACCACCTCCCATACCTCGTTGCGGTTGCGCGGGTCCTGCCCGGTGGTCGGCTCGTCGAGGAAGAGGACCTTCGGCGCGAGGATGAACCCGGCGGCGAGGTCGATCCTCCGGCGCATGCCGCCGGAGTAGCTGCGGACCAGCCGGTCGGCGGCGTCGGCGAGCCCGAACTGCTCGAGCAGCTCGCCCGCCCGCACGCGCGCCCGGCGCGGGCTGAGGTGGAAGAGGCGGCCGAACATCTCGAGGTTCTGGCGGCCGGTGAGGATCTCGTCGACCGCGTCGTGCTGCACGGTCAGGCCGATCCGGCGGCGCACCTCCGCCGCCTGCCCGGCGACGTCGAAGCCCGCGACCGTGGCCCGGCCTTCGTCGATCCGCAGGAGCGTCGCGAGCGTCCGCACCGCGGTGGTCTTGCCCGCTCCGTTGGGCCCGAGCAGGCCGCAGATCGTCCCCTCCGGAACGGCCAGGTCGAGCCCGTCGAGGGCCATGGTGTCGCCGTAGCGCTTGCGCAGCCCTTCGGCGTGGATGGCATCTGAGTACGTCATACGCAGTTAGCAGCGTACACTATACGCAGATGACCGACGAGAGCGGCCGCGGCGATCCGACACGCACGCTCGAGCTCCTCTGGGGCACCCGCGAGCCGGCGACCCGCGGGCCCAAGCCCGGGCTGACGGTGGAGGGGATCGCCCGCGCCGCGATCGCGCTGGCCGATGCGGAGGGGCTGGCCGCGGTCTCGATGCGGCGGCTGGCGGCGGAGCTCGGCGCCGGCACGATGTCCCTCTACCGCTACGTGCCGGGGAAGGCCGAGCTCGTCGACGTGATGCTCGACACGGTGTTCGGCGAGCTCGCCGACCCGCCGCCGGACGCCGGCTGGCGCGCCGCGCTCGAGCACTATGCCCGCGACGGCTGGGCGCTCTACCAGCGCCACCCGTGGGCGGCGTTTGCCGAGACCCGGCCCGTCCTGGGCCCCAACTCCCTCGACGGCTACGAGGCGATGCTGCGGATCATGGCCGCGACCGGCATCGCGCCCGGCGACGTGATCAACGCGGTCGAGCTCGTCAGCGGCTACGTGGCGGGCGCCGGGCGGCGGGCGGCCGAGGGCGTCGAGGCCGAGCGGCGTACCGGCGTCAGCGAGGACGAGTGGTGGGCGGCGCGCGAGTCGTTCTGGGAGCGCTACTTCGTCCCCGACCGCTACCCGACGCTCACGTCGCTGTGGGAGGCCGAGGCGTTCGACGCGCGCGCCGACGCGTTCGAGTTCGGCCTCCAGCGCGTGCTCGACGGCATCGAGACCTACCTTCACAGCTGAGAAACTGTGCGCACCGGTGGGGCGATGTAGCGTGGCGCCATGCACACCACCCGCCGTCGCTTCCTCGCTGGTGCCGCGTCCGTGGGCGCGGCCGTCGCTGCGACACCGGGGGTCGCGCTCGCCCATCCGGGCCGCGGCCGAGCGGTCCGCATCCTGCACTTCACCGACGCGCACGTGACGCCGGGCATCGCGCGCTCGGAGCCCGAGACCAAGCGCGCGCTGAAGCTCGGCCTCCGCTACGACCCGGACCTCGTGCTCCAGTCGGGCGACGCGATCTATGACGCGCTGTACGCGCCGAAGGCCGACGTCGACGCGCAGTGGGCCGCCCACCAGCGCATCTACCGCGGCATCCGCACGCCGGTCGCGCACGCCGTCGGCAACCACGACTGCTGGAGCGGCCCGGGCTCGGAGTCGCACCCCGACGGCGGCAAGGTCCAGACGCTGCGCGAGCTCGGGCTGCGGTCCGCGTACTACTCGCTCCGCCTCGGCGACTGGAAGCTGATCGTGCTCGACTCGATCGAGCTGCTCGGCGGCGGCGCCTACGTCGGCCGCCTCGGCGACGAGCAGACCGCGTGGCTCACGCGCGAGCTGCGCACGACGCCGAGGTCGACGCACATCGTGCTCGCCTCGCACATCCCGATCCAGACCGCGCTGCCGTTCACCGACAGCTCGCTGCGCCAGGCCGACGGCTCGTTCCTCGTGCCCGGCGGCTGGGGCGTGCACTCGGACCTCCCGGAGCTCAACGACCTGTTCCTCCGGCACCTGAACGTGCAGCTCGCGCTCAGCGGCCACAACCACGTCCGCGACGACATCACGTACAACACGCTGCGCTTCGCGAACGGCGGCGCGGTCTCCGGCAACTGGTGGGACGAGGCCGACCCCGGCTATCGCGACACGCCGGCCGGCTTCGCGATCGTGGACCTGTTCCGCGACGGCTCGTCGGAGATCCGCTTCCTGTCCTACCGCGAGGTCGGGGCGTACGAGGTGAGCGCCGACGGACGCGCGTGACGCGCGACCCGCCGGCGGCGTCGCCGCAGCCGGCGCGCCAGGTACAGCGGCGCGGCGATCAGCGCGCCGACCGCGGCCAGCGGCGCCACCAGCGCGAGCAGCAGGATGGCCGGCAGGACGACGAAGAGGATGATCCCGGGCATGCAGAGCAGGAGCAGGGGCATCAGCGCGACTCCGAAGCCGACGCTGAGGTCGATCAGCTCCTCGAGCATCTCTCCGAAGGTCGGACGCGGGGTGGGAGGCGTGTGCTTCATACCTCTATGACGAACGGCCGCCGCCGCTGTGACAGCTCGGCCGCTGTCACAGGCGGCGCCCCTCTCTCGTCTTAGGGGGACATGAGACGAGAGGAACCGACATGAAGGTCTTCGTCGCCGGCGCCACGGGCGTCCTCGGCAGAGCGCTCGTCCCGCAGCTCGTGGCGCGAGGCCACGAGGTGGTCGGGATGACCCGCAGCGCTTCGAAGCAGGACCTGGTGCGCAGCCTGGGAGCGCGCCCGGTCGTCGCCGACGCGCTCGACCCCGACGCGGTCGCCGAGGCGATCGCTTCCGCCGAGCCCGAGGTGATCGTGCATCAGCTCACGGCGCTGTCCGAGCCGATGAGCATCCGTGACGCGCGGCGCCCCGACCGCTCGGTCGCGGCGACCATGACCAACCGGCTGCGCACCGAGGCGACGGACCACCTCCTGGCCGCCGGCAGCGCCGTCGGGGCGCGGCGCTTCGTGGCGCAGAGCTTCGGGGCGTTCCGGTTCACGAGCTCGGGCGGGCCGGTCAAGACCGAGGCCGATCCCCTCGATCCCGACGACCCGCCGGCGGCGCTGCGGACGGCGCAGGCGGGGTACCTCTACCTGGAGCGGGCGGTGACGACGATCGAGTGGGGCGACGGTCTCGTGTTGCGCTATGGCGGCTTCTACGGTCCGGGGACCAGCACCAGCAGGGCCCCCGATGCGGTGATGACGGCGCTGATCCGCAAGCGCCGGTTGCCGATCGTCGGCGACGGTGGCGGCGTCTTCTCGCACGTTCACGTCGACGACGCCGCGGAGGCGACGGCGATCGCGGTCGAGCGCGGCCGGCCGGGCGTCTACAACGTCGTGGACGACGAGCCGGCGCCGGCGCGGGTGTGGCTGCCGGTACTGGCGAGCGCGCTGGACGCCAAGCCGCCACGGCGCATACCGCGCTGGCTGGGACGGCTGGCGGCGGGTGAGGCGGCGACAGCCATGATGACCGAGGCGAAGGGCGCCTCGAACGAGAAGGCCAAGCGCGAGCTCGGCTGGAAGCCGCGCTATGCGAGCTGGCGGCAGGGCTTCGCCCAGGGCCTGGGATGACCGAGTTCGAAGAGCTCCGCCCATCGGCGTTCGGGATCGCCTACCGGATGCTCGGCAGCGTGAGCGAGGCGGAGGACGTGGTGCAGGAGGGGTTCCTCCGCCTCCACCGGGCGCGCGCGGGCGGCGAGCGGATCGAGTCGCCGCGCGCCTTCCTCTCGACGGTGGTCTCGCGGCTCTCGCTCGACCAGCTCCGGTCGGCGCGCGTCCAGCGCGAGGTCTACGTCGGCGACTGGCTCCCGGAGCCGCTGGTGGCGAGCGCCGACGACGACCCCGCCCACCAGGTCGAGATGGCCGACTCCCTGTCGCTCGCCTTCCTCGTCGTGCTCGAGAGCCTGTCGCCCGAGCAGCGCGCCGCGTTCCTGCTGCGCGAGGTGTTCGACGAGCCCTACGACCGGATCGCCGAGATCATCGGCACGACCGAGCAGAACGCCCGCCAGCTCGCCACGCGCGGCCGCCGTCATGTCAAGGAGCGGCGCCCCCGGTTCGAGGCCTCGAGCGAGGAGCGCGAGGCGCTCGCGACCCGCTTCTTCGCGGCCGCCGAGGAGGGCGACCTCGAAGGCCTCGAGGAGCTGCTCGCCCACGACGTGGTGCTCCACGGCGACGGCGGCGGCAAGGCGCCCGCCCTCGCACGCGCGCTCCACGGCCGCGCCAGAGTGGCGCGCACGCTGATCGCGGGGCTGCGCACCGTGGCCCGCATCGACGGCGTCAGCCTGCGCCGCGAGGACGTGAACGGGCAACCCGGCGCGCTGTTCCTCGACCGCGACGGCAGCCTGATCGGCGTGATGGTGCTCGACGTCGTCGAGGGGCAGATCCAGGGCGTGAACTCGATCGTCAACCCGGACAAGCTGCGGCACCTGGGACCGCTCGCCGACGTGCGCGCGCTGCTGCGCAGGCGGCGCTAGCGCACCCGGATGATCCGGGGGCGGCCGAAGTCGCGGACCGCGAGCTTCTTCGTGACCGCGCGCACCGTGACCTGGTAGCGGCCGGGCTTCAGCCGCTTGCCGTCGACGCGGAGGTCCCACCGCACCCTGCCCTTGCCCTTGGCGAACGTGCCCAGCGGGACCCGGCCGACCATCCTGAGCTTCGGCACCGTGCGGCCGAACAGCTTGCGCTTGCCGACGACCCGCTGGACGAGGATGCCGACGCCGGTCCGGATCGTCGGGTCGAACGTCACGGTGCCGCCGCTCGTGATCTTCGACGTGTCGAAGATCGTCTTCGTGTAGACGCTCACGTTGCCGAGGTCGCGCACGTCGATGCTGCCGAGGTCGACGCCGTTCGCCTTGACGAGCGTCTGGGTCTGGCTGTCCCAGGCGAACAGCCGGTCGCGGCCGCCGGCATGGCGGACGAAGACGACGTAGCGCCCGTCGCTCGTGAACGCCGGGCGGCTCTCGTCCTGCGTGCTGCTCACGATCGCCGGGAGCTTGACCGGGGAGGCGTCCTCGAGGGTGCGCGGCTGGGCCGGAACCGGAGTGAAGACGATGTCGCCCGGCTGGGTGGCGCCGTCGTTGCCCATCGGGCGCCGGTCGAAGAGCAGCGTCTGGACCCCGCCCGGAGCCGCGATCGTCGGGTGGGCGAAGCTGACGGAGCCGTTGGCGAGCCGACCGAAGTTGGCCACCGGGCGGATGCCGAGCACCAGGCCGCTCCGCGGCGAGCCGGCGCGCGTCTCCCGGAACGCGAGGTTGGTGCCGCTGAAGAACGGATCGGCGGTCTGGCCGCCGCCGTCGTTCGGGAAGAAGAACCCCGGGTTGTAGGTCGTGCGCGAGTAGGGACCCGCGGGGAACGTGCTCACGTCGGTCAGCACGATCCGCGGGACCGAGCCCGGGGCGCCGGTCGCGCCCGCGGAGGGGTCGATCTCGAACGCGCCGCCGGTCGCCACCTTCAGCCCGTCGGCGGAGATGGCCGGCGAGCTCGGCGGATCGCTCGCGGCCTCGAAGCCGTTGAACAGATCCGCCGTCTGGCCCGTCCCGAGATCGGCGAGCACGATGCGCACGGTCCCGGCGGCGGGATCGCGGCGCTCGAACACGAGCCGGCGGCCGTTCGGCGTGATGCTCGGATGGAGCTCGTTCGCGGTCGTGTTGACCCCGGCCGGGAGCGCGACCCGCGCGCCGGTGTTCACGTTGATCAGCGCGACGTCGAGGTCCGAGCGCGCCGGTGCGGCGACCTCGACCACGGCGAAGATGTCGGCCTGGGCCGCCGGCGCGATACCGAGGAGCGCGGCGAAGGCGACAGCCGCGATGCGCTTTCTCATGGAGTGTCGAGTCTCCGCGACCCGATGCCCGCGCGTCAACTCCCCGAGAGAACAGGCACGAGAAAAGCCGCCGGGTGACGGCGGCTTTCGTGGACGGGAGCGACGGGACTCGAACCCGCGACCTCCGGCGTGACAGGCCGGCGCTCTAACCAACTGAGCTACGCCCCCCAGACGTCCAGGGGCCCCAGTATGGCACGGCAAACGGGCCCCGACCTCCCGACCGGGACCGGAGCCACGCGGCGGGCCGCAACTCGGCGGCCCACTGCGGGTTTCCGGGGCGTCAACCGATCAGCCAGGAGGTGGGGCCCTGTGTCCCATTATCTCAAGCGCCTCTCAGCGGCTTCCGTCGTCGCGGGCGTGGTCACGTTCGCCGCGGCCGGCACCGCCGTCGCGCTGGACATCACCGGGACCGACGGCGCGGACCGCATCGTCGGCAGCCGGAGCGTCGACACCATCAGGGCCGGCGGCGGGGACGACCGCGTGTTCGCGCTCGCCGGCACCGACGTCGTGGACGCGGGCGCGGGCAACGACCGCGTGTGGGGCGGCGACGGCGCCGACTCGATCGACGCCGGCCCGGGCTTCGACCGCGTGCGCGGGCGGCACGGCAACGACACGATCGCCGGCGGCGAGGGCTTCGACGTCATCCGCGCCGGGCGCGGGCAGGACACGATCTCGGGCGGCGCCGGCAACGACCGCCTGATGGCCGCCGCGCCGCACGATCCGTTCTCCGACACCGTGTCGGGCGACGAGGGCGACGACCGGATCTTCGTGCGCGACAGCCGGCGCGACGTGGTCACCTGCGGCCCCGGGATCGACCGCGTGCGGGCCGATCCGCTCGACTCGATCGCCGCCGACTGCGAACACGTCAGAGTGCATCGGCGCTAGGCCGGGTATGTCCCGTCCATGTACATCGGACTGGGAACACTGCTGCTCATCATCATCATCCTGCTGATCGTCTTCATTCTCTAGATCAGGCAGGCTCGTGCGGAAGCCTCACCGACCCGGGTGAGGCTGTCCGCACCGAAGCACACCAGTCCTCTCCCATTCCCGGCAGAGGGCCGCGGACCGAAGCTTTCCGGAGACTTGCTCCCCAGCACTTCCCGGAGGCTTCCCCCCGTGCCATCCAACAATCTCGCCGCTCGCGCCGGCCGCTGGAGCGCCCAGCATCGCAAGAAGGCCGTGTTCGGCTGGCTGGCCTTCGTGATCGCCGCCACCGTGTTCGGCGGCATGATCGGCCAGCAGTCGATCGCCGACGAGGACTACGGCAACGGCTCCTCGAAGGTCGCCGACAAGGCGATCGCCAACGCCGACTTCCGCGACTCGTCCGACGAGCAGGTGCTCGTGCAGGGCAAGGGCTCCGTGAAGATCGGCGATCCAGCCTTCGACGCCGCCGTGAAGGACGTCGTCACGCGCCTCGAGGCCGTGCCGCACATCGACAAGCTCGAGTCGCCGATCGCGAAGGGCAACGAGGGCCAGCTGTCCGAGGACGGCCGCTCCGGCCTGATCACGTTCGAGATCGCCGGCGACGACGACACGCTCTCCGATCGCGTCGTTCCCGCCCTCGCGGCGACGTCCGCCGCGGCGAAGGCGAACCCGGACGTCTTCGTCGGCCAGTTCGGCGACGCCAGCGCCGACGAGGCCATCAGCAAGGCCTTCGAGGAGGACTTCCAGAAGGCCGAGTTCCTCTCCCTCCCCATCACGCTGATCATCCTCGTCGTCGCCTTCGGCGCGATCCTCGCCGCACTGGTGCCGCTCTTCCTCGGCCTCACCGCCGTGATGATCACGCTCGGCCTGATGGCGCCGATCAGCCAGCTCGTCGCGCTCGACGAGGCGGCCAGCTCGGTCGTCCTGCTCGTCGGCCTCGCGGTCGGCGTCGACTACTCGATGTTCTATCTCCGGCGCAAGATGGAGGAGCGCGACGCCGGGCGCTCCAGTGAGGACGCCCTGCAGTTCGCGGCGGCGACGTCGGGCCAGGCGGTGCTCATCTCCGGCCTGACGGTGATGATCGCCATGGCCGGCATGTTCCTCGCCGGCAGCATCGTGTTCACCGGCTTCGCCGTCGGCACGATCCTCGTGGTGGCCGTCGCCGTGCTCGGCTCGGTGACCGTGCTCCCCGCCATGCTCTCCAAGCTGGGCGACAAGGTCGAGTGGGGCCGCGTGCCGGTCATCGGCCGCATGCGCCATCGCAACCACGGCGAGTCGCGCGTGTGGGGCTGGATCCTCGATCGGGTCCTGCGCCGCCCGGTGGTCTCGCTCGTCCTCGCCGGCTCGCTGCTGATCGCCCTCTCGATCCCCGCCCTCGGGATGAAGACGGTCAACGCCGGCGCCTCGGGGCTGCCGAAGGACCTCGAGGTCGTGCAGGTCTACGACCGCATCCAGGCCGCGTTCCCCGGCGGCCCGCTCCCCGCGGTGATCGCCGTCCAGGCCGACGACGTCACGAAGCCCGAGGTCCAGGCCGGCATCGACGCGATGACCAAGGACGCGCTGGCCAGCGGCCAGATGTCCGAGCCGATCACGCAGAACGTGAGCCCGGACAAGTCGGTCGCGGTCGTCTCGATCCCGATGGACGGCAACGGCACCGACGAGACGTCGGACGCGGCGCTGGCCACGCTGCGCGACGACATCATCCCGTCGACCATCGACCGCGTCGGCGGCGTGGAGGCGAACGTGACCGGCATGACCGCCGGGTCGAAGGACTTCAACGACTCGATGCGGTCCCACCTGCCGATCGTGTTCGCGTTCGTGCTCGGGCTGGCGTTCCTGCTCCTGCTCGTCACGTTCCGCTCGATCGTGGTGCCGGCGAAGGCCATCGTGCTGAACCTGCTCTCGGTCGGCGCCTCCTACGGCGTCCTGACGCTGGTCTTCCAGGACGGCCACGGTGAGAGCCTGCTCGGGTTCGAGTCCATGGGCGGGATCACCGCCTGGCTGCCGCTGTTCCTCTTCGTGATCCTCTTCGGGCTCTCGATGGACTACCACGTGTTCATCATCAGCCGGATCCGCGAGGCGGTCGACCGCGGCATGAAGACCGACGAGGCGGTCGCGTACGGCATCAAGCAGACGGCCGGCGTGGTCACCAGCGCGGCGGTCGTGATGGTCGCGGTGTTCTCGATCTTCGGCTCGCTGAGCATGATCGAGTTCAAGCAGATGGGCGTCGGCCTCGCGGTCGCCGTCCTCATCGACGCGACGATCGTCCGCGGCGTCATGCTCCCGGCGGCGATGAAGCTGCTCGGCGAGTGGAACTGGTACCTGCCGAAGCGGCTGGACTGGCTGCCGAAGTTCTCGCACGAGCCGAAGCTCCCGGAGCCGGCGAACGCATAGTGGCACCGGGGCCCGCCCAGGCGGGGTGGGCGGGTCCCCTATCTTCTCCGCATGCGCATCGGCCTTCTGACCGGCGGCGGAGACTGCCCCGGCCTCAACGCGGTGATCCGCGGCATCGTCCGCAAGGGCATCAACCACCTCGACCACGAGTTCGTGGGCTTCCGGTACGGGTGGGCGGGGGTGCTCGAGAACAACGCCGTCGAGCTGACGAATCAGAACACTCGCGGAATCCTCCACCGCGGCGGCACCATCCTCGGCTCCTCCCGGACCAACCCGTTCAAGGTCGAGGGCGGCGTGGAGAGCGTGCGCGAGGCGCTCCGCAAGCGCGAGCTCGACGCGCTGATCCCGATCGGGGGCGAGGACACGCTGGGCGTGGCCCGCCGGCTGGTCGACGAGGACATCCCGGTGGTCGGCGTCCCCAAGACGATCGACAACGACCTCGCGGGCACCGACTTCACGTTCGGCTTCCAGACCGCGGTGCAGATCGCCACCGACGCGATCGACCGCCTCCACACCACGGCCGAGTCGCACAACCGCGTGATCATCGTCGAGGTGATGGGCCGCCACGCGGGCTGGATCGCCACCTACTCCGGCCTGGCCGGCGGCGCCGACGTGATCCTCGTCCCCGAGCGCCCGTTCGACGTCGACGAGGTCTGCTCGCTGATCCGGCGGCGCCACTCCAAGGGCGCCACGTTCTCGATCGTCGTGGTCGCCGAGGGAGCGACGCCGAAGGACGGCGACATCGCCTCGTCGGCGTTCGGCGAGGGGACCGACGCGTTCGGCCACGTCCGCCTCGGCGGCATCGCGATGGCGCTCGAGCGGGCGATCGAGGAGCGCACCGGCTACGAGTCGCGCATGACCATCCTGGGCCATGTGCAGCGCGGCGGGACGCCGCTCGCGTACGACCGCGTGCTGGGCACGCGCTTCGGCGTCGCGGCGATCGACGCCGTGACCGAAGGGGACTTCGGGAAGATGGTCGCGCTGCGCGGCACGGAGATCGTCCGCGTGCCCCTCGACGAGGCGCTGGCCGAGCCGAAGCTCCTCGATCCCAAGCTGTACGAGACCGCCGAGTTCTTTTTCGGGTAGGAACCCTTCGATGTTCAAGAAGGGACCCATCCCAGCGTTCGTCCACGGCGTGCTCGAGTACGTCGCGGCGATCCTGCTGATCGCCGCCCCGTTCCTCTTCAGCTTCGACTCCGACACCGCGACCGGCATCTCCATCGCGCTGGGCGTGGTCGTGCTCATCGTCACCGCGTCGACCGCCATGTCGACCGGCCTCGTGAAGTCGATCCCGGTCCAGGCGCACGTGGTGCTCGACTACATCCTCGCCTTCTTCCTCATCGCGTCGCCGTTCATCTTCGGATTCGACGACGACGGCACGGCCACGGCGTTCTTCCTCGTGCTGGGCGTCGTGCACCTGCTGCTGACGATCGCCACGCGGTTCATCCGCGACGAGAAGCCGCCCCGCGACCGTGGAGCGACCTCCACGGCGGACCCGTTGCACTAGACCCCGTCTTCCGGTGCAATGCGCCTCCGGGGGGAAGGGGAAAGGGAGCCGGCCCGGGGTTCCGCCGCGTCGCGGCGGGACCCCGCCTGGCGCGAAGCGTGAGAATGCCGGGCATGGCCTGGATCCCACCGCTCGACGACGCCACCGCATCAGAGGATTCGCGCGCGCTGGCCGCCGCCCACGCCGCGACGGGCGGGCGGATGACGAACATGAAATGGACGCTGGCGCACTCCCCCGTCGCGCTCGACGCGCTGCTCCAGTGGTACCCGCTCCACGAGCAGGTCGCCCCGCTGCTCGGCGAGCGGCGCACCATGCTCTTCTGCCACGCGATCTCGGCGGAGAACGACTGCCTGATCTGCACCACGTTCTTCCGGCGGCTGCTCGCCGACGCGGGCGACGACCCGGACGCTCCGGCCCTCGACGAGCTCGACGAGCTGATCGTCGAGCTGGGCCGGCGGCTGGCCACCGACGCGCACTCGGTCGACGACGCGCTGCGCGAGCGGCTCGACGCGCGCTTCGCGCCCGCGGAGATCGTGCTGCTCATCGCCTTCGGGGCGATCATGGTGGCGACGAACGTCGTCAACGACGCGCTCGGCGTGCCGCTCGACGGCTACCTCGAGCCCTACCGCGAGCACGTGGCGTGAGCGAGCGTCCCGTCGCGCTGGTCACCGGCGCCGCCCACGGGCAGGGACGGGCGACGAGCCTCGCCCTCGCCGAGGCGGGCTACGACATCGTGGCGCTCGACGTCGCCGCTCCGCTCGCCTATCCCGGCTACGCGATGGGCACGCCGGACGAGCTGCTCTCGCTCGAGCGCGAGTGCGGCGCCATGACCGCCGTGGCCGACGTCCGCGACGACGCGGCGGTGACGGCGGCGGTGGACGCCGCGATGACCCGGTTCGGCCGCATCGACGTGCTCTTCAACAACGCCGGGATCTGCGCGTACGGCCTCGCCCACGAGCTGACCGAGGCCGAGTGGGACGCGATGCTCGACATCAACCTCAAGGGCGCGTGGCTGGTCGGCCGCCGCGTGATCCCGCACATGATCGCCGCCGAGCGCGGCGTGATCGTCAACAACTCGTCGATCGCCGGGCTGCGCGGGATGGGGCGGCTGTCGCACTACGCGGCGAGCAAGTGGGGCCTCACCGGGATCACGAAGTCGTGGGCGATCGAGCTCGCGCCGTACGGGATCCGCGTGAACTCGATCCACCCGACCGGCGTGGACACGCCGCTCAACGACGGCCTCGCCGAGATGGAGGGCATGACCACGCTGGAGGTCGCCGAGCGGTCGGCGGGCAACCTGCTGCCCGTGCCGTGGATCGAGGCCACCGACGTCGCGGCCGCGGTCCTGTACCTGGTCGGCGACGGCGCGCGCTACGTGACCGGGACGACCCTCGTGATCGACGCGGGGCTGCTGACGCGATGAGCGAGCCCTCCGCGTACGACCTAGGCGCGCTCGCCAAGTACCACGAGTTCACGCGCAAGCACGGGGCGAACAAGCTCGTCTACCGGCTCAGCCACTGGATCCTGGTGCCGGCCGCGCTCGCCTGGTTCCGGCTCACCCGCACCGGCATGGACGCGATCCCGCAGGAGGGCGGCGTGCTGATCGTCGCCAACCACCGGTCGTTCCTGGACCCGTTCCTGCTCGGCATGCTGCTGCCGGCCTCCCAGCCGCTCTGCGCGATGGGCAAGGCGGAGCTCTTCAAGCGCCCGCGCGCCGGCTGGTACATCTCGCGCTGCGGCTGCTTCCCGGTGCGGCGCGGCGAGTCGGATCCCGACGCGATGGAGACGGCGCGCCAGGTGCTCGAGCGCGGAGGCGCCGTGGTCATCTTCCCCGAGGGCACGCGGCTGCGCGGCGGCGGGCTCGGGCAGCCGCGGCGCGGCGCGTTCCGGCTGGCGATCGAAACGGGCGCGACCGTCGTCCCGTGCTGCCTGCTGGGGACCGAGCGGGTGCGGCGCATGAAGGTCGTGGTGCGGCCCGTGCACGTGCAGGCCCATGCGGCGGCGCCGATCCCGGTCGAGAAGGGCGAGGCGACGCGCGAGGCCGCGGCCGACCTCGCCGATCGCGCGTGGAACGCCGTCACCGAGCTGTGGCTCGAGCACGGCGGCTCGCCGGAGCCCGGGACCCGCGACCGCGACCGGCGGAAGCCGTTCAGGTGGCCGTGGAGGCGAACGTCCACGTGAAGCCGAGGAAGTCCTCGCGCTCGCCGTCCCGGTAGGTCGCGATCGCGGCCTCGTTGTCGGGCTCGGTCCCGACCCACATGCCGTAGCAGCCGCGCGTTCGCGCGAGCTCGGCGAGGGCGTCCACGAGCGCGCGGCCGATGCCCTTGCGGCGATGGTCCTCGTGGACGGACAGCTCGTACACGAGCATCTCCGTGCCCTTGTCGGGATGGGTGATCTCGACGCCGGTCACGAACCCGATCGGCGCCTCCTCCTCGAAGGCCATGAGCACGTGGTGCCCCGGCGCCTCGAGGAAGCGGCGCGTCCAGGCGACCTCGGGCGGCGCGTCGAAGAGCTCGGGCGCGGCGAGGATGGACCGTTCGTCTCCAGGGGCGATGCGCATGCTCATGGGCGGTGCTGCCCCATGCTCCCAGATGCACGCGGCGGCAGGACTTCGCGGCAAGTGCTCGAACACGTCGCGCGACCGGCAATCCGTGCGCGTCCGCCGCTCGTACGAAGACGGCGCGAGAGAGAGAAGGAGCACGTCGATGGCGCAACAGGTCACATCACAACGCACCGGCTGGGTCACCTTCGCCGGTGTCGCCGCTCTGATGGCGGGCGGGTACAACGCGCTGAGCGGCATCGCCGCTCTCGCCGACGACGACACGCTCGCCGCCCAGGCCCGGGAGGTGCTCTACGGGATCGATCTCACGGCCTTCGGCTGGTTCTGGCTGGTCGTCGGCATCGCGCAGCTCATCACCGGGGTGCTCATCCTGCAGCGCAACACATGGGGGTTCTGGCTCGGCGTGTCGTTCGCAGGCCTCAGCGGCATGCTCACCCTGCTGGTGATGTTCGTCTTCCCGCTCTGGGCGCTCGCGGTCCTCGCGATCGACTTCCTCATCCTGTTCGGGCTGCTCACGCAGAGCGACGAGTTCTTCGAGTGAGGCGAGTTGGCGGATGGGCGGTGCGCGGCTCGAACGCGCGACCTCCTGCTTGTAAGGCAGGCGCTCTGACCAGCTGAGCTAACCGCCCGGGTCGGGAAGTGATCGTAGAGGCCTAGAAGCCCAGCGCGGCGGGGCCGCCGACGATCGGCAGGCGCAGCTCGCTCGCCGCCGGCTCGAGCGAGAGGCGGGTGCCGGGCTTCGGCCGCAGCGTGTAGTCGTGGTCGGTAGAGACGACCACGAGGCCGATCCGGTGGCCGGCCGCCCAGACGTAGTCGTCGGGCTGCAGGTCCCACTTGAAGCTGTACCGCCGGCCCGGCCTGATCGAGCGGCCGCGGTCGAGCCTGCCGCGGTTCTGCGGGTCGAGCCAGCCGCGGGTGACCATGACCGGCTCGCCGGTGCCGTAGTCGACGAGGACGGCGGTCAGGTTCGCCGCCCGGCGGTTGTCGATCGACATCCGCAGCGTGACCCGCGGCGTGCCGCTCAGGCGGACGTCGGCGGGGAGCGCGGGCGAGCGATAGACGAGCCGGTTCGGGTGCGCCTGGTCGGGGCCCTTGATCAGGACGTCGTCGGTGTCGAGCTCGCGCCCGCGGTCCACGAACGACTGCATGCGCCCACGCTGCGCGCGCGTGGCGAGCGTGCCCGGCGCGGTGCGGCTGCTCGCGCCGAGTCGGAGCCGCGCGGTGCTCGTGCCGGGCGCGGGCCAGTCGGCCTCGTCGTGGTAGCTGTCGTCCTCGCGCTGGATGGTGAGGCGCGGCTCGGTGTCGATGCCGTTCGGCACGCCGAACAGCCAGCGGTCGAACCAGCGGTTCTCGGCGCGCGCGTACGCGGCGCCGCCCGGCCCGCCGTGGCCGCCGTTGTGGAGCCAGAGCTTGCGCGGCACGTTCCGGTCGGCGAGGCGGTCCCACCATGACGCGAACGCCTTGGTCCTGACGTTCCAGTCGTTGAGGCCGTGGACGACGAAGACGCTCGCGCGGACGCGCCGGGCGCCGGTCAGGTAGTCGCGCGCCTCCCAGAACGAGCTCCAGTCGCCCGTCGTGCGGTCCTGGCGCTCGACGAGCCGGCGGCGCACGTGCGCGCAGCGGTCCTGCATGCGCGGCGCGATGAAGTCGGCGAGCACGTCGGTGTCCTCGCCGAGGTACCCGTTGTCGCCCTCGCCGTTGGTCTCCGAGTGCGGCGCGACGACGAGCCCGTTGGCGCGGTAGTAGTCGTACCAGCTCGAGATCGCCGAGACGGGGATGATCGTCTTCAGGCCCTCGACACCGGTGGTCGCGACCTGGTTGGGCAGCGTGCCGTTGTAGGAGACGCCCGTCATGCCGACGGCGCCGGTGGTCCAGTCGGCCGAGACGCGCTCGCCCTCGGGCGTGAAGCCCCGCGCGCGGCCGTTGAGCCAGTCGATCACGGCTTTGGTGCCGGCCGTCTCCGCCGGACCGCCGACGTCGGGGCAGCCGTCAGAGTTGAAGGTGCCGATGCTCTCCCCCAGCACGACGGCGTAGCCGCGCGGGACGTAGTCGTCGTCCAGCCGGCCGGGGAGGTTGGCGCGCGGGCCGCGCTCCTGCGGGAGCCGGTCGACGTCCACGTCGTGGTTCTGCGCGTTCCCGAACGGGCCGCGGTACGGACTGTGCTCGAAGACGACCGGCACGTCGATGCCCTGCGTCCGGGTCTCGAGCGGGCGGCTGATCCGGATGCGGACGCGGTCGCGCCTCCCGTCGCCGTCGGTGTCCAGCGGGGTCTCGACGAAGACGACCTCCTCGATCGCCTGCGCGAGGTCGAACTGCTTCTGGGTCACGCCGTCCTGCAGCTTCAGCCACGGCGGCGGCGTCTCCTGCGCGGCGGCCGTCTGCGGCGCCGCCAGGGCGAGCGCCGCGAGCGCGACGAGAACTGAACCCCTCCCACGGCTCACGCCCTACACCGTAGCTCGCCGCTGCCATCATTGGGCGCAATGGATCGCTCGGTCGCCTGGCGGGCGGCGCTGCTGCAGGCGCTGCTCGTCGCCCTGGTCGCGGTGGTGCTCGCCGTCGCGCTGCCGCGCTCGTTCTTCGAGGACTGGGGCTGGCTCGCCGGTCCGGGGGCCTGGGGCGTGTGCGCGCTCGCCGTCGGGGCCGTGCTGCGGCTGCCGCTCGCGTGGGTGCTGGCCGGCGCGGCGCTGTCGGGGCTGCCGATGCTGCTCGGCGTGGCCGTCGGGATCCACTGGCTGGGCTCGCCGCTCGCCCTCGCCGTGTTCGGCGTGTGGTGCGGACGGCTGGCGGGCGGGCGACTCGCGGTGGCCACCTGATGGACCTCCGGCTGCGCGACCGGGTCGCGCTCGTGACCGGCGGGTCCAAGGGCATCGGCCGCGGCATCGCGGCCGGCCTCGCCGCCGAGGGCGCGCGGGTCGCGATCGCCTCCCGCTCGCGCTCGCGGATCGACGAGGCCGCGAGCGCCATCGGCGCCCGCGGGTACGTGTTCGACGCCTCCGATCCGGACGAGGTCGACGGCCTCGTCGAGCAGGTCGAGGCCGACCTCGGGCCGATCGACGTCTACGTCGCCAACACCGGCGGCCCGCCCGCGGGACCCGACCCGCTCGCCTTCCCGCGCGAGGACTGGGAGGCCGCGCACCGCTCGCTCGTGCTCACGCCGATGGCGGTGCTGGAGCGGCTGCTCCCGGGGATGCGCGAGCGCGGATTCGGCCGCGTCGTCGCGATCGGCTCGATCGCGGTGGTGGAGCCGATCGACAACCTCCAGCTCTCCAACGCGCACCGGCCCGGGCTCGTCGCGGCGTTCAAAGTCCTCGCCCGCCAATGCGCGGCGGACGGCGTCACGCTCAACACCATCCACCCCGGCCTGATCGCGACCGACCGCATGCTCGGCACGCACGGATCGCTCGAGGCCGCGCAGGCGCACGCGCGCAAGACCATCCCGGCGGGGCGCCTCGGCACCGTCGAGGAGCTCGCAGCGGCGGCGGTCTTCCTCTGCTCGGTGCCCGCGGGCTACGTCACCGGCACGACCCTGCTGGTCGACGGCGGGCTCTCGCGCAGCGCGTTCTAGGCGCCGCCTAGACTGTCGGGCGGCGCCCCCATGGTGTAACGGTTAGCACGCGAGATTTTCAATCTCGTAGCGCGAGTTCGACTCTCGCTGGGGGTATCTCGCTCCTCGCCCTGAAGTGCCCGCCGGCTGCCGACGTCCGGCGCCGGTGGCAGTTGACGCAGCGCGCCTCGCAGCGCTCGATCTCGGCTTGGAGACGCGCCAGGCCGACCTCGTTACGGGCTAGCCTCATCACGCCTCCGGTCTTCTCGCCCAGGTGATCGAACTCGAGCACGCACGCATCCCGCTCGCCGCAGTCCACGCACCCCGAAGCGATCAGCGCGGCGACGACGAAGCGCACGTTCCGCTCGTGCCGCACGGACCGCCACCTGCCGGCAGCGAGATCGGGAGCGAGCCGGCGCCACCCTTCTCGCCCGGCCGTCCGCCGGCGGTGGCAGTTCGCGCACACGACCTCGCATCGCGCGATCTCCTGCATCAGCACGGCGGGCAGGACACCGCGGCGCACGAGCATCGAGACCTCCGCCCGCTTCGCGCCCACGTGGTCGAACTCGAGCACCACGGGATCGCGCTCTCCGCAGTCGGCGCACGAGCGTGTGCCGAGGTACTCGAGGACCAGCTGCTGCGCCTCTGCAACACGCTGGCGCTTGAGCGCGTTCGTCCGCCGGCGGTGATGGGCGCGGCCCTCCGCGTAGTACCGCTTGAAGCATTCCCGGCACCACCACTGGAACCCGGTGGCGAGCCGGTTGAAGCTGCTGGTCGGGCGGAAGCTTGCGCATCGCGAGCACCATCGCGGCGGATCGTCGATCGGCGCGGGCGGCTGCGCGACGGCGGCCGGTGCGATCGGCTCGTGCTCGATCACGCCGCGCGTCCACACGCTCACGGACGACAGCGCGACGTCGAGCTGGCGCGCGATCTCGCGCAGGGACCACCCCGCCCGCCGCAGCTCGCACGCCCGCTCCCACAGTTCTCGCTTCGCCCTTGGCACGAACATATGTTCCCATGAGGGCCGGACGACATCGATGAGTTTCCCGGCCTGACGTGGTCTCAGCAGGAAACGGCAGGAGGGAGAGTCATGCTGCTCGAAGGCAAGAACGCGGTGATCTACGGCGGTGGCGGGCGGATCGGCAGGGCGGTCGCGGTCGGGTTCGCGCGCGAGGGCGCCCGGGCGTTTCTCGCCGGGCGCTCGCGGGCGAGGCTCGACGCGGCCGCGGAGGACGTGCGCGCCGCCGGCGGGACGGTCGACGTCGCGCAGGTGGACGCGCTCGACCAGGCGGCGGTGGATGCTCACGCGGATGCGGTCGCCGCCGAGGCGGGCTCGATCGACATCTCGTTCAACCTGATCTCGCACGGCGACGTGCAGGGCACGCCGATGGCGGAGATGGACGTGGAGGACTACCTGCGGCCGGTTGAGACGGCCGTGCGGACCACGTTCATCACCGCGAAGGCGGCCGCGCGCCACATGATCCGGCAGGGCTCGGGCGTGCTGCTCATCTTCGGCGGGTCGGGGCCGCCGCTGCCCGGCTACAGCCTCGGCGGGCTGCAGACGGCGTTCGAGGCGCTGGAGTCGATGCGGCGGCAGCTCTCGTCCGAGCTCGGATCGCACGGGGTCCGCGTGGTGACCCTTCGGACCGGCGGCGTGACGGACACGATCCCGGCCGGATTCGAGGGTCGCGAGAAGATCGTCGCGGACATCGAGGCGCAGACCATGCTCGGGCGCTCCGCCGAGTTCGAGGACGTCGCGAACGTGGCGGCCTTCGTGGCCTCGGACCGCGCGCGGTCGATGACCGCCGCGACCGCCAACATCAGCTTCGGGGCGCTCATCGACTAGCCGGCCACGATCGTGGCCGCGAGCGCCATCCGATGGTCCTTGGTCCACGGCGGCCCGAGGGTCGCCCGCGGGCCGCGGAGCACCTCGTGGGCCCGCGCGCCCAGGATGCCGTCCGCCTGCAGCTCCACGTCCGCGGCGTCATACAGGTGGACGGCCCACCCGCGCGCGTGCGCGAGCTCGGCCAGGACCTGGCGGTACATGACGGAGTCGGCGCGGGCCTCGTACGGGGCGCGGCGCTGGAGGACGATGTCCGTCGGGAAGTCGGGCGGCCAGGCGCGCAGCGACATCGACACGATCGGCTCTGGCACGGCGTCCGCGAGCCGGTCCAGCTCGGCCGACGCCGTCCGGGCCGCCGACGCCCGCACCTTCTCGACCAGCGCCGCCGTGGCAGCGTCGTCGAGCAGCCTGCCTTCGCGGTGGTGGATCGGTGCGGCCGGCAGTCCGGGCGCGACCAGCTCGATCCGGCGGCGATCCGCGACCCGGTGGTCGGCCGTCGCCGTGACCGCCACCGCCCAGCCGAAGTGATGCGCTATGCCCAGCCGCATGCCGCGTCGCCGGGCACGGCGCTAGCCCGCTTCGTCGGGCCAGTGGCCGTGGCGGTCGAAGTACTCGCGCGCCGCCTCGTCGTCGTCCCGGTCGTGGCGGCCGGTGACGAGGAAGTAGAAGATCACCACCACGACGAGGACGGCGCCGGCGATGGCGATGATGCTCCAGATGAGTTCTCCCATGGCAGTGCCCCCGGCAGGAATCGAACCTGCGTCGCGCGGATTAAAGTCCGCCGCTCTAACCGCTGAGCTACGAGGGCTCCAAGATGGTAAATCGCCGGGCTAAGCTGCACCTGTGTGCCCGGAGGATGAGGGTCGAGGGGTCCCCGCACGGCGGCGCAGGAGGACCCCGGAGGTCGCGGAACGCGAGATCATCGCAGCCGCGGAGTCGTTGTTGCGGGAACAGCCCTTCCGGGAGCTCACGGTGGACGAGGTCATGCGCCGCACCGGCCTCTCCCGCCCGTCCTTCTACGTCTACTTCCGCGACCGCCATCACCTGGTGCTGCGCGTGGTCGAGCACCTGGGCGCGGAGCTGTTCGCGATGTCCGACCGCTGGCTCCGCGGCACCGGCCCGGGGCCGGAGCTCGCGCGCGAGGCGCTGGCCGGCGTGGTCGAGGTCTACGCCGAGCACGGGCTCGTCATGCGCGCGCTCTCCGACGCCGCCGCGGACGACCCCGACGTCGAGCAGGCGTACAACGCCATCGTGCAGGGCTTCGTGGACGCCACCGCGCGCCACATCGAGGAGGAGGTCGCCGCCGGGCGCAGCCTGCCGGTCGACGCCGAGGAGACCGCGAAGGCCCTCGTGTGGATGATGGAGCGCTACCTGAACCTCAGCTTCGGCCGCGAGCCGACGACCGCCCCGGAGGCGGTCGCCGACGCGCTGACCACGATCTGGGTCCGTGTGCTCTACGGCGCTCAGTGACGGAAGTGCCGGCGGCCGGTGAAGACCATCGAGATGCCCGCGGCGTCCGCGGCCTCGACGACCTCGTGATCGCGGACCGAGCCGCCCGGCTGGATGACCGCGGTGACCCCCGCGTCGACCGCGAGCTGCGGGCCGTCGCTGAACGGGAAGAACGCGTCTGACGCCAGCGCGCCGCCGGTCAGGTCGGTGTTCGTGGCCTGCGCCTTGTCGATCGCGATGCGGACCGAGTCGACCCGGCTCATCTGCCCGGCCCCGATGCCCACGGACGCGAGGTCCTTGGCGAGCACGATCGCGTTCGAGCGCACGTGCTTGCAGACCTTCCAGGCGAACAGCATCTCGCCCCACTCGCGCTCCGACGGCTTGCGCTCGGTCACGACCTCCATCTCGGAGCGGTCCTCGAGGTCGAGGTCGCGGTCCTGCACCAGCAGGCCGCCCATGACGCGCTTGACGTCCCACTCGGAGATGTTCACGCGCCGGCGCTCGTTGTCCTCGAGGATGCGCAGGTTCGGCTTGCTGGAGAGGACGTCGACCGCGTCGTCGTTGACCCCCGGGGCGAGCACGACCTCGACGAACTGGCCGGTGACCACCTGGGCGAGCTCCGCGTCGATCGGCCGGTTGAAGCAGACGACGCCGCCGAACGCGGACTGCGGATCGCACGCGAACGCGCGCCGGTAGGCCTCCACGCCCGAGCTGCCGACCGCCACGCCGCACGGGTTGTTGTGCTTGATGATCGCGCAGGCCGGGACCTCGAACTCCTGCACGAGCAGCCGGCCGGCGTTGATGTCGAGCACGTTGTTGAACGACAGCTCCTTGCCGCCGAGCTGGCGCACCTGCGAGAGCACGTGCATGCGCGCGCCGACCTGCGAGTAGTACGCGGCGCGCTGGTGCGGGTTCTCGCCGTACGAGAGGTCGGTGACCTTCTCGTAGGCCGACATCATCAGCTCCGGGAAGTCGCCCTGCTTCTCCGCGAACCAGCGCGAGATCGCGGTGTCGTAGCGCGCGGTGTAGGCGAACGCCTCGGCGGCCAGCGACTCGCGGGTCTGCAGGGAGAGCTTCAGCTCGCCCTCGCGCAGCTCCTGGAGCACGGCGTCGTAGCTCTCGGGCTTGACCACCACGCCGGTGAAGGCGAAGTTCTTGGCGGCCGCGCGGATCATCGTCGGCCCGCCGATGTCGATGTGCTCGAGCACCTCGTGCTCGGTCACGCCGCGGCGGCCGGCCCACGCCTCGAACGGATAGAGGTTCACGCACACGAGGTCGACGAACTCGATCTCGTGCTCCTCGGCGGCCATCATGTGCACCGGGTCGTCGCGCAGTGCCAGCACGCCCGCGTAGAGCTTCGGGTGCAGCGTCTTGACGCGCCCGCCCATGATCTCCGGGAAGCCCGTGAAGGCCTCGATGTCGCGGACGTCGAGGCTCGCCTCGCGCAGCGCGGCGGCGGTCCCGCCGGTCGAGACCAGCTCGATGCCGAGGTCGGCGAGCCCGCGCGCGAACTCGACGATGCCGGTCTTGTCGGAGACGGAAAGGATGGCGCGCCGGACTCGGACCTCACCGGGTTGCGTCATGTCCCTTCCTCCATGAAGCGGGGACGATACCTGCGGGACCTGGCTCACCGCCTGATCACCACCCTTCGTGGATGCTCGGGGTCGATTGCGACGGCGCCGCGGGCGATCAGCTCGACCGCCTCGCACAGCAGATCGTGCTCCAGCGGGCGCAGCACCTCGCGCACCGCCGCGGGGTCGGTCTCCCCGGGCAGCTCGAGCGCCCGCTGGACGATGACCGGCCCGGTGTCCACCCCGTCGTCGACGAAGTGGACGGTCACGCCGAAGACCTTCACGCCGTAGTCGAGCGCCTGCTCGATCGCCCGCAGGCCCGGGAACGCGGGCAGCAGCGCGGGGTGCACGTTGATGACGCGCTGCGGGAAGCGCGCGAGGAACGCCGGGTCGAGCAGCGCCATGTACCCGGCGAGGACGACGAGCTCGACGCCCGCCTCCTCGAGCCAGTCCGCGATCGCGCGGTCGCGCGCGACGCGGTCCGGCGCGTCGGCGAGCGCGAAGGTGGCGCCGGCCACCCCGGCGCGCTCGGCGCGCTCCAGCGCCTGGGCGCCGGGCTGGTCGGTGCCCACCGCGACGACCTCGACGCCGTGGGACCCGTGGACGCGATCGAGGATCGCCTGGAGGTTGGTGCCGGCGCCCGAGGCCAGGACGCCGACCCTCATACCACCTCCAGCTTGGGGAACCGGCCGCCCGTCGAGCGCAGGGTGCCCGCGCCGATCAGGGCGTCGACCCGCTCGAGCACGGCGGGCGCCGCCAGATGCGACCACGTGCCGTAGTGCGGCAGGCCGTCGTAGGAGTACTTGACGATGACCTTCGAGCGGCCGCCGCGGAGGATCTCCACCGCGCGGGTGCGGCCGACCTCCGGTTGCGCGGACGCCACGACGTCGAGGATCGCCTCGTCGAGCGCCCCGGCCTCCCCGGACGCGGCGGGCCGGTGGGCGAGCTGCGCCGGCCGGCGGGCCGCCGAGCGCTGCGGCGGCGGGGGCGGCGCGGGCGCCAGGCCCGGATCGCACACGTCGCAGCACGGCACGGTGGGCGCCGGCACCGAGCGGTCGCCGAAGTGGCGCAGGATGCCCTCGCGGCGGCACTTGTGGCCCTCGACCCACGCCCACACCGACCGGTACTGGCGCCAGCGGACGTTCGTGCCCTCCTTGGCCGAGGTGCGGCACATGGCCTGGGCGCGGCCGTCCCACTCGCCGGACAGCCGGCCGGCGACGCGGTCCGGCGCCGAGGGCGTCGGCTGCACGACGCCGGCACGGGCGAGGTGGCCGACGATCGCCCGCACGACCTCCTCCTCGCCGCCCGCGAGGCGCACGAGCTCCGCGACCGGCACGTCGTAGCGCCCCTCGTTGGCGCGGGCGACGCGATCGATCCGCTGGGCGACGGCCTTCAGCGCGTCGTCGCCAACCGTCGAGCGCTCGATGAAGAAGACGTGGAGCCCCTTGTCCTTGCCCGTGGCGAAGAGCAGGCAGCGGGCGGGCGCGCCGTCGCGCCCCGCGCGGCCGGCCTCCTGGTAGTAGGCCTCGATCGAGCTCGGCACGCTCTCGTGCAGCACCGTCCGCACGTCGGCCTTGTCGACGCCCATGCCGAACGCGTTGGTTGCCACCACCACCGGCGCCTCGCCCGCCATGAAGCGCCGCTGCGCCTCGGCGCGAGCGTCGCGCGGCAGACCGGCGTGGTAGGCGATCACCTCCTCGCCGAGCTCCGCCCCCAGCCGGTCGGCCAGCCGCTCGCAGTCGGCCCGCGTGCCGGCGTAGACGATCGCGGGCCGCGACTCCGGCTCGGCCAGCACGGCGGCGATCCCGCGATGCACGGCCTGCTTGTTCGCGGACGGCACCACGGCGAACGAGAGGTTCGGGCGGTCGAACCCGGTGGCCACGCGGACCGGGTCGCGCAGCCCCAGCCGCGTCACGATGTCGGCCGCCACCTGCGGCGTGGCCGTCGCCGTCGAGGCCAGGATGGCCTTCGCGCCGAGCCAGCGCGCGGCGTCGGCCAGCCGGAAGTAGTCGGGCCGGAAGTCGTGCCCCCACTGGGACACGCAGTGCGCCTCGTCGACCACGAAGAGCCCGATCCGGGCCTGCCGGATCCGCTCCAGGAACCCGGGCGAGGAGAACCGCTCGGGCGCCACGTAGAGCAGCCGCAGATGGCCGCTCGCCGCGCGCTCGATCACGCGCCGGTTGGTCGCGCTGTCCTGCTGGGCGTTGACCAGCCCCACGCGCCCCGGCGCGACCCGCTCGACCGCCTCCACCTGGTCCTGCATCAGCGACACGAGCGGCGAGACCACCACCGTCAGGTCCGCCCGCATGAGCGCCGGGAGCTGGTAGCAGAGCGACTTGCCCGAGCCGGTGGGCATCACCACCAGGACGTCACGGCCGGCGACGGCCGCCTCGACCGCCTCCCGCTGCCCCGGCCGGAACGCGGGGAACCCGAACAGCTCGCCCAGCGCGCCCTCGGGGTCGCGCGACCTCGCCACCGGCTCCTGCGGCGGCGGGCCGAGCCCCGGGAGGGCGACGTTCTCTACGGCGAGAGACATGGGACGGGCGACCATAGCGCCGGGTCCGGAGGGCAAACCGGACGCTCCGGGGAGTTGGTGCAAAGTCGGTGCGAAGCTGCGTGCAGAACGTCAACCCCGGCTGGGTAGGGCGGCGAGGGCTAGACGCCGCGCCGGATTTGTCACGTTAGTCCCGTATAGGGGATCAACGTGACAATCGGCCCCGCCTCCCTCAGTGCCGCAGTTCGTCCCGCCGGGGGTCAGGCGCGGACGAGCGGCAGCTCGAACGCGTCCTTGCCCTGCGCCGTGGCCGTTCCGGCCAGCGGGTACTCGCCCGAGAAGCAGGCGTCGCAGTGCGTCTCGCGCGTGCCGCGGATCGCCTCGTAGACGCCCGCGAGCGACAGGTACGCGAGCGAGTCCGCCCCGAGCTCGGCGGCCACCTCGGCCTCCGTGCGCCCGTGGGCGATCATCTCCTCGCTCGTGGACATGTCGATCCCGTAGTGGCAGGGGTACCGGATCGGCGGCGCGCTGATCCGCATGTGCACCTCCGCGGCGCCGGCGTCGCGCAGCATCTGCACGATCTGCCGCGTGGTGTTGCCGCGCACGATCGAGTCGTCGACCACGACGAGCCGCTTGCCGCCCACCACCTCGGGCAGCGGGTTGAACTTCATCCGCAGGCCGTGGCGGCGCAGCTCCTGGCCCGGCTGGATGAACGTGCGGGCCACGTAGCGGTTCTTCACGAAGCCGTCGTCCTGCGGCAGGCCCGAGGCCCGGGCGTAGCCGCGCGCGGCCGGGTTGCCGGAGTCGGGCACCGGGATCACCAGGTCGGCCTCCGCCGGCGCCTCGTGCGCGAGGATCTCGCCCATCCGGCCGCGGGCCACCTGCAGCACCTGGCCGCCGAGCCGCGAGTCGGGCCGCGCGAAGTAGATGTGCTCGAACACGCACAGGGCGGGGCGCTCGCCGACGACGCCCATCCGCGTCTGCAGCCCCGCCGGCGTGAGCGACACGATCTCGCCCGGCTGCACGTCACGCAGGAACTTGGCGCCGATGATGTCGAACGCGCAGCTCTCGGACGCGACGCAGTACTGCCCGTCGAGGATCCCCAGCGACAGGGGCCGGATGCCGGCCGGGTCGCGGAAGGCGACGATGCGGTCCTTGCCCATCACGACGGTCGAGTACGCGCCCTCGATCCGCGACATGACGTCCTCCAGGGCGTCCTCGATCGTCGGCGCCTCGTGCGTCGAGACGAGCGCGGCGATGATCTCCGAGTCGCTCGTGGAGCGGAACGTCACCCCGCGCTCCCGCAGCTCGGTGTGCATCTCGACCGCGTTGATCAGGTTGCCGTTGTGGGCGAGCGCGATCTCGCGCTTGTCTGAGCGCCAGACGGGCTGCGAGTTCTCCCACGAGCTGGCCCCGGTGGTCGAGTACCTGACGTGGCCGACCGCCATCTCGCCCTGGAGCGCGCGGAGCCGCTGCTCGTCGAACACCTGGTTGACGAGGCCCTGGTCGCGCATGGCCATGATGTGGCCGCCCTGGGCCGTCGCGATCCCCGCGGACTCCTGGCCGCGGTGCTGGAGCGCGTACAGGGCGAAGTAGGCGAGGCGGGCGACGTCGCGCCCGGGAGCGCATACGCCGAAGACGCCGCATTCATCGCGCGGTCCGTCGCGGAGGTCGGAGAAGGCAGGTTGCAAGGCGAAACGACCCGGTGTCGGAGCGTAGCAACGGCCCCGGCGCGTGCCGGTTGGGCAAACCGCAGCGAGCGCCGTTCGCCGCAGCGGCACGCCGCCCCCGAGTACCCTCCGAGGCCAAGCGTTCCAGGAGAGCGAGAGATGGCCGTCAACGTCCCCGTCCAGATCGACCGCCAGCGCATCAGGGAGCTCATCGAGCGCGAGGAGAAGGCGCTCAACGAGTCCACGCGCAAGTCGGAGTCGATGTACGCCCGCGCGCACGCCGTGCTGTCAGGCGGCGTCGCCTCGTCGTACCAGCTGCGCGACCCATGGCCCATCTACCTCGAGCGCGGCTCGGGGCCGAAGGTGTGGGACGTCGACGGCAACGAGATGTACGACTTCCACAACGGCTTCGGCGCCATGGTGCAGGGCCACGCGCACCCGGCGATCGGCCGGGCGCTGCAGGAGCGCTACGCCCTCGGCACGCACTTCGCCGCCCCGACCGAGGACGCCATCGTCGTCGCCGAGGAGCTCACGAAGCGCTTCGGCCTCCCGCGCTGGCGCTACACGAACTCGGGCTCCGAGGCCACGATGGACGCCATCCGCATCGCCCGCGCCCACACGCGGCGCGACACGGTGATGAAGATCTTCGGCTCCTATCACGGCCACCACGACACGGTGATGGTCTCGATCGGCGTCGAGTACGACAAGATCGGCGACCGCGACAACCTCGAGTCGCTGCCGTACGGCGCGGGCATCCCGCAGGCGACGGTCGACATGACGATCGCCGTGCCGTTCAACGACGCGCCCGCCATGGAGCGCCGGATCGAGCGCCTCGCGGAGGAGGGCCGCCTGCCCGCCTGCGTGATCATGGAGGCGGCGATGATGAACCTGGGGATCGTGCTCCCCCAGCCCGGCTACCTCGAGGCGGTGCGGGAGATCACCCGCAAGCACGGCATCGTCCTGATCTTCGACGAGGTCAAGACCGGCCTCACCATCGCGGCCGGCGGCGCCACCGAGCGCTGGGGCGTCACGCCCGACATGGTCACGCTCGCCAAGGCGCTCGGCGGCGGCGTGCCGACCGGGGCGATCGGCGGCACCGATGAGGCGATGGCGACCGTCGAGGACGGATCCGTCTACCAGGTGGGCACCTACAACGGGAACCCGCTCGGCATGGCGGCCACGCGCGCGAACCTCCTCGAGGTGCTCACGCCGGACGCCTACAAGCACCTCGACCACCTCAACGACCGCATCCTCAAGGGCTGCCAGGGCGTGATCGACAAGCACGGCCTCGCCGGCTACTCGGTCGGCGTCGGCTCCAAGGGCTGCGTGACGTTCTCGCCGGTGGAGATCGTCGACTACGAGACCTTCAAGGCCAACCAGGACGCCGACATGGCCGAGCTCGCGTGGCTGTTCAACATGAACCGCGGCATCTTCATGACGCCGGGCCGCGAGGAGGAGTGGACGCTCTCGGTCACCCACGACGACGCGTCGGTCGACGCGTACGTCCAGGTGTTCGAGGCGATGGCCGACGAGCTGCTGGCCTAGCAGGTCCGACCGGGATCGCCGGAATGCTCGGAGATCCCGGTGCGGGCCTGCCTAATTGGCGGCGGGGACCGCCGCCTCCTCGAGGCGGCCGTCTTCGAACAGCAGGTGCGCCTCGTGCTCGATGCAGACGACGCGCGTGGCCTCCGACCCGGTCGCCCGGGCGGCGATGAGCACGGCCGCGATGCGGTGCACGTCGCGGACGAGGCCGATCCGGAAGAGCGAGCGGGTCTCGTTCGCCACGCGGCCGTCGCCCGCGCGCATGACCACGCGCAGGTCCGGGTTGACGGACCGGGCGGCCATGGCGATCGAGATGTTCTCGAGGTCGTCGTCGGTGACGGCGGCGAGCGCGCAGGCGCGCTGGAGCGACAGCCGGCGCAGCAGTGAGGGGTCGGCGCCGCGGCCGATCACCACCGGGAACCCGAACTCGCGCGCGAACCCGACGTTCTCGCCCTCCTCGCGGTCGTCGACGGCCACGATGCCGATGCCGCACGCTCGCAGGAGCAGGCAGAGCCGCAGGCCGACCTGGCCCATGCCGACGACCACCACGTGATCGCGCCGCGGCACCGCGCGCCGGCCGACGAGCCCGGTCAGCCGCTTGTTGACGAGCCGGTTCACCAGCCCGGCGGTGAAGGAGGCCTCGAAGACCAGCGCGGTGAGCATCGAGACGGTGAGGAACAGCTTGAGGCCCTTCGGGCCGTCGGCGACCTCGTCGTTGGGGTCGACGGTCACGAGCGTCTTGGCCGAGCCGTACGCGGCGTCGACGACGCCCTGGCCGAGCACGGCCATGCACGCGACGGTCTCCAGCACGAGGATCACGATCAGCCCGAGAGCGCCCCACAGGAGGAGCGCCGCGCTCTTGTCGTAGGGCGCGAAGATCGCCGCGCCGAGCGCGGCCGCCCGGCGCTGGTCGGGCACGTGGATCGGCGTGTCCTCGATGCCCCCGTCGCCGGTCTCACGGATCCCGACCGGCGGATCGCCCTCCTCGCGGACGGCGACGAGGTCGTCGCCCAGGCACGGACCGGCCAGCGACGGGGCGACGATGTCGGCCATGGACGTGACCTCGCAGTGCTCGAGGTCGCGGTCGACCTGCCCGGCCATCGTCGGGTCGAAGATGGTCACGAGCATCGGCACGTCGGGGTCGCAGTTGCGGACCATGAGCGCCGTGCGCAGGACCACGGCGTCCTGCCGCGAGACGACCACGACGCGATCGATGTCGCCGCCCGAGAGGGCGTGCTTGACCTCGCGCTCCTCAGGCGCCTTCATCCGGTACACGTCGGCGCCCTCGGCGTCGAGCGCCTGACGCGTCTCCTCGGCGAGGTCCCCGTCGCCGATCAGCAGGACGGTCGGCACGATGGCTCACCCTACCTTTTGCATTGACATGCGCCGGATCGCGACCCTTGCCCTGCTCCTGTTCGCGGGATGCGGCTCCGGCCCCCCGTCGTCGGTGGTACCCGCAGACAGCACGATCTACGTCGGATTGAGCGCCGACCGGGCCGAGCGGCTGCTGCAGGGGGTCTCGCGCGACGACGTCGAGTTCGAGCGCGACGTGCGGCCGTGGCTCGGCTCGCGCGCCGCGTACTTCAGCGACGGCTCCCAGAGCGGGCTCGTGTTCGCCACGGAGGACGACGACGCGGCGGAGGCGTTCGGCCGCAAGGCCACCGCGGCCGGGCCGCTGCAGGCGTCGGCGGTGATCGACGGGCACCTCGTCCTCACGAGCTCGCGCGAGCTCCTGCGAGCCGCGAACGCGGCGGCGGGCGGGCAGGCCCTGGCGGACTCGACGGCGCTCGACGTCGCGGGCGAGGACCAGGAGGAGCTCCTGCTGGCCACGAGCGAGCCGCTCGCCTTCACCGCCGGGCTCGAGCTCTACGGCGTGCTGCCCGACGAGGTGCGGCTCCCACCGCTCGGCGACGGGCCGTTCGCCGCCCGGGTGCGGGACGGGCGGGTGGAGCTCTCCGGCCTGGCGCCCGGGCCCGCGGCGCCGAGCCTGGAGGACGCGCCGGGCGGCGCCTGGCTGGCCGTGGCGAGCACCGACATCTCGGCCGACCTGATGCGCGACGCGCTCCGCGGGGTCGATCGATGGCCGCAGGTCGGGCTCGAGGGCCTGCTGCGCCACGCCGGCGCGGGCACGGCGGTCGTGCAGAACCGCGGGCGGCTGGACATCGGCGCGCGGCTCGTCGCCGAGGTCGACGACGAGAGCGCGGTGCGCCCCGAGACCGTCGCGCTCGCGCGGGCCCTGCCGCAGCGGGTGTGGACGGTCGACCTGGACGTCAGCCGGACGGCGGTGCGCTTCCGCGCGGCGCGGCGCGGGCAGCTCGGGCCGCGGTTCTCGGTCGCGGTGGAGGGCGGGCGGCTCACGGTGGCGATCGGCCGCCCGATGGGCGGCGGCGGCCTCGGGGAGACGGAGCGCTATCGGGTCGCGGCGCGGCGGCTGGGTGGGCCGCCGACGCTGCTGGTCGACGAGGTTGCTGCTCGGCTGGAGCCGCGCGGGGTGCTCCGCGTGACCGCGGCTGGGTGACCTACGCCAGCAGCGCCGCGAGCCCGTCGCGGTGCACCAGCGCGAGCTCGACGACCCCGACGGAGAGCCGCCCGGAGACCTCGAGCGCCGAGCCGCCGACCGTCCCGATCACCTGCGCGGCCGCGCCGAACCGCGCGAGCGCCTCGGCCGGGCCGGAGACGACGAACGCGCCCGGGCCCTCGGCGAACAGCGGCGCGTCGAGGGACACCGTGGCGCCGAGCCCGCCCGCGATGCAGCACTCGGCGAGCGCGACGGCGACGCCGCCCTCGGCGACGTCGTGCGCCGAGCGCAGCGCCCCCGAGCGCACGCCCTGGCGGACCGCGGCGTGCAGCGCGCGGAGCTCTCCGAGGTCGGCCACCGGGAGCGCGCCCTCGAGCGCGTCGCCGCGCAGCTTGGCCAGCTCCGACCCCACTTCGGAGGGCGCCCAGGAGCCGCTGATCAGCGCCACCGCGTCGCCCTCGACGGAGAAGCCCAGCCGGCCCGACCGGGCGGGATCCGGCAGCTCGCCGACCATGCCGACGACGGGCGTCGGGTAGATCGGGCCCTCGCCGCCCTCGTTGTAGAGCGACACGTTGCCGCCGACGACGGGCACGCCGAGCGCGCGGCACGCGTCGCCGAGGCCGGCGATCGCGCGCGAGAACTGCCAGGCGATGTGCGGCTTCTCCGGGTTGCCGAAGTTCAGGCAGTTCGTGAGGCCGAGCGGCTCGGCGCCCACGCACGCGAGGTTGGCCGAGCATTCGAGCACGGCCTCGACCGCGCCGCGGTACGGATCGACCGCCACGCGGCGGCCGTTGCCGTCGATCGAGACGGCGATCGCGCCGCCGTGGTCGAGCATGAGCACCGCGGCGTCGGCCTGCTCGGGCCGGCGGACGGTGCGCGAGCCGACGACGCAGTCGTACTGCTCGAACGCCCACCGGCGCGACGCGAGGTTGGCGCTGCCGAGCAGCGCCAGCAGCGTGCCGCCGTCGTCGAGGCCCTCCGCCAGCGCGCGAGGCGGCGCCGGGTACACGGGCCGCGACGGCTCCAGCGGCGCCAGGTCGTAGGCCGGGCACTCGTCGACCAGCGCGGTGACGGGCAGGTCGCCGACCAGCGCCTCGCCGTCGTACACGCGCAGCCGCCCGCTGTCGGTCACCTCGCCGATCGCGGTCGCGTTGACCTCCCAGCGCGCGCACAGCGCGAGCACGTCGTCGACCTTCGACGGCTCGACGACGCAGAGCATCCGCTCCTGCGACTCCGAGATCATGATCTCGAACGGCTCCATGTCGGACTCGCGCAGCGGCACGCGCCGCACGTCGAGGTCGATGCCCACCTCGCCCTTGGCCGCCATCTCGGCCGACGACGAGGTCAGGCCCGCCGCGCCGAGGTCCTGCAGGGCCACGAGGAGGTCCGCCTCGAGCAGCGCGAGCGAGCACTCGAGCAGCTTGCTCTCCTCGAACGGGTCGCCGATCTGCACGGTCGGCCGCTTGCCCTCGTCCGCGTCGCCCAGCTCGGCGGAGGCGAGCACCGACGCGCCGCCGATCCCGTCGCGGCCCGTCCGCGCGCCGAACAGCACCACCACGTTGCCCACGCCGGCGGCCGCCGAGCGGATCAGCTTGTCGGTCTCGATCAGGCCGACGCACATCGCGTTGACGAGGCAGTTCTGCTCGTACGGGCCCTCGAAGTAGATCTCGCCGCCGACCGTGGCGACGCCGATCGAGTTGCCGTAGTGGCCGATGCCGGCCACCGCGTGCTCCAGCAGGTAGCGCGACCGCGAGGAGCTCGGATCGCCGAAGCGCAGGGAGTCGAGGATGGCGATCGGCCGCGCGCCGATCGCGAAGACGTCGCGCAGGATCCCGCCGACGCCGGTGGCCGCGCCCTGGAACGGCTCGACCGCGCTCGGGTGGTTGTGCGACTCGACCTTGAACGCGCAGGCGATCCCGTTGCCGACGTCGACCGCCCCGGCGTTCTCGCCCGGGCCGAGCACGAGCCGCGCGCCCTCGGTGGGCAGCGTCCCGAGCAGGCGGCGCGAGTGCTTGTAGCCACAGTGCTCGGACCACATGAGGCTGAAGACGGCGAGCTCGACCTCGTTCGGGTCGCGCCCGAGCTTGGCGACGATCAGCTCGTACTCGGAGTCGGTCAGCCCGAGCTCGCGGTGGCGCGGCGAGCCCACCGTCACGCCGGAGCCCCGATCAGGGCCAGGCCGTCGACCGAGCCGGTCAGCACGTCGACCGCGTGCTCGGGATGCGGCATCAGCCCCATCACGTTGCCCTCCGCGTTGCAGACGCCGGCGATGTCGTCCATCGAGCCGTTGAAGTTCTCGCCCGCCGCGTACCGGAGCACGATCTGCTCGCCGGGGAGGTCGGGCGCCCAGTAGCGGCCGGTCGTGTGCTTGGCCGGGATCGACAGCCGCTGGCCCACCGAGCACCCGCGCGTCCACGGGATCGAGGCGTTGACGACCTCGAGCTCGACCTGGCGGCACACGAAGCGCAGCGAGGTGTTGGGGAGCAGCGCCCCCGGCAGCAGCCCTGCCTCGCACAGCACCTGGAAGCCGTTGCAGATCCCCAGCACCAGCCCGCCCTCCTCGGCGAACCGCGCCACCTCGCCCATGACCGGCGAGAACCGCGCGATGGCCCCCACGCGCAGGTAGTCGCCATACGAGAACCCGCCGGGGACGATCACCGCGTCGGACCCCTTGAGGTCGGCGTCCGCGTGCCACAGCAGCTCCGCCTCCCCCACCCTGCGGGCGGCGAGCAGCGCGTCGCGCTCGTCGCACGAGCCGGGGAACTGGACGACGCCGAACCTCACGACAAGGGTTACCCCCGCAGGGCGTCCGGCCCTGCGGTCTGAGACGAACCACCGGCTTCCGGCCAGTGGATTGAATAGTCCTCGATCAGCGGGTTCGTGAGCAGGCGCTGGCACATCTCGTCGACCCGCCCCGGATCGGGGACGTCGAGCTCGACGAGCCGGCCGACGTGCACGTCGGACACGCCGTCGAACCCGAGCGCCGGGAGCGCGCGCTCGACCGCCTGGCCCTGCGGGTCGAGGATCCCCGCCTTGGGCCTGATGAGGACGGTGACCCTCAAGGCGCCGTGCGCTCCACCCAGGCCGAGAAGGGCTCGCCGGACAGCTTCTCGTAGGCGGTCACGTAGCGCTCGCGGGTCTGCTCCACGACGTCGTCGGGGATCGCCGGCGCCGGGGGCGCCTTGTCCCAGCCGGTGCCGGACGCCCAGTCGCGCACGTACTGCTTGTCGAAGCTCGGCTGGCCGCGGCCGACCTCGTACTTGTCGGCCGGCCAGAAGCGCGACGAGTCGGGCGTGCAGACCTCGTCGCCCAGCGTGAGCACGCCGTCCGCGTCGAGCCCGAACTCGAACTTCGTGTCGGCCAGGATGATCCCGCGGCCGCGCGCGTGGCGGGCGATGCGGTCGTAGACCTCGAGCGAGGCCTGGCGCAGCCTGTCCGCCAGCTCGACCGAGCCGGCCAGCTCGGCGGCCTGGTCGAAGTCGATCGCCTCGTCGTGCCCCTCCTCGGCCTTGGTCGAGGGCGTGAAGATCGCCTCCGGGAGCTGCTCGGACTCGCGCAGCCCGGGCGGCAGCTCGATGCCCGAGACCTTGCCGGAGGCCTGATAGTCCTTCCACCCGGAGCCGGAGAGGTACCCGCGCACGACGCACTCGACCGGCAGCATCTTCAGACGCTTCACGCGCAGCGCTCGGCCTCGGAACTCGTCCGGCACGCCGTCGGTCGCCGACAGCAGGTGGTTCGGGATAACGCCGCCCGTGAGGTCGAACCAGAGGACGGAGAGGGCGGTGAGGACCCGGCCCTTGTCAGGGATCGGGGTCGGATGCACGACGTCGTACGTCGAGATTCGGTCGGAGGCCACCATCAGCAGGTCGTCGCCGAGCTCGTAGAGCTCGCGGACCTTGCCGGAGGCCAGCAGGGTCAAGCCGGTCACGCCCCACAGGCTAGATCAGCCGCCCGCCGGAACCGGAGGCGGTAACGCCGCGTATACCCGCCCGGAACCGCAACTTCCGGGGGAATCTCATGAGGCTCGCCGTCGTTCTCGCCGTGCTCGCCGTGCTCATCCCGGCCGCGCCCGCCGCGGCGCGCGACCGCACACCGCCCTCGACGCCCACCAACGTGCGCGCCGTCACCGTCACCGAGGACTCGATCACGATCGCGTGGACGGCGTCGAAGGACGACTCCGGGAAGATCCACGCCTACATCGCGGGCGGCATCTACCACCCGGGCACGAGCACGACCAAGACGTTCACCGGCCTGGTGCCCAACTGGACGCAGACGTACCGCGTCCAGGCGATGGACCCCTCGGGCAACGTCTCGGGCCTCAGCGCGCCGCTGACCGTCACGACGGCGCCCGACCGCACCGCCCCGACCACGCCGGGCAACCTCCGCGTGACCGGCACGTCGGTCTCGACCGTGTCGCTGGCCTGGGATCGCTCGTCGGACCGCTGGTCGTTCGGCTACGAGGTGCTGATGGACGGGGTCGTCGCCGCCTCCGCGTCGCATCCGTACATGGGCACCCCGTCGGCGACGCTCCGCACGATCCCGCCGGGCACGCACACCTTCTCGGTCCGCGCCCGCGACTCCGCGGGCAACGTGTCAGGGCTGAGCGACGCGGTCACCGTGACGCTCGCGGGCAACGGCGACACGACGCCGCCGAGCGCGCCGTCGAGCCTCACGGTCGAGGATCTGAACGACAACTGCGGCAGCCAGATCCTGCGCTGGACCGGCTCGACGGACAACGCCGACCCGCCGTCGGCGATCGAGTACGAGCTCTACCGCAACGACCGGTTCTGGGCGCTGACGCCGCCGGGCGCGACGTCCGCGTTCCAGTACACGCCGCCGGGCGCCGCCACCTGGTTCGTGGTGGCCGTCGACCGCGCGGGCAACCGCTCAGGCCCGAGCAACGTGGTGACCGTCGACATCGTGGCCGACCAGAACCTCTGTTAGAGCCGTCGTCCGTGAGTACGTGCGGCCGCCGGCTATAGGTCGTAGGGGAAGTCCGTCAGGAGCTCGGCGCCGTCCTCGTGGACCAGCACGAGGTCCTCGAGGCGCACGCCGCCCCAGGCCTTGCTGTAGCACCCGGGCTCGAGGGTGATCACGTCGCCGGCCACGAGCGTGTCCGGCGTGCGGCCGAGGTTCGGCCGCTCGTGGACCTCGAGCCCGACGCCGTGCCCGAGCGAGTGGTAGTAGCCCTCGTCGAGCGACTGCCCGGCCGGCTTGCTGCGCTGGGTCGGGATGCCGGCGTTCTCGTACGGCTCGCACGAGATCCCGTAGATCTGCTGGCAGTCGGCGCCCGCGCGGACCTCGGCGAACGCGCGGTCGAGCGACTCGCGCGTGAGCCGCCAGTACGTGAGCAGCTCCTCGGTCGGGTCCATCCCACCGGCCACGAACGTGCGCGTCATGTCCGCCCAGCAGCGCGAGACGCGGTCGCGCGGCCAGATGTCGACGATCACGACCTCGCCCTCGCCGACCGGGCCGTGCCCCGACTCGTGGCCGATCGCCGACTGCGGCCCGTGGGCGACGATGACGTCGTCGGGGAGGTCGCACCCGAGCTCGTCGGAGACGGCCTGCATCGCCTCGCGCACCTCCTCGCTGGAGGTGCCGCCCTCGCGCAGCATCCGCGCGGCGACGGCCATCGACGCGTCGGCCGCGCGCTGGGCGCGGCGGATGCCCTCCAGCTCGGCCTCGGTCTTGACCCGCCGCTTGGCCACGAACGCCTCGGGATCGACCACGATCTCGATCCCGTTGCCGCGCAGGTGGTCGGCGATGCCGACCGGGAACTCCGACGGCACGACCGCGCTGGTCACGCCGACCTTCTCGCAGGCGCGGCGGGAGAACTCGAGCTCGACCTCGTGGCGCGAGATGCCGCGGCTCAGGAGCTCGTCGGCGCCGAGCTCCCACGGATCGAGCGCGTCGATCCCCCACGGCTCGACCTTGTGGGCGTCGAGCACGGTGATCGTCGCTGCCCTCGTCCCGTCCGCCTCGATGTAGAGGAACGGGTCGATGATCCCCGCGGGGACGGCGTGGAACAGGTCCGCCGAGTGCTCGGGGGAGCCGTAGATGAGCAACGCAGAACTCACGTGATGACCTCCAACCGTCGGAGTACTTCGGGTACGTGGCGAACGTAGTGGCCGTAGTCGAACACGGCGTCCAGGTCGAGCTCGACGTCCGGCTCGGCCTCGAGCAGCGAGCGCAGCGGCGTCTGCGTGTCCCACGCCTGCTGGGCGAGGCGCTGGACGATCCGGTACGCGTCGTCGCGGACCATCCCCTGGGCAACGAGCGCGAGCAGCACCCGCTGGGAGAAGAGCGCCCCCGACGTGATCTCCAGGTTCGCGCGCATGCGGTCCTCGTGCACGACCATCCCGCGCGCGACCCGCAGCGCCAGCGACTGCATGTAGTCGATGAGGATCGTCGCGTCGGGCAGCACCACGCGCTCGGCGCCCGAGTGCGAGATGTCGCGCTCGTGCCACAGCGCCACGTTCTCGAGCCCCGTCTGCGCGTAGCCGCGCAGCACCCGCGCCAGGCCGCAGATCCGCTCGGTGGTGATCGGGTTGCGCTTGTGCGGCATCGCGCTCGAGCCCTTCTGGCCCGCGCGGAACGGCTCCTCGACCTCGCGCACCTCGGTGCGCTGCAGGTGGCGGATCTCCTGGGCGAACCGCTCCAGCCCGGCGCCCGCCAGGGCGATCGCGCTCAGCAGCTCGGCATGGCGGTCGCGCGGGACGACCTGGGTGGAGACCGGCTCGGCGGCGAGCTCCAGGCGCTCCAGCACGCGCGCCTCGTACTCGGGCCCCAGCGACGCGTAGGTGCCGACCGCGCCGGAGATCGCCCCCGTGGCGGCCTGCGCGAACGCCCGCTCGAGCCGCTCGGCGTTGCGATGCGCCTCGAGCGCGAAGCCGGCGAGCTTGAGCCCGAACGAGGTCGGCTCCGCGTGCACGCCGTGGGTGCGCCCCACGCACAGCGTTCCGGCGTGCGCGCGCGCCTGCTCGGCCAGCGCGCGAGCGACCTCGCGCGCGCCCGGGAGGATCACGTCGCCGGCCCGGCGCAGCTGCAGCGCCAGCGCCGTGTCGAGCACGTCGGAGGAGGTCAGCCCGTAGTGGATCCAGCGCCCCGCCGGGCCGGCCGTTCCCGACAGGACGTCGACGAACGCGGCGACGTCGTGGTCGGTGACGGCCTCGCGCTCCTTGACCGCCTCGACCGTGAAGGTCGCGCCCCGGATCGCCTCCAGGTCCTCGGCCGTCGGCCCCTCGAGCGCCTCCGCGGCCGCGACCTCGACGTCGCGCCACGCGGTCATCCGCGCCTCGTCGGTCCAGATCGCGCCCAGCTCCGGGCGCGTGTAGCGGGTGATCACGCTTCCAGTATGCGCGCGGCGAGCACGGCCGCGTTGCGCGCGTTGTCGACGCCCACGCACGCCACCGGCACGCCCGGGGGCATCTGGGCGATCGAGAGCAGGGCGTCGAGCCCGCCCGCGACCGACTTGGAAGACGTGAGCGGCACGCCGATGACCGGCAGCGCCGTGTGGGCGGCCACAACGCCCGGCAGCGCGGCCGAGAGGCCGGCGCCGGCGATGATGACCCGCAGCCCGCGCATCTGCGCGTTCTTGGCGTAGTCGGAGACCGTGTCGGGCTCGCGGTGGGCCGACATCACGCGCACCTCGTGGGCGATGCCGCGCTTCTTGAGCTCCTCCGCCGCCGCGTCCATGGCCGGCATGTCGCTCTTGGAGCCCATCACGATGCCGACCACGGGAGCGTCGACCGCGAGGTCGTCGAACTGCGCCTCCACCGAGGCCTCGGCCACCGGCTCCTGGCTCATGCGGCGATGTCCCTGCGTAGCTGTCGGCCGTCGAACGCGATCACGTCGGCGGCAGCATACGCATGCTCGCGGGCGGACCGCAGCTCGTCGCCGAGAGCGGTCACGTTGAGGACGCGGCCGCCCGCCGTGACCACGTCGCCGCCGCTCGCGGCCGTACCCGCGTGCGTCACCTCGATGCCGTCCGGCACGCGGTCGAGCCCGCTGATCACGTCACCGGAGGACGAGCTCGCCGGGTACCCGCGCGAGGCGAGCACGACGGTCACCGCCGAGCGGGCGTCCCACTCGAGCGCGACGCCCTCCAGGCCGCCCGGCCGCGTGGCCCGCTGGAGCAGGTCGAGCAGGTCCGAGCGCAGCCGCGGGAGCACCGCCTGGGTCTCGGGGTCGCCGAAGCGCACGTTGAACTCGAGCGTCTTCACGCCCGCGGCGGTCAGCATCAGGCCGGCGTAGAGCACGCCGTGGAACGGCGTGCCGCGGCGCGCCAGCTCGTCGACGACCGGCTGCTGGATCTCCGCGCGGATGCGGTCCACGAGCGCGGCGTCGACCTCCGGCACGGGCGAGAAGGAGCCCATCCCGCCGGTGTTCGGCCCGGTGTCGCCGTCGCCGATCCGCTTGAAGTCGCGCGCGGGCGCGAGCGGGAGCGCCCGCACGCCGTCGCACAGCGCGAGCAGTGAGAGCTCCTCGCCGTCGAGGAACTCCTCGACGACGACCGGGGTGTCGCCGAAGCGCCGCTCGACGAGCATCTCCTCGAGCGCGGCGCGCGCCTCGGCCTCGTCGGCGGCGATCACCACGCCCTTGCCGGCCGCGAGCCCGTCGGCCTTGATGACGGTCGGATACCCGGCGATCGCCGCGAGACCGTCCTCGACGGACGTCACCACCGCGTAGGCGGCGGTCGGGACCCCGGCCGCCGCCATCAGCTCCTTGGCGAACGCCTTGGAGCCCTCCAGCCGCGCCGCCGCGGCGGACGGGCCGAAGCACGCCACGCCGGCCGCCGCGCAGTCGTCGGCGAGCCCGGCGACCAGCGGCACCTCCGGGCCCACCACCACGAGGTCCACGCCCTCGGCGGCCGCGTAGGCGGCCACGTCGCCGGTCTCGACGATCGCCGCGTCGCCCGCGATCCCCGCGTTGCCCGGCGTGCACAGCAGCTCGGGACGCTGGGGCGAGCGCGCGAGCGCCCGCACGATCGCGTGCTCGCGGCCGCCGCCGCCGACGACGAGGACCCGTGTGGGGGCCACACTCAAAGCGATGCGATGAAGTCGTCGATCGGGATCGCGGCGAGCGACTCGTAGTGGGCCGTCCCGCGCGAGCCGAGCTCGAGCGATACCCGTGCCATGGTCTTCTCGTCCGGCGCCTCGACGATGTTCACGAAGTCGAAGTGGCCGAGCGTGGCCCACTGGGCCTTGACCGTGGCCCCGAGCTGCTCGACCTCCTGGTTGACCTCGCGGATGCGCGAAGGATTGTTCTTGATGGTCTGGACGCCCTCGGGCGTGAGCGTCGACAGCATGATGTAGGTCGGCATCGGTTCGTTGTATCCGATCCTTCCGCCCCTATGCGGTGTTCTCGGATCCAGTGGATACTTCCGCCGCCATGACGTTCCGCCTCGCCGCCGCCACCGCGCTGATCCTCGCGTTCGCGACAGGCACGGCGAATGCCGCGACGCTCATGCCGGTCAAGCCCTGCTACGCGTCGAGCGGGCCGGCGACGGGGCTGCTCGAGGACATCGACTTCCAGGGCACCGGCTTCGAGCCCTCGACGACGGTCGAGGTCCTGATCGACGGCGTGCCGGTGGGCGCGCCGCCGACCGACTCCATCGGGCGCTTCCAGATCCTCGTCGACGCGCCGTACCAGCCGGCCGGCGAGCGGCCGTTCACGATCACCGCGCGCGACGCGGTCAACAACCTTTCGCTGACCTCGCGGGTCACCGACCTCGCCGTGACCGTCAAGCCGCGCCGGGCCGCGCCCGACCGCAAGGTGCGCTTCCGCGGCCGCGGGTTCATGCGCGACGCGCCGGTCTACGCGCACTACGTCTTCGGCGGCAGGGACCAGAAGACGGTCCGCATGGCGCGCCGCACGACCGGCGCGTGCGGGACCTTCTCGGTCAAGCGGCGCCAGATCCCGATCGAGTCGCCGCGCGCCGGCCGCTGGCGCGTCCAGTTCGACCAGCGCCGCGTCTACGCGCCGGATCCGAACCCCGTGTGGGTCCGGATCCCCATCGACGTGGTCGAGGTCTTCCTCGAGCCTTAGACGAGCGCTTCCGCGCTCGCCCGCGTGAACGTCAGCTCGCCGTCGGCGGCGTCGACCTCGATGCGGTCGCCGGCCGCGAACTCGCCCTTGAGCAGGCCGAGCGCCAGCGGGTCGACGAGCCGCTTGGAGATCACGCGCTTCAGCGGCCGCGCGCCGTACGTCGGGTCGTAGCCGATGTCGCCGAGCAGGTCGCGGGCCGCGTCGGTGAGCGACACCTCGACGCCGCGCTCCGCCACCCGGCCGATCAGCCGCGTGACCTGGAGGTCGACGATCTCGCGCAGCTGCTCGCGTGACAGCGGGTCGAACTCGACGATGTCGTCGAGCCGGTTGATGAACTCCGGCTTGAACGTCTCCTCGGCGCCCTCGCGGCCGCCCGGGATGTTCGAGGTCATGATCAGCACGGTGTTCTTGAAGTCGACCGTGCGGCCCTGCCCGTCGGTCAGCCGGCCGTCGTCCATGACCTGCAGGAGCACGTTGAAGACGTCGGTGTGGGCCTTCTCGATCTCGTCGAGCAGCACGACGCTGTACGGCCGCCGGCGCACGGTCTCCGTGAGCTGGCCGCCCTCCTCGTAGCCGACGTAGCCGGGAGGCGCGCCGACGAGCCGCGACACGGAGTGCTTCTCCATGTACTCCGACATGTCGATCCGCACCATCGCGTCCTGGGAGTCGAACATGAACTCCGCGAGGGCGCGGGCCAGCTCGGTCTTGCCGACGCCGGTCGGGCCGAGGAAGAGGAACGTGCCGATCGGGCGATCGGGGTCGCTGAGCCCGGCGCGCGAGCGGCGCAGGGCGTCGGAGACGGCCTCGACCGCCTCGTCCTGCCCGATCACGCGGAGATGGAGGCGCTCCTCCATGTTGATGAGCTTCTCCACCTCGCCCTCGAGCAGGCGCGTGACGGGGATGCCCGTCCACTTGCCGACCACCTCGGCGACCTCGTCGGCGTCGACCTTCTCGGAGAGGTACACCGCCGGCTCGAGCTCCTCCGGCCGCGACTCGGCCTCGGCGAGCCGGCGCTCGAGCTCCGGGATCTCGCCGTAGCGCAGCTCGCCCGCGCGGGCCAGGTCGCCCTCGCGGGTCGCGCGCTCGAACTCCACGCGCGCCTGGTCGAGCCGCTCGCGCAGCTTGCCGTGGCCCTCGGCCTGCTCCTTCTCGCGCTGCCATTGGGCGCGCATGCCCGACTCCTCCTCGCGGAGGTCGGCCAGCTCGCGCTCGATCTCCTCGCGCCGCGCGCCGGCCGTCTCGTCCTTGCCCACGGCGGCCTGCTCGATCTCGAGCTGGAGGATCCGGCGGTGGACCTCGTCGATCTCGGTCGGCACGCTCGACAGCTCGATCGAGACGCGCGAGGCGGCCTCGTCGACCAGGTCGATCGCCTTGTCGGGCAGGAAGCGGTCGGCGATGTAGCGGTGGCTGAGCGTGGCGGCGGCGATCAGCGCGTCGTCGGTGATCGTGACGCCGTGATGCGCCTCGTAGCGCTCCTTGAGCCCGCGCAGGATGGCGATCGTGTCCTCGACCGACGGCTCGCCGACGTAGATCGGCTGGAAGCGGCGCTCGAGCGCCGCGTCCTTCTCGACGTGCTTCTTGTACTCGTCGAGCGTGGTGGCGCCGACCGCGCGCAGCTCGCCGCGGGCGAGCATCGGCTTGAGGAGGTTCGCGGCGTCGACCGCGCCCTCGGCGGCGCCGGCGCCGACGATCGTGTGCAGCTCGTCCATGAAGAGGATGACCTGGCCCTGGGACTCCTGGATCTCCTTGAGTACCGCCTTCAGGCGCTCCTCGAACTCGCCGCGGTACTTGGAGCCGGCCAGGATGGCGCCGATGTCGAGCGAGATCACGCGGCGGTCGCGCAGGGAGTCGGGGACGTCGCCGGCGATGATGCGCTGGGCGAGGCCCTCGACGATCGCCGTCTTGCCGACGCCGGGCTCGCCGATCAGGACCGGGTTGTTCTTGGTGCGGCGGGAGAGGACCTGGATGACGCGGCGGATCTCGTCGTCGCGCCCGATGACGGGGTCGAGCTTGCCGTCCTCGGCGGCCTCGGTGAGGTCGCGGCCGAAGCGCTGGAGGGCCTGGTACTTCTCCTCCGGGCTCTGGTCCGTGACGCGATGCGGGCCGCGGATCTGCTGGACGGCGGCCTCGATGTCGTCGTGCTCCGGGAGGCCGTCGACGGCCTCGGAGAGCGCGAGCAGCAGGTGCTCGGTGGACACGTACTCGTCGCCGAGCCTGGCCATCTCGCGCTCGGCGGCGCGCAGGACGTCGAGCAGCTCGCGCGACGTGGCGGGCTCGCGGGCGCCGGCGGTGATCGTGGGAAGCCGGTCGAGGGCGCCGCCGGTGGCGCTGCGCACGGCGGCGGGGTCGGCGCCCGACTTGCGCAGGACCGGGCCGACGATGCCCTCCTGCTGGTCGAGCAGCGCGATGAGGAGATGCGCCGGCGCGGTCTCGGTGTTGCGGCGGTCGGCCGCGAGCCGGATCGCCTGCTGCAGCGCGTCCTGGGACTTGATGGTGAAGCGATCGAGTTGCATGGGCGTCAGCGGTTCCTAGATCTCAGTCGGTGTGACTGAGATTTTAGCGCCCTGTCAATCGTCGTCGTCGCCACCCCGGCCGCGTCCGCGGCCGCGGCCCCTGCCCTGCCCGCTGTCGTCGTCGCTCCCGCTGGAGCCCGAGCCCGAGTTGTCGTCGTCGCCGGACTCGACCGGCGGCGCCGTGGTGGGCGTGGCGGTCGGCACGGCGGTGGGCGTCGCGGTCGCGCGCGGGCGGGCGCGGCGCCGCTTGCGCTCAGGCGTCGCCGTCGCCGTCGGGGTGGCGGTGGGCGTCTCGGCGGGGCTCAGCGCCTCGCCCGCGCTGAGCGGCTCGGACGAGAGCCCGATGGTCTGCGTCGAGAGCGTGGACGCCGCCAGCGTGACGCCCGCGACGAGCAGGACGCCCCCGACGGCGATCAGCACCCAGGCGAGACGCATGCGAGCACCGTAGCTCGGGCCGGGTTAAGCGCCGGGAAACGGCGGGACGGTCACGGTGGCGCGGGCGCCGCCGTCCTCGCGGTTGGCGAGCGTCACGTCGCCGCCCCAGCGGCGCGCCAGCTCGCGCGCGATCGGCAACCCGAGGCCGGTGCCGTTCGGCCCGGCCCGGCCGGCGGCGCCCCGGTGGAAGCGCTCGAAGACGGCCTGGAGCTCGGCGTCCGGGAGGCCCGGGCCGCGGTCGAGCACCTCGAGGGCGCCGGGCCGCGCGCGCACCTCGACCTCGCCGTCGCCGTAGTTGAGGGCGTTCTCGATCAGTGCGTCGAGCGCCCGGTCGAGGTCGGCGCGCGGCACGAAGCCGTCCGCGGCCGCGCCGGTCGAGCGCACCCGCCCGCCCTCGGCGCCGTCCCAGCGCGCCTCGGCGCGGCGGGCCGCGTCCTCGAGGTCGACCTGCTCGGGCGGGGCGTCCACCTCCCCGGCCTGCGAGAGGACGAGCAGCTCGGTGACCATGGCGGAGAGGCGGTCGAGCTCGCGCAGACCGGCGTCGATCTCCTCGTGCGCCTCGGCGTCGGCGGTCGACGCGCGGGCCTCCTCGAGCCGGAGCCGCAGGCCGCTGAGCGGCGTGCGGAGCTGGTGGCTCGCGTCGGCGACGAACTCGCGCTGGCTGCTCACGAGCCGCTCGAGCCGGCCCGTCATGTCGTTGAACGTGCGCGCGAGCCGCTGCTGCTCGGCGCTGCCCTCGACCTTGGCGCGGGCGCTCAGGTCGCCCTCGGCGACGCGCCGCGCGGCCTGGTCGAGGCGCCGCACCGGTCCCGCCACCTGGCCGGCGATCACCGCGCCCGCGGCGAGGCCGAGCACGAGGACGAGCAGCCCGACGGCCACCAGGCCGAGCGTGGCGCGGCGGGTCGCGCGGTCGACGGCTTCGACGCTCTGGGTGACCCGCACCGCGCCGACCACCTCCGTGCCGGTCCCGCGGATCGGCACCGCGGTGGCGAGGATCGTCGCGCCCAGGGTCTCGCTGTGGCGCTCCTCCTGGTAGGGGTCGCCGCCGAGCGCGCGCTCGATCTCCGGTCGCGTGCCGTAGTCGATGCCCAGCCGCTCCTCCCCCGCCGAGTCGGCGACCAGCCGGCCGCCGGGACCGACGACGATCACGCGCCCGCGCACCTGCGACGCCGCGCGTGCCGTGACGTCGGCCAGCTCGTCGCGGTTGCGCAGCTCGTCCTCGACGAGGACCGCGACGATCTCGGCCTGGCTGAGCGCCTGCGAGCGGACCTCGGCGTCGACGCGGTCGCGCAGGCTGATGATGAGCGGCACCTCCAGCGCGACGATCGCCAGCACGAGCACGTAGGCGAGCGCCAGCAGGAGGCGGAGGCGAAGGCTTACGAGAGCTCCTCGGGCGCCGTGAACCGGAACCCGACGCCGCGGACCGTGTGCAGGTAGCGCGGGTCGGCGGGATCGTCGCCGAGCTTCTGGCGCAGCCAGCGGACGTGGACGTCGAGCGTCTTCGTGGAGCCGAACCAGTTCTCGTCCCACACGCGGTCCATGAGCTGCTCGCGCGTGACGACGCGGCCGGCGTGGCGGATCAGCTCGGCCAGGAGGTCGAACTCCTTGCGCGAGAGCTTGAGCTCCTCGCCGTCCAGGTGCGCGCGTCGCGCGGCGACGTCCACTTCCAGGCCGCCGATCGCGACCGGGCCCGGCGGCGTCGTGTCGTCGGCCTGGGCGGACGCGGCGCTGCGTCGCAGGATCGCGCGGATGCGGGCGATCACCTCCCCGCCGCTGAACGGCTTGACGACGTAGTCGTCGGCGCCCAGCTCGAGGCCGACGATGCGGTCCGCCTCGGTCCCCCGCGCCGTGAGCATGAGGATCGGGACCGACGAGTTGCGGCGGATCGCGCGGCAGATGTCGCGGCCGTCGCCGTCGGGGAGCGTGAGGTCGAGCAGCACGATGGCGAAGTCGCCCTCCGCGAGCTCGATCGCTCGCGCGGCCGTGCGGGCCACGACGGGCTCGAAGCCCTCGCGGGCGAGGGCCTTGGAGAACGGCTCGTAGATGCTGGGCTCGTCCTCGACGAAGAGGACTCGTGGTCGCGGCTGCACGGTGAGCGAATGTAGCCGCGGCTCGCGAGGTTTTCCCAAGCCTTAACCCGCGGTTGCCGGAGCCTTGGCGGGCCGGTGACGACGGTGGAGGCATGAGCTTCTCGCGTTCCGCCATCGCCGCGACCGCCACCATCGCCGCCCTCGGCGTGCTCGCGGTGGTCGCGCTCACCGCGGGTGGCGCGGAGCCGGCGCCCGCGCCGGCGCCCGCCGCCGAGACCGACCCGCCCGTCGAGGTGCGGACCAAGGTGATCCGGCGGACCGTGCACCGGCGGCCGAAGGCGAAGGCCGCGGCGCCTGCCGCGGCGGCGCCCGCAGCAGCGGCGCCCGCACCCGCGCCGGCCGCGCCCGCTCCGGCCGCGTCGACCTCGTCGTCCCGCGGGGGCGACGACGACTCGTCACGCCATGGCGACGACGGCTGGGACGACGACGACCATGACGATGACGACGGCGGCCACGGGCGCGGGCGAGGCCGCGGGCGGGGCGGCGACGACGATGACTGACGGCGACCGGGGCGGCACGGTCACGGATGGCGTGACTCGACGACCCCGGCCGAAGAAGCCGGCCGCCGGCTGGGTGTTCGGCGCGGCGCTCGCGGCGTTCTTCGCCGCGCTCGCGCTGCTCGCGTTCCAGGTGCGGGCCGGTCAGGACCCCGCTCTCGGCCCCGCGCAACCGGCAGCGCAGCAGGTCAAGCCACGCCGCGTGCTGATCCGCCGGGTCATCAAGCGCGTCGTCATCCACCACCCGCGCGGCTCCTCCGCCACCCCACCCGCCGCGGCTCAGACGTCGGCCCCGGCGACCACGCCCGCCCCGCGCCCCGGCCCCGGCCCCGGCGCCCCTGACCACCCAGTCCTCATGATCGAGCTCGCGTTCGGAGCCATGGGCACCCAGGTCCGCCTGCTGGGCGCGCCCGATGCCCCGCTCGAGCAGGCGCGCGCGCTGATCGAGGACCTCGAGGCCCGGCTCACCCGCTTCGACCCCGAGAGCGAGCTGTCGCGGCTCAACGAGGACCCGCGCGCGGACGTCCCGGCGTCGGCCGCGCTGCGCGAGGCCGTCCGCACCGCGGTCGCCGGCGCCGCGGCCACCAGCGGCCTCGCGGACCCCACGCTGCTCGGCGCCGTCGTCCGGGCCGGCTACGACCGGTCGCTCGTCGGCCACCCCCGCGCCGACCTGCGAGCGGCGCTCGAGGCGGCGCCTCCGCCCGAGCCGGCGCAGCCGAGCGCGGCGGCCGACTGGCGGACGGTCCGCGTCGACGACGCCAAGGGCACGATCGCCCGCCCGCGCGGCGTCCGCCTCGACCTCGGCGGCAGCGCCAAGGGCCTGGCCGCCGACCTGGCCGTCGCGCTCCTCGCGCCCCACGGCCCGTGCGCGGCCGACCTCGGCGGCGACCTGCGCGTGCACGGGACGCACGAGGTGCTGGTCCCCAACCCGGTCACGGGCATGCTCGCCGAGGTCCTGGCGCTGCGCGACGACGCGGTCGCCACGAGCGGGATCGACAAGCGCCTCTGGTGGGACGCCACCGGCCGCCCCGCGCACCACCTCCTCGACCCCTCGACGCAGCGGCCCGCCTGGACGGGCGTCCTCAGCGCCACCGCGAAGGCGCCGACGGCCGCGCTGGCCGAGGCCCTGGCCAAGGCGGCGATCCTCGCCGGGCCGCACGCGGGCCGCCAGATCCTGTCGCGGTTCGGCGGCGTGCTGATCGGCTGGGACGGCGCGGTGCTGTCCGCCGGCGTGGAGGTGCCGGCGTGAGGGATCCGATGGAGTACGGCTGGTGGCTCGCCAGCCGCGCGTCGGGCATCGTCGCGCTGATCCTCATCGCGCTCTCGGTCGCGATCGGGCTCGCCATGGCGGCCAAGGCCTTCCGCAGGCCGGGCCTCCCGCGGACCCTGATCGCCGTCCACGAGCATGCGGCCCTGGCCGCGCTGGTCGCGATCGCCGTGCACGGCATCACGCTGCTCGGCGACGGCTTCCTGCGGCCGGGCATCGCGGGCATCGCGGTGCCGTTCGCGATGGACCACGAGCCGCTCTTCACCGGGCTCGGGATCATCGGCGGCTACCTCGCGGCCATCCTCGGACTCACCTTCTACATCCGCCGCCGGATCGGCACGCGGCGCTGGCGCAACCTGCACCGGCTCACGCCGCTCGTGTACGTGCTCGGCGTCGTCCACACGATCGGCTCGGGCAGCGACGCCGGGACCGCGTGGATGACCGCGATCCTCATCGCCACCGGGACGCCGATCCTCTACCTCGGCATCCTCCGCGCGCTGCCGGCTACGAGCCCCCGCGCCGCACGTGCCGGATCGGGATGAGCGCCGTGCCCGGCGCCTCGTAGCGCACGATCTCGGCCTTGACCGAGCGGCGGACCTCCTCGAGCGCCGCGATCTCCTGCTGGAGCGCCGAGGCGCGGCCCTCCAGCGCCTCGACCTTGCGCTGGAGCCGGCCGAGCTTGTCCTCGAGCTCGAAGACGCGCTCGACGCCGGCGAGGTTCATCCCCAGCTCGGTCGTCATCTCCTGGATCCTGCGCAGCCGCTCGACGTCGTCCTGCGAGTACAGCCGCGTGCCCTTCGGCGAGCGCTTGGGCTCGATCAGCCCGCGCGCCTCGTACATGCGCAGCGTCTGCGGGTGCATCTCGGCGAGCTCGGCGGCGACCGAGATCATGAACACGCCGCGGTCGTTGGACGACGCGGGCGGTCACGCGGGTGGTGCGGCGCTGGCCGCGCATCACCCGCCTCCGGGCCTGCGCGCAGCAGCGACTCGCGCGGGTTGCGGCCGTTCATGCGCCTTCGACAGCGCCTCGACCGCCTCGCGCTGCTCGTCGGTCAGGTCGCTCGGGACGTCGATCACGAAGCGGTAGTGGATGTCGCCGCGCTTGCCGCCGGCGAGCGCGGGCGGGCCCTCGCCGCGCAGCCGCTGGACCGTCCCGTGCTTGGTCCCGCCCGGCACGCGCAGCTTCTTCGTGCCGTGCAGCGTGGGCACCTCGACGTCGGCGCCGCGCATCGCCTCGGCGACCGTGATCGGGACCTCGACCTCGAAGTTGTCGCCCTTGCGCCGGAACACCGGCGACTCGCTGACGTGCGTGATCACGTACAGGTCGCCGGCCGGGCCGCCGCGCAGGCCGGCCTCGCCCTTGCCGGGCAGGCGGATCCGCGAGCCGTCCTTGACCCCGGCCGGGATGTTCACGCGGTACTTCTTGAGCTCGCGCAGCCGGCCCTGGCCGCCGCACGTCGGGCACGGGTCCTCGATCACGGTGCCGGAGCCGCCGCAGCGCGAGCACGGCCGGGTGATCGAGAAGACGCCCTGGCCCTGCGACTCCACGCCGCGACCCTGACAGACGGGGCAGACGATCGGCGAGGTCCCGGGCCGGGCGCCCGTGCCGCGGCAGGTGTTGCACGCCGCGTGCGTGGACACGGAGACCGGCACCTGCGCGCCCTCGACCGCCTGGTCGAAGGACAGCGAGACGGTGGTCTCCAGGTCGCGCCCGCGCTCGGCGGCCGGACGCGTGCGCGCCCCGCCGCGCCCCGCGGTCGTGTTGAAGATGTTCGACAGGATGTCCGAGAACGAGCCGAAGTCGCCCCGGCTGCGCCGCCCGGCGTAGCGCCGCCGCCGAACGGGTTGTCGCGCCGAACACGGACTGCCCGCGGTCGTACTTCTTGCGCTTCTCGGGATCGCCGAGGACGTCGTAGGCCTCGGAGATCTTCTTGAAGCGCTCCTCGGCGCCGGCGTCCTTGTTCGTGTCCGGGTGGTACTGGCGCGCGAGCTTGCGGTACGCCTTCTTGATCTCGTCCTGGGACGCCTTCTTGTCGACCCCGAGGGTCTTGTAGTAGTCGTCAGAGCGAGCCACCGTCAAGCCCCCTACTCCGCCACCACGACCCGGGCCGGCCGCAGCACGGCCCCGTTGAGCCGGTAGCCCTGCTGGTAGACCTCGATGACCGTCCCGGACTCGGCGTCCTCGGACGGCTGCGCGGCCATCGCCTCGTGCTCGTTGGGGTCGAACGGCTCGCCCTTGGGGCAAGAACGACTCGATGCCGGCGCGGCCGAGCGCGGCGACGATCTCGTCGCGCACGAGGGCGAAGCCCTTGACCACGTCCTCGTCGGCCCTCGACGGCCTTCAGCGCGTGCTCGAGGTGGTCGAGCGCCGGCAGCAGCTCCCTGGCGACCTTGGCGACCCCGCGGTCCTGCGCGGCGGCGTTCTCGCGCGCCATCCGCTTGCGGAAGTTCTCGAAGTCGGCCTGGGTGCGCTGGGCGAGCGCGAGGTACTTGTCGCGCTCGTCCTCGACCTGCTCCGAGCGCCGCCGGCGTGCTCTGACGCCGGCGGCGCCTCGGCGTCGCCGAACGAGGTCTCGCCGGTGCCGGCCGCCCCGGGATGGGGCGGCGCGGCAGCGGTGAACTCGTCGGTCTTGGTCTCCTCGGTGCTCATCACTTCTGCTCGTCGACGACCTCGGCGTCGACGACCTCCTCGTCGACGGCGCCCGAACCCGAGCCGTTGGGCGAGGGTTCCGCGGCGGCAGCGTCCTGCTGTGCGGCCTGCGCGCGCTCGTACATGGCCTCGGAGACCTTGTGGAACGCGGTCTGCAGGCGGTCGGTCTTGGCGCGGATGTCCTCCGCGTCCTCGCCCTTGACGGCCTCGTTGACGGTCCTTGATGGCCTCCTCGATCTCGGCCTTGGAGGCGTCGTCGAGGTTCTCGCCGAGCTCCTTGACCTGCTTCTCGGCCTGGTAGGCCGCGGACTCGCCGGCGTTGCGGGCCTCGGCCAGCTCGCGCGCCTTGCTTGTCCTCCTCGGCGTGCGTCTCGGCGTCGCCGACCATCCGCTTGATCTCGTCGTCGGAGAGGCCGGAGCCGGCCTTGATCTGGATCTGCTGCTCCTTGCCGGTGCCCAGGTCCTTCGCCGACACCTCGACGATGCCGTTGGCGTCGATGTTGAACGCCGACCTCGATCTGCGGGATGCCGCGCGGGGCCGGCGGGATGCCGGTGAGCTGGAACTTGCCGAGCGACTTGTTGTAGATCGCCATCTCGCGCTCGCCCTGCAGCACGTGGATCTCCACGCTCGGCTGGTTGTCCTCGGCGGTGGAGAACACCTCGGACTTGCGGGTCGGGATCGTCGTGTTGCGCTCGATCAGCTTGGTCATCACGCCGCCCTTGGTCTCGATGCCGAGGGTGAGCGGGGTGACGTCGAGCAGCAGGACGTCCTTGACCTCGCCGGCCAGCACGCCCGCCTGGATGGCGGCGCCGACGGCGACGACCTCGTCCGGGTTGACGCCGCGGTGCGGCTCCTTGCCGGTGAGCTCCTTGACCTTCTCCTGCACGGCCGGCATGCGGGTCATGCCGCCGACCATCACGACGTGCTGGATCTCCTTGACGCCCTTGTCCTTGGCGTCGTCGATCGCCTGGCGGACCGGCGCGACGACGCGCTCGATCAGCGACGAGGCCAGCTCGTTGAGCTTGGAGCGGGTGAGGCGAACGTCGAGGTGCTTCGGGCCCGACGCGTCGGCCGTGATGAACGGCAGGTTGATCTGGGTCTCCTGCGCGGAGGAGAGCTCGATCTTGGCCTTCTCGGCGGCCTCGTAGAGGCGCTGGAGGGCCATCTTGTCGGCGGTCAGGTCGATGCCCTGGTCGCGCTTGAACTCCGCGGCGAGCCAGTCGACGACCGCCTTGTCGAAGTTGTCGCCGCCGAGGTGGTTGTCACCCGCGGTCGACTTGACCTCGAACACGCCGTCGCCGATCTCCAGCACCGACACGTCGAACGTGCCGCCGCCGAGGTCGAAGACGAGGATCGTCTGGTCGGCCTCCTTGTCGAGGCCGTAGGCGAGCGACGCGGCGGTCGGCTCGTTGATGATGCGCTTGACCTCGAGGCCGGCGATGCGGCCGGCGTCCTTGGTGGCCTGGCGCTGGTCGTCGTTGAAGTACGCCGGCACGGTGATGACCGCGCTGTCGACCGTCTCGCCGAGATAGGCCTCGGCGTCGGCCTTCAGCTTCTGCAGGATCATCGCGGAGATCTCCGGCGGCGAGTACTCCTTGTCGCCGGCCTTGACCCGAGCGTCACCACCGGAGCCGGAGATGACGTCGTACGGGACGATCGCCTCCTCCTCGCGCACCTCGGCCTCCTTGCGGCCCATGAAGCGCTTGATCGAGAAGACGGTGTTGGTCGGGTTGGTCACCGCCTGGCGCTTGGCGACGGTGCCCACGAGGCGCTCGCCGCCGGCCGTGAAGGCGACGACGGACGGGGTCGTGCGACCGCCCTCCGCGTTTTCGATGACCGTCGGCTCGCCGCCCTCGAGGACGGCCATGCACGAGTTCGTGGTTCCGAGGTCGATCCCGATGGTCTTTGCCATGTGGTGTGCTCCTTACTCCAAAATCTCAGTCTGCGTGACGCAGATTGTAGCCGGTCGGGCACATGCGCAGGAGTGCGCATCCGTCACACTCCGGGCGGCGCGCGTGGCAGGTCCTGCGGCCGTGGCGGAGCAGGTTCACGTGGAACTCGAGCTCCTGCCCGCGCGGGGTGAGGGCGAGCATCGTGTCGTGCAGCTCCTCGAACGGCGCCTTCTCGCGGAAGAGCCCGAGGCGCGTGCCCACGCGCGACACGTGGGTGTCGACCGGCACGTCGCGCTCCCCGTAGGCGAACAGGCGCACGCAGGCCGCCGTCTTGCGGCCCACGCCCGGCAGCGACACCAGGAAGTCCTGGTCGCGCAGATGCGGGCCGTCCATCGGCTCCGGCAGCGCGCGCAGGATCTCCTGGATGCGCACCGACTTGACCTTCGAGATGCCCCCGGGCCGGATCGCCTCCTCGACCTCCTCGTTGGGCGCCTCGCGGACCGCCTCCCAGCTCGGGAAGCGGGCGCGCAGCCGCGTGAACGCGACGTCGCGGTTGCGATCGTTGGTCGACTGCGAGAGGACGGTGAGGATCAGCTCGTCGAGCCCGTGCTGGTGCGGCGGCGCGGCGGGGCGGCCGTAGACCTCACGCAGCCTGTCGCGTATCCGCCGGACGCGGGCTCTGGAGACCATCGAGCCATCGAATCACGTCCGCGACGCCCGGGCGTTCCTCCGGTTCCTCGGCGACGTCGAGATCCAGCCCCGAGGCCCGGAGGACGGCCGCGACGCCCCAGACGTCGGACGCCGGGCCCACACGCCCGCCGCGCTCCTGCTCGGGCGACATCCAGCGGCGCGTGCCGGTGCCCGCGTCGATCGCCCCGGGCCGCTGGGCGATGCTGAAGTCGATGACCTTGAGGCGCCCGCCGTCCGCGATCAGGTTGTCGGGCTTGAGGTCGAGGTGGAGCCAGCCCTGCCGGTGCAGGTAGCCGATCGCCGAGCAGAGCTGGCGGCCCATCTCGATCGCGTCCGCTCGCGAGAGCGGCCCCAGCGCATCCAGCGTCGCGCCGCTCAGCGTCTCCAGCACCATCCAGTCGCGGTGCACCTCGTAGACGCGCACGATGTTGGGGTGCGTGAGGCGCCGGAGGAGCCGGCCCTCGCGGCGCACGTCGCCCGTCCGGACGATCACCCGGCAGCCGCGCTCGTGGCTCCACGCGTCCCACGTGTCGCAGGCGTGGCCGCTGCTGAGGCGCTCAAGCAGCTCGTAGCGCTTCATGCGGCCCCCAGAGCCGGGCGTAGGGGCCGCCGGCGGCGACCAACTCGTCGTGCCGGCCGCGCTCGACGACCTCGCCGTGGTCGAGCACGACGATGAGGTCGGCGTCCCGGGTGAGCAGGAGGTCGTGCGAGATGACCAGGGTCGTGCGATCGCGCATGAGGTCGCCGAGCGAGGAGGCCAGCCCGGCGTCGAGGCCGGTCGACGGCTCGTCGAGCACGAGCACCGGCGCGTCGGCCAGCAGGGCGCGCGCGATGGCGATCCGCTGGCGCTGGCCGCCGGACAGCCGGCGGCCACGCTCCCCGAGGTCGGCGTCGTAGGCCCCGGGCAGCCGCTCGATGAACTCGTGCGCGCCGGCGGCGCGGGCCGCGGCCACGATCTCGGCCTCGGTCGCGTCCGGCCGCGCATAGGCGATGTTCGCCCGGACGCTGCCGTGGAGCACGAGCGTCTCCTGCAGGAGCAGGGCCACGTTGCGGCGCAGCGACGCGAGCTCGACCTCGCGCAGGTCGACCCCGTCGAGCCGGACGGCGCCGTGGTCGGGGTCGCCCCAGCGCAGGAGCAGCCGGGCGATCGTCGACTTGCCGGCCCCGGAGGCGCCCACCAGCGCGACCCGCTCCCCGGGCGCCACGCGCAGATCGATGCCGCGCAGCACCGGCTCGTCGCCGTAGCCGAACCACACGTCGTCGAGCTCGAGCGCCCCGGCGACGCGGCCGAGCCGGCGCGGGCCGTCGGCCACCCGCGGGCGTTCGTCGAGCAGCTCGATCACGCGCTCGGCGCCCGCCAGCGCCTTGAAGACGGTGTTGGAGAGCGAGCTGAGATCGCGGACCGGCCCGTAGAGCCGCGTCAGGTACGCGATGAAGACGAGCATGCCGCCGAGCGTGAGCCCGCCGCCGGCGATCGCCCGCGTCCCGAAGTACACGACGAGCAGGATCCCGGCGAGCTCGATCAGGTCGACGAGCGGCGAGAACGCGCCGCGGATGCGGACCGACGACAGCTCGGCCGCGATCACGCCCTCGCCCTCGCGGCGGTAGCGGTGGATCTCCGCGCCCTCGCGGCCCGAGGCCTGGACGAGCGCGACATTGCCGAGCGTCTGCTCGGCCACCGCGCCAAGCGAGCCGGAGCGGCGGCGCTTCTCGCGCGACGCGCGCTTGATCAGGCCGGAGAAGCGGCGGGCGACGACGAAGAACAGCGGCGCCACGATCAGCGAGACCAGCGCCAGGTCCCACTGGAGGTAGAACAGCGCGGCGACGAAGAAGCCGATCTGGAGCACTGCGGCGAAGGCGGTCGCCACGCCGGAGAGGACGAAGCTCTCGATCGCCGCGACGTCGCCGCCGAGGCGGGTGAGGACGTCGCCGAGCCGGCGCTTGTCGAGCGTGTCCGGCGTGAGCGTGAGCAGGTGGCCGAACACGCGCGTGCGCATGCCGAGCAGTAAGCGCTCGCCGAGCCAGGTGTTGAGCAGGTCGTCGGCCAGCGCGATCCCGCCGCCGAGCAGCAGGAGGCCAACGCAGGCGGCCCCGATCCAGGCCAGCGGCCCGAGATCGCCGGGCACCAGCACGTCGTCGACGACGAGCTTGAAGAGGAAGATCTCGGCGGTCTCGACCGCGACGCCCGCCGCGATGAGCGCCAGCGCCAGGGGCAGCCAGCGGCGGAACGGGCGGGCGTCGGGCCAGAAGCGGCGCACGACCTCGCGCACCGGGAGTGCCGGGGCGTGCGCGACCATGACGGCTAGTTCCGGCCCCGGCGGCCGCGACGGCCCCGCCGGCGGCGGCGACGGCCGGTGCGGGTCCGGGTGCTGGTGTCGTTGCCGCCCGTTCGCGTGCGGGTGCGCGTCCGGCGACTGGCCGTGGCCGTCGCCGGCTGGATGGCGGAGAAGACGCTCATCTGCGGGACCTCCTTGAGTTGACGCCCACGAAGCTATGGCGGGGTCGGGAAGCGCCCGGGAACCGGATGGGAAAGAGTGGGCAAAGGATGCGCGAGGAGGCACACGTCGACGGGACGCTGGTCAGCTGGCTGCGCGAGCCGTGCGACGACCCGCCGGTCCTCTACGTCCACGGCGTGCCGGACTCGGCCGAGCTGTGGACGCCCTTCCTCGAGCGCACGGGCGGGATCGCGGTCGACCTCCCGGGCTTCGGCGCGTCGGGCAAGTCCGCCGGCTGGCCGTACTCGCTCGAGGGCTACGCGGCGTTCCTGCCGGCGTTCCTCGACTCGCTCGGCATCGACCGCGTCCGGCTGGTGGCGCACGATTGGGGGTCGGTCGCGCTCACGCTCGGCGACCGGATCGAGCGGCTCGTGGCGATCGACGTCGTGCCCTTCCTCCCCGAGCACCGCTGGCACTGGGTCGCGCGCGCGTGGCGGACGCCGGTGGTGGGCGAGCTGGGCATGGGCTTCACCGGGCGCGCGCTGCTGCGGCGGCTCGGCGGGCTGTCGGCCGAGCACGCCGATCAGGTCCTGCGGCACTTCGACCACGGCACGCAGCGGGCGATCCTCAAGCTCTGCCGCGGCGCCTCCGGGCCGGCGCCGGTGCTCGAGGGCGTCACCGCGCCGGCGCTGGTCGTGTGGGGAGGGCGCGACCGGTTCCTCGACCCCGGCCTGGCCGGGCGCGTGGCGGCCTCGCTGGGCGGCGAGGCGACGGTGAGAACGTTGCCCGAGGCCGGTCACTGGCCCTGGCTGGAGGAGCCAGAAATCGTGCAAGCCGTGGCTGAATACCTCCAATTGTCACCTGCCTGACAGCCCGGGGTCCCCGCTTCGGGGGATTTTTCTCATTTCCTCCCGAACGTTCGTCGAGGAGCCTTGTAGGGTCGCAAGCCGCGACGGACCGCATTTCGGGAAGCAGTACAGACCCGTAAGGATTGGCTCGGAGAACGTCGACCCGGGACTCGGGGGAGTCTCGGTCGTTGGGGGAATTTCATGCGCACCGTCGCATTGCTGACGCTTGTCGTCGCCTGCCTGCTGGCGATGTATTCAGCCGTATCGGTCACCACCGCCACCGCGAAGCCGCGGGTGGACGGCAAGGAGCGCGCCATCGTGCGCTCCATCAACCACCAGCGCGCGAGGTACGGCCTCGCGAAGCTGCACACGAGCGCGCGCCTGGCGCGTGCCGCCGACTTCCACTCGTGGGAGATGCTCGACGCGGACTACTTCGCGCACGAGTCGCGCGACGGCGGCGGGTTCGCCGATCGCGTCCGGCGCTACGCCCGGCATCAGGCCCTGGGCGAGACGCTGGCCATGCTCGGCGGCTGCGGCCGTCACTCCGCACGGCAGGTCGTCCGGATGTGGATGAACTCGCCCGGCCACCGCGCGGTCCTGCTCTCCTCGTCCTATCGCCGAGTGGGCATCGGCAAGCGGGTCGGCAACCTCGGCGGCGGGAAGCGCTGCGTGGTCACGGCCGACTTCGGTTCCAAGAAGTAGCCCCCCTAGCATCGGGGGCGTAGATGCGCCGTCCCCTCGTGCATCCCTTCGCCCCTGTCGCGGGCGCCGTGCTGGCCGCTGCCGTGTATCTGGCGGTCCAGCCGGCGACCGCCGACATGGCCGCCCACGCCTTCCGCGCGTGGCTGTTCGACACGCAGGGGATGACCGTGTGGAACGCCCAGTGGTACGGCGGCCACCACGTGCTCGGCTACTCGATGCTCTTCGCGCCGTTCGCCGCCTGGCCGGGGCCGGCGTGGGTGGGGGCGATCGCCGCCGTCGTCGCGGTCGCGGCGTTCGTGCCGATCGCCCGGTCCGCGGCGCCCTCGCCGGGCGCCGCCGCGGCCGCGACGTGGCTGTTCGCCGCGGGCGTGCTCGCCAACGTGGTGATCGGGCGGATGCCCTTCACCCTCGGCATCGCGCTCGCCGTCACGGCCTGGCTCTGCGCGGAGCGGGGCGGGCGGCTCTGGACGCCGGTCGCCACGCTGCTCGCGCTCGCCTGCGTGCTGGCCAGCCCGGTGGCCGGCGCCTTCCTGGCGCTCGCCGCGGCGGCGTGGGCCGTCGGCGGCTCGGACTACCGGCGGGCCGCCGTGCTGGCGGTGCCGGTCGCGGCGGGCGGCGCGACGATGGCGCTGCTGTTCCCCGAGGGGGGCGACGACCGCTTCGTGGCCACCGCGTTCTGGCCGATGCTCGCCGTCAGCGTCGCCGCGGCGCTGCTGCTGGCGCCGGGCCGCAGGGCGCTGCGGGTCGGCGCGGCGCTGTACGTGCTCGTCCTCGTGGGCGCGTTCCTGATCCCGACGCCGTTCGGGCAGAACGCGCTCCGGCTGCCGGTCCTGCTGGGGCCGGCGCTGCTGCTGCTGGCGCCGCGCGCGACGGCGCCGCGGGCGGTGATAGCGCTGGTGGTCGTCGCGCTCGTCTACCTGCAGTGGCTGCCCGCCGTGCGAGCCGTGGCCGAGGCGCACGGCGACCCGTCGACCGAGGAGGCGTTCTTCGCCGGCCCGCGGGCGTTCCTGGGCGCGCAGGTCAGCCCCGGCGAGCGCGTCGAGGTGGCGTTCACGCACAACCACTGGGAGGCGGCGCACCTGGCCAGCGTCGTGCCGCTCGCGCGGGGCTGGGAGCGCCAGCTGGACGAGAAGGCGAACCCGCTCTTCTACGACGGCCGGCCGCTGACGGCGGAGCGCTACCACCGCTGGCTGCAGGACTCCGGCGTGCGCTGGGTCGCGCTCCCCGACGCGCCGCTCGACTACTCCGCCGAGGCCGAGGCCCGGCTGCTCGAGAGCGGCCTTCCCTTCCTGCGGCTCGCGCGCGAGTCGCCCGGCTGGCGCATCTGGGAGGTGCGCGACGCGCAGCCGCCGGCCTCGGACGGCGCGCGCGTCACCGCGGCGGACCCCGAGGGGTTCGAGGTCGAGACCGACGGCTCGACCGTCGTGCGGCAGCGCTACACGCGCTGGTGGCGCTCCGACGGCGCGTGCGTGACGCGCGCGCCGGGCGGCTGGACGCGGGTCACGCCGGTGCGCGGCGGGCCGGGCGGGGCGGTGTCCGTGCGCGCCGGCCTGCGGCCCGGCGACCAGCCGGACTGCGCGGACACCCTCGCCGGCGCGCGATAGTTCGGGCAGCCGCCCTGGCGCGAGCGCCACGGCTGCTTAACATCTCTCGGATGCGCCTGCTCCCCAACGGGAAGATCGATCTGCTCCGCCAGATCGTCCTCTTCTGCGGCGCGTACTGGCTCTACCGCCTGGCACGCGGCCTGGTCGACACGCGCGCCGGCGAGGCGTTCGAGAACGCCAGGCAGGTGATCGCCGTCGAGCGCGACCTCGGGCTGTTCATCGAGCCCGCCGTGCACGCGTGGGCGACGACGCACGCCGTGGTCATCGACTCCGCGAGCTGGATGTACGTCAACTCGCACTTCGTGATCACCACGCTCACGCTCGCCTGGATCTACCTGCGCCGCAACGAGCGCTTCTACTTCGTCCGCAACATGTTCATGGTGGCCATGGGCATCGCGCTGATCGGCTACGTCGCGCTTCCCACGGCGCCGCCGCGCTTCATGCCGGAGTGGGGCTTCCAGGACTCGGTCGCCGCCTTCACCGGCGTCAAGGCCGACTCGGGCTCGGCCGACCTGCTCTTCAACCCGTTCGCGGCGATCCCGTCGATGCACGTGTGCTTCGCGCTGATGCTCGGCGTGATCATGGCCCGGATGACCCGCCGGCGGTGGGCCCAGGTCCTGTGGTGGAGCTACGCGCCGGTGGTGACCTTCGTGGTCGTCGCCACGGCCAACCACTGGTGGCTCGACGGCTTCCTCGGGGCGGTCGTCGCGCTCGTCAGCGCGGTCTGCGCGCACGGGCTCTTCGCCCGCGCGCGGCCCGATGTGTGGGCCTGGAACGTGGCTCCACGGCCCACGCTGCCATAGTCTTCGCCGTCATGGGGACCCCACCGGTGGAGCGCCCGCCACGTCCGACGGCGCGCGAGTACCAGACGCTCATGCGCAACCGTCTGATCGAGTCCCGGCTCACGCCGAACGCGATCTCGCTCACCGGCTTCTTCCTCTGCGTGGTGGCGGCCGTGCTCGTCTGGGAGGAGTGGTTCCTCGTCGGCGGCATCGCCTTCATCGTGGGCTCCGTCTGCGACACGCTCGACGGCCGCTACTCGCGGATGTCGGGCAAGGGCAGCCCGTTCGGGGCGTTCCTGGACTCCACGCTGGACCGCATCGAGGAGGGCGTCGTGCTGGCGGCCGTCGCCGCCTACTTCTCGCGCGAGGGCATGCACATCGCGGTCGCCGCGGTCGTCGTCGCCGTCCTCGCCTCGCTGATGGTCTCCTACACTCGTGCCCGAGCCGAGGCGCTCGGCGTGGAGTGCAAGGTCGGCATCGCGGACCGCACGGTGCGGGTCGTGATCCTCTCCGCGGGACTCGTGTTCGCGGACCTCGGCGCGCTCGAGCCGGCCGTCTACGTGCTCGCCGCGCTGTCGACCTTCACCGTCTTCCAGCGCATCTGGCACGTCCGCGGCGAGCTCACCCGCCCGGCAGCCGACTTGTAACGCCCCGGTTGGACCGGGGTTGAAGTACTTCGGAACCGATCCCGAGAGGAACACTTGACCGAGAACATCCGCCCCCAGCCTTCCACGAACGGCGGCGGCCGGTACCAGAACGAGAAGGTCCGGGTCGCGATCATCGGCGTGGGCAACTGCGCCAACGCCTTCGTGCAGGGCGTCCAGTACTACAAGGACGCCGATCCGAACGAGCGCGTCCCCGGCCTGATGCACGTCGACCTGGGCGGATACCACATCCGCGACATCGAGTTCTCGGCCGCCTTCGACATCGACGCCGAGAAGGTCGGCAAGGATCTCTCCGAGGCGATCTGGTCCGGCCAGAACAACACGATCAAGTTCGTCAAGGAGGACGTGCCGCACCTGGGCATCCCCGTCCAGCGCGGCATGACCCATGACGGCCTGGGCAAGTACCTGTCGCAGCGGATCACCAAGGCCCCGGGCTCGACGGTCGACATCGCGCAGGTCCTCAAGGACACGCGGACCGACGTCGTCGTCTCCTACCTGCCGGTCGGCAGCGAGCAGGCGACGAAGTGGTACGTCGAGCAGATCCTCGAGGCCGGCTGCGCGATGGTGAACTGCATCCCCGTCTTCATCGCCCGCGAGGACTACTGGAACCGGCGCTTCGTCAAGGCCGGCCTCCCGATCGTCGGCGACGACATCAAGTCGCAGGTCGGCGCCACGATCGTCCACCGCACGCTGGCCCGCCTGTTCGGCGACCGCGGCGTGAAGCTCGAGCGCACCTCGCAGCTCAACGTGGGCGGCAACATGGACTTCTTCAACATGCTCGAGCGCGAGCGCCTCGAGTCCAAGAAGATCTCCAAGACCAACGCCGTCACCTCGATCCTCGAGGACGAGATGAAGGCCGAGGACGTCCACGTCGGCCCGTCGGACTACGTGCCGTGGCTCACGGACCGCAAGTGGGCGCACATCCGGCTCGAGGGCCAGGCCTTCGGCGACGTCCCGCTGACCGCCGAGCTCAAGCTCGAGGTCTGGGACTCCCCGAACTCGGCCGGCATCGTCATCGACGCCGTCCGCTGCTGCAAGCTGGCCCTCAACCACGGGGTCGGCGGGCAGCTCGACGGCCCCAGCTCGTACCTCATGAAGTCCCCGTACTCGCAGCGCCCGGACCACCTGGCGCGCGAGGCGACCGAGGAGTTCATCTCGGTGCACTCCCGCACGCGCGCCGCCGCCGAAGCCGCGCGCGCCGCCGCCGAGAAGGCGGCCGCGGAGAAGTCCGCGGTCGTCGACTAGGACGCTGACCCCGAGGGGAGGGACGCGGTGATCTGCGTCCCTCCCCCCGGAGCGCTCTCCACGACGAGCGTCCCCCCGAGGCTCGCGACGCGATCGGCGAGGCCCTGCAGGCCGCTGCCCTCCGGGGCCGCGCCGCCCTCGCCGTCGTCCCGCACCCGCACCTCGAGGCGGCCGTCGCGCGGCGCGGCGCTCACCCACGCGTGCTCGGCCCGTGCGTGCTTGGCGACGTTGGTGAGCGCCTCCGCGACCACGAAGTAGGCCGTCGACTCGACGGGCGCCGGGAAGCGGTCGGGCGTCACGTCGACCGTCACCGCCATCCGCATCCGCCCGGCGAGGGCCTCGACGCCCGCCTGGAGCCCGCCGGTGGTGAGCGCGACCGGCAGGATGCCGTGCGCCAGCGTGCGCAGCTCGGCGGTCGCGTCCTGCGCCTGCTCGAGCGCCTCGTCGACGAGCTCGCGCGCCTGGCCGCGCTCGTCCCCGAGCGCCGAGCGGGCGAGCTTGAGCGTGAGGATCGCGTGGACGAGGCGCTGCTGCGCGCCGTCGTGCAGGTCGCGCACCACGCGGCGGCGCTCGCGGTCCGCGGCCTCGACGACGCGGGCGCGGGAGGCGCTGACCTCCTCGAGATGGATGCGCGCGGCCTCGCGGTGCCTCGCGCGGTCGGCGATCAGGGCCGCGACGACGGCGGTGATCAGCAGCACGACGATGGCCACGAGGTCCTCGGGCTCGTCGGCGAGGAAGCGGTGCGCCGGGCGCGTGTGGAAGAAGTCGAGCGCGAGGGCGCTCGCCACGGAGGTCGCCAGGCCGAGCGCGAGGCCCCAGTGGGTGGTCACCAGGAGGACGCCCAGGACGTACAGCACGCCGCTCGAGACGCCCGGGTCGAGCTCGGACAGCGGGTAGAGCACGGCGGTCACCGCCGCCACGACGGCAGCCGCTGCGGCTACGCCGACGAGCATCGACTGTGAGGCGCCGCGGACCAGCACGAGCCCATCATCCTCCACCCCCCGCGCCAGGGTCAGGGCACCCGCGAGCGCGCTCCGGCGTCGCCCCGGGGCGAGCGCCCACTAAGCTGCGCCGAGGTGCCTGAGCGGTTCGCGATCGCCCAAGTCACTCCCCACGCCTGGGAGGACGACCACGAGGTCAACGCGTTCGCCGGTGAGCTGGCGGACGAGCTCGCGGCACGCGGGCACCGGCTGCTCGTGCTGGCCCCGTCGCGCTCGACCGCGCTGGTGCGCGACTCGCGCAGGCTGATCCGGTCGGCGCGCGAGAACCCCGACGCGCTCTTCGACCCCGACGGCGGCGTGCGCGTGCTCGCGGTCGGCGAGCTGCTGCCGCTACAGCGGCGCGGCGGGCCGTCGCCGCCGGTCGACGTCGCGCGCACGATGGAGGAGGTGCTGACGCTCGCGCCGCTCGACTTCGTGCACGTGCACGAGCCGTTCGCGCCGAGCGCCTCGTCGGTCGCGCTGCGCCACAGCCGGGCGCTCAACGTCGGCTCCTTCCACGCGCCGACCGAGCGGGTGCTCTCGACCCAGGTCGCCCGCCGCTTCGTGGAGCTGTTCTTCGGCCGGCTCGATGCGCGGACCGCCTCGTTCGGCGCCACGCGCGACGTGATGGAGCGCTTCTTCCCCGCGAGCTACCGCCTCCTGCGGCCGGGCGCCGCGATGGTCGACCGCCCCGCGTACGACGGGCCGCTGCGGCTCGCGTTCTGCGCCCAGGAGGAGCGGCAGGCGCTGCGGCTGTTCCTGCGGGCGCTGCGCCGCCTGCCCGACGACCTCGAGTGGGAGGCCACGGTCTTCTCTCCCACCGGCGCGGCGCCCACGGGCGCGCTGCGCAGCCGCCTCCGGGACCGGCTCACGCTGCTGTCGGCCGTGGACACGTCCGAGAGCGAGGTGCTGGCCAACGCCGACGTGGCGATCGCCGCCTCGGTCGGACAGGCGCCCTCGCCCGGCCTGCTCACGCGCGCGATCGGCGCCGGCGCGGTGCCCGTCGCCGCCCGCCTCCCCGCGTACGAGGAGGTGCTCGGCGACGCCGAGCTCGGGCTGCTGTTCGAGCCCGGCGACGTCGACGTCCTCGCGGGCCAGCTCGAGCGGCTGATCCGCGACCCGGCCCTGGCCCAGCGGCTCCGCGAGGCCCCCGACCGCGACGCGATGTCCTGGAGCCGCGTCGCGGACGAGGCCGAGGCGATCTACGCCGAGCTCGCGGCGCTCCGCCGGCCGGCCGTCGGGCTCAAGCCCGAGGTCCAGGCGCGGCTCGCCAGGCGGCCGATGATCGACGTCGACCTGCACATGCACACCGACCACTCGGGCGACTGCGTCACGCCGGTCGAGGTGCTGCTCGCCACCGCCCGCGAGCGCGGCCTCGGGGCCATCGCCGTCACCGACCACAACGAGATCTCCGGCGCGCACGCTGCCCGCGAGAAGGCGGCCGAGTACGGCGTGAAGGTGATCGTCGGCGAGGAGGTCAAGACCAAGGACCAGGGCGAGGTGATCGGCCTCTTCATCGAGGAGAAGATCCCGCGCGGCATGAGCCTGGAGGAGACGATCGCCGAGATCCGCCGCCAGGGCGGGCTCGTCTACGTGCCGCACCCGTTCGACCGCCTGCACTCGGTCCCGGACTACGAGCACCTGCTGCGGGTGGTCGACGACGTCGACGCCATCGAGATCTTCAACCCCCGCATCGCGATCGCCGCCTGGAACGAGGAGGCGGTGCGCTTCGCCGCCAAGTACCGGATCCCGGGCGGGGCCGGCTCGGACGCCCACGTCGCCCAGGGCCTCGGCGCGGTGCGGATCCGCATGCGCGACTTCGACGGCCCCGAGGAGTTCCTCGAGTCGCTGCGCGACGCGGACGTGCTCGGCCGCCCCTCCAGCCTGCGCTACGCGCAGGTCCAGGCGCTCAAGTTCCTCGAGACGCGCGCGACCCCCGCGGCGGCCCGCCGGGCCAGCAAGCGGCGGCGCGTGAAGCGCGCAGTCGCCGGCCGCGACGCGCAATGACCGATGCAGGGGCAAGGAGAACAGCCCGCAACGCCTAACTCGGTCGGCGGGATGCCCGCCACTGACGACGAGATCCGCGAGAAGTACCTCGAGCGCGCCATCCGCGAGCTCAACCAGTTCACCCGCGAGCTGCAGGGCTGCGACTACTGCCCGCGCGGCAGCCTGATGCCCGTGCTCGGCTCCGGCCACCCGCAGGCGGACGTGTTCCTGCTCAAGCACCATCCGACCCCCGCGGAGATCGAGGAGGGCGTCGCCTTCTACGGTCGCGCCGGCACGGCGCTGATGAAGTCCCTCAAAAGGCTCGACATCGACCCGCTGGCCGTCTACGGGACGCTGTGCGTGAAGTGCCCGGTGCCCGACACGGCCATGGCCGCGCCCGAGTGCGTGGCGCGGCTGGTGGAGGAGCTGGCCATCGTCCAGCCCCGGCTGGTCGTGGTGATGGGGCCTGAGTCGCTCGACGTGCTCAACGAGCTCCAGCTCCCCCTGGCGCGCGAGGTGCACGCGGCGCCGGGGGAGATCCAGACGCTCACGCCGTCGATCGAGGCGCTCTACACGCCGAGCATCGACGAGGCCCTGGACGAGGAGGACGCCAAGCGCGCCTTCTGGAAGGCCTTCCGCGTGCTCGGCGACTGGTACGCCGACTTCCCGCCGTACTAGAGCTCGCGCCACGAGTGGGCGGGCGCCCAGGCCAGCTCGCGCTTGGCCTTGGCGTTGGAGGCGCCGCGCGTGCGGGTCATCATCGAGAGCGCCTGCGGGCCGGCGGCGAGCCGGACGAGCCAGCCCGGCACGTGGCGAGGCGGCGGGGCGTCGAACGCGGCGGCGAGCGCGGGCACGAGCTCGGAGGCGGGCACGGGATCGTCGTCGACCACGTTGTAGACCCCGGGCGCGCCGCCCTCGATCGCGGCGACCGTCGCGGCCGCGGCGTCGTCGATGTGCACGAGCGACCACATCCCCGCGCCGTCGCCGCCGACGGGGAAGCGCCGCTTGCGCAACATCTCGACGTGCTCGCCGCCCTCCTCGAGCGACGTGCCGGGCCCGTAGAACCCGCCGTAGCGCAGCACGATCCCGCCGCGCTCCGTGACCGCCGCCTCGAGGTGGCGGATCGCCTCCAGCGACTCGCGCGCGTCGGCGGGCGGCTCGCGGTCGAGCGGGTCGTCCTCGGTCTTGATCGCCCCGCCCTCCCGGGCGGCCGGCCAGCCGGCGAAGCTCTGCCAGACGAGCCGCGCGTCGCCGGCGGCCGCGATCAGGTTGTCGGTCCCCTCGGTGCGGAGCCGGTTGGTCGTGGCGAACGCCTTGTCGAAGCTGCGGCCCAGCTTGAGCCCGGCGAGCGCGGTGAGCTGGTGCACGACGACGTCGGGCCGCGCGGCGGCCACGGCCTCGCGCACGGCGGCCGCGTCGAGCGGGTCGAGGACGACGGGCTCGGCGCCGAGCGCCCGCACGGCGTCGGGATTCGCGCGCGTGGTGCCGGTCACGTGGTGCCCGCGGGCGAGGAGCTGCGGGACGAGGCGGCGGCCGAGCGTGCCGGTCGCGCCGGCGAGGAAGATGCGTAGGGTGTCCATGTGGCTGTAGACGAGACGGCCGGCCAGGCTGTGACAGACCTCCGGCCGCTGATGCTCTCGATCGCCTACCGCATGGTCGGCAGCTTCAGCGAGGCGGAGGATCTCGTCCAGGAGGCCTTCCTGCGCCTCGCCCTCCAGGACGAGGTCGAGAGCCCGCGGGCGTGGCTCACGACCGTCACCACGCGCCTCGCCATCGACCACCTGCGCTCGGCCCGCGTGCGGCGCGAGTAGTATCCCGGCACCTGGCTCCCCGAGCCGGTGCTCGCCGACCCGGCGCCCGACGCCGCGATCCGAGCCGAGACGCTCTCCTATGCGGTGCTCGTGCTGCTCGAGCGACTCTCGCCGGTCGAGCGCGCGGTCTTCGTGCTGCGCGAGGCGTTCGACTACCCGTACGACGAGATCGGCGCGATCGTGGGCAAGAGCGAGGCGAACTGCCGCCAGCTGGCGAGCCGCGCCCGGCGCCATGTGGGCGAGCGCAAGCCGCGGTTCGAGGCGTCGCGCGAGCTCGTGCGCCGCTTCGTGGCCGCCCTGCAGGAGGGCGAGACCGGGCCGCTGGTGGAGCTGCTGGCCGAGGACGTCGCCTTCTACGGCGACGGCGGCGGCAAGGCGCCGGCCGTCGGCACGCCGGTGACCGGCGCGGCCGCCGTCGCCCGCCTGCTGCACGGCTTCGCCCGCGTTGGCACGCGGCGCGGCATCCGCCTGCAGGTCACCGAGTTCAACGGCGAGCCGGGACTGGCCGCCTACGAGGGCGAGCGCCTCGTCGCGCTCTGGGCGATCGAGTTCTCAGACGGCGCGGTGCAGGCCATCCGGGGCGTCGTGAACCCCGAGAAGCTGCGCCATCAGATCTCGAGCACGATCTTGCCGAGCTTGGAGCCGGCCTTGAAGCGCTCGTAGGCGGCCGCGACGTCGTCGAGCGGGAAGGTGGCCGCCACCGGGACCGACAGGTCCCCCGAGACGAAGCCCGGCAGCACCGACTTCTCGATCAGGCGGGTGGCCATGGCCTTCTCCTCCAGCGGACGGGCGCGCATCGTCGAGCCGAAGATGCGGGCGCGCTTCATCATCACGCGGCGCAGGTCGAGCTCGATCTTGCCCCCGGCGCCGACCCCGATCACCGAGATCCGGCCCTTGGGGGCGAGCGCCTCGAGGTTGCCGGGCCAGTTCGGCGCGCCGACCAGCTCGAGGATCACGTCGAACGGCCCCGCCTCGACGAACTCCTCGGGCGCGATGGCGTTGACGCCGAGCGCCGCGACCTGCTCGCGGCAGTGCTCGTTGCGCACCGTGGCGGTCACGCGCGCGCCGGCCATCGAGCCGAGCTGCACGGCGGCCGTGCCGACGCCGCCCGCCGCGCCGTGGACGAGCAGCCGCTCGCCGACCGTGAGCCCCGCCTGGGTGAACAGCGCGTCGTGGGCGGTGAAGAAGACCTCGGGCGTGCCGCCGGCCGCGATCCAGTCGAGCTCGTCGGGCACCGGCATCGCGACCCGCTCGTTGATCACCGCCAGCTCGGCCTGGCCGCCGCCGCCGACGATCGACATCACGCGATCGCCGGCCTCGAAGCGCTGGACGCCCTCGCCGGTCTCGACCACCTCGCCCGCGAGCTCGAGCCCGGGGATGTCCGGCGGGAAGCCGGGCGGCGCCGGATACCCGCCGGCGAGCTGGTGCATGTCGGCGCCGTTGAGGCCCGCGGCGCGCACGCGGACGAGCAGCTCGCCGGCCTGCGGGCGGGGGTCGGGATGCTCCTGGACGGCGATCTTGCCGTCGCGGATCGTGGCGGCACGCATGGCGGTCGCGATGCTACCGCGCGCGCACCCTCCCCGATCGGCCGTAGTTGCCGACTGTCTAGACGGGTATAACGCTGACATGGGGGTCCCCCTCCCCAACCTGCCGACGCCGGGCCTGCCGCACGTTCCCCCGCTGTGGCGGGAGTCCCGCGTGGCCTTCGAGGCCGGCCAGCTGCTGCGCAGCCCGGTCTGGCGCGGCGACGGCGTCGCGCCCGGCGAGGGCCGCCCGGTGCTCCTGGTGCCCGGCTTCATGGCCGGCGACGGCACGCTCGGGACGATGACCAAGTGGCTGCGCGCCAACGGCTACTGGACGTCGCGGGCCGGCATCCGGGCCAACGTCGGCTGCTCGCAGGACGCCTGCCGGCGGATGGAGGAGCGGCTCGAGGCGCTCGCCGAGCGAACCGGCCACAAGGTCGCGATCGTCGGCCAGAGCCGCGGCGGCGTGCTCGCGCGCGTGGTGGCCACGCGCCGGCCCGGACCTCGTGTCCGGCATCGTCACGCTCGGCGCGCCGAGCGTCGGCATGCTCCGCGTCCACCCGCTGGTGCTGCTCCAGGTCGGCGCTCGTGGGCGCTCTGGGCACCGGCCGGGTCCCGGGCTGTTCCGCATGAGCTGCCTGCGCGGCGCCTGCTGCGCGCCGTTCCGCGCCGACCTCGTGGACGCCTTCCCGTCCGGGGTCCGCTACCTCTGCGTCTACTCGCGCAGCGACGGGATCGTCGACTGGCGCGCCTGCCTCGACCAGGCGGCCGACGAGCTGGTCGAGATCCGCGCCTCGCACTGCGGCATGGCGGTCAGCCGCGACGCCTACCAGGTCGTCGCCCGCGCGCTCGCCGAGTTCGCCGAGCCCGCGCCGCTCGCCCGCGCGGCCTAGCCGCGCTCGAGCAGCGCGACGCGACTCGATGTGCGGCGTCTGCGGGAACATGTCGACCGGCCGCACCCGCACGAGCCGGTAGCCCGCCTCGACCATCTGCGCGGCGTTCGGCGCCAGCGTGGTCGGGTTGCAGGAGACGTAGACGATGCGCGACGGCTGGGCCTCGATGATGCGGCGGACGACCTTCTGCGAGAGGCCGGCGCGCGGCGGGTCGACGACCGCGACGTCGGGCCGGCCGGCCTGCTCGACGAGCTCGCGCATGGCGAGCCGGATGTCGCCGGCGTAGAAGCGGGCGTTGAGCGACGTCGTTGATGCGGGCGTTCTCGATCGCGTCGGCCACGGCGGGCTCGACGATCTCCACGCCGACCACCTCGCGCGCGCGCGCGGCGAGCGAGAGGCCGATCGTGCCGATGCCGCAGTAGAGGTCGAAGACGCGCTCGTGGCCGCGCAGCTGCGCCATCTCGGCGGCGATCGCGTAGAGCTGCTCGGCCATCTCGGTGTTGGTCTGGAAGAACGCCTCGGGGCTGATCAGGAAGTCGAGCCCGCCGAGCTGCTCGCGCAGCTGCGGCGTGCCGTTGAGGAGCATGGTCTCGCCGCCCGACGAGCGTCTCGCCGAGCTGGTCCTGCTGCGTCCAGAACAGGCCGTCGCAGTCGACCGCGTCGATCAGCGAGTCGGTGTCGAGGCGCCCCGGCGAGGTGACGAGCCGCGCCTGCAGCTCGCCGGTGCGGCGTCCTTCGCGGATCACGAGGTTGCGCAGCAAGCCGCGCTGCTCGCGCCGGTCCCAGGCCGCTCAGGCCCTGGGCGCGCGCCCAGGCGAGCACCTGCGTCGCGCACCTCGTTCGACGCGCTCGGAGGCGAGCAGGCAGTCGTCCATCGGCACGATCTCGTCCCAGCGGCCGGGCGCGTGGAAGCCGCAGCACGAGCTCGCCGTCGGGCCCGGCGCCGAACGAGTACTCGAGCTTGTTGCGGTAGCGCCACTGCTCGACGGCGGGCACGATCGGCTCGAGCTCGAAGCCCTCGAGCTTGCCGATCCGCTCCAGCGCCTCGCGCACCTGCGTCGGCCTTGATCTCGAGCTGGCGCTCGTACGGGCAGCACCTGCCACGGCGCGCCGGGGTGGTCGGCGCGCGGCGGGATGCGGTCGGGCGACGGCTCGACGATCTCGACGGCGCGCGCCTCGGCGTAGGCGCGCTTGGCCTTGCCGACGACGGCGCGCACGCGGTCGCCGGGAACGGCGCCGGCCACGAACACGACATAGCCGTCACGGCGCGCGACGCCGTTGCCGCCGTGGGCGAGCGAGTCGATCGTCAGCTCGAGCTCGTCGCCGCGCGACGGGCGGAGCCTGGGAGGCGGTGCTGGACACGCCTCTCAGGATGGCAGCTTGCGCTCGACCGCCGCGAGCACCGTCTTGCGGTTCGCGTTGCGGCGCTCGTGGTCGCGCACCGCGCGCAGCTGGGCGGCGTCCAGGCCGTCGAGCGCGCTCGGTGACCTGCGCCGCGGTGAGGTCCTCGTAGTCGGCGATCGGGAACGACGAGCCGAAGCCCGGTCACGCGCCGGCGCGCGCGCCGGCGATGCCGCCGGTCCCGCGCCGGACGAGCTCGGCGAGGAGATCGCGTCGCGTCGTCGCGGGTCATCCGGCCCGCGCTCGACGGCGTCGTCGAGCACCTCCTGGATGCGCTCGCGCGTGAGGACCAGCGCGTTGAGCGGACGCTTGCGACGGCCTTGAACCATGCGGCGAAGCCCTACCCCTTGGCCGTCAGCTCGAAACGAGCAGCTCGAGCAGCGCCTTCTGCGCGTGGCGGCGGTTCTCGGCCTGGTCCCAGATCCGCTGGCGGTCGCCGTAGAGCACGCCCTCGGTGATCTCCTCGCCCGGATGCGCGGGCAGGCAGTGCAGCGCGATCGCGTGCGGCGCCGCCCGGTCGAGCAGCGCCTCGTCGAGCCGGTAGGGCGCGAGCGCCTCGCGGCGGCGCCGCCGCCTCGACTCGTCGTCGCTCATCGAGACCCAGACGTCGGTGTAGACGGCGTCGGCGCCGTCCACCGCCGCGGCCGGGTCGTCGAACAGCTCGGCCCCGACCTCGGCCTCGAGCTGGAAGCCGGCGGGCGCGGCCACGCGCACCTGCACGCCGGCCAGCGCGCCGACGAGCGCGAGCGAGCGCGCGACGTTGTTGCCGTCGCCGACGTAGGTGAGCACGCGGCCCTCGATCGAGCCGAACGCCTCGCGCAGCGTCATCAGGTCGGCCAGCGCCTGGCACGGGTGATGGAGCGGCGAGAGCATGTTCACGACCGGGCACGGTGGCGTGCTCGGCGAGCGCCGCGCAGCCGCTCCTCGTAGCCGGTGCGCAGGCCGATCGCGGCGACGTGGCGGGAGAACACGAGCGCGGTGTCGCGCACCGACTCGCCGCGCGTGAGCTGCAGCTCGCCCGCGCGCAGCACCATCGGGTGCCCGCCGAGCTCGAACGACCCCCGCCTCGAACGACACGCGCGTGCGCGTCGACGGGCTTCTCGAACAGCAGCGCGACGGTGCGGCCCGCGAGCGCGCGCGAGCGCCGCCGGCGCGCTCTTGAGGGCGAGCGCGCGGTCCAGCAGCGACGTCAGCTGGCCGGCGTGAGAGCTCGGTGCCGTCGAGGAAGTGCAGGCGCGGGAGTGTACGGTCCACAGCGGTGCGCGTCCTCACCTGGAACCTCTTCCACGGCCGCACGGTGCCGCCGTCCGGCCGCTCGCTGCCGCAGCGAGTTCGCCGGCCGCGCTCGCCGGCTGGGAGTGGGACGTGGCGCTGCTGCAGGAGGTCCCGCCGTGGTGGCCGCCGATGCTCGCCGAGGCGGCGGGCGCCCAGGAGCGCACGCAGCTCACCTCGCGCAACTGGCTGCTGCCGCTGCGCCGGGCGATCTCCGACCGCAACCCGGACATCCTCAAGTCGAACGGCGGCGGCTCGAACGCGATCCTCGTGCGCGGGCAGCGATCCTCGAGCACCGCGCGCTGCGGCTGCGGCGCCGGCCGGAGGCGCGCTGGGTGCACGGCGTGCGGCTGGCCGACGGGCTGGGTCGTCAACGTCCACTCGCACAACCACCCCGAGGAGCTGGCGCTGGCCGACACGCGGATGGCGATCGCCGCCGCGCGCGAGTGGGCGGGCGACGCGCCGCTCGTGTTCGGCGGCGACGTGAACCTGAAGCGCCGCCGGCGTTCGCGGGGCTGATCCACGTCGGCGGCAACCACGTCGACCACCTGTTCAGCGACGGCCGGCGCGGCGGCGGGCCGGCGCGAGGTGCTCGACCGCGGGGAGCTCTCCGACCATCCGCCCGTGGCCGTGACGCTCGCCTGATTGAATGCCCGCGCTCGATGTCGAGGCTCGCGCTCCCACTCGTCCTGCTGGCGCTCTTCGCCGCCGCCTGCGGCGGTGACGACGGCGGCGGCGGCGAGGAGGGCGCGTCCTCCGGCGCCTGCCCGAGCGGCGTCGGTCGAGATCAAGATGATCGACATCAAGTTCGACCCGGAGAACGCGACCGTCGGCGTCGGCCAGGAGGTCTGCTGGGTCAACGAGGACACGATCGACCACAACGCGGTCGCCGAGTCGGGCGCCGACTTCAAGTCCGAGCTGTTCGGCAAGGGCGAGACGTTCGTCACGACGGTCGACACGCCCGGCACGGTCGACTACGTCTGCACGGTGCACCCGGGCATGACCGGGACCCTGACGGTCGAGCGGTGACGAACGTCAAACCCCGGCTGGGTAGGGCGGCGAGGGGTAGGCGCCGTGGCCGGATTTGTCACGTTACTCCCGTATAGGGGACTAACGTGACAATCGGACCCTCTCCCTCAATGCCGGGGTGAACCGCTACC
>CAVRFQ010000014.1:0-14014 GCA_963720415.1 uncultured Solirubrobacteraceae bacterium | reverse complement strand
ACGCTGCCCGTCGCGCTGCATAGGCTTTCGCGCGGGCGCGCCTCGGGCCGCGTGCTGCTGCTCCGGACGACGGGGCGGCGCAGCGGCCGGCGGCGCACGACGCCGGTTGCCCAGTACCTGCAAGAGGACGACGCGTTCGTGGTGGTCGCCGCCAACGGCAGCGCACCCCGGCCGCCTGCTTGGCTTCTGAACCTCCGAGCGACCCGCACGCGCGCGTCCGGGTCCGCGCGGAGGCGACGGACGAGAACGCGCGCGAGGCCGAGGGCGAGGAGTACGCGGCGCTGTGGCGGCGGCTGACCGAGGCGAGCCCGGCGCTCGACAAGCTCGCGGGGCAACGGCCGCCGGTCCTCGTGTCGCGCCTACCGCCCGGCCATGAGCCGCGCGAGCTCGGCGCGGCGCTTGATCCCGAGCTTGCGGAACACGTTGCGCAGGTGGTGCTCGACCGTCTTGGCGCTCACGAACAGCGCCGCGGCGGCCTCGCGGTTCGTCAGGCCCTGGGCGACGAGCTGGGCCACGCGCAGCTCGTGCGGGGTGAGCTCGTCGGCGGGCGCCGCGGACGTGCGGGTGATCGCGCCCGCGGACCGCAGCTCGCGGCGGGCGCGCTCGGCGAACGGCGCCGCCTCGACCCGCTCGAAGCCGGCGAGGGCGAGCCGCAGCTGCTCGCGCGCCTCGTCGCGGCGGCCGGCGGCGAGCAGGAACTCGCCGTAGGCGAGCTGCGTGCGGGCCAGCTCGAACGGCGCCGGCCCCGCCTCGTGCAGCTCGAGCGCGGCGACGAAATGGCGCTCGTCCTGCCCGACCATGCCGCGCAGCCGCTCGAGCAACGCCGGCGCGATCCGGCGGTGCTCGATGCTCCGCGCGTAGTGCTCGACGAGCGCGGCCGCGTCGTCGCGCCGGCCCGTGCGCAGGTAGGCGTCGACCAGGTGCGGCGCCCAGAGGACGTTGCCTGGGAGCGCCTCGTCGCGCACGGCCTCCAGGCGCTCGACGGCGAGCTCCGGGTCGCCGCCGGCCGCCGCCAGCAGCCCGAGCGCGTACTTGGCGTAGATGGCCGGGAGCGGGATGTTGCGGCGCTCGCCGAGCGCGATCGCGCGCTCGGCGGCGGCGAGCACCTCGGCCTCGTCGCCGTGCCAGCCGTGGACCGCGGCGAGCATCCCGAGCGCGATGACGAGCGCCGGGTCCTGCCCGGTCTGCTCGGCCAGCGCCACCGCCTCCTCGGCGTCGCACAACGCCCGCGCGAAGCGGCCGAGCGCGAGGTTGCCCTGCGCGCGGGCGGCGAGCGGGTAGGGGAGGGCGCCGACGCTCGAGGACTCGCGCCCGGCCGCCACCAGGCGGTCGAGCGTCTCCATCCCGCGCTCGTACTCCTCGATCCACAGCCAGCCATGGGCGGCCAGCGCCACGACCTCCGGGGCGACCGCCAGCGCCAGCGGCAGGTCGTCGCCGAGCCGGTGCTCGCCCTCCTCGAGCAGGCTGCGGCCCGCGCCCACGTCGGGGACGGTCATCCGCGCCGCGCCGGCCGAGAGCATGGCCAGCGCCGTGAGCAGCTCGCTGTCGCCGGCGAGCTCGAGCGCCTTCTCGGCGTCGGCGAGCCAGCCGAGGTGATCGCGCAGCGCCATCGCGCCGAGGCTGGACAGCAGGAGCAGCATCGCGGCCACCGGAGGCGCCTCGGTCTCCAGCCGCCGCGCCTGCGCGCGCAGCAGGTCGCGGGCCTCCTCGGTGCGCCCCGTGCGCAGCGCGAGCTGGGCGCGCAGCGTGCGCAGGTCGCCGGCGACGCCGGTCACGTCGCCCTGCGCCATCGCGAGCACGCGCTCGGCCTGTTCCAGGCGCGCGAGCCCGACGTCCGGGTGGCCCGCGGGGAGCAGGTCGCGCGCCGCCTCCACCAGCCGGCGCGCCCGCTGGAGCGGGTCGGGGGAGAGCTCGGCCGCCCGCAGGTGCGCGTGCGCGGCCGGGCCGAAGCCGGTGCGCGCCCGCGCGGCCTGGGCGGCGCCCTCCAGCGCGCGGGCCACGGTCTCGTCGGGCAGCGCGGTGCCCGCGGCGAGCTGCCAGGCGCGCTGCGGATCGTCCTCCGGCAGCGCGGCCGCGACCGCCCGGTGGGCGGCCCGCCGCGCGACGACGGTGGCGCCGTGGTACGCGGCGGCCCGCAACAGCGGATGGCGGAACGCGACCTCGCCGGGGCTGAGCGACACGATGCCGGCGCTCTCGGCGGGCTCGAGCGTGGCGACGTCGATCCCCGCGGCGGCGAGCGCGCCGATCACCACGTCGCCGCGGCGCGCCTCGGCGGCGGCCGCCACCAGCAGGGCGCCGCGGGTGGTGGGGTCGAGCGCCTCGAGCCGCCCGGCGAGCACCCGCTCGAGCGTCGATCCGGGCGGGAGCGGGCCCTCGACCGGGGCTCGGCCCGCCAGCTCGTCCTCCGTGAGCAGGGCCGGGATCTCCAGCAGCGCGAGCGGGTTCCCGCCCGCGGTGGCGACCACCCGGCGGGCCACGAGGTCGGGCACCGGGTGCGCGCGGCCGGCCTGCAGCAGCTCGTGCGCGCGCTCGTCGGCCAGCGGCCCGACCTCGATCGTCTCCACGGCGGGAGCGAGCTCGCCCGCCACCGGCCGCTGCGCGAGCAGGACGGCCACGCCGTCGGCTCCGAGCCGGCGGGAGGCGAAGCGCAGCGCCTCCAGCGACGGCTCGTCGAGCCACTGCAGGTCGTCGATCGCGCACAGGACCGGCTGCTCCTCGGCCGCCAGCGAGAGCAGCCCGAGCAGCGCCGCCCCGATCGCCAGCCGCGCCTGCGGCGCCGCCGGCGCCAGCTCGAGCGCCCCGGCGAGCGCCGACGCCTGGGCCGCGGGAAGCCGCTCACGCAGCCCGAGCACCGGCTCGCACAGCTCGGCGAGCCCGGCGAACGGCAGGTCGGCCTCGCCCTCGAGCCCGCGGGCGCGCAGGAGCGTCATGCCCTCCCCGCGCTCGATCGCGGCCTTCAGCAGCGCGGTCTTGCCGAACCCCGGCTCGCCCCGCAGCAGGAGCACGGCGCTGCCGCCCTCGCGAGCGATCGCGAGGGCGCGCTCCAGGCGCTCGAGCTCCTCCTCGCGGCCGACCAGCACCGCGCTAGACGGAGATGCCGTACGCCTCCGTGAAGGCGTCCTGCGCGTAGTCGAGCGAGGCGTAGGCGAAGCCCTTGTCGCCCCAGCCGGTGCCCCAGCTGTTGCGCACGATGAACCGGTCGTGCGTGTAGCCGACGATCGAGACCGCGTGCCCGCCGCGCTTGGTCCGCGGCTGGTACGCGTCGAGGTTGCCGGCGTTGTCGCTCGCCTCGTCCCAGGTGCGGTCGACGTCGAGCCGGGTGAGGATCGGGCCGTTCGCCGCGAGCCAGCGCCGCCAGGAGTCGATCGACCCGCCGCGGTTGAACGACAGGTTGAAGTACGAGCGGATCTTGAGCTGCGCGGCGAGCGCGTAGAAGGTGTCGGGCGCGCCGGGGTAGAGCGCGCCGCCGAACGGCAGGACGTTCTCCTTGACCGCGCCGTACTTGCGCGCCACGTCGAGCGCGGCCTTCAGGCTCGTCCCCGAGTTCTCGATGAAGGTCGTCGGGTTGGAGCTGAACTCGTCGGTCTCCTTCGAGGCCATCCAGATGAAGCGCTTCGAGACCGCTTCGGCCTGCTTGATGCGGCCGGACTTGACGAAGTGCCAGCGCAGCAGGGCGTCGGCGGTCGCCCAGCCGACGCAGGAGCCGGTCGTGCCCTGGTCGCCGATCTTCCACCAGGTCTCGCGGAGGTCCTTCGACTTCGGCACGGTGGCCGCGCGGGCCACCACGCCCGCGGCGTCGGCCTGCTCGAGCTGCCAGTCGCGCTCGGTCTCGCGCGACGGGACGACGTTGAGGATGCGCTTGACCTTCTTCGGGCGCGCCTTGGCGCGGCGCTTGGCTTGGGGCATACGCCTACCTAACCGCTGGCGCGCGCGACGGTCAACCTCCGGGCGTCGGATACGGTGACGCCCTCATGCCCAAGATCGTCATGCTCCCCGGCGACGGCATCGGCCCCGAGGTCCTGGCCGCGGCCGTCGAGATCCTGAACGACGTCGCCCCCGATCTGCAGTACGAGGAACACCTGATCGGCGGCGCCGCCATCGACGCCACCGGCACCGCGCTGCCCGACGAGACGATCGAGGCCGCGAAGGGCTCGGACGCCGTCCTGCTCGCGGCCGTCGGCGGTCCCAAGTGGGACACCACCGACCCCGACAAGCCGCGCCCCGAGCAGGGCCTGCTCGGCATCCGCGGCGCGCTCGGGCTCTACGCCAACCTGCGGCCCGTCCGCCCGCTCCCCGCGCTCTACGACGCCAGCCCGCTGCGGCGCGAGATCATCGAGCGCACCGACCTGCTCGTGGTCCGCGAGCTCACCGGCGGCATCTACTTCGGCGACAAGGGGCGCGCCGACGGCCGCGCGTGGGACACCTGCGCGTACACCGAGGCGGAGATCGAGCGGATCACCCGCATCGCGTTCGGCGCGGCGCGCTCGCGCGTCACCAGCGTCGACAAGGCCAACGTCCTGGAGACGAGCCGGCTCTGGCGCGAGGTGGTCTCGCGCGTGCACTCGGCCGAGTTCCCCAACATCGAGCTCCAGCACCTGCTGGTCGACAACGCCGCGATGCAGCTCGTGTCCGGCCCGCGGCACTTCGACGTGATCCTCACCGAGAACATGTTCGGCGACATCCTCAGCGACGAGGCGGCGATGCTCACCGGCTCGATCGGCCTGCTCCCGAGCGCCTCTCTCGGGGGCGACGGACCCGGCCTCTTCGAGCCCGTGCACGGCTCGGCGCCCGACATCGCCGGCCAGGGCGTCGCCAACCCGCTCGCGATGTTCCTCTCCGGCGCGCTCATGCTCCGGCACGGACTCTCACGGGAGGAGGACGCGGCGCGGATAGAATCGGCCGTGGATCGGGCTCTCGAAGCCGGCCTCCGGACCGGCGACCTGGGCGGCAAGGCGACGACCGCCGAAGCGACTCGAGCGGTTCTGGAGGAACTCACGTGAATCAAGCGGACCTCATCTGGATGAACGGCGAGTTCGTCGCATGGGAGGACGCGAAGATCCACGTGCTGACGCACGCCCTGCACTACGGCACGGGCGTGTTCGAGGGCGTGCGGGCGTACGAGACGCCGAGCGGCACGGCCGTGTTCCGCCACCAGGACCACATCGACCGGCTCTTCAAGTCGGCCCAGATGTACTACATGGACGTCCCGTACTCGAAGGAGCAGATCCGCGAGGCGACGCTCGACCTGATCGCGCGCAACGGGCTCAAGTCCTGCTACATCCGCCCGGTCGTCTACCGCGGCGCGGGGCCGATGGGCCTGTACCCGCTCGACTGTCCCGTCGACGTCTTCATCGCCGTGTGGGAGTGGGGCGCGTACCTCGGCGACGAGGGCAAGCAGCGCGGCGTGACCGGCAAGGTCGTCTCCTGGCGCAAGATCGGCCAGGACGCGCTGATCCCGCTGGCCAAGGCCAACGGCCAGTACCTCAACTCGGTGCTGGCGAAGATCGAGTCCGAGAAGGCCGGCTACCAGGAGGGCATCCTGCTCGACCAGCGCGGGTTCCTCTGCGAGGGCACCGGCGAGAACCTCTTCCTGGTCAAGGACGGCGTGATCGCCACGCCGGGCTTCAACTCCTCGATCCTCGGCGGCATCAACCGCCTGTCGGCGATCGAGATCGCGCGCGACCTCGGCTACGAGGTCGTGGAGCGCGACGTGGCCCGCGGCGAGCTGTACACGTGCGACGAGATCTTCATGACCGGCACGGCCGCCGAGCTGACCCCGCTGCGCGAGGTCGACGACCAGCCGGTCGGCACCGGCGAGCCCGGACCGGTCACGCGGGCGGTCCAGGAGGTCTTCGAGGACGCGCTGCACGGCCGGTCGGACCGCTACGCCGGCTGGCTGGACGTGGTGCCGCAGCCGGCCGAAGCTCCGTGAGCCGGATCCTCATCTACGACACGACGCTGCGCGACGGGATGCAGGGTCACGGCATGTCGTTGTCGGTGGAGGAGAAGGTCCGCGTCGCGCACGTGCTCGACGACCTCGGGATCCCGTTCATCGAGGCCGGCTTCCCGACCTCGAACCCGAAGGAGGCCGAGCTCTTCGAGCGGCTCGAGCACGAGGGCCTGAACGCCGACGTGTGCGCCTTCGGCATGACGCGGCGGCGCGGGGTCGCCGCGGAGGAGGACGCCTCCCTGCGCGCGCTGGCGAGCTCGTTCGCGCCCGTCGTGACGCTGGTGGGCAAGACGTGGAGCCTGCACCTGGAGAAGGTGGTCAAGGTCGGCCGCGACGAGAACCTGGCCATGATCGGCGAGTCGGTCGCGTTCCTGCTCGCCCAGGGCAAGCGCGTCATCTACGACGCCGAGCACTTCTTCGACGGCTGGCGCGACGACCCGGGGTACGCGGTCGAGTGCCTTCGCGCCGCGGCGGACGCCGGCGCGGAGAACGTCACGCTGTGCGACACCAACGGCGCCTCGCTGCCGGTCCAGATCGCCAAGGCGGTGCGCGCCGTGCGGGCGGAGCTGCCCGGCGCCGCGCTCGGCATCCACACGCACAACGACGCCGAGTGCGGGGTCGCGAACTCGCTGGCCGGCGTGGCCGAGGGCGCGACGCTCGTCCAGGGCACCGTCAACGGCTACGGCGAGCGCTGCGGCAACGCGAACCTCACGAGCATCGTCCCCAACCTGCAGCTCAAGCTCGGGCACGACTGCCTGCCGTCGCTCGAGGGCTGGACCGAGGCGGCGCACTACCTCGACGAGCTGCTCAACCTCTCGCCCGACCCGGACCAGCCGTACGTGGGCAAGAACGCCTTCGCCCACAAGGGCGGCATGCACGTGGCGGGCGTGAACGCCGACCCCGCGACCTTCGAGCACATCGACCCCGCCGCCGTCGGCAACAGCCGCGACGTGCTGGTGTCGGAGCTGTCGGGCAAGGGCACGGTGATCGCCCACGCCGGCGGGTCGCTCGACGACGCGACGGCGACGCGCGTGGTCGAGCGCGTCAAGGAGCTCGAGCACCGCGGCTTCCAGTTCGAGGCGGCCGACGGGTCGTTCGACCTCCTGATCCGGCGCGAGACGGGCGACTACGAGCCGCTGTTCCGGCTCGAGTCCTGGCGCGTGATCACCGAGAAGCGCGAGGACGGCCGCGTCCAGACCGAGGCGACGATCAAGATCTTCATGGAGGGCCAGCGCTACGTGCGCGTGGCCGAGGGCAACGGCCCGGTCAACGCGCTGGACACCGCCCTGCGCGCCGCGATCGGGGAGCGCTACCCGCACCTGCGCGACATCAAGCTCGTGAACTACAAGGTCCGGATCCTCGACGAGTGGAAGGCCACCGGCGCCACGACCCGCGTGCTGCTCGACGCCACCGACGGCACCGACACCTGGGGCGCGATCGGCGTCCACGAGAACGTGATCGAGGCGAGCTGGGACGCGCTGGTGGACTCGCTCGAGGCCGGCATGGTCCGCTCGCGCGCCCCGAAGGCGTGATCCCGCTCGCACAGCCCGTCCTCGGCGACGAGGAGGAGCGCGCCGTGATCGAGGTGCTGCGCTCCGGGCACCTCTCGCTCGGCCCGCGGGTCCCGGCCTTCGAGGAGGCGTTCGCGGCGCGGCTCGGCGCCCGGCACGCCAGCGCGGTGTCGAGCGGCACCGCCGCGCTGCACCTGGCGCTGCGGGCCGTCGGCGTGTCCGAGGGCGACGAGGTCGTGACCTCGCCGTTCTCGTTCGTGGCGTCGGCCAACGCGATCGTCTACGAGCGCGCGCGGCCGGTGTTCGTGGACATCGACCCGGTCACCCTGAATCTGGATGTGGACGCCGCGGCGGCCGCCATCACGGGCAGGACGAGCGCGCTGCTGCCGGTCCACATCTTCGGCTACCCGGCCGACGTCCCGGCCCTGGAGGCCCACGGCCTGCCGATCGTGGAGGACGCCTGCGAGGCGCTCGGCGCGGTGCACGCGGACGGCGTCGCGGTCGGCGCGCGCGGCCACCCGGCGGCGTTCGGCTTCTACGCCAACAAGCAGCTCACCACGGGCGAGGGCGGGATGCTCACCATGGGCTCGGCCGAGCACAAGGAGCGCGTGGACTCCGAGCGCAACCAGGGCCGCGCGCCCGACATGGGCTGGCTCGACCACGACCGGCTCGGCTTCAACTACCGGCTCACCGACCTCGCCTGCGCGCTGGGCCTGGCGCAGCTCGAGCGGCTCGACGGCATGCTCGCCGACCGGGCCCGCGTGGCGGGCTGGTACCGCGAGGCGCTGGCCGGGAGCGAGCTGGGGCTGCCGTGCGAGGACGCGGGCGGGAACGTGCGCGGCTGGTTCGTGTTCGTCGTCCAGGTCCCGCGCGACCGCGACCGCGTGATCGGCGCGCTGCGCGAGCTCGGCGTCCAGTCCAAGCCGTATCTGCCCGCCATCCACCTCATGTCCTACTACCGCGAGGCGTGGGGGCACCGGGAGGGCGAGTTCCCGGTCTGCGAGGACGTCGCCGCGCGGTCCGTCGCGCTGCCGTTCTTCCCGGCCATGACCGAGGGCCAGGTCGCCGAGGTGGCCGAGGCCCTGCTCAGAGTGGCTTGAAGTAGCCGATGAAGCCGGGGCCGCCGATGGCGTCGGCGATCTTGGTGCTCGGCGCCCGGCGGATCTCCCGCTGGCGATAGCCGGCGGCCTCGTAGAGCGAGCGGGCGGGCTCGTTGTGGAGCCCCGTGTCGAGGGTCACGCCGCCGAGGCCGGCCCGCGTCGCGGCCTCCTCGGCGCCCTCCAGCAGCGTCCGGGCGATCCCGCGGCGGCGGAACTCGGGCGCCACGGCCAGCGCGTCGACGTAGAGCGTCCCGGTCGGCGGGTGGGGCGAGACCTGGCCGGCGGCGCGCAGGTGGCGCAGGAGCGCGGGCCAGTGCCACGGCGGCACGCGCGGCGCGGTGAGGGACACGAAGCGGCGGGCGCGCTCGTCGCCCTCGGTGACCGGGAACCAGGCGATCACGCCGGCCACGCCGCCGTCCAGCTCGGCCACCGAGCACACGTCGAAGCTCGCCGCGTGCCCCGGCCGCGAGTAGACGGCGGCGAGCAGAGCCCGCGCCCGCGCCTCGGAGCCCGCGTAGGCGTCGTAGTACGGCTTGGCGGACGCGTAGAGCAGGCCGTCGGCCGGATCGGCGGGCGTGGCGGGCCGGACCGCGAGGGACATGTGAGTCATCATGCCCGCCCATGTCGCGCTTCTCCATCCCGCAGGATCCGATCTTCCAGCAGCTCAACGCATCGATCGGGTTCGACTGGCGGCTGGGGCCGTACGACATCGAGCAGTCCCGCGCCCATGCGAAGATGCTCGCCGAGGCGGAGATCATCTCCGTGGCCGACCGCGACGAGCTCCTGAACGGCCTCTCGCGGGTTGAGGAGGAGCTCGAATCCGGCGACTTCGCGTTCCGCGAGGACGACGAGGACATCCACATGGCGATCGAGCGCCGGCTGACGGAGATCGCCGGCCCGGTCGGCGGCAAGCTGCACACCGCGCGCTCGCGCAACGACCAGGTGGCGACCGACGTGGCGATGTTCACGCGCGCCCACGCGCTGACCACGATCGAGCGGCTGCAGTCGCTGCAGAGCGCCCTCGTCCAGCTCGCCGACCGCCACCTCGACTGGCCGATGCCGGGCTACACCCACCTCCAGCGCGCGCAGCCCGTGTACCTGGCCCACCACCTGCTCGCGTACTTCTGGATGTTCCGGCGCGACGCCCGGCGCTTCGAGCACGTGCTCGGCGCGACGTCGGACCTGCCGCTCGGCGCGGGCGCGCTGGCGGGCGTGAACTTCGCCACCGACCGCGGGCTGGTGGCCCGCGAGCTCGGATTCACCGGCGTGGCGCCGAACTCGATCGACGCCGTCTCCAACCGCGACTTCGTGCTCGACTACCTCGCGGCCGCGGCCACCTGCGCGACCCACCTGTCGCGCCTCGGGGCGGAGATCGTGCTCTGGTCGAGCGAGGAGTTCGGCTTCTGCGAGGTGTCCGACGCGTGGGCGTCCGGCTCCTCGATCATGCCGCAGAAGAAGAACCCCGACGCGGCCGAGCTGCTGCGGGCGAAGGCGCCGCGCGTGGTGGCGCACCTGAGCGCCATGCACGGCGTGATGCACGGGCTCCCGCTGACCTACAACAAGGACATGCAGGAGGACAAGGAGCACCTGTTCGACGCCGCCGACACGCTCGACCTCTGCCTGCGCGCGGCGACGGGCATGATCGGCTCGATGTCGTTCGACCGCGAGCGCCTCGCCGGCGCCGCGTCCGACGAGATGATCGCCGCGGTCGACGTCGCGGACATGCTCGTCCGGCGGGGCGTGCCGTTCCGCCAGTCGCACGGGATCGTGGCCGGGCTGGTGCGCGAGGCGGTGGCCTCCGGGCGCACGCTCTCGCAGCTCTCGCGCGAGGAGCTCGCGCGGTTCTCCGAGGCGCTCGACGACGAGTACTACGACGTGCTGTCGGCGCGGTCCTGGCTCGAGTCCAAGGTGTCCGAGGGCGGCACGGCGCTGGACCGGGTGCGCGAGCAGCTCGCGCACGCGCGGGCCGAGCTCGACGGCCAGCCGGCTTGACCCTCGCCCACGCGTTCTACGACCGCCCGGTGGTGGACGTGGCCCGGGCCATGCTCGGCTGCGTCGTGCGCCACGGCGAGACGGCCGGCGTGATCGTCGAGACCGAGGCGTACCACATGTCCGAGCCGGCCTGCCACGCCTACGTGGGCGTGACGGCGCGCACGAGCACGCTGTTCGGGCCGCCGGGGCGCGCCTACGTCTACCGCTCGTACGGCATCCACGCGCTGCTGAACGCGGTCTGCGAGCCGGAGGACGTCGGCGCGGCCGTGCTGATCCGGGCGCTGGAGCCGCTCGAGGGCATCCCGCAGATGCGCGCGCGGCGCGGGGTCGACGACCTCTGCTCGGGCCCGGGGAAGCTCACCCAGGCGCTCGGCATCGGGCTCGAGCTCAACGGGACCGACCTCGCGGCCGGGCCGGTGGCGGTCGAGGCGCCGCCGCCGGGCTGGACGTCGCTCGGCGTCGTCGCGGGGCCGCGGATCGGGATCACCAAGGCCGCGGAGCTGCCCTGGCGCTTCAGCGTGGCCGGGAACCGGTACGTGTCCCGGCCCTGGCCCTAGGGCTCCGCCTCAGGCGCGACGTCGCCTCCGCCCTCGGTCGGCGGGGGCTCCTCGACGGGAGGCTCGACCGGCTGCTCCTCGACGGGCGGCTCGACGGGCTCCTCCTCGACCGGGGGCGCGGTCTCGCCGCCCGTCTCCGGCACGGCGGTCGGCGCCGGGGTCTCGGACGTCGCCGGCGGCGTCGTCCCGGTGACGGGCGGCTCGGCGTCCTCCTCGTCCTCCTTCGGCGGGTAGATCCGCAGGATCGACTCCACGAAGGTCTTGAAGATCCCGGCCGGGAACGTGCCGCCGGCCACCGCCTCGCCCTGGAACTCGGTCTCCATCGACCGGAACTCGTTCGGGTAGCCGACCCAGACGGCGATCGTGTACTCCGGCGTCCAGCCGACGAACCAGGCGTCGCCGTAGCCCTCGGTGGTGCCGGTCTTGCCCGAGATCGGCAGGCTGCCGACCTGGGCGCGGGTGCCGGTGCCGACCTTGACCACGTTCTGGAGCAGCGAGCCGACCTGCTCGGCGACGTCCTTCTCGAGCACGTTGCGCGTCCGCTTGCGGTTGATCGCGCGCTCGCCGTCCGGCAGCGTGATGGCCGTCCACTTGCCGTCGTCCTCGTGCTCGATCCGGCGGATGCCGACCGGGCCCGGCGCGCGCTCGTCGCGCGGGTTCTCGGAGCCCGGGCTCAGCGAGCCGTAGACGAGGTCGCCGCCGCTCGCGAAGGTCTCGTACGCGTGCGCCATGTCGAGCGGCGACACGCCCTCCTTGAGGCCGCCGAGCGTCATCGCCCAGTTGGTCGAGACGTTCGTGCGGATGCCCATGCGCTCGGCCAGCCGGGCGATCTTGCGCGTCCCGATCTTGATGCCGACCTGCGCGAAGACGGAGTTGTCGGAGAACGTCATCGCCCGCGCGAGGGTCGTGATGCCCGAGTAGGCCCCCTCGTAGTTGTTGACGGTGAAGACCTCCTTCGACTTGGGCACGTCGAAGGTCATCTTCTTGGAGGCCCACACGCTGTTCGCCGAGATCCCCTGGCGCAGGGCCTCGGCGAGGATGAAGGGCTTGATCGCCGAGCCGGGCTGGCGCTGACCCTGGGTGGCGAGGTTGAACGGCAGCTCGTTGTAGTCGTCGCCGCCCACCATGGCGCGGACCTCGCCCGTGTCGTTGTGGAGGGCGACGAGCGCGGCGCGCGGGCCGTCGCGGTTGGGCAGCCAGTTGTCGATCGCGTCGGACGCGGCTTCCTGCAGCTCGCCGTCGATCGTCGTCCGGATGCGCAGGCCGCCCTCGAACGCGAGCCGGGCGCCCTCCTGGCCGCCGCCGAGCCGGTCGACGACCTGCTGCTTGACCCAGGAGGTGAAGTACGGGTGGGCGGTGTCCTCGATCGGCGGCTGGAGGTCGCCGCGGTCGGGGATCGGCCGTGCGACGTAGTCCGTGTACTGCTCGGGCGTCAGGAAGCCCTGGTCGCGCATGTAGCGCAGGACGAGGTCGCGGCGCTCCTTGGAGTCGTGCGGGTTCGCGATCGGGTCGTAGGCGCTCGGCGAGGCGACCATGCCGGCCAGCAGCGCGGCCTCGTGCGGTTCGAGCCGGGAGGCGCACTTCGCCCGCCCGGGCTGGTCGCAGCCGGGGTGGTTGGGCTGGAAGTACGTCCGCGCGGCCGCCTCGATGCCGTACGCGCCGTTGCCGAAGTAGATCGTGTTGAGGTAGTTGCGGAGGATCTCCTCCTTGGACCACTGGCGCGTGAGGTGGTACGCGATCGCGGCCTCGCGCAGCTTCTGGAACACCGTCCGCTCGTCCTGGGCGGCGAGCGCGTTCTTCACGAACTGCTGCGTGATCGTCGAGCCGCCCTGCACCACCCGCTGCTGCACGATGTCCTGGTAGAGGGCGCGGCCGATGCCGCGCAGGTCGACGCCGTCGTTGGTGTAGAAGCGCCGGTCCTCGATGGCGATGATCGCGTGCTTCATCACCGGCGCGATCTCGTCCTCGCGCAGGAAGAGGCGCTTCTCGTTGCCCGTGAGCACGCCGATCCGGTCGCCGTGGCGGTCGTAGATGACCGAGTTGCGCGTGGCCGGGCGCTCGAGCCGCGGGAGGTCGGAGGCGACGGCCATCATCATCCCGAAGACGGTCGAGACGGCGGCCAGGATGCCGAGGCCGAGCATGAGGGCGATCAGGCGCAGCTTGCGGATGCGGACGCGGCGTCGCGGCGGCTTCGGCTTGCGCGACTTGCGGCCCGTGTGCGGGCGCAGGGGGACCACGGTCGCGCCATTGCCCCCGCCATTGGGCGCGCCGGCGGACGGATCGGCTGTGCGTTCGCGATCGCTCATACGGTGGGTGGGGACCCGCCTCGAGCTTCCACGCCCGAAAGGCCTGCCGCGCCTTGCTCCGACACGGGTGACCGGCCCCGCGAGGAGGCTAGCATTGGGCCGGATGGAGGATCCCGCCTCGATTGCGGCGAATCTCGGCCGCAACGCGGTCGAGCTGCTGCCTGCCGGCGCGCTCGAGAAGCGGCTCGGCGAGGGGCGTCCGCTGCGGGTCAAGCTCGGGCTGGATCCGACCGCCAGCGACCTCCATCTCGGCCACACCGTGGTGCTCCAGAAGCTGCGCGAGTTCCAGGATCTGGGCCACACCGTCGTGCTCATCGTGGGCGACTACACGGCCCGCGTCGGGGACCCCAGCGGCCGCTCGATCACCCGGCCGGTGCTCTCGGGCGAGGAGATCGACGCCCACGCGCGCACGTACGTGGATCAGGCCGGGAAGGTCCTGCGGACCGACGAGCGGCTCGAGCTGCGCCACAACAGCGAGTGGCTCGACATGCGCGCGGAGGACCTCTTCCGCCTCGCGCGCGTGCCCACGGTCGCGCAGATCCTGGAGCGCGACGACTTCTCCAAGCGCTTCAGCGCGAACGAGCCGATCTCGCTGTTG
>CAVRFQ010000013.1:0-264536 GCA_963720415.1 uncultured Solirubrobacteraceae bacterium | reverse complement strand
TGTTATGTCTCTGGCGTACCTGGTTCGGTTGGTATTGTTTGACGCGCGGCAGCCGTCGGACCTGCCCGAGGGCGCGCTCGCCGATCCGGTGGCGCTGCGCGCCGTACAGTACATCCACGAGCACTATGGACGGCCGCTGACGCTGCAGCGGCTGTCGCGGATCGTCGGGGTCAGCGAGCGACACCTGCGGACGCACGTCGAGCAGGCGCTCGGCCAGTCGCCGCTGCGCTACCTCGCCCGCTATCGCATCGACCGCGCCTGCGATCTCATCGCCCGTGGCGAGCTCGCGCTCAAGGAAGTGGCGGTGCGCACCGGGTTCAAGAGCGTGCACCACTTCACCCGCACCTTCACCCGTCAGGTCGGCCACTCCCCCGGCGCCTGGCGGCAGATCTACACCGACGGGATCCGCCGCGACGTCTGCGTCAATCCGCGCTTCGTCAACGACCTCACCCCCATCGCCTCGTCCCTTCTGGACGAACCTACCGCCGTTTCAGACAAAGACTCGTCGCGCAAGGAGCGGTAAGGTCGTCGACATTCATGTTTAACCTGGCCATGGACGCCAGGCTGACTTGTCGGACCATTTTCGTCCCGTTGACGCCGCACTCGCCGGCGTCCGGCCACGAATGGAGGGGAATCATGACATCCCGCCAGGCCTTCTGCCGGGTCGTGCTCTGTCTCGGGCTTGTGTCGGACCGGGGCCGGCGCTGGCCCAGACCAACGTCGGCCAAATCTCGGGCCGCGTCACCGATGGCTCGGGCGCGGCGCTGCCCGGCAGCGGCGTCACGGCCACCAGCGAACAGACCGGACTCGCCCAGACGGCGACGACGATCACGACGGCGGCTACGTGTTCGCCAGCCTGCCCGCCGGCGTCCTATACGATTCGCGTCGAGCTTGCGGGCTTCAAGCCGGTCGAGCGGATCAACGTCGTGCTCGATGCGGCGTCGCGCCGCGCCGCGGACTTCCAGCTCGAAGTCGGCGACGTCACGGAAACGATCTCCGTCACGGCGGTCACCAGCCAGGTGGAGACGCAGTCCGGCGACGTGAGCCGCGTGATCACCGGCGAGCAGGTGAACAACATCGCGCTGAACGGCCGCAACTATGCGCAGCTCCTGCAGCTGCTGCCCGGCGCGGTGATCCAGTCGACCGATCCTTCGCGCTCGGCCTGACGACCACCGGGCAGGCGATCAACGGCGTGCGGTCGCCGTCGACCTACTTCATCGTCGACGGCGCCGACAACATGGACAACGGCGCCAACGGCGCCGCCATCACGCACCCGAGCCTCGACACGATCTCGGAGGTGAAAGTGCTCACCGCCGAGCTACAGCGCCGAGTTCGGCGGCCGCGCCGGCGCGCTGATCAACGTCGTCACCAAGGGCGGCACGCGTGAATTCCACGGCAGCGGCTACGAGTTCTTCCGCAACGAGCGCTTCGACGCCCGATCGTTCTTCGACCGCGGCGAGCCGGCGCCGCTCGACTTCAACAACGTCGGCTACACCATTGGCGGGCCGATCGCGCTCGGCGGTTCAACGCCGACCGCGAAGCTCTTCTTCTTCTTCGGCCAGGACTGGAAGAAGAACCATCAGGGCGCGACGCAACGTCAGCACCGTGCCGACGCGGCCGAGCGCCCCGGCGACTTCCGCGCCTCCTCGCTCGCCGCGCCGCGCGATCCGCTGACCGGACAGCCGTTTCCCGATCGCATGGTGCCCGTCCAGCCGCTTCTCGCCGAACGGGCGCGCGCTGCTCGCGCGCCTATCCCGCAGCCGAACTTCGCCGGCCCCGGCGGCAACTACTCGTCACCGGCACGAACGTGACCGACAGCCGCGAAGAAGTGCGTGCGCATCGACTACGTGATCTCGCTCGCGCACGCAGGCCAGCTATCGCTACTCGCACAACGACGTCCAGATCTTCAATCCGTTCCAGGGCGGCAACACCGGCATCGTCCCTGGCGTCCGGCCGCGTCCGGGCTGGACGACGGTGGGGAGCATGCAGCAGACGCTGTCGAACACGCTGCTCAACTCGGTCGAGCGTGTCGGCGACGAAGAACCAGATCGCAGCGGGCCCGCTGAACGAAGGACTCGCGCGCAGCGCGCTCGGGCTGACCTATCCGGAGATCTACAGCTCCAACCGCTTCGGCACCGGCCCCGACGTCACCCTGACCGGCTTCACCGCCTACAACGCCGGCGACTACATCAGGAACCGCAACCTGACGTATCCAGGTCCGCGACGACCTGACCAAGGTGGCGGGCTCGCACGCGTTCAAGTTCGGCGACGCAGACCACCTACAGCCAGAAGGATCAGAACACGCGGCCGCGCGAGAACGGCGTCGTACGTTCGCGACCGTCGCGCGCGCAACACCACCGGCAACGTCGTCGCCGATGCGCTGCTCGGCAACTTCCAGAACTACACCGAAGGCGAGCGCGGATCAGGAGTGGCAGGCGCGGTTCTGGCAATACGAGTTCTACGCGCAGGACAACTGGCGCGTCGACGCCGAAGCTGACGCTCGACCTCGGCGTGCGCTACAACATCATCGCGCCGCTCTACAGCGCGCTGAACAACTTCTCCACCTTCGATCCGTCGCGCTACGACCCGGCGCGCGCGCCGGGCGTGCTCGCGAGCGACGGCTCGCTCGTCGCCGGCACGCGGCAGCCCGACCAACGGCATCGTCATCTTCGGCGACGGCTTTCCCGGAGGCGGCGCACGGCCTGATTCCGGCCGCGGACGATCCGGCGGCGCAGGCGCTGTTCGTCGGCCTGCCGCGCGGCGGCGTGCCGACGGATACGGCGAACTTCGGCCCGCGCATCGGCTTCGCCTACGACTTGTTCGGCAGACGGCCGCACGGCGATCCGCGGCGGATTCGGCATCTTCTACGATCGCGTCCGCACCGACTTCCTCAGCGCGACGGCGGCCAACCCGCCGTTCGATCGCTCGGCGACCGTCTTCGACGGCAACATCGACAACCCCACCGGCGGCGACGCGCGGACCTTCCCGCCGAACATCGCCGGCATCCGCGATCGCATGCCGACGCCGCGCATCACCTCGTTCAACATCGGCGTGCAGCACGAAGCTGCTCAAGGGCACGATCCTGCACGTCAACTACGTCGGGACGCTCGGCGATCACCTGACGCGCACCGTCAACATCAATCAGCTGCGCGCCGGCACGCGCCTCGACGCCGCCGGCCAGCACGACGAATGTCAACGCGCTGCGGCCGTATCTCGGCTACGGCACCATCACGATCACCGAGAACGCCGACGAGTCGAACTATCACAGCCTGCAGCGTCGCTGACGCGCCGGCTGCAGGCGGGCTCGAGTTCGGCGCGAACTACACCTTCTCGAAGGCGCTCGACACCTCGAGCGGCACGCCCGAGGACTCCTACAACATCGCCCGCGACTACGGGCTCTCGACGGTGCACCGCGCGCACAACTTCAACAGCTATTTCATCTGGCAGGTGCCTTCTTCCGCGACGCCGCGCAACGCCTGCGTCCGCGGCGCGCTCGGCGGCTGGGATATCTCGGGCGTCGCCGTCTACCAGAGCGGCGCGCCGTTCACCGTGACCGCGCCGGTTGACACGGCGCCGCATCGGCGTCAACTCCTCGCGCGCGTCGCTGATCGGCGATCCCGACCTGCCGTCCGACGATCGCACCCCGCTGCGCTGGTTCAACACCGCCGCCTTCCTCGACCCCGCGCTCATGACCGCCAGGCCAGTTCGGCGACAGCGCGCCGCAACCTCCTCATCGGCCGAGCTTCAGCCGCGTCGATCTCGGCATCGCCAAGGTTTCGCCGTGCGGGAGCCGGATCAAACTCCAGTCTCGCGCCGAAGCCTTCAACCTCCTCAACATGGATCTCGTTCACCGGGCTCAACACCACCGTGCGCTTCGACGCCGCCGGCAATCCCACCGGCGGCTACGGCCAGGTCACGAGCGCGGCGCCCGGACGGGTGCTGGAGTTCGGCGTCGGGCGTCATGACGTTCTAGGGAAACAGGCGAAGGCTCGAGAACACCGGCGACTTGAACCTGAAAAGCACTGAGGGTCCTATGGCCACGATCCGAGACGGGACTTTGCGACGGACGACCGTTGCGCTCGGCGTCGGCACGGCGCTCGGCAGCACGCGCGTCCGGCGCGAACGATCGGGTGAACCTTGGCCTGATCGGCTGCGGCGGGCGGGGCAGTCAGGTCTTCGCGCGCATTTCTCACGCAGCCCGACTCAATCCGGTCGCGGTCTGCGACGTCTACGAGTCCGTTTCGCGCGCGGGCGCGTGAGACCGCGACGGCACGAATGGCGCGGCGCGGCCCGTCGCTCAAGGACTTCCGCAGCTGCTCGACCGCAAGGACGTCGACGCCGTCATATCGGCACGCCCGACCACTGGCACGCCATGCCGTTCATCGCCGCCTGCATGGCGGGCAAGGACGTCTACGTCGAGAAGCCGGTCGCGCACAACATCCTCGAAGGCCGGGCCATGGTCAACGCCGCGCGCAGCACGACCGGGTCAGCCAGGTCGGCACCCAGCAGCGCTCGGGCGAGCACTTCCAGCGAGGCGGTCAAGCTCGTCCAGGAAGGGAAGCTCGGCCGCGTCAGCATGACCCGGACCTGGAACTTCAGCAACGAGACGCCCGCAGGGATCGGCAAGCCCGCCGATGCAGCCCGACGCCGCCCGACGGCGTCGACTACGACATGCTGGCTCGGCCCCGCCCCCAAGGCGCCCCTTCAACCCCGCCCGCTTCCACCTACAACTTCCGCTGGTTCTTCGACTACTCCGGCGGCCAGATGACCGACTGGGGCGCGCACCATCTCGACATCGCGCGCTGGGCGCTCGGCGCGCGACGGCGCCCACCGCGGTCGCCGGCTTCGGCGGCCGCTACGCGATCAAGGACGGCGGCGAGACGCCCGACGTCAGCAGGTGCTCTACAACTTCCCCACCGGCCGTCGTCACTGGAGCACGCGCGAGATGAACGCAGGGCGACGGCGCGGGCCTGGTCGTTCTACGGCACCAAGGCACGCTCGACCTCGCGCGCTCCGGCTACCGCATCCGCCCCGAGACATGGACCGGCGACGATCCCGCCGACCCGACAAGAAGTTCGCGCCCCGCGTCGAAGCGCCGCGAGGTCAAAGGCGGCGACCTCGACGATCAGCACGTGCGCAACTTCCTCGACTGCGTGAAGTCGCGCAGGCGGCCGAACGCCGACATCGAAGAGGGTCATCGCATCGGCCGTCATGTGCCATCTTGGCAACATCTCGACGCGCCTGGGCGGTCGCTGAAATGGATAACGCACGAAGGAACAGGTTGTCGGTCGACCCGGAAGCCGATCGCCTGCTGAGCGAAGACCGAAGCCGTGGGTGCTCGAGGGCATGTGGCTCGCCCCGCGCGGTCGGCATGGCACGGCGCGTGTTCGAGGAAATACATGCGTAACACGTCGTTCGTCGAGTGAGGGATGGCGAGGGCGTTGGTGGGGTGTCGGCGCGCGCGGTGGCCCGTGGGCCGAGCAATGGCGACGCCGGCACGAGGGAGTGGCTTGTATGCCGCGCGCGCCACGCGCTTTGGCCGGGACGTACATGTCTGTTACTCGGAAGCGTTCTGCCCGATCTGGGCTGGGACGATCTCGGACGCGAGTGAAGAGCAGCGGGCTTCGACGGCTCGATCTGACCGTCCGCCGAGGGGACACGTGCTGCCCGAGCGCGCGCCGGACGATCTGCCGAGCGCCATCGAGGCCCTCACCGCGCAGGGCGTGAAGGTTCCGATGATCACGACCGATCTGACCTCGGCCGGTGCGCCCGTCGCGAGGGCGCTGCTGCAGGCAGCCGCCAAGAACGGCGTGCGGTACTTCAAGACCGGCTACTGGCGCTACTCGTCATCGACCGACGTGCGCGCCCAGGTCGCCGCAGGCGGGCAAGGCCTTGGAGGGGCTGGCCGCGCTCGCGCGCGAGTGCGGCATCGAGATGGGCTTCCACAATCACGCGGCCTACATCGGCGCCGCGCTCTGGGACATCGCGCCGTTCATCGATCGCCTCGACGCCCGATGGGCCGGGTACTACTTCGATCCGCGGCACGCCGTGGCTGAAGGCGGTGGCGGAGCGTGGAAGGCGGCCACGCACCTCGTCGCGCCGCGGCTGAAGATGGTGGCCGTCAAAGACTGCCGGTGGCTGAAGTCGGCGAAGGGCTGGGAAATCGAGAACTGTCCGCTCGGCGAAGGGCAGGTCGACTGGGCGTTCGTCGGAAAGTCGCTGCGCGACGCCCAGTTCGCCGGCCCAATCTCGCTGCACCTCGAATACGCGATCCCCGGCGCCACGCCGCAGGAACGCACGCGCGTACCACTCGACGCGGCAGATCCGCGATCTCGGCATCATGGATCGCGGACACCTCGACCGCGCCTTTGGATCGATCATCGCAGCAACACGTCGCACCTTTCTCTCACAGATGGCGGGCGCCATCATCGGCGCCCCGGCGATTCTGCGCGCTGGCAGCGGGCAAACCGACCGACGTTCGATCGACGAGGTCACGCTTCGGCTACGAGAGAGCATCGCTATCGCACGCCGCTGAAGTTCGGCGGCACGCTCACCGATCGCGTCACCATTCTCAACGTCCGCTGCGTCGTCTCGTCGCGACCGGGAAGAGCGCGCACGGCTTCGGCTGGATGCCGATGGGCAACGTCTGGTCCTGGCCGTCGCAGGTCCTCGGCTACGACCAGACGCTCGACGCGATGAAGGCCGTCACCGGCCGCATTCGCGATCTCACCGCCGCCCAGTCGCGACTACGGCCATCCGATCGATCTCGCCTGGGCGCTCGAGCCGCAGTATCGTAGGCCGCGGGGAACGACTCCGAAATCGCGCGGCTCGCCGAGCCGATTCCGAAGATGTGCACGATCACCGCGGCCAGCCCCTTCGACGCGGCGCTGCACGACGCGTTCGGCAAGCTGCACGGCGCAGCTGCTACGCACACCTACGGCCCCGATTTCATGACCCACGACCTCGGCCACTACCTCGGCGCCGAGTTCAAAGGTGAATGGCTGCCGCGTACGTCGACGCGAACGCCCAAGGCCGCGCATGCCGCTCTACCACCTCGTCGGCGCGTCGACGCGTCGAGGATGCGCGACGTCACGTCGCCGGATCGGCGTGGGCTTGCCCGAGACGCTGCCGGAGTGGATTCGCGCCAACGGCCTCACCCACATCAAGATCAAGTTGAATGGCAGCGATCTCGACTGGGACGTCGGCGCGTCGTCCGCGTCGACCGCGTGGCTGCCGGAGACGCAGCGGCACGAGGCGTCACGAGTGGGTCTACTCGCTCGACTTCAACGAGCGCTGCCCGAACGTCAGATACCTGCTCGACTTTCTGGAACGATCGCGCACGCGGTCGACACCGCGTCGGCGCCGCGGACGTGGAGGTACGTCTCCTGCTGGCCGGCGTACGAGGCGGTCTCCGAGTCCTCCGCGCACGCGCTCGAGCGGACCGCCACGGGAGGGTCCTCGCCGAGCGCCGCGTACGCGTCGGCGATGGCCTGCGGACATCCACGGCAGCGACGATCTCCTGGGCGCGCGCCGCGTCGGGCAGCGCCGCGCGCAGCGCCTCCCCGCCGTCGCCGAGCGCCGCCACCAGGCACTCGGCGGGGACGACGAACCCGGGCGGCACGGGCGGCCAGCTCGCTCATTCGCGCGAGCGAGGCGCCCTTGCCGCCGGCGCGCGCCACCTCCCTGCAGGCGGGGTCGTCGAACGGCAGCATCAGTCGTCCACGACGCCACGGCGCGCACGGGCGCGGCGGTCGTGCCGACCCACTTGACCGGCATGACGATGAGCTTGAAGCCGTGCGAGCGGCCGATCTGGTCGAGGTTCATCAGGTTCTCCAGGCGCCAGTACTCCTTGTCCCACATCACCCGGTGGGCCTCCCAGAACTTCTGCTTCTCGAACATCGCCCACACCGGCGGGTCGAACGTGATGGCGTCGCAGCCCATCAGCCGCACGCCGCGCTCGATCAGCCACAGCGTGGCCTCGGCGCTCATGCCGGGATGGTCGGTCCTGTAGCGCTCCTCCGTGTTGTACGCGCCAGCGCCGGTGTGGATGAGCACGATGTCGCGCTCCTTGACGGCGTAGTCGATCCTCGCCAGCGCGGCCTCGATGTCAGAGGCGCTGATGATGTCCCCGGGCGCGCGATCGGTGAAGTCGAGGACGACGCCGTCGGAGATGCAGTATTCGAGCGGGATCGTGTCCGGGCCGCCGGCGGTCGGGACATGTGCTTGAGGGCGTCGAGGTGGGTGCCGACGTGGTCGATGACCACGACCAGGTAGCTCGCGGTGAGCGAGTCCACGCCGTAGGCGGCGGCCCCGATCCGCTCCGCGAACTCGGTGTGGCTCTCGTACACGCACATGGCCGGCGGGGGCACGCGCGGGAACGTGACCATGTCGTTGTGCACGGGCATGGAGAGTTCGACGATGCGTGTCACACGTGCTCCTTCAGCAGTTCGGCGGCGTCCATCAGGTGGCGGTGCATGGCCTCGGCGGCCGCGTCGCCGTCACGGGCGCGCAGGGCGTCGAGGATCGGGACGTGGCGCTCGGAGAGCGCCTGCAGGTCGGTGCCCGGCTGCGAGACCGTGAGGAAGGTCCGCGAGTACGGCTCGAGGAACGCCCACTGGCGCTCCAGCGTGGCGTTGCGGGCGGCGCGCACGATCGTCGCGTGGAACGACGCGTTGGCCTGCGACTGGTCGTGCGCGTCGCCGCGCCGGGCGGCGTCGCGCATCGTCTCCAGCAGCCCGGCCTCCGGAGAGTCGTCCTCGGTCATCCGCTCGGCGGCCAGCCGGCGGCGAGCGCCTCGAGCGCCGCGCGGACGGGGAACGCCTCCAGCAGCTCGTCGGCGCTGAAGGCCTTCACCGAGCAGCCGCGGAACGGCTCGTGGATCACGCAGCCGAGCTGCTCGAGGTCGCGCAGCGCCTCGCGCACCGGCGCCTGCGAGACGCCGAGCTCGTGGGCGATCCGCGTCTCCACCAGCCGCGCTCCCGGCGGGTACTCGTGCGAGACGATCCGCTGCAGGATCACGTCCTTGATCGACGCGCGGAGGTTCGAGCGGATGATCGGCGCCTCGGTCACTGGCACGCCGTGAGGCCTCCGTCGAGGGTCAGCACCTGTCCGGTGATGAAGGCCGACGCGTCGCTGCAGAGCAGCAGGACGGCGCCGACCACGTCGTCGACCTCGGCGATCCGCCCGAGCGGGATCCGCTTGTACAGGCCCTCGCGGAACTCGTCGTCGGCCAGCAGGCTCTCGACCTGCGGGGTCTTGACGAACGTCGGCGAGAGCGCGTTGACGGTGATGCCGTGCTTGGCCCACTCGGTCGCCTGCTGGCGGGTGAGCGCGTCGAGCGCGCCCTTGGCGGCCACGTAGGCCGAGAACCCGTTGTCGATGCCGAGCTGGCCGCGGACCGAGGACAGGTGCAGCACGCGGCCGCCGCGGCCGCCCTCGATCATCGCCCGCACCGCCGCCTGCGTGGGCAGCAGGGCGGAGCGCAGGTTGAGGTCGAGCATGCGGTCCCACTCGCCCTCGGGATAGGACTCGGCGGGGTACAGCGCGCCGCCCGCGCCGCCGCCGACCGCGTTGACGATCACGTCGACGCGGCCGAACGCCTGCATGGCGGCACCGACGGCGGCGTCCGCCTCGTCCCTGCGCGTGACGTCGGCGGCGATCGCGAGGCCGTTCCCGCCGGCGGCGTCGAGCGCCGCCGAGGCCCGGTCGGCGTCGCGCCCGACGACGACGATGCGGGCGCCGACCGCGGCGAGCGCCTCGCACAGCCGCGAGCCGATGCCGCCGGAGCCGCCGCTGACCACGGCGACGCGATCGTCGAGCCGGAAGCGCGCGAGCTCGTCGCTCATCGCCGCCGCCTCCAGAGCAGCAGGAGGAGCACGGCCAGGCCGGCGGCCACCGGCACGACCCGCTTGACCACCGCCTCGCGGCTCGCCTCGCCGAGGTCGAGCACGTCCTCGGTGGGCCGCGGCTTCGCCGCCGCTTCGGCCGAGTCCCCGGCCGGCCCGGGCGGCGGGGTAGCGGCCGGGCGGCGCGGCGTCGTGGCGGTGGGCTCGGCAGCGGGCGCCGCCCCGCCGGACATCTGCTCGGCCAGGCAGTCGGCGAAGCGGCCCATGAGCTTCGCGCTCACGTCCTGCATCACGCCGCGCCCGAACTGCGCCGCCGGTCCGGTCACGCGCATGTCGGTCTCCACCTTCACGCGCGTGCCGCCCTCCACCTCCTCCATCGTGGAGGTGATCGTGGCGGCGGCGCTGCCCTGCCCGCGGCTGTCGCGCGCCTGCGCCCGCATGACCGCCCTGCGACCCGCCTCGTCGGCCTCCTCGATCTTGACGGTGCCCTTGTACTTCGCGGTGATCGGGCCGATCTTGATCGTCATCGTGCCCTGGTGCTCGTCCCCTCGGCGCCCTCGATCGCGGCGCCGGGCAGGCACGGCGCGACGCGCTCGACGTCGAGCAGCACCGCCCACGCCTGCTCGACCGGGGCCGGGACCGTGAACTCGTTCTCGAGCTTCATAGCGTCTCGTAGAACTCTCGCTCGCGGGCCTCGAGGACGTCCGGGATCGCCTCGTCCTTGACGAGTCGCGTGAAGTGCTCGGTCGCCATGTGCGCCTCGTACGCATCCTCGTCCTCGTACTGCTCGTACAGGAGGAAGACGCGCGGGTCATCGACCGAGCGCTGCGCCTGGTAGTAGCGGTTGCCCGGCTCGGCGCGCGACGGCTCGGTCATCTCCTCGATGATCTCCGTGAGCCGGTCCTCCAGTCCCTCCTTGGCCGTCCACTTGGCCAGCACGACATAGGCCATCTCAGGTGCCTCCCTTTCGTCCGATGCGGTTGCGCAGCACGCCGATGCCCTCGATCTCGAGCTCGACGACGTCCCCGGGCGCGAGCCAGCGGTCGAGCTCCAGGCCCGAGCCGCCGGGCGCCGTGCCCGACCCCAGCACCTCGCCGGGATGGAGGGTCTGGTCGCGCGACGCGTAGGCGATCATGTCGCCGAAGGTGTGGTGCATGCTCGACGAGCGGGCCTCGCCCCACAGCTCGCCGTTCACGCGCACGCGCATGGCGAGGTCGGAGCCGTCGAGCTCGTCGGCGGTGACGATGCACGGGCCGAGCACGTTCGAGCCGTCCCAGTCCTTCGCCTTGCCCGGCCCCATGCCGACCGGCAGCTCGCGCGCCTGCACATCGCGCGCCGACAGGTCGTTCCAGATCGTGTAGCCGAAGATGCAGGCGGCGGCGTCCTCGGGCGCGACGTCCTTGACCCGGCGGCCGATGACGGCGGCGAGCTCGAGCTCATGGTCGAGCTTGTCCGTGAAGCTCGGCCATGGGACCTCGGCGTCAGGCCCGATCACCGTGTCCGGCATGCCCTTGTAGTAGGCGGGGACCTCGTACCACTCGTCGGGGATCGGGCGGCCGAGGCGCGAGAGCGCGTTCTTCATGTGGCCCTCGAAGGCGAGGAAGTCGCGCAGCGAGCGCGGGCGGAGCGGCGCGAGCAGCCGCGCGCCCTCGACCGGCTCGCCGGGCCGCGCGGGCGCGCCCGCCTCGATGAACGCGACCATGCCGCCGTCGAAGCCGGCGTCGCGCACCGCGTCGCCGTCGAGCACGCCGACGCGCGGGCCGGCGGAGGCGTCGTAGGTCACGAGACGCACGCGCGCACCGCCTCCTCGATCTTCACGTAGCACCCGCAGCGGCACAGGTTGCCGCCCAGCGCCTCGCGGATGTCCTCGCCGGGGCGCATCGCCTTGACCGTGAGGACGAAGCCCGGCGTGCACCAGCCGCACTGGAACGCGTGCGCGTCGTTGAACGCCCGCAGCACCGGGTCGGCCTCGTCGAGCCCCTCGACCGTGGTGATCTCTCGGCCCGCGACGGCGGCGACGAGCGTCAGGCACCCCGACACCGGCTCGCCGTCGAGCAGCACCGTGCAGGCGCCGCAGACCCCGATGCCGCAGGTCTCGCGCACCGAGCGCAGGCCGTGATCGCGCAGCGCCTCGAGCAGCATCTCGTCGCTGCGCACGTCGAGCGTCGCGGCCCGGCCGTTGAGGATCAGCTCGACCTTCACAGGGCCTCCAGCACGCGCTCGGGCGTGATCGGCAGCTCGGTCACGTGCGCGCCGAGCGAGGCCAGGGCGTTGCCGATCGCCGGCGGCACCGGCGGCAGCGCCGTCTCGCCCAGCCCGTGCACCTCGGCGCCGTCCCGCTCGATCAGGTCGTGCGTGAGCCGCGGCAGGTCCCCGGCCGCGGGCACGTTGTAGTCGGAGAAGTTGGCGTTGGCGACCTGGCCGTCGGCGAACTCGACGGCCTCGAACAGCGCCGTGCCGAGGCCCATGAGCATCGAGCCCTCGTTCTGCAGCTCGGCGCCCGCGCGGTTGACCACGCGGCCCGCGTAGACCGCGGCGTGCAGGTGCTCGACGGTCAGCCGGCCGGTCTCCTCGTCGACGGTCACGTGCGCGGCGGCGGCGCCCTGGTGCCAGTGCGTGGACGCGACGCCCTGCCCGGTGTCGGGATCGAGCCCGCCCTCGTTGCGCACCTCGCCGAAGCCGCGGTCGCCGTCGCCCATCTCGCGAGACGGCCTCGGCCAGCGCCCGGCCCATCATGTACGTCGAGCGGCTCGACGTCGTGCGCGTGTCGAACGGCGAGGTGTCGGTGTCCGGGTCGGGGACCTCGACCTGGCCCGGCTCGCACTCCAGCAGCCGCGCGGCCATCAGGCGGATCGACTGGCGGACGTCCTGGCCCATCTCGCACGACGCGCTGCGCACCACGTAGCCGACCGGCGTCCGCTCGACGGCGATCTCGGCGCGGCTCGGCGTCTGCATCCCCTTGAGCAGCACGCACAGGCCCTTGCCGCGCGGGTCGGCCTCGTAGCCGACGGCGTCGGCCGCGGCCTGCAGGCAGTCCTCGAAGTGCACGTCGTGCATGACCTCGCCGGTGGCGAACGCGTCGCCGTCCCGCAGCAGGTTCATGCGGCGCAGCTCGAGCGGGCTCATGCCCAGCTCGCCGGCGAGCAGGTCCATCGTGCGCTCGGACGCCCACACCGACTGCATCGCCCCGTAGCCGCGGTAGGCGCCGTTGGGCGGGAGGTTCGTGTAGACGGCCAGCGAGTCCACGCGCACGTGCGGGATCCGGTACGGGCCGACGCCCGCGTAGCCCATCTTGGTCGCCACGCCCGGGCCGCAGTCGGCGTACGCGCCGGTGTCGGCCCAGCAGTCGACCTCCTTGGCCACCAGCGTGCCGTCGCGCTTCGCGCCGATCCTCACGCGCACGACGGCCGGGTGGCGGTTGAGCGTGACGAACTCCTCGGCGCGGTCGAGCACGGCCTTCACCGGTCGCTGCGCCTTGCGGGCGAGCGCGGCGACCAGCGCCTCGAGGCGCACGAACGTCTTGGCCCCGAACGAGCCGCCCATCGGCGGGGCGATCACGCGGACGCGCTCCGGCTCGACGCCGAACACCCCCGCGAGGTCGGCGCGCGTGTTGAACGGGGTCTGCGTCCCGCTCCACAGCGTGAGCCGCCCGTCCTCCCACTCGGCGAGCGCGGCGTGCGGCTCCATCGGCGCGTGGGCGGCGCCGGCCGTGCGGAAGACCTCCTCGACGACCACGTCGGCGTCGGCGAACCCCGTCGTCGGTGTCGCCGTGGCGGATGCGGAAGCGGTGGCAGACGTTGGTGCCGGCGATCGGGCGGACGTCGATCGACACCGCGTCCTGCCGCGCTCGCCGCCTGCGTCGTGTGCAGCTGCGGCGCGCCGGGCGCCACGGCGTCGAGCGCGTCGAAGACCGCCGGCAGCTCCTCGTAGGAGACCTCCACCGCCCGCGCGGCAGCGCGCGCCGCGGCCCGCGTGGGCGCGGCCACCGCGGCCACGACGTCGCCGGCGAAGCGCGCCACGTCGGCGAGCACGTGCTGGTCGCGGACCTGGCAGCCGTAGCGGGCCGTGTCGGCCACGTCCTCCGGCAGCAGGACGACCACGTCCTCGGGCGCCGCCGACGCGTCGATCGAGAGGATCCGCGCGTGCGGGTGCGGCGAGCGCACGAAGGCGGCGTGCAGCATGCCGGGCCGCTCGACCTCGACCGAGTAGCGCTGCGCGCCGGTCACCCGCGGGTCCACGCTAGGACACCTCCTCCACCGCGCGGCGCACCTCGGCGGCGATCACGCGGCGCCGGTAGGCGGCCGAGCCGCGCGAGTCGCTCAGCGGCTGGATCCGCTCCGCGTACCGCGCGCCGATCTCCGCGGGCTCGCCCTCGCACAGGTCGGGGAACTCCTGCGGTGTCTCGGCCACGGCGCCGACCACCACGCGCAGGCGCTCGCCGCGCGCCGCCGCGACGGCCACGCACGGCCGGTCCTCGCTCGAGCGCGAGCGGAACTTGCGGTACGTCGCCCGTTCGGGCTGGGGCGGCACGCGAACCTCGACGAGCAGCTCGTCCGGCTCGATGCAGGTGTCGTAGTAGCCGAGGATCAGCTCGCCGACGCTCACGGATCGGTCGCCGCGCGGCGACCGCAGCACCGCGCGAGCGTCGAGCGCGGCCAGCATCGCCGGCGGATCGGACGCGTAGTCGGCGTCCGCCAGCACGCCCCCGACGGTCGCCACGTTGCGCACCCGCGGGCTCGCGACCAGGCCGAACGCCCGCGCGAGCACGGGCCAGCCGGTCGCCTCCCGCTCGACCCGCCGGTGCGTGACCATCGCGCCCAGCCGCAGCTCCCCGTCCTCCACGCGCGTCTCACGCAGCTCCTCGACGCGCCCGAGCGAGAGCAGCGCGGCGGGCGCCAGGAACCCCTGGTTCATGAGGATCCCCAGGAACGTCCCGCCGGCGAGCACGGTCGCCTCGTCGCCGCGCTGCGCGCGCAGCTCCAGCGCCTCGTCGAGCGAGGCCGGCTGCATCCACTCCGGCTCCCTCACCCGAGGATCTCGACCACTCCGGTCGTGCCGTTCACGCGGATCCGGTCGCCGGTCTTGATCCGCTCGCCCGCATTCGTGGTGCCGACCACCGCCGGGATCCCGAACTCGCGCGCCACGACCGCCGGGTGCGACACGGCGCCGCCGGCCTCGGTGACCAGCCCGACGATCTTCGTGAACAGCACCACCCACGCGGGGTTGGTCATCCGGCACACGAGGATCTCGCCGCTCTTGACCTGGTCGAACTCGTCGAGCGAGGCCACGAAGCGCGCCGGCCCCTCGACCACGCCGGGCGACGCGGCCAGGCCCTTGACCTCGCCGGTGGTGGACGGCTCGCCGGCGTAGAACTTGTCCGGGAAGCCCCAGAGGGCGTTGTAGGGGAAGTCGAGCGCCGTCTGCGTCGCGGTCCCGACCCACGAGGGCGGGCGCTTCTCGGCCGCCTCCTCGCGGAAGTCGCGGCGGTCGGAGACGATCTCGTGCGCGTCGAACGCGCCCTGGTCGGCCATCAGCAGGCGCAGCTCGTTGTAGCGGAGGTACATCACGTCCTCCGCGTCGTCGAGCACCCCGGCGTCCGCCAGCTTGCGGCCGATGCCGATGAGCACGATCCGCAGCCGCGCGTTGGTCCCCTGGTCGACGTAGAAGTGGTGGTCGGGGGTGAGCGGGTTCATGCCGAGCGAGAGGTCGAGCGCCTCCTGCAGCCGCTCGCGATCCTCGCCCTCGACGCCGTCCATGACCTCGCGCTTGGCCGCCTCCAGGTCGTCGCGGACGGAGGCGATGTTGGACGGGTAGTCGTAGTCGGTCGCGAGGTAGCCGCGGATCGCCTCGACGATCGGCGCCGGGTCCTCGCGCCAGGTGCGGAACGCGAACTCGTGCGACCAGATCGACTTGTAGCCGAACGTCTTCTGGTGGCCCTCGATCCGCTCGGCGATCAGCGCGCGGCCGGCCTCCGAGCCCTCGAGCGCGCGCAGCACGTCGGCCGCCGTCTCGCCCTCGAACGCCGCGGACAGCTCCGGGTCGCCCTTGATGTCCTCCTTGATCCGCCAGAGGTCCTCGATCGAGTCCCAGTTGCGGTCCTCGAGGCTCGACTGCAGGCGCCCCATCAGCCCCGGGTCCTCGCCGCCGCGCACCTCGCCGATCACCGCGTTGAGGTTCGTCGTCGACGCGAACTGGGCGAAGTTCAGCATCCAGTGGATCTTCCAGTTGCGATCGTGGATGTCGATCGCGTCCTCCAGGTGGACGGCCATCTGGCGCATGGTCGCGGCGTCGTAGTCGATGCCGTCCAGGTACTCGAAGTTGCGCTCGATCTCGGGGCGCAGGCGGTCGCGCCACCAGTCGAGGAAGTTGCCGGCGTACTCGGGCAGCACCCAGCCCAGGTACGCGCCGATCGTGCTCGCGTGCTCCGGGTCGCGAGGCACGCGCGGCACGTAACGGCCCTGATACTCGGTCGCCTCCGAGCGGATCTCCGAGTCCGCCGGCACGGCCGCCGTGTACACGTAGCCGTTGATCTCCTTGGCGATCCAGTCGCACGCGAAGGGCGTGCCGAAACGCCGGAACATGTGGTCGCACGTGAGCCACCACCCGCCGATGTCGAAGAACATCGGCGACACCGGGTTCGGGATGTGGAGGTCGTCGTAGATCCAGAAGAGCTCCTTCTCGCCCTCCTGCCACGCGATCGGGAACTCGTCGGACCCATGGAACGTCCCCAGGACCTCCTCGGCCACGGCCATGCTCTCCTCCTCACCTCGGTTCCGGAGGCGATCATAGATAATCGATGATCCCTGTGCGGTGTGGTGGCTCGCAACTGCGAACTGCGCATCGAGGGAGGGTCGGAGGGGGTGCATTTCTGCAACATCGCCCGCCGATCGAGCTCACGGCTGCAGTTGAGCACCTATACGGTGCGCAACTGCAGCATCGCCGGGCGATCGTCCCGGATGCTGCAGAAAAGCACCCCCAGCCTCCCGACCCAGCGCAGTTTGAAGTTCGTCCTTGACTCTCCCCCAAGGGGAGGCCGCAAGCTCCTCCACATGACCAATCACACCACCCCCGAGCTCCACGACGTCCCCGCCCACGCCGTCCTCGCCGTCGACGGCAGCGGCTCGGCCGAGGGCCCCGCCTTCGAGGCCGCGGTCGGGACGCTGCTCTCCGAGCGCACGATCCAGGGCACCTGGTGGACCGGCGACGACCGCACGCGCTTCGACCTCGAGAACCCCGACGGATGGAGCTGGACGGTGGCCGTGCCGGTCGCGGCCGGCGTCCGCGTCGAGCAGCGGCCGGCGCAGCGCGTCGCCAAGCTCCTCCATCACGGCCCGTACGACGAGGAGGGTCCGTCGCTCGCCGCGCTCTACGCGTTCGTCGCCGAGCAGGGCCTGGAGCCCGCCGGGCCGCACACGGAGACGTACTTCAACGACCCGGCGACGACCCCGCCGGCGGACCTGCGCACCGAGCTGCGCGTGCCCGTCAAGTGAGCGAGCGCAGCGGCCTCATGCCGATCGGCGGCCTCGCCCGGCTCAGCCGCCTGTCGCTGAAGGCGCTGCGGCTCTACGACGCCGAGGGCCTGCTCGTGCCGGCGTGGGTGGACCCGGACTCCGGGTACCGCTACTACGCCGCCGAGCAGGTCCGCACGGCGACGACGATCGCGCTCCTGCGCTCGCTCGACGTGCCGCTCAGCACGATCCGCGAGGTGCTCGAGGCGCCCGACGACACCACGCTGACCGCGGTCCTGGAGGCCGAGCGCAAGCGGGCGGCGCAGGAGCTCGAGGCGCGCGAGCAGGCGCTCCGCAGCATCGAGCGCCTCGCCCGCTCGCCCGCCGCCCTGCGCTACGACGTGCGGATCGCGACGGAGCCCACCCGCACGCTGGCCGGGATCACCGCGCCGGCGTCCGCGGACAACCTCGGCCCGGACACGGCCGCGCTGTGCGGGCGCGTGCTCGAGGTGCTGGGCGAGACCGAGCTCACCGCGCTCTACCCGCTCGATCTCGACGACACGTTCGCCATGACGGTCGGCGCGATCGGCGGCCGCGGCGCCGAGACGCACGAGCTGCCCGGCGGCGACTGGGCGTCGACGGTGCACGTCGGCCACTACGAGGAGCTGCCGCTCGCGTACGCGGCGCTGCTCGAGCACGTGCGCGAGCGCGGCCACGAGCCGCGCGCGCCGATCGCCGAGACCTACGTGAGCGACCCGCGGATCACGCCGCCGGCCGAGCTCGTCACGCGCCTGGCGGTCGCTCTCGCAGGTGGCCCGGGGTGAGGTGCGCGGGCGAGCGCTCGCCCGCGGCCCAGACGGCGAGCCGGAGCTCCGCCAGCGCGGCCTCGGCGTCGTCGGCGGTCAGCGTGACCGCGGTCGCGCCGAGGGCCAGGCACTTGGCGGCGTCGAGGGCGTCGCGCGCCTCGGCCAGCACCGGCAGGCCGGCGGCGGCGAGGACGGCCTCGGCGACCGCGTCGGCGGTGGGCACGCCCCAGCCGGGGACCGCCGCACCGCCGACGTCGACCGCCGCCACCCCCACCGCACGGAGCTCGCGGACGTCCGCCGCATCGATCCCGTAGCCGCCGCCGCGCGCCACGACGGGCAGCGGCGACACCCGCTCGACCACCTCGGCCATCGCCTCCCCGGCGCCCCGCATCCGCGGATCGGCCATGCCGTCGAGGTCGAGCACCAGCCCGTCCGACTCCAGCGACGCGACCAGCCGCTCGGCCCGCTCGACCCCGTCGCCGCGCAGATCGGAGACGGGGAAGCGCGCGAGCCAGAGCGGCGGGCGGTCCGGCGCCAGCTCGTTGGCGATCAGCCCGAGCCGCAGCTCGGTCGCCGTGCGCGCCAGCTCCCGGTCGTCGCCGGCGAGCAGCACGGGCGCCGCCAGCTCGGCGCCGAGCAGGAGCGTGCGCAGGGAGACCTCGGTCAGGTCGAGGCCGGGCAGTGCCCGGTGGGCGAGACGGAACCGCTCCAGTCCCGTCTCGCCCAGCGCCGGCACGGCGCCGCGGAGAGCGACGATCGTGTCCACGGCTAGCGGATCGTCACCCGGCGCTCGAGCGCCTTCGCCCCTGGCGCCGACACCCGCAGCGTGAGCTTGAGCGTCCGCGTCCGCGCCAGCCGCTTCGCGACCGCGCGCTTCGGCTTCAGCCGCAGCGTCACCTGCCTGCCGGCCGTGCAGCGCAGCGACCGCGAGGCGACAGTGCGCCGCGCGAGCGAGAGCCGCTTGGCCGCCGCCCCGGTGACCTTCAGGGTCGCCTTGGCGCTGCCGCTCCGGGCGCACGACACCTGCACCTTGAGGCCGCGCGCCCCGAACGCCTTCACCGACCTCGGCAGCGTGAGCGACGTCTGCTCGCCGCGCACGCCGCCCGCCCCGAGCGTCGGCCCGGCGACGGTCACGCGGACCGTCGCCGTGCCCGTGGCCCCCTGCGGGTCGGTGACCGTCACCTTGGCGTCGTAGGTGCCGGGCGCCGTGTAGGTGTGGGTCGCGGTCCGGCCGCCCGCCTGGCCGCCGTCACCGAACTCCCACACGTACATCAGGCCCTGGCCCTCCGGATCGCGGCCGGCAGACGAGAACCGGACCGTCAGCGGCGCCGTGCCGCTGACCGGGTCGGCCGCCGCCTGCACCGTCGGGGCCTGGTTGCCGGGCGGGTTGCCGACCGTGACCGGCACCGTCGCCGTCGCCGTCAGGCCGCCCTCGTCGGTCACCGTGACCTTGGCGGTGTACGTGCCGCCCGCCGTGTAGGTGTGCGACGCCCGCCAGCCCGGCGCCGAGCCCCCGTCGCCGAAGTCCCACGCGTACGTGAGGTCGTCGCCGTCCGGATCGGACCCGTCCGCGGTGAACAGCACGCTCAGCGGCGCGTTGCCCGAGCGCGGCGCGGCGCCCGCCTGCACCGACGGCGCGCGGTTGCCGGGCGGGTCGGTGACGGTCACCTGCACCGTCGCCGTGCCGGTCTTGCCGCCCGCGTCGGTCACCGTCACCGTCGCGGTGTACGTGCCCTTGGTCAGGTACGTGTGCCCCGGGTCCTCCTCGAGCGAGCCGCCAGGCCCGTCGCCGAAGTCCCACGAGTACACGAGGTCGCCGGCCGGGCCGTCGTCGCTGCCCGTCGCCGAGAACTGCACGGCGTGCGGCGCGGGACCGGACGGCTTGTCGACCGAGGCCGTCACGGTCGGCGCCGCGTTGCCGCCGCCCGCCTCGCCGACGTGCACCGTGACCTCGTCGGTGGCGGTCATGCCCTCGTCGTCGGTCGCCGTCACCGTCGCGGTGTAGTCGCCCGGCGTCGTGAAGGTCCACTCGAACTCGGGACCGAGCACGTCGCCGTCGCCCAGCGTCCAGCGGTAGCGCAGCGCGCCGCCGTCGGGATCGAGCCCGGTGGCCGAGAAGCGGACCTTCAGCGGCGCCGGCCCGGAGGTCGGGTCCGCGAACGCCTGGACCGTCGGGGCGCCGGGCTGGCCGCCGCCCTGGATCGTGTAGGTGCCCGAGCCGACGGCGCCCACGTTCCCGGCCACGTCGGTGGCGCGGTGCTCGAGCGTGTGCGGCCCGTTGCCCGAGATCGTCACCGGAGCGCTGTACGCGGTCCAGTCGCCGCCGTCGAGCCGGTACTCGAGCTTGTCCACGCCCGAGCCCGCGTCGTTGCCGGCCAGCGTCACCGGCGTCGGCCCCGTGAAGGTGCCGCCGCTCGGATCGGCCGTCGAGGTCGGCGCGGTCTTGTCGATCTTGACCGTGACCGTCTTGTCGGCCTCGACGTTGCCGTCGGCGTCGGTCGAGCGATAGGTCACCGTGGTGGTGCCCTCGTCGCTCAGCGTCACCGGGCCGGAGTAGGCCTGGTACGCGCCGGCGCCGAGCTTGTACTGCGTGGTCGCCCCCGCCTCGGTGGCGAGCGTGAGCGTCACGTCGCCCGTGTGCCACCCGCTCGCCGGAGCCGGCGGCGCCAGCGTGTGCGTCGTCGTCGGCGCGGTCGTGTCCGGCAGCCCCGCGGTGATGCGGAAGTACTCGAACACCGCGTCGTCGCGCGACGTGACCGTGGCGTTGCTGTCGTTGGCGTAGACGCCGACCCTCGGATTCGGCACGCTCGCGAGCAGGGCCGGCTCGCCGTATGGCGTCCATGGCTCGCCGTCGAACCGGTAGTACGCCCGCAGCGTCGTCCCGTCGGACGTGATCCGCATGTCGACCGTCGTCGGCTTCGTCGAGATGCCCACGAAGCCGCCGAAGCCGGCCGCGACGTCGTTCGCCTCGCGCAGGAACTCGAGGCCGCGCCCGTTGGCGTAGACGTAGTCCGCCTTGACGTAGTTGGCGTCGTCGCCGTACACCAGCAGGCCCGCCTGCTCGAAGTTCTCGTCCGGGTCGAACGTCACGCGGGTGGTCATCGTCCAGGGCCCGGCGGGCGCCGGCTGCAGGAGGATGTTCGGGTTGTTGTTCGGCGCGGCGGCGAAGAAGTCGCCGTGCGCCGCCGGCAGCGTGAGCTTGCCGTCGCCCACGGTGTAGCCGCCTGGCTCGTGCCGGACCGTCTGGCTCCAGCGGCAGTTGTTCAGCGAGGTGCCGTCGAACTCGTCGCTCGGCGACTGCGGCGCATCGAGGGTGAAGTAGTCGAATTGCGCAGTCGCGGCCTGCGTTCCCGCGGCGGTCGACGCCGTGGCGTACATGCCGATCTTCGGGTTGTTGAGACCGCTCAGGTCCGTGGCGTTGCCCGTGTTCGTCCAGGTCTGGCCGTCGGGCGAGCGCTGTGCCTGCACGGTCGTGCCGTCGTAGACGTAGCGCACGTAGAACGTGCTGGGGAACCCGGCGCCGGCCGCACCCGAGCCGAGGCCGGACGCGGTGTTGTTGAGCTCCTTGAACGCCTCGAACTGGCGGCTGCCGTTCCACACCATGCCGGTCTTGATCCAGTTCGCGTCGTCCACGTAGATCAGGAGGCCGGCGTTCTGGTAGTTGACCGTCGGGTTCCACGTCAGGCGCGCGGTGGCCGTCCACGGGCCGGAGGCCGGGAGGCTCTGCAGCACGATGTTGCGCAGCCCGGTCGCCCCGCCGTGGATGTCCTCGCCGGGCTGGGCGTTGATGTTCAGCGTCCCGTTCTCGACGGACAGGAACTGGTCTGCGCGGCGCACGACGCTCCAGCGCGACGCGTCGAGCGACGTCCCGTCGAACTCGTCGTTGCCGGGGCACGACGCCAGCGGCGGGTACGCCTCGACGTCGACCTCGACGCTGCGCGAGCGCTCGCCGTCGCTGACGGTGAACGTCGCCGTGTACTGGCCGGCCGTCGCGTACGTGTGGCTCGCGTTCGCGGTGGTCGCGTCGACCGTGCCGTCGGACGTGAAGTCCCACGCGTACGTGAGCGGGTCGCCGTCCGCGTCGGCGCCGGTGCCCGTGAAGCTCACGGCCAGCGGTGCCGGGCCCGCGACCTTGTCCGCGGTCGCCGAGGCGGACGGCGTCGAGTTCGACGCCACCCCGCTCCCGCCGAACGTGAACTCGTCGAGGTCGAACAGGTCGTTCGGGTTCATCCCCGGCCGGCCGCGGAAGGTGAAGTACAGCCGTCCGCTGCTGTCGTCGCCGTCGAGCGGGATCGTGACGTTCTGGAAGTCCGTCCAGCTCGCCGTCGTCGGCAGCGTCGCCGTGCCGATGACCGGCGCGTCCGGCGCGCCCATCCGGACGTCGAGGATGCCGCCGTCGAAGCCCGCCGCGTAGCGGATCGTCAGCTCGTCGATGCCCTTCAGGGACACCGGCTCGAAGTAGATGTACTCGCCGGTGTCGGCGTAGCCGACGGTGCGGCCGCCCTCCGCGTTGGCCACGGTGTTCGACTGGGTGCCGATGTGGTCGGTGTAGTGCTCGGCCTGGATCTGCTTCGGCGTGAGCCGCCGGGTGGAGGCGCCCTCGAGCGGCCCGGAGCCCGCCGCCCCGCCGTTGTCCGTGTAGTTGGCCACCAGGACGAGCGCGATGTTGGCGCTCTTCTCGTGGCCCGAGTCGGCCGGCGCGGTGATCGTGCCCGAGCAGCCGGTCTGGCTGACGCCCGGGTGCACGTGGGCGTTGCCGCCCTCGTCATGGAAGACGCCGGGGTTCAGGGTGACCCGGTTGCAGTCGATCGTGCCGTCCTCGGGATCGGTGACGGTGATCGTGTACGGGATCTCGTCGCCCCAGTCGAAGATGCCGCCCTGCACGGGCACGGTCAGCTCGACGGTCGGGCGCGTGTTGCCGGCGGTGATGACCACGCTCGACGTTCCGGACTTGCCGGTCGAGTCGGTGGCGGTCAGGCGCACCGTGTACGTGCCGGCCGCGGTGAACGTGTGCGTCGGGTCGGCCTCGGTCGAGGTCTGGCCGTCGCCGAAGTCCCACGAGAAGGTCAGGTCGTCGCCGTCCGCGTCCTCGGAGCCCTCGCTCGAGAAGTTGACGGTCAGCGGCGCCGGGCCGGAGTCCTTGTCGGCCGAAGCCCTGGCCACCGGCGTGCGCGTGCCCTTGGCGTAGTCGATCCGGTAGAGGCCGGAGTCCGGGTTGATGCCGGAGCCGGCGTAGTTGAAGTCGCGGCCCCACTCGAGCACGTAGAGCGAGCCGTCGGCGCCCATCTCGATGTCCTGCGGGTGCCGGAAGTCGGCGTTCGGCATGAACTCCGTGATCGTCTTGGCCTTGCCGTCCTGGTCGAGCTCGAGCGTGGCGATCCAGTCGCGCGACCAGTCGGCGAAGAACACCTTCTTGTCGAACCACGCGGGGAGCTTCGAGTCGCTCGGGTTCCCGGGGTCGAAGTGGTAGGTCGGGCCCGCGATCGCCGTGCGGCCCGGGCCGCCGGGGATCTGCAGGGGCGGGTTGTTGAACGGGTAGTTCGGGGCGTTCGCGTGCGGCTGGTACGGCCACCACAGGAGCGCGCCGGTGGTCGGCGGCGTGTTCGCCTTGCCCGTGTTCCAGGCCGAGTCGTTCAGCGGGCCCTCGTCGGCCCCGCCGCCGCCGTCGCAGTCGAAGAAGCCGCTCTGCGTCTGCGTCGCGAAGTCCCAGTTCGAGTACGCCTTGTTGTCGGCGATGCAGTACGGCCAGCCCATGTTGCCCGCTTCGCGGATCTGGTTGATCTCGTCGTAGCCGCGCGGGCCGCGGTTCGCGTTCTCGTTGCTCGCGTCGGGACCGACCTCGCCGTTGTAGAGCCAGCCGGTGTCCTGGTCGACGGAGATCCGGAACGGGTTGCGGTGGCCCATCGTGTAGATCTCGGGCTTCGTCTGGCCCTCCACGCCGGGGTACTTGCCGGCGAGGCCGAACAGGTTGCCGGGCGGGATCGTGTAGGTGCCGTCGTCCTGCGGCGTGATCCGCAGGATCTTGCCGCGCAGGTCGTTGGTGTTGCCCGACGAGCGCCGAGCGTCACGCGCGTGGTCGGCGTCCGGGTTGGTGCCCGGCTCGTTGGCCAGGCGGTCGTCGATCGGGTTGTAGCCCTGCGACTCGGCGTGCTGCGAGTCGTCGCCGGTCGAGATGAAGAGGTGGCCGCCGGGGCCGAAGGTCAGCGAGCCGGACGAGTGGCAGCAGATGACCCGCTGGTGCGGGATCCGCAGCAGGATCTTCTCCGAGCTCATGTCCAGCGTGCCGTCGGGCGCCACGGTGAAGCGCGAGACGTGCTGCTCCTCCGGCGTCGGCGCGCTGTAGAAGAGGTACAGCCAGCGGTTGGTCTCGAAGCCGGGGTCGAGCGTGATGCCGAGCAGGCCGTTCTCGTTGCCGCGGTGCACGGGGATGGTGGCCACGGTGCGGATCGCGCCGTTGCTGCGGTTGTAGTGCTTGACCTTTCCGGCGAGCTCGACGTAGTAGACGTTGCCGTCCTCGTCGACGGCGATCTCCATCGGGTTCTCGGTCGTGTCGTCGAGCGTGACCTTGTCGAACGACGCGTCGGTCGGCAGGCCCTCGCGCTGCGGGCCGCACTCGCCGGGCGCCTCGCCCGCCGCCCACTCGATGGCGCCGCGGATGTGGTCGAGGTAGTCGGGCTCGGACCAGTACGCGCCCTTGTGGCCGAGCGCCGTGTAGAAGTGGCGTCCGCCGTCGTAGTTCGAGCACCACGCGATCGGATGGTCGTCGGCGGCGGCCGACCCGTCCTGCTCGTCGTACGTGCTCTCGTCCAGCTTCAGCAGGACGTGCACGTTCTGGGGCTCGGCGGTGAAGTTGTACCACTCGTCCTCGCGCACCCAGTTCTCCGGGACGTCGACCGTGGAGGGGTGGGCGTCGTCGACCCGGTTGACCGTCGCGTTCTGGAACTGCGCCGCGCCGTCCGGGTGGTTGAGGAACCACGCGCCGCCCATCATGTCGCCCTTCCAGGCCCAGTTGCGGTCGGCGTTGGCGTCGGCGTGGATGCTCACGATGCCGCCGCCGCGCTGGGTCCAGCGCTCGAAGGCGGTGCGCTGGGCGGGGCTGAGGATGCCCTCGCCGTCGGTGTTGAGGAAGACGACGACGTCGTACTCGCGCAGCCCGGCGTCGGTGAACTTCGTGGCGTCCTCGCTGAGCTCGACGTCGTAGTCGCCGGCCTCGCCCATCTGCGGGAGCGCGAGCTTGCCGGCGTCGATCGCGTCCTGGTGGCGGAAGCCCGTCGTGCGGGAGAAGACGAGCACGCTGAAGCGTGCCTCGTCGGTGACGGTGACCGTGCCCGTCATCGCGCCGTGGAGCTTGCAGTTGAACGTGTAGGTGCCGGGGGTGTCGAAGGTCCGCTCGATCGCGGCGCCGCCCGGGTTACGGGTCTCGTCGATGCTCCAGTTCGAGCTGGTGGAGGTGAGCGTGTGCTGCGACGTGGCCTGGTCGAACTCCCAGCGCACGGTCGTGCCGGTCGGCACGGTGGCGGCGTCGGGCTGCCAGACGGTCGCCGGCGTGTCGACGGCATCGATGACCGTCGGCGCCTGTGCGTAGGCCGCTCCCGCCGCGAGCGCCCAGCCGACGAGCGCGGCGAGGACCGCCACGCACCACTTCGACGTCGAAGACATCTGCCTCTCTCCCCCTCTTCCGCGATGCGGAATAGTTCTTCCACCCAACGAACATGCTGGCAAAGCCCTCACCGCTCGTCAAGCCCCCCGTCCAGAATCTGGACCGTATGCCGCACCGGCAGCTCGAGGTGCTGCCGGATCTGCGTGAGGCAGCCGATGTTCCCGGCCGCCACCACGTCCGCGCCGGTGGCGCGCAGGTTCTCCGCCTTGCGGCGGCCGAGCTCGGCCGCGCGCTCCGGCTGCTCGACGTTGTAGGTCCCGGCCGAGCCGCAGCACAGCTCCCACTCGGCCGGCACGACGACCTCGTGGCCGGCGGCGCGCAGGAGCCGCTGCGGGGCCTCGCGCACGCCCTGGGCGTGGGCGAGGTGGCACGCGTCGTGGTAGGCGACGCGCAGCGGCTCGGCGGCGGGCGGCGTGACGAGGCCGAGCTCGTCGAGGAAGGCGCTCACGTCGACGACCCGGTCCGCGAGCGCGCGGGCGCGCTCCTCCTCGGGCTCGCCGGCGAACAGCAGGCCGTAGTCGCGCATCCCCGAGCCACAGCCGGCCGCGTTGACGACCACGGCGTCGACGTCGCCGGGGAACGCGCCGAGGTTGCGCCGCGCGAGCTTCGCCGCCCGCGCCGCGTCGCCCGCGTGCAGGGCGAGCGAGCCGCAGCAGCCCTGGGCGCGCGGGACCACCGTCTCGACCCCGTTGCGGGCGAGCACGCGCAGCGTCGCCCAGCCGATGCCGGGGTCGAGCACCTGCTGGGCGCAGCCGGCGAGCAGGGCGACGCGGGCGCGGCGCTCGCCCTCCGCCTCGTACAGCTCCGGCAGCGGCCGCGCCTTCGGCAGCGCGTCCGGGAGCAGGTCGAGCATCGGCCGCAGCGGTCCCACCTTCGGCGCCAGGCGGGCGAGCCGGGCGGCGGCGCGGAAGCGGCGCGGGTAGGGCAGCGTCCGCGCGATCAGCGCGCGCCTGGCGCGCTCGGCGGGAGGCCGGCGGCGCCGCTCCTCCGCGTGGGCGCGGTAGGCCGTGATGAGGTCGCCGTACTCGACGCCCGAGGGGCAGGCCGTGACGCACGCCTGGCAGCCGAGGCAGCTGTCGATCGGCGCCAGCGCGTCCTCGAGCGGGAGGCTGCCCTCGAGCACGTCCTTCATCAGGAAGATGCGGCCGCGCGGCGAGTGCGGCTCCTCCCCGCTCGTGACGTAGGTCGGGCAGGTCGGCAGGCAGAAGCCGCAGTGCACGCAGCTCGCGATCGCGCCGGCCATCGCGGGACCGCGCGCGCCGAGCGTCTCGACCGGGATCGCGTGCTGCATCAGGCGAGCGCCTCCTCGCGGCGCGGCGCGGTGGCGGGACCGGCGAAGCGGGCGTGCGGGTCGAGGCCGCGCCGCACCCGCTCCGCGAACGCGCCGCCGCCCGTCTCCCCCAGCAGCGCCGGCCCGGGAGCCCCCGTGAGCCGCACCCCGGCCGCGCCCGCGTCCCGCAGCAGCGCGTCGAGCCGCTCGAGCGGCTGCTCGTGCGGCCACGCGACCCAGCCCAGCGCGGCGCCGGAGGAGTAGCGCCGCGCGACGCCGGCGGCGTCGAGGGCCGGGTCGAGCGTGGCGGCGCGGCGCGGGCTGAGCGCCACTCGCACGATCGAGGTCTCGGGTGGGGCGAAGGCCGGCGCGTCCCAGAGCCCGGCCTCGCGGTCGCCGAGCACCTTCTCGGCGGGCAGGTCGAGCGCCCGGCGCAGGCGCTCCAGGCGCGGCTCGAGCGCCGTCGGGCGCCCGCCGAGGCGGACCAGCAGCCGGCCGGGCGGCTCGATGTCCAGCGCCTCGACGTCGAGCTGGGCGACCCGCCGCATCGCGGCGAGCGCGTCGTGGAGGTCCGGCGCCTGCGCGATCAGGGTGCCGTAGGCCGGCGGGGCCGGGAAGACCTTGAACGCGACCTCGACGAGCACGCCGAGCCGGCCCATGCTCCCGACCATCAGCCGCGGGAGGTCGAACCCGGCGGCGTTCTTGACCACGCGGCCGCCGCCGCCGACCAGCGCGCCGGTGCCGTCGACGAAGCGGGCGCCGATGATGAAGTCGCGCACGCCGCCGTGGCGGTGGCGGCCCGGCCCGGAGGCGCCGCTCGCGACGACGCCGCCGAGCGTGGCGCCCTGGCGTGCCAGTGGCGGGTCGAAGGGCAGGTGCTGTCCGTGGGCGGCGAGCGCGGCCTGCACGACGCGCACCGGCGTGCCGGCCAGCGCCGTGATCGTCAGCTCGGACGGGTCGTACTCGACGATGCCGCGCAGGCCGGAGACGACGAGCGGCACGACGCCCTCCCCCGGCGTCGAGAGCGCGGGCTTGCTGCCGCCGCCGCGAGGCAGGACCCGCGGGTGCTCGCGGACCGCGTCCTGCAGCGCGCGCACGGCATCGCCGGGCGCCGCCACCGGGCGGTGATGCGGGCGCCCCGGCGGGAACATCTTGCCGCGGTTCGCAAGCTCGAGCGGGTCGACGGCGCGGTGGATGCGCCGCATCGCCGCGAGGTCGTCCGGGCCGAACATCCGCGGCAGGTAGTCGCGCTTCTCGACGCCGATCCCGTGCTCGCCGGTGATCGACCCGCCGAGCCGCACGCACAGGTCGAGGATCTCTCCGGCGAGCGCCTCGGCGCGCTCCACGGCGCCCGGCTCGCTCCCGTCGAAGAGGATCAGCGGGTGCAGGTTGCCGTCGCCGGCGTGGAAGACGTTCGCGACCCGCAGCCCGGCGCGCGCGGCCATCGCGCCGATCTCCTCGAGCGCCTCGCCGAGCCGGGTGCGCGGCACGCAGCCGTCCTGCACGAGGTAGTCGGGCGCCAGCCAGCCGACCGCGGAGAACGCGCTCTTGCGGCCCTTCCAGATCAGCGCTCGCTCGGCCGCGTCCTCGGTGGCGCGCACCTCGGTGGCGCCCGACGCGCGGATCACCCGCGCGAGCCGCTCGACGTCCTCGTCCACGCAGGCGCGCTCGCCGTCGAGCTCGACGATCAGCAGCGCGGGCACGTCCGGGTAGCCGGGCTTGACCGAGGACTGCGCGGCCTCGATGGCCAGCGCGTCCATGATCTCCATCGCCACCGGCAGCAGGCCGGCGGCCACCACGGCGGCCACGGCCTCGCCGGCCTCGCGCAGCGAGCGGTACGCGGCGAGCACGGTGTGGGTCGCCTCCGGCACGGGCAGCAGCCGAAGCGTCGCCTCCAGCGCGATGCCGAACAGGCCCTCGGAGCCGACGAAGCCGCCGAGCCAGTCCGGGCCGGCGGGCTCGGGCGTCCCCGTGCCGAGGCGCACGACCTCGCCGTCCGGGAGCACGGCCTCGACGGCGAGCACGTGGCTCGCGGTCATGCCGTGCTTGAGGCAGTGCGCGCCGCCGGAGTTGAAGGCGAGGTTGCCGCCGATCGTGCAGATCGACTGGCTCGACGGGTCCGGCGCGTAGAACAGGCCGTGGACGGCGGCCGCGCTCGACACGTGCGCGTTGATCACGCCGGGCTCGACCACCGCGACGCGCTCGCCGGGGTCCAGGCGCAGGATGCGGTTGAGCCGGTTGAGGCCGATGACGATCCCGCCCTCGACCGGCAGCGAGCCGCCGGAGAGGCTGGTCCCGCTGCCGCGGGCCACGAACGGCACGCCGTGGCGGTGGCAGGCGCGGACGGTCTCGACGACCTCCTCGCGCGACTCCGCGAGCACGACCGCCTCGGGCCGGCTGCGGAAGGCCGTCAGCGCGTCGGACTCATACGGCGCGACGCGCGCCGGCTCGGTGAGCAGCCGCGCGGCCGGATACAGCTCGCGCAGGCTGCCCAAGAGCCCCCTGATCCCCTCTGCCCCTCGCTCTCCCACTGCCTTCCGGTTCTCCCCCGAGACCGTGACGTTGCATCTATCTTGCGTCTTTGTAGCATCTGAGACCTGCACATGGCAAGCTCTCCGACGAAGATGACCGCGACGGACCGCGCATACGCGTTCACCAAGGGCCGCGTCCTCGACGCGACGTTCCCCGGCGGCGAGCTGATCACCGAGGGCGAGGTGGCGGACGCGCTGGGCCTCAGCCGGACGCCCGTGCGGGAGGCGTTCCTGCGCCTCGAGGGCGAGGGGCTGCTGCGGCTCTACCCCAAGCGCGGCGCGCTCGTGGTACCGGTCTCGGTCGGCGAGGTCGACGCCGTGATGGAGACGCGCATGCTGGTGGAGCGGTTCGCGCTCGACAAGCTGCTCGCGGGCGGCCCGCAGGTTCCGATCGCCGACGAGCTGTCCCACGCCATCGCCCAGCAGGAGGAGTACGCCGCGGCCGGCGACACCGACGGCTTCGTGGCCGTCGACCGCGAGTTCCACACGATCTTCGTGACGGCGGCCGCCAACCCGATCGTCACCGGCCTCTACGACTCGCTGCGCGATCGCCAGCAGCGGATGATCATCACGTCGCTGCTGCGCGACACCGGTCGCATGACGTCGATCCTCGTGGAGCACGCCGCGCTCGCCGACGCCATCCGCGCCGGCGACCTCGAGCGCGCGCAGACCGTGCTCGCCGCGCACCTGCGCGGCACGCTCGACCTGGTCCGCCCCGGAGCCTACGGCAGCGTGGCCGAGCGCGGCGGACACCTTGCCCGCGTGCTCGACGAGCAGCGACCCCAGCGAGGACGTGTTGCCCTGCAGGATGCGCGCGCTCGGGCCCGACACGCTGATCGCCGCGCACGCCCGGCCGGTGTGGTCGAGGACCGCGGTGGCGACGCAGCCGACGCCCTCCTCGTGCTCCTCGTTGTCGACGGCGTAGCCGCGGCGGCGGATCCGCGCGAGGTCGGCCTCGAGCTCGCCGAGCGTGACCAGCGTGCGCTTGGTGAGCCGCTCGAGCGGCTCGCGGCCCGCGTACAGCGCGCGCACGGCGTCCTCGGGGCCGAAGGCCATGATCGCCTTGCCCGAGCCGGTCGTGTGGGCCGGGACGCTGGTGCCGACCGTGGTGAACATGCGCACGCTGCGCGAGCCCTCCACCTGGTCGACGTAGACGACGCGATCGGCGTCGAGCACGACGAGGTTGACCGTCTCGCTGGTGGTCTTCTGGACGCTCTCCAGGTGCGGCCGCGACACCACGCGCAGGCGCTCCAGCCGGCGCTCGAGCCCGCTCGCGACCTCGACGACCTTGTACCCGAGCAGGTAGCGCCCGGAGTCGGTGCTCTGGCTCACGTAGCCGCGCTTGGCGAGCGTGTGCAGGAGCCGGTGGGCGGTGCTCGGGACCAGCCCGGTGCGGGTCGCCAGCTCGGTCACGCCGAGCTCTCCGCCGGCCGAGAGGGCCTCCAGCAGGTCGAAGGCGCGCTCCAGCGACTGGACGCTTTCGCGGCGCTCGGGCATTCCGTCATCCAATCACAACCTTCCGTGGACCGGAAGCAGGCGGTCCGGTAGGGTCGCGCCGTCTCATCGAGGGGAGGAGAGAAGTGAACACGGTTCTGCTCGTCGGCACGCTCGACACCAAGGGCGCCGAGTACGCGTATCTGCGCGAGCGGCTGCGCGCGCACGGCGTCGACGCGATCGTGGCCGACGCCGGCGTGAACGAGCCCGTCGGCATCGAGCCGGACCTGCACGTGGCCGCCGAGACCGGCGCCGATCCGGCCGCGCTGGCCGAGGCCGCCGACCGCGGCGCGGCCGTGACCGCGATGGCCGAGGCGGCCGAGGCGCTGGCCCGCCGGCTGTACGCCGAGGGGCGCATCGCCGGCGTGCTCGCCGCGGGCGGCTCGGGCAACACCGCGATCGCCACGCGCGCGATGCAGGCGCTCCCGGTCGGCGTCCCGAAGCTGATGGTCTCGACCATGGCGGCCGGCAACACGGCCGACTACGTCGGCGCCGCCGACGTGACGATGATGGCCTCGGTCACCGACGTCGCCGGCGTGAACTCGATCTCGGCCCGCATCCTCGCCAACGCGGCGGCCGCGATGGCGGGCATGGTGCAGGCGCCGCCCGTCGACCTCGGCGACACGAAGCCGCTGATCGGCGCCTCGATGTTCGGCGTCACCACCCCATCCGTGACGCACGCGCGCGAGCGGCTCGAGGGGCTCGGCTACGAGGTCCTCACCTTCCACGCCACCGGCGCCGGCGGGCGCGCGATGGAGGGCCTGATGGACGCCGGCTTCCTCCAGGGCGTGCTGGACATCACGACGACCGAGCTCTGCGACGAGCTGGTCGGCGGCGTGCTGAGCGCCGGGCCCGACCGGCTGGAGGCCGCGGGGCGGATCGGCCTCCCCCAGGTCGTCTCGCTGGGCGCGCTCGACATGGTCAACTTCGGCGCGCGCGCGAGCGTGCCGCCCCAGTTCGAGGGCCGCAACCTCTACGTGCACAACCCGTCGGTGACGCTCATGCGCACCACCAAGGAGGAGTGCGCCGAGCTCGGGCGCCAGATCGCGGCCAAGCTCTCGGCGGCCACCGGCCCGACCGCGCTCTTCATCCCGCTCGCGGGCGTCTCGATGATCGACGCCGAGGGCCAGCCGTTCCACGACGCCGAGGCCGACGCCGCGCTCTTCGCGGCTCTCCGCGACGGGATCGGCCCGGACGTCGAGGTGATCGAGATGGACAACAACGTCAACGACCCGGAGTTCGCGGAGGCGATGGCCGACAAGCTCGACCAGTACATGAAGGAGGCGGCGTGACGGGAGACGAGGCACGCGCGAAGCTGCGCGCGACGCTCGACGGCGGCGGGGTGATCATCGGCGCCGGCGCGGGCACCGGCCTGTCGGCCAAGTGCGCCGAGGCGGGCGGGACCGACCTGATCATCATCTACAACTCCGGCCGCTACCGGATGGCGGGACGGGGCTCGCTGGCGGGCCTGATGCCCTATGGCGACGCCAACTCGATCGTGCTCGAGATGGGCCAGGAGGTCCTCCCCATCGTGCGCGACACGCCGGTCATCGCCGGCGTCTGCGGCACCGATCCGTTCCGGCTCATGGACGTCTTCCTGCGGCAGATCCGCGACGCCGGCTTCGCGGGCGTGCAGAACTTCCCGACCGTGGGGCTGATCGACGGCACGTTCCGCGCGAACCTCGAGGAGACGGGCATGAGCTTCGGCCTCGAGATCGACATGATCCGCGCGGCCTCGGAGCTGGGCCTGCTGACCACGCCGTACACGTTCAACCCCGACGAGGCCGTCGCGATGGCCGAGGCGGGCGCGGACGTGCTCGTCCCCCACATGGGGCTCACCACCAAGGGCTCGATCGGGGCGCACACGGCGAAGACGCTCGACGAGTGCGTGGTCGAGATCCAGGCCATGCGCGACGCGGCCGTGCGCGTGAAGCCCGACGTGATCGTGCTGTGCCACGGCGGGCCGCTGGCCGAGCCGGAGGACGCGAAGTACGTGCTCGACCGCACCGAGGGCATCGCCGGCTTCTACGGCGCCTCGAGCATGGAGCGGCTGCCCACCGAGGTGGCCATGACCGAGAACATGAAGCGCTTCAAGGCCCTCTCGGCCGCCTAGGAGGAGACATGCCGTCCAAGTTCGTCGACCCGGCGTCGCTGCCGACCATGACCTTCGACTGGGGCGTGATCAAGCCCCTGGTCGCCACCGACAACACCGAGGACCCGGAGGTGAGCATGATGCACGTGATCCTGCTCCCGGGCAAGGGCCACGAGCGTCACAACCACCCCGACGCCGACGAGATCCTCTACATCCTCGCGGGCGAGGGCGACCAGATGGTCGACGACGAGCAGACGCGCCGGGTGCGCCCCGGCGAGACGGTGTTCATCCCGAAGGGCGCGTTCCACTCGACGGTCAACACCGGCTACGAGCCGATGGTGATCCTGGCCATCTACGCCCCGGCCGGCGCCGAGCAGGTGCTCAAGACGCTGCCCGACTACGTCGAGGTCCCGCCGGGCGAGGCGCCCGCCCTCGCGCGCGGGTGATCTCGGTCAGGGAGGAGGCGCCGGAGGACCGGGAGGCCGTCCGGCGCGTCGAGGAGGCGGCGTTCGGGCGCGCCGAGGAGGCGGACATCGTCGACGCGCTGCGCTCGGACCCGGCGTGGGCGCTGTCGCTGGTCGCGGTGGTCGGCGGCGAGGTCGTCGGCCACCTGCTGTTCACGCGCGGCTCGCGCGCGATGACGCTCGGGCCGCTCGCTGTGGCGCCGGAGCATCAGCGCTCCGGCGTGGGCGCCGCGCTGATGCGCGAGGGCCTGGCGCGGCTCGACGAGCCGATCGTGCTCCTCGGCCACGTCGACTACTACACGAGGTTCGGCTTCCGGCCGGCGCGCGAGCTCGGCATCACGAACCAGTGGGGCATCGAGGATCCCGCGTGGATGGTGCGCGGCGAGCTCGAGCCGGGCGAGGTCAGGTACCCCGCGCCCTTCGCGCCCTGATGCGGAGGGTGGCGGGCAGGTGCTGCTCGTCGCCCTTGTAGCGGACGGTCACCCGCCGGGGCGCGCGCTTGAGCTTCACCGTGAACCGCGCGCGCCCCTGTCGGAGCGGCTGGGTCGGCCGCGCCGGCGCCGACCGCGGGCACCAGCACGTCGCCGGGGGCGGACAGCGTCGCGACGTCGCCGGGCGCCGTGCCGGGGATCCACGAGAGGCCGAAGGCGGCCTCCGCGAGCGTCTCGGGGTCTGCCCCGCGCCACGCGACGTGCCCGCGCCGTCCGGCGCGGCGCTGACCTCGACGCCCTCGCCCGCGGGGAGCGCCCGCGGCGCGCCGAACGCCGAGCCCGCGCCCTCGCGCACCGAGGCCCAGCCGGGCCAGACCAGGGCCGCGTCGCCGCCGGGCGCCACGGCGAGCGCGGGCTCGCCGGCGTACGCGCCGTCGCCGGGCGGGTCCAGGACCTGCGGCGCGGACCAGGCGCCGGTCGTGCCGCGGCGGGCCACGGCTACGGCGAACGCGTCGTTCCAGGCGAGCGTGGCGGCGCCGCGCGACGGCCGGCGCGAGCGCCGACGCGGCGAGCAGTGCCGTCGTGCACCGACCGATCGTTCCCATGGCGCCTGTCACCGCGGTCAAGAACTTCCCACTGGTGCAGATTCCCGGTGTAACGGGAGTCGAAACCGGCGCGGCGGCCGTCGCGGGCGACGCTACTCACGGATGACGAGCCAGGTGCCCACCGCGAGCAGCACCACCCCGGCGATCTTCGCCGTGGTGATCGGCGACTTCTCGACGCCGAGCCAGCCGAAGTGGTCGATGACCATCGCCAGGCCGAGCTGGCCGGCGATCGTCACCGCGGTGAGCCCGCCGGCGCCGAGCGCGCGGACGGTGAAGACGATGCTGCCGACATAGAGCGCGCCCGCGAGGCCGCCGCCGATCGCCACGTGCAGCGGCGCGTCGCCGATCTTGCGGATGCCGCCGAGGCCGTCGGTGATCGCGGCGAGCGTGAGCAGCGCGAGGAACGAGACGGCGAGCGCGACGACCGACGCGTGGAGGCCGCCGACGGTGCGGCCGAGCTGCGAGTTGAGCGGGGCCTGGGTGGCGACGAGCCCACCTACGACCGCGGCGACGGCGACGGCCGCGCCCTTGTCCATCAGTGGGCCACTACTTCGCGTCGAGCCAGTTCGGCCCGGCTCCCGCTTCGACCTTGAGCGGCGGGTCGAGGTCGGCGGCGGCGACCATCTCGCGCGAGATCACCTCGGCGGCGCGCTCGGCCTCGCCCTCGGGGCCTTCGGCCAGGAGCTCGTCGTGGATCTGCAGGATCAGCCGGGTCTCCAGGCCCTCGGAGGCGAGCGCGTCGTGGGCGCGGACCATCGCGACCTTGATGATGTCCGCCGCCGTGCCCTGGATCACCGAGTTCACGGCCAGCCGCTCGCCCAGCTTGCGGGTCTGCCAGTTGCGGGCGCGGATCTCGGGGATCTGGCGGCGGCGGCCGAAGAGCGTCGAGACGTAGCCGTGCTGCTCGGCCTGCTCGACCGCGTCCTTCATGAACTGCGCGACGGCCGGGAAGCGCTCGAGGTAGCGGTCGATGAACTCCTGCGCCTCCTCCTGCGCGATCTGCAGGCGATCGGCGAGCCCGTAGGCGCTCAGGCCGTAGACGATCCCGTAGTTGACCATCTTGGCCTTGGAGCGCATGCCGACGTCGAGCTGGTCGGGTGGGACCTCGAAGACCTTCGACGCGGTCTCGGTGTGGACGTCCTCGCCGCGCAGGAAGATGTCCCGCAGCACCTGCTCGTTGGCGATGTGGGCGAGCACGCGCAGCTCGACCTGCTCGTAGTCGACCGACGTGAGGATGTTCCCCGGCTCGGCCACGAAGCACTGGCGGATCACGCGGCCGGTCTCGGTGCGGATCGGGATGTTCTGCAGGTTCGGGTTGATCGACGCCAGGCGCCCGGTGGCCGCGTTGGTCTGCAGGAACGTGGTGTGCAGGCGGCCGTCCTCGCCGATCCAGGCGGGCAGCGCGTCGAGGTAGGTCTGGACGAGCTTGGTCAGCTCGCGGAAGCGCTCGATCTTGGGGATGATCGGATGCTCGTCGCGGATCGCCTGCAGGACTCGGGCGTCGGTGCTGAAGCCGGTCTTGCCGCGGCGCTTGCGGCTGAGGCCGAGCTTGACGAACAGCACCTCGGCGAGCTGCTGCGGGGAGCCGATCATGAACTCCTCCCCAGCCATCTCCCAGATGTCGCGCTCGAGCTGCTCCGCGTCGACCCGGATGCGGCTGGCGGCCTCCTCGAGGCGCCGGACGTCGAGCTTGACCCCGACCTTCTCGGCCTCCCTGAGCACGTGCACGAGCGGGAGCTCGATGTCGGTCATCAGGCCGGTCAGGCCCCGCTCGTCGAGCTGGGCGCGCTGCAGCGCGGCGAGGTCGTGGACGAGGACGGCGCGGGTGGCGTTCTCTTCGTCGGTCGTGACCGCGAGGCCGCGCTCCTCGGACAGCTCGTCGAGCGGGAAGCCGCGACGGGCGGGATCGAGCAGGAAGGCCGCGATCTGGGTGTCGAAGACGAGGTTCGCGGGGACGTCGCCGAGCGCCTTGGCCTCGTGGGCGATGACCGGGCGGTCGCCGGCGGCCTTGACCAGGTCGGCGGGATCGTCGACCTCCCCGGACAGGGCCTGCGCGCCGCCGGCGTAGGCGCCGAAGCGCCAGCGCTCCGCGCGCGGGAGCAGCTCGCCCTCGGCGGGCTCGGGCGCCGTGGCGACGAGGATCAGCTCGTCGCCCTTCAGCTTCGCGACGTCCTCGGCGGTGGCGCCGGTCTTCACGGGCACGATGCGGGCGTCGGCGGCCTCGGGACGCGGGATCGCCTCCATCTCGGCGGCCTCGAGCGCCTCCTCGAGCCGCCGGAGCGGATCGCGGAGCTCCCAGTCGCGGAAGACCGTGCGCAGGTTGGCGCGGTCGGGCGTGCGGGTGAACTCGGCCTCGAGGTCGATGTCGATCGGCACGTCGCGCACCATCGTCGCGAGCTGCTTCGAGAGCCGGGCCGCGTCGGCGTGCTCGGTGAGGTTCTGCTTGCGCTTGGCGCCGGTGATCTGGTCGACGCTGGCGAGCACGGTCTCGAGGTCGCCGAAGCGCTGGAGCAGCTCGGACGCCGTCTTGTCCCCGATCCCCGGGACGCCCGGGATGTTGTCGCTCGTGTCGCCCTTGAGGCCGATGAAGTCGGGGATCTTCTCCGGCGGGATGCCGTAGCGGTCGATCACGCCCTGGGTGTCGTAGACCTTCGTGTCCGTGATCCCGCGGGACGTGGTCATGATCCGCACGCCGTCCTCGACGAGCTGGTACGCGTCGCGGTCGCCGGTGACGACCATCACGGGGATCCCGCGTTCCCGCGCCTGCGCCGTGAGGGCGGCGATCACGTCGTCGGCCTCGAAGCCCTCGACCGAGATGTTCCGGTACCCGAACGCCTCGACCAGCGGGCGCAGGTGCGGCCACTGGAGCTTGAGCAGGTCGGGTCGGCTGCTGCGCTGGGCCTTGTAGTCGGCGCTGAGCTCCTTGCGTCCCGACATCCCCGCGTCCCAGACGACCACGGTGGGCACCTCGCCGTAGTCGGTCAGGATCTTCACGAGCATCGACGCGAAGCCGAAGATCGCGTTCGTCGGACGCCCGTCGGACGTGGCGATCGACTCCGGCAGCGCGAAGAACGCCCGGTACGCAAGGGAGTTGCCGTCGATGAGGAACAGCTCTCGGGGAGCGTCTCCGTTGGTCTGGGCCATGGACCCCGAAGGCTAGTACCGTCGCCCACATGGATGCGCGGTCGCCGGTGGTCGCCGGCGCCGGCTGGCGACGCACGGTGATCCGGTGGTGTGCCGGTGGCACATGACCGGTCACCGGGCGGCGTCAGGCGGTGATCGGCGGCCGCCGGAGCCGTGCGGACATGCGGGCGCCGGTGCTTGTAGCCAGGGCGGTGGCGCGGGAGCCCGCGTTATGACCCCGCGCCGCTATGCTGGCGGGTCCATGCTCCTCCGGCGCAAGTGCGCCGTCGAAGAGCAGGCTCCCTGACACGATGACCGAGACGCCCAGCCCCGAGGACCGCGAGCCGACGCCGGCGCCCGAGTCACCCGAACCCACGGCCGCCGAGGGGAACGGGGACCCGGCTCCGGCCACCGCGTCCGAGGAGCCGCCGGCGCCCGCGCCGGCCGCGGAAGCACCGCCGGCCGAGGCGCCCGCGCCCGAGGCCCCCGCCGCCGAGGAGCCCGCCGCGGAAGCACCGCCGGCCGAGGCGCCCGCCGCCGAAGCACCCCCGGCCGAGGCCCCCGCCGCCGAAGCACCCCCTGCCGAGGCACCCGCCGCCGAAGCACCCCCGGCCGAAGCGCCCGCGCCCGAGGCCCCCGCCGCCGAGGAGCCGCCCGCCGCGGCCGCCGCTACCGAGGCCCCCGCCGCCGAGGCGCCGCCGGCCGACGCGCCCGCGAGCGAGGCTCCCGCCGCCGACGCGCCTCCCGCCGCAGCCGCCGCGACCGAGGCTCCCGCCGCCGAGACGCCGCCCGCGAAGCCGCAGGGCGGCCGCCAGGGGCAGGGCCAGGGCCAGGGTGGGCGTGGTGGCCAGCAGGGCGAGCGGCCCCGGCGCCGCCGCCGGCTGACCGCCGCCGAGCGCCATCGCCGCACGTTCTTCGCCAAGCTCAGCGAGCTCCGCAAGCAGGAGCAGGCCGCCGTCGAGGCCAACGAGCCCGAGCCGGTCGAGGCCGAGGCGGAGGCCGCCGCCGAGCCCGTCGCCGAGGGCGAGGCCGCTCCCGCCGCCGAGGCTCCCGCGCAACCGCAGCAGCCACAGGCCGCCGCGGCCCCCGCTACCTCGCCGAGCCGGTCGGCCCGCGCGCAGGCGCGGCTCGTGGCCGCCATCGAGCGCGTCGGCGGCGCCGAGGCCGTGCTCGAGGCGCTGCAGCCCAAGCGCCGCGACGACGGCGAGACCATGAAGTGGTCCTCGGTCTGCGCCGAGCAGGCGCAGGGCGTCAAGCCCGGCGATCCGATCTTCACCGCCTGGGTGCGCCTCGCGGCGACCCCGGTGCGCGACGTCAAGGCCATCGTCAACCCGCGCTCGCGCGACGACGACCGCCGCGGCCGCGGCCGTGGCCGCCGCTCGGGCGGCCAGGGCGGCGGCGGTGGCGGAGGCGGAGGCAACTACCGCGGCGGAGGCGGCGGTGGCGGCGGCTACCGCGGCGACCGCGAAGGCGGCGGCCGGCCCGCGCGCCGCGAGGAGCTCGAGACCCACGGCCGCGACGGCTCGTTCCGCTCGTCGGTCCGCATCGTCCACGTGGACAGCGACGGCCAGCGCAAGGACCGCGACGACGAACGTCGCGCCGAGCGCGAGGCCAAGCGCCAGGCCGAGGCCGAGCGCCTCGCCCGCCTCGGCTACTGAGTCCGCATCGCGTCGTCGGCGGCGCGCCGCATGACGATCCGCACGATGTGACGCCAGATCAGGGTCGGCGTGACCGGCCACGCGATCGGCGGGCCGCCCTCGTCGCCGGTCGTGAGCATCCAGAAGCCGCTCGCGGTGTCGAGCACCTCGAGCCCGTCGCCTCCCTCGGCGCCGTCCTCCAGCCGCCAGGTCGCCTCCAGCCTCCAGCGGCGGTGCACGTCCTCGATGGCGTCCGCCACGTACACGACCGGCGCGGCGCCGTCCGCCACCGGCCGGGGGCCGAGATCGACGAGGTCGGCCAGCGCGGCGGGCAGGACGGTCGGATGCAGCGCGAGCAGGGCCCGGCGGCCGTCGTCTCCCTCGGCCTCGGGGAGCAGCAGCGCCGCGGCGTCGTACGACACCCAGCCCTGCATCGCCTTCCCGGAGTGCGACAGCTCGAGGGTGCAGAGCTCAGGCCGGACGATCGCCGCGACCGCGTCGGCCACCGCCGGGTGCGCCCGGCCGCCCGCGATGACGCCCGCCGCCTGCAGCGAGGCGAGCTCGGCCACGGCGTCCCCTGCGGCCACGCCGACGGGATCCGCGGCGTGCGCCACGAGCACGCGCATCGCGTCCTCGCCGATCAGCAGCCGGCCGCGCTCGGGCTCGAACTCCGGCGCGCCGCTCACAGGACCCGCATCCCCTCGGCGATCGCGTGCGTGAGCTCGAAGAGGTCGTCGTACTCCAGCGCCGCGCTCGTGCACGACACCACGAAGCCGAGGCCCCCCGCGGGCACGAGCCACTGCTCGAGGCATACGCCCCCGTGGACCCGGTCCACGTAGTGCGCGAGCGCCCGCCGCACGACCCCTGAGCCGGTCTCCACGTCCGCGAGGTCGAGCACCCGGTGCCGGTTCAGCGTCGACGCCACCGCGGTGAGCGAGCGCTCGGACCACTCCTCGAGCGTGTCCTCGTCCGGCAGCCGCTCGACGGTGACGACCACGTTCGCGCGGATGTGGCCGTCGTCGCGCTCCGGCTCGAGCGCGAGCAGCGCGCACCCCTCCACGTTCTCCCGCCACTCCCAGCCCACGGGCAGCGGGAGCTCGAACCCGCCGCCCCCGTGGCGATGCACCGCGAGCTCGTCGCTCATGCGACGCCGAAGCGCTGGCTCAGCGCGCTCGCGCGCTTCGGCCCGTCCGGGCCGTCGAACACCCACGCGCCGGCGTCCGTCCCGACCACGAACCCCGGGCTGCGCAGGCGGCGCTGCCACTTCGGGAGCCAGTCGCCGACGCCCGGCGAGCCCGGCGCGAGCGGGCCGATCGTGCGGATGCTCGTCGCCGGGATCACGGCGACCACGGGCGAGCCGGTCGCGACGTCCACCACGTCCAGCGCCCGGAAGACCAGCCCGTCGGGGTGGACCTCCACCGAGCCTGGCACGGGCTGCACCTCGAACTCGCCCGGCGGCGGCCGCCAGCTCGGCCCCATGACCGCGAGCTCCCAGTTGTCGAGCGGCGGCCCGGAGGGGACCGGCCCGATCGGGCCGCCGGCGTCGATCGACGTCATCGGACGCCCACGAGGGCGTAGCGCTCGGCGAGAGCGGCGGCGCGGCGCCCGGCGCGCGCGGCCTCGAAGTACCAGTCGCCGTCGGACGTCTCGACCCGCAGCCGCGGCATGACCCGCGACGGAAGGTCCGGACCGGTCTCGGCGCCGTCGGGCCGGCTGCCCGCCGACACGCGCTCCACCGTCAGGATCGAGCCGGCCGGGATGACCACCGTGACCGCCTGGCCGCGCATGCGGTCCTCGCGCTCGTCGGCGGCGAACGCCAGGGCGTCCTCGTAGACGAACAGGTGGCCGCGCACCACGCCGACACGCTGCATCGCGCTCGGATGCCCGTGCGCGTCGCTCACCAGGTGCGCCCGCCAGCGCTCCAGGGGCTCACCGGGTCCGGCGGCCGCGCGCACCGCGGACTCGCTCGAGCGCGCGAGCGGCGTCCGGACCGACGTCGCGATCGCCGCGTTCAGCGGCACCGCCACGTCGTAGGTCGTGTCGCGCGAGCGGTACCAGGCCGGGCCGTACCACTCCGGGTTCCACATCCACACGACGAAGCCCGCGACCGCCGCGAGCAGCGCGACGCCGTAGAGCACGCCCTGCAGGGGCGCGCCGGCCATCCCGCCGAGGCCCACGGCGATCAGCATGACGCCGGCCGCCGGCAGCGCGGTGATCGGCATCAGCGGCAGCATCGCGATCCGCGACCAGGCCCGCCAGCGCCCGCTCCAGCACACCCAGGCGATCCCCAGCAGGACCAGGCCGATCGCTATGGGGAGCACGGGATCACCAGGGCGTCAGGTCCGGGACGTCGATGTCGGGCATGTCGATGTCCGGCATGTCGATGTCGGGCATGTCGATGTCCCCGACGAAGTCCGCGACGTCGTCCGCCGCGCCGCCGGCCCAGTCCACGACGCCGTCGTTGAACTTGTCGACCAGGCCGCCGGCCAGGCCGCCGCCGACGATGCCGCCGACCACGCCGCCGACCACCGTGCCGACGCCCGGGCAGATCATCGTGCCGATCGCCGCGCCGCCGGCCGCCCCGGCCCACGCGCCGCCGGCGCCGGCGACGCCGACGGTCGCGGTCTGCGCCGCGACGCGGCCGGTCCGCTCGGCCCCGTTGAGGTTCGGGTTGTCGAGGTCGCCGAAGTACTGGCCGGCGCCGGCCGTGAGCAGCGAGGCGGCGCCGCCGAGGCGGCCGAACCGGGTGGCCCGCGTGGCCCACTGGGCGCGGGCGGCGTCGTCCGGCACGGCCGTCGCGGGCGCCCAGATGCCCCTGCGCGTGTAGCCGCTGACGCGGGTCGTGCCGCCCGACGGGGTCGAGCGGGTGTACGGCGCCACGTACCGCGGAGCGCGCTGCCAGTAGCCGGGCTGCATGCGCATCCAGTTCTGGGACGCGTAGCGGCTGAACGACGCCGACGTGCCGAAGAGCACGCCGCTGCCCCACGCACCGGCGACCATGGCGCTCTCGCCGTCGTTGTAGCCCGAGTGCCACGGGTTGAGCGGCTGGACCTGCACCTCGTACACGAAGTCCCACACGGCCTTGGCGCCCGAGGCGACGGCGCCGCCGCCCACCCCGAGCCCGCCCGTGAGGCCGGTCGCGTCGAGCGCGCCCGCGCAGGCGGAGTCGGCGCGCTCCACCGAGCTCACCGCGCGGTCCGCGACGCCGGTCGCCCACGTCTCGACGCGCGTGGCCTCGGCCTCGGCGTCTGCGGCCTCCGACTCGGCGGTCTGCGCGCGGCCCTCGGCGGCCGTCGCGTCCGCGGCGAGCGGATCGAAGGCGCCACCCGTAACCAGCGACGGGCTGAGCATCGCGCTCGCGTGCGCGCGGTCGGCCTCCGCCCGCGCCGTCGCGGCGCGGGTCCTGGCCTGCCGGGCAGCCACGCGGGCGTCGTGCAGCCGCTCGGCCGCGCGGCGGACGTTGTCCTGCGCGGTCTCGACCGCGTCGGCGAGGTTGCCGTAGGCGGCCGCGGCGTCGTCGAGCGAGCCGGCGACGTGCGTGACGGCCTGCTGGCCGCGGGTGAGCGTGCTCGAGTAGGACTGGGAGGCGACGCCCGACCAGCCCGGCGCGACCGCGCCCGAAAGGCGCGATCCGGCGCCTTCGAACCCGCCGCCGAGCCCGCGCAGGCGCGAGGCGGCGTCACGCAGCGGCCCGGGCTCGCCCTCGGGCCATGGCAGCCCTTCGAGATTGCCCGGCCGGCTCATCGCGGCATCACCTGCCGGTCGACCTGGTCGTAGGTGTCGGCGGCGCTGACCGCGTTGGCGCCGAGCGACCCGACACCGTCGGCGATCGCGAGCGCGCCCGCCTGAAGGGCATGCGAGAACTCGCCGCTCGCGGCGGCGCTCTGGGGCGGCGCTGCGCCGCCCACGCCGGATAGCGCGGCGGCGATCTCGCCGGCGAAACCCTGCAGCTCGGCGGCGACGCTCTCGGCGCTGCCGCCCGCCGTCCTCAGGCTCCCTGTCTCGACATCGATGCGTGGCATAGGAACGTGCCTCCGTGCGTCTGCTGTCGGTGCTCCCAGTCTAGGAGCGTCGTCCGCTCTCGGAACCCCTGGATACCCGGATGGTCGCGGCGCGACTCGTCGAACGACCACTAGATTGCGCGGATGACGCCGTCGACCCAGGCCCAGTTCTCCTTCGTCCTCCGCGTGCGGATCGACCACAGGCCGGGAATGCTGGGCCGCGTAGCCACCGCGATCGGCGAGGCCGGCGGCACGATCGGCTCGATCGACCTGATCGCGATCGACGACGTCCACACGCTGCGCGACATGACCATCGACGCGGGCGGGACCGAGCACGTCAGCGCCATCGTCGCGGCGGTGGACGGCACCGACGGCGCGGAGGTCGTCGACACGACCGACCGCACGTTCCTGATGCACGTCGGCGGCAAGATCGAGCAGCGCAACAAGCACCCGCTGCGCACCCGCGACGACCTCAGCATGGCCTATACGCCCGGCGTGGCGCGCGTGTGCGAGGCGATCGCCGCCGACCGCGACAAGGCGTTCCAGTACACGATCAAGCGCAACACGGTGGCCGTGGTGTCCGACGGCAGCGCCGTGCTGGGCCTCGGCGACATCGGCCCCGAGGCGGCCATGCCCGTGATGGAGGGCAAGGCGATGCTGTTCAAGGAGTTCGGCGGCGTCGACGCCTTCCCGATCTGCCTGAGCACGAAGGACACGGACGAGATCGTCGCCACGGTCGAGGCGATCGCGCCCGGGTTCGGCGGCGTCAACCTCGAGGACATCAGCGCGCCGCGCTGCTTCGAGATCGAGGAGCGGCTGAAGAAGAGCCTGGACATCCCGGTCTTCCACGACGACCAGCACGGCACCGCGGTGGTCGTCCTCGCCGCGCTCATGAACGCCACCAAGCTGACCGGCCAGAAGCTGGAGGACCTCGAGGTCCTGATCGTGGGGCTCGGCGCGGCCGGCATCGCCGTCGCCAAGATCATGCTCGAGGCCGGCGTGCGCCACATCGTCGGCTGCGACTCCCGGGGCGCGCTCTCGACCGACCGGGCCGACTACCAGGACGGCTCTATGCCGCCGATCAAGCGCTGGTTCGCCGAGGCGACCAACCCGGAGCGCCGCTCGGGCGGCCCGGCCGACGTGATCGAGGGCGCCAACCTGTTCGTCGGCCTGTCGGGCGCCCGCGTGATGCCGGCAGAGGCGCTCGCCAAGATGGCCGGCGACGCGATGGTCTTCGCGATGGCCAACCCGACACCGGAGGTCTCCCCCGAGGAGGCCGAGCCGTACGCCCGCATCATCGCCACCGGCCGCTCGGACTACCCGAACCAGATCAACAACGTCCTCTGCTTCCCGGGCATCTTCCGCGGCGCGCTCGACGTACGTGCCCGCGAGATCACCGAGGACATGAAGATGGCTGCCGCGCGCGGGATCGCGGCCGTGGTGCCGGAGAACGAGCTGCGCGAGGACCACGTCATCCCGTCGCCCTTCAACCGCGAGGTGCCGGCGGCGGTGGCGGCCGCGGTCGCCGAGCAGGCCAAGCGCGAGGGATCGGCCATCGCGGACCCGGGCGCCATCGGCTACGCGCCCGGGGACACGCAGGAGTTCGGCGCGATCCGTCCTTGACCACCGCCAGGGGAGCGGTGGTAAAGTCCGCCGAGTGACCCCGGGCACGAGCTCCGACCGCTACGAGCCGCTCCCCGGCCTGCTCCAGATCCCCGGCTTCCTGGTCCGCAAGATCCCGCCGCGGGCACGCCGCCCCGCCGCGTTCGCCGCGGCGATCCTGCTCGTGGCGGCCGCCGTCGCCCTCGTGCTGAGCATCCCGGCGATCACCGAGACCAAGCAGGAGCGCGCCGCGGCGGCCGCGCAGGCCGAGCGGGAGCGCCAGGCGCAGCTCGCCGCCGAGCTGAACGCCGAGCTGCGGCTGCGCACCGGCGCCGGCACGCCCGCCCGCGGGCTCGAGGGCCCGGCGGCGATCGCCGCGCGCCAGGCCCTGGCGACCGACCTCGCGGACGCCGTGCGCGAGGACGCCCTCTCCCGGGTCCGCGCCGGCGAGTTCACGCAGAGCGTCGCCCGCGCCGAGTGCGAGCGCTACCCGCGCGGCAGCCGCGGCGAGGACCCGGCGTTCGACCTCGCGAGCCCCACGGGCAACTACTCGTGCCTGGCCATCACCGCCGACGCGCCGCGGGTCGAGACCAACGAGCGCAGCAGCATCGGCTACCCCTACCGCGCGCTCGTGGACTTCGAGACCGGCAGGTTCAGCTACTGCAAGATCAGCGGCCGGCCCGGCGAGGGCTCGATCTCGCGCGAGTTCCCGGTCCGCATCCCCGCCGCCTGCGGCGGCACCGGCTGACACATCAGCCCGGCAACGCCCATGTACGGGGCGTGGGACTTCCCCCGGAGCTGGCACGCCTCGGCGACGACCTCGCGGCCGCCGCCCGCCGCACCGCGGCCCGCCGCGCGCGGCGGCGGCGCTTCGCGACCGCGGTCGTCGGCGGGGCGCTCGCCTTCGCCGCGCTGACGCCCGGCCCGCTCGGCCCGGCGCAGCGCGAGCCCGCGCTCGCGAGCGCGTTCGCTCCGCCGGGGTGCGATCACCCGCGCGGAGCGCAGTTCACGATGCCGGCCTGCGACTAGGAGGCTTCGGGGTGGTGGTGCACGGCAGCCTCGACGGCGGCCAGGCGCTCTTCCGTGTCCTTGCCGCGGCCCCAGGGGCCGATGCGCTTCCATTTCGATTCCGGCTTCGCCGGCCACACGATCCAGATCACCGTCCCGATCACGGACAGGAGCAGGCCGAACGCGAGGCCGAGCTTCTCGCCGTAGCCCTTGCGCTCGGAGAGGTAGGAGGCGACGATCGCGGCCAGCAGCCACAGGTACATGAGCCAGAGTGCGGCGGCGCCGAGGAGAGCGAATGTCATGTTCCGAGGTAGGCCTTCTGGACTTCGGGGTTGGTGCGCAGCGAGTCCGACACGTCGGTCATCACGACCTTGCCGGTCTCGAGCACGTAGCCGCGCTTTGAGACCTCGAGCGCGAAGTTCGCGTTCTGCTCCACCAGCAGGATCGTCGTCCCCTGCTGGTTGATCTCCGCGATCGTCTCGTAGATGCGCTCCACGAGGATCGGCGCGATGCCCATCGACGGCTCGTCGAGCAGGAGCAGCTTGGGCTGGCCCATCATCGCCCGGCCGATCGCGAGCATCTGCTGCTCGCCGCCGGACATCGTGCCCGCCTTCTGGGACTCGCGTTCCTTCAGGCGCGGGAACAGCTCGTAGATGCGGTCGAGGTCCTTGAGGATGCCGGAGGAGTCGCGGCGCAGGAAGGCGCCGAGCTCCAGGTTCTCGCGGACCGTCATGCGCTGGAAGCACTTGCGGCCCTCAGGCGACTGGCAGATGCCGAGCCGCACGATCTCCTGCGGCGGCAGCAGCGCGATCTCCTCGCCGGCCAGCTTGATCGAGCCCGTCCGCGGCGGCGTGAGCCCCGAGATCGAGCGCAGCGTGGTCGACTTGCCGGCCCCGTTGGACCCGATCAGCGTCACGCACTCGCCCTCGTTGACCTCGAGCGTGATGCCCTTCAGGGCCTGGATGTTCCCGTAGTACGTGTGGATGTCGGTGACTTCGAGGAACGCCATGGCTACTCAGCTCCCTCCGCCGCCGCCTTGCCCAGGTACGCCTCGATGACGCGCGGGTTGCTCCGCACCTCTGCCGGGCCTCCCTCGGCGATCTTCTCGCCGTGGTCGAGCACGGTGATGTGCTCCGAGACGCCCATGATGACCTTCATGTCGTGCTCGATGAGCACGATCGTGACGCCGCGCTCGTCGCGCAGCTTGCGCATGAACTCGGTGAGCTCGTCCGACTCCTGCGGGTTCATGCCCGCCGTCGGCTCGTCGAGCAGCAGGACCTTGGGATCGGACGCGAGCGCGCGCGCGATCTCCACCCGCCGCTGGTCGCCGTACGAGAGGTTCACCGCGAGGTTGTCGTGGTGGCGCTTCGCGACGCCGACGTAGGAGAGCTCCTCGTGCGCCTTCTCGCGCACGCGGGCCTCCTCCTTGCGGACGCCCGGCGTGCGGAAGATCGAGCCGAACAGCCCCGCGTGCATCCGCGAGTTCTGGCCGACCATGCAGTTCTCCATCGCCGACATCGTGGCGAACAGGCGGATGTTCTGGAACGTCCGCGCCATCCCGAGCTTCATGATCACGTCGGGCCGCCCGCCGGTCACGTTCTTGCCGGCGAACTCGATCCGCCCCCACGTCGGCTTGTAGAAGCCGGTGAGCATGTTGAAGAACGTCGTCTTGCCGGCGCCGTTGGGGCCGATGATCGAGACGATCGACCGCTCCGGGACCTGGAACGTGACGTCGCTGACCGCCGTCAGGCCGCCGAACTGCTTCGTCACGTTGTTGGCGTCGAGGACGAGCGCCCTGCCGTTGCTCTCGGTCATGCGCGTGCCGTGTAGAGGGTTTCGTCGGCGTGCTCGTCGCCGTGGGTCATCTCCGCCTCGCGCCTTCGCTCCGGCAGCAGGCCCTGAGGCCGCAGGATCATCATGATCACCAGCAGGAAGCCGTAGATCCCGAAGGTGATCTGCGTCATGTCGAACTCGAGGCCGAGCTTGCTCGGCACGTCGTTCAGCACGTCCGGGATGAGCCAGTTGTTGATGAACGACAGCGCGATCGCGCCCACCACCACGCCCCAGATCGAGCCCAGGCCGCCGAGGATCACCATGCCGAGGACCAGGATCGAGAAGTAGAACTGGAACTGGTCGGCGTTGACGGTGTTCAGGAACGAGCCGAGGAACGCGCCGGAGATGCCGCCGAAGGCCGCGCCCGTGCCGTAGGCCAGCAGCTTCGTCTTGACGGACGGGACGCCCATCGAGACGGCGGCCACCTCGTCCTCGCGCAGCGCGATCCACGCGCGGCCCAGGCGCGAGTCGCGCAGCCGGAAGTTCACGAACAGCACGACGGCCACCAGGCCGAGCGCGGTCCAGAACCATGGACGGAGCTCGAGCGATGTGAACGGATCCATCCCTGGGAATGCGATCTTGTCCACCGGCGTGATGCCCTGTCTTCCGGCGGTGATCGTCTGCTCCTCGCCGAAGAGGTTGCCGAGCGGGCCGCCGATGATCGGCAGGCTCGAGAAGCGCACCTCGTCGGCGTTGACCGCGAGGCGGCCGATGATCTCGCCGAACGCGAGCGTGACGATCGCGATGTAGTCGCCGCGCAGGCGCAGCGTCGGCAGGCCGATGATCATGCCCGCGATCGTCGTGAAGACGATCGCGAAGACGAGCACGAGCAGGAAGTTGAAGTGGATGCCGGGCAGGTTGGCCGCGAAGCCCGACACGCCGACGTGGATGCCCTCCTCGTTGTTGACCGACGAGAAGAAGCCCGAGCCGAGCCAGCCCATCGTGTACGCGCCGATCGCGAAGAAGGCCACGTACCCGAGGTCGAGCAGGCCCGCGAAGCCGACGATGATGTTCAGGCCCAGCGCCATGACCACGTAGGCGAGCGCCAGCGTCGCGTCGCCGAGCAGGTCGCCGCCGGAGTCCATCCCCAGCGGCAGCAGGATCAGGACGATGAAGAAGACCGGGATGAAGGCCTTCTCCGCCCACGGCGGCAGCTTGCGCTTGCGCAGCGTCGTCGCGGGCGCGTCCTGGGCGGGAGCCGGAGCGGTCTCGGTCATCCCGCCTCCCTCGTCTCCTCACCCAGCAGACCGGACGGCTTGAAGACCATGATCAGGATCAGGTAGACGAACACGATCGCCGGCGTCCACTGGGCGCCGATGCGGTTGTCGGAGAGCTGCTGGATGAACCCGATGATCAGGCCGCCCAGCACCGCGCCGCGGATGTTGCCGATGCCGCCCATGACCGCGGCGGTGAAGGCCACGAGACCGGCGGTGAAGCCCTGGAAGTACCAGATCGTCGTCTGGTACAGCGCGTAGATGAGGCCGGCCGCTCCGGCCAGCATGCCGCCGAGCAGGAAGGTGAGCGAGATCGTCGTGTCGACGTTGATGCCCATCAGGCGCGCGGCCTCAGGGTCCTGCGCGGTGGCGCGCATGGCCTTCCCGAGCCGGCTGCTGCCGATGAACCACGTCATCGCCACCAGCAGCGGGATGGTCACGAAGATCGCCAGCAGGTCGCCGTTGGTGATCTCGACGCCCCCGATCACGAACAGCTCGTTCTGCGAGCGGATCAGGTCGGTGATGCCCTCCTGCGAGCCGCCGAGCCAGAGCAGGCCGACGTTCTGGAGGATGAAGGAGAAGCCGACCGCGGTGATCAGCGGCGCCAGCTTCGGCGCGGATCGCAACGGCCGGTAGCCGACGCGCTCGATCATCGTGTTGAGCAGCCCGGCCCCGATCATGCAGATCGGCAGGCTGATGACGAGGCCGACGACCAGCAGGCCCGCGCCGGTGTCCTGGCTGAGGCCGATGGTCCCGAACAGGCCCGCGGCGATGAACGAGCCGATCATGAAGACCTCGCCGTGGGCGAAGTTGATCAGCTCGACGATGCCGTAGACGAGCGTGTACCCGATCGCCACCAGCGCCCAGATGGCGCCGTTGGACAGACCGTCGATGAGGTTGTTGCCCAGGCGCGAGAGGTCGCCCTCGCCGCTGGTTAGGTCGCTGATCGCGTAATAGACGGGCAGGATCAGCAGGACGATGATCAGCCCGTACTTCGAGAGGAAGTCTCGAAACGCCTGACCTGGGGCGGCTGGTCGCTCCGCGGGAACGCTGGCGGCTTCCATGTGCGTGGGACTCTTCCAGAAGACGGCTGCCGGGGGCGGGAATTTCTTCCCAGCCCCCGGCAGTGCACCCGTCAGTCCTTCAGATCAGCCGCCTTCGGCCTTGATCGTGGAGTCGAACGTGAGCTGACCGCCGTCGATCGTGTAGACGCCGTAGTCGGTCAGCGTGGTGTCGCCGTTCTCGTCGATCGAGTACGTGCCGAGCACGCTCGCGCGATCCTTCGTGTCGAACAGCGCGGCGATGATGTCTTCCTTCTCGCCGGTGCCGGAGCGCTCGATGGCGTCCAGCGCGAGGCGCATGGCCTCGTAGCCGTAGATCGCGTACGGATCGGGGTTCTCCTCACCGTACTTCTCCTCGAACTGCGTGAAGAACTCCTGGCCCTCCGGCGGGTACTCGTCCGGGGACAGGGTCGCGACCGTGACCTTCACCTTGGACGCCACGTCGGCCGGGATGCCGCCCTCGGCGGGATCCGCGAAGCCGGACTCCGCGACGCCGTCCGGCCCGTAGAGCTTCGCGTCCGGCAGAGCCGCGGCGAAGTCCTTGTAGAGCTGGACCGCGTTGTTCGCGGTGATGCCCGAGTAGATGAAGCAGTCCGCGCCGGCGCCCTTGGCCTTCTGGGCCAGCGAGCGGTAGTTCGGCGAGTTCTTGTCGATCGCCTCGTTCGAGATGATCTCGAGGCTCTGGGCCTCGGCGGCCGACTCGATGTTGGAGGCCAGGCCTGCGCCGTAGACCTCCTTGTCGTTGGTCAGCTGGACCTTCGTGCAGCCGTCCTCCTTCATGACCGTGGCCAGAGCGGCGCCCTGGATCGTGTCCTTGGGGACGATGCGGGTGTAGGTGCGCTGACCCGTCGGGTAGTACTTGTCCGGCTCGCCCGGGTTCGCACCCGGCTCGTCGGAGGTCAGGCCCACCGCGGTGTTCGCGGGGGAGATCTGCGGGACCCCGGCCTCGTTCAGGATCGGGATCGAGACTGCCGAGCCGCCCGAGTTGAACTCGCCGATGTACACCGCAGTGGCGTCATCCTGAGCGGCCTTACGAGCGTTGGAGGTGACCGCCTCAGGCGTCCACGAGCCGGCCTGGGCCGTCGAGTCGTCGAGCGACTCGTACTGCACCGTGAAATCGCCGGCCTTGTTGCCGGCCTGCTCGAGAGCGAGCTTGATGCCGTTCACCATGGCGGTCGTCTGCGGGCGTGAAGCGCCCTGCAGGGGGAGCGAGGAGTAGACCGTCAGGGTCTTGGCCTCGCCGCCACCGCTGTCGCTGCCGCCTCCGCCTCCATCGTCACTGTCGTCGCCGCAGGCGCCGACGCCCATCGCGAGCGCGGCTACCAGGCAGCCCGTCGCTGCCAACCAGCGTGAATTCAAGGAACCCCTCCTCATAAAGGGTTTGATTTGGGCGGCGATTCTACGCACGCCCGTTCCGGCCGTGCAACAGAGTAAGACGGAGCACGGCAGATTGTGCGGAATCGGCGAACCGGCCGGTGCGCGGCGGCCGGGGGGACTCCCGCAGGGGGAGCCTCGGGTCAGTCCGTGCGGCGGTTGCCCGGCAGGTGCGGCGCGATCATGTAGCCGGCCGCGGCGATCACGAGCATCAGCGTCGTGATCATGAACGCGTCGAAACCGCCGGTCCCGAGGGACCAGAGGACGACCCAGACGACGAGGCCCGCGATCAGGGTGAGGAGCACGCCCATTGCGCGGAAGCCTAGCGCCGGAGCGCGTTTGCGAGCGCTGCGACCGCCTCGCCGACGGCCGCGGCGGGGTCCGTGCCCGCGTCGGCGGCCTCGGTGGCGGCGCGCACGAGGCGCGATCCGACGATGACGCCGTCGGCCCCCGCGGCGGCCGCCGCGGCCGCCTGCTCGGGGGTCGAGATGCCGAACCCGAGGGCCACCGGGACCGGGCTGAGGCGCTTCGCGCGCTCCAGGATCGAGGCCGGCGAGGCCTCCTCCCCGGTCCGTTCGCCGGTGGTCCCGGTGACCGAGACCGTGTAGAGAAATCCACGCGCGCGACCCGCGATCTCGGCCATCCGGTCGTCCGGCGTGGTCGGCGCGATGAGCGGGACGAGGGCGAGCCCGGCCGCATCGCACGCCTCGCGGACGGCCTCGGACTCCTCCAGCGGCAGGTCCGGCACGATCAGGCCGCTGATCCCGGCGGCCACCAGGCCGTCGACGAACCGCTCCACGCCGCGCGCGTACATGAGGTTCGCGTAACACATGAGGACCACGGGCAGGCGCTCGGCGATCCGCGCTCCTGCCTCGAGGACCCCGTGCAGCGTGGCGCCCGCCTCGAGCGCGCGCGTGCCCGCCGCGTGGATGACCGGGCCGTCGGCGAGCGGGTCCGAGAACGGGACGCCGAGCTCCACGAGGTCGGCGCCGGCGTCGGCGCACGCGAGCCCGACCGCGACCGACTCCTCGAGCGACGGGAAGCCCCCCATCAGGTACGGCATGAGGGCCGCGCGGCCCGGCGCGGCCTCGAAGGCCGCGGCGATCCGGTCGATCCCCGTGTCAGTCGCCAAAGCCAAGCTTCGGGAGCACCTCCCCGAGGTCCTTGTCGCCGCGCCCGGACAGGCAGACCAGGTCGACCGTGCCCGGATCGGCCTCCCCGCGGAGCGCCCAGGTGACGGCGTGCGAGGACTCGAGCGCCGGGATGATCCCCTCCAGGCGGCACACGCGCAGGAGGGTGGCGAGCGCGTCGTCGTCGGTGACGGCCACGTACTGCGCCCGGCCGCTGTCGCGCAGCCACGCGTGCTCGGGGCCGACGCCGGGGTAGTCGAGGCCGGCCGAGATCGAGTGGGCCTCGAGGATCTGGCCGTCCTCGTCCTGCATGATCGCCGAGTAGGCGCCGTGCAGGACGCCGCCGCGGCCGCCGATGGTCAGCGGCGCGCCGTGGTGGCCGGTCTCCAGGCCGTGGCCGGCCGGCTCGACGCCGATCAGCTCGACGCCGGCGTCCTCGCGGAACGCGGTGAAGATCCCGATCGCGTTCGAGCCGCCGCCGACGCAGGCGATCACGCGGTCGGGCAGGCGGCCCGTCCGGTCGAGCATCTGGGCGCGCGCCTCGTCGCCGATCACGCGCTGCAGGTCGCGCACCAGCGCCGGGTAGGGCGCCGGACCGGCGCAGGTCCCGAGCACGTAGTGGGTGCCGACCACGTTGGTCACCCAGTCGCGGATCGCGGCCGAGATCGCCTCCTTCAGCGTGGCGGTCCCCGCGTCGACGGGGGCCATCTTCGCCCCCAGCAGCTCCATCCGAAGGACGTTCGGCCGCTGGCGGCGCATGTCCTCGGTGCCCATGTAGATCACGCACTCGAGGCCGAGCAGCGCGCACGCCGTGGCCGTCGCCACGCCGTGCTGGCCGGCGCCGGTCTCGGCGATGATCCGCGACTTGCCCATGCGCTTGGCCAGCAGGCACTGGCCGAGCGCGTTGTTGATCTTGTGCGCGCCCGTGTGGAGGACGTCCTCGCGCTTGAGGTAGATCGTGTGCCCGGCGGCCTCGGAGAGCCGCTGCGCGTGGTAGAGCGGCGTCGGGCGGCCGGCGAAGTCGCGCAGCAGCGTGTCGAGCTCGCCGCGGAACCCCTCGTCCGCGCGCGCCTCGATCCAGGCCTCCTCCAGCTCGGCGAGCGCCGGCATCAGCGTCTCGGGCACGTACTGGCCGCCGTAGGGGCCGAAGCGATGCTCGATCGCCGTCATGACGGGACCGCGCTGTCCTGTGCCGCCGCGATGAACGCCTCGACCTTCGCCGGGTCCTTGATCCCGGGCGACGCCTCGACGCCCGAGGCGACGTCGACGCCCCACGGGTGGACGGCCTCGATCGCCTCGGCGACGTTCTCCGGCGTGAGGCCGCCGGAGAGGATCACGGGGATCTTCGAGCGCCGCGCGCCGATCAGGTCCCAGTTCCAGGTGCGGCCCGTGCCGCCGTACTGCGAGCCGGCGTCGGCGTCGAGCAGGTGGAAGTCGGTGTGGAAGCGCTCGGCGTCGCGCATGTCGGCCATCGAGCCGATGCGCAGGGCCTTGATCACGCGGGCGCCGGTGCGCTCGGCGACGGCGGTGCAGAAGGACGGGCCTTCGTCGCCGTGCAGCTGCACGTGCGTGAACCCGATCGCCTCGTGGGCCCGGACGACCTCGTCGAGGGCCGGGTTCACGAACACGCCGACGAGCTCGATCCGGCGGCGCATGGTGCGGGCGATGCCGGCGGCCACGGCCATATCGGCCACGCGCTTGGACTGCGGCCAGAGGTTGAAGCCGATCGCCCAGGCGCCGAGCGAGGCCGCCTGCTCGGCGTCCTCGGGCCTGGTGATGCCGCAGATCTTCACGTGGGGCACGCGCCCCATCCTAGTGTCGCGCCGGGGAGGTTCGAATCCGCATGAGCGGCAGGCCCGTAGGGGAGGTCGAGCGCGTGGTCCTTGCGGGCGTCGGGCACTCAGCGCCTGGTCTCGTACCTGGTCAGCACCGCGCCCTCGGGAAACGTCCGGGTCTCCACCAGGCTCAGGTTCACCCAGTTGTCCAGGGCCGTGAAGAACGGCGTGCCGCCGCCCACCAGGACCGGATGGGTGACGATCGCGTACTCGTCGATCAGCCCGGCCCGCATGGCCGCCGCGGCGAGTGTGGCACCGCAGATGTCCATGGGGCCGCCGTCGTCGGCCTTGAGCCTGGTGATCTCGGTGACCGCGTCGCCGGTGACCAGACGGGTGTTCCAGTCGACCGTTCTGGTCGTCGAGGAGAACACCACCTTCGGCATGTCCCGCCAGCGGTTGGCGAACTCGATCGTCGCCGGTGTGGCGCCCGGCTGCTTGTCGGCGGTCGGCCAGTGGGAGCTCATCCCCTCCCACAGCCTGCGCCCGTACAGCGCCAGGCCTGTCGCCCCCACCCGGTCGGACCACCACTGGAACAGCTCATCGCTCGGCACGCTCCAGCCGAGGTCGTCGCCGGGCGCGGCGACGTAGCCGTCCAGGCTCAGGTTCATGGCGTAGGTCAGTTTCCGCATGGCGTCAGCCTCCCGTGGAGTCGGTATCCGGCGTACAGACGAGCAGGGCGCGCGAAAATCATCGGTCGGGCCCACCGTCGGCGGGCGCCGGTACTAGCCCATCGGAACCGTGGCCGGGCGCTCCTCCAGCCGCAGCGTCACGGTGCCCACGCTGCCGGAGCGGTTGATCCGCAGCTCGACGGTGTCGCCGACCGACCGCGTGTCGACCTGCTCGAGCAGGGAGGGCAGGTCGCGGACCTCGTTGCCGTCGATCGCCGTGACGACGTCGCCGGGATGCAGGCCGGCGACGTCGGCGGGCCCGTCCGCGTGCACGGTCAGCAGCTCGACGCCGTTCTCGCCCGCGCGGCCGCGGAGCCCGAGCCAGGGCCGGATGATCTTGTGGCTCTCCTCGAGCTGCGCGAGGACGCTGCGGGCGAGGTTGGAGGGCACCGCGTAGCCGGTGTCGTCGCCGAGCCGCGACGTGATCCCGATCACGCGGCCGTCCAGGCCCATCAGCGGGCCGCCCGAGGTCGCGGGCTCGATCACCGCGTCGGTCTGCAGCAGGCCGTCGATCACGTAGCCGCCCGGCGCCTCGACCTGGCGGCCTGAGGCCGAGATCCGACCTGTGCCGGCGGTGGCCGCGAAGCCGGTCGGGTTGCCGACGGCGACGACGCGGTCGCCGGGGGCGATCATGTCCGAGTTGCCGAGCTCGAGCGGCCGCAGGTCGAGGCCGTCGGTGGGGACGGCGAGCACGGCGAGGTCGGTCTCCTCGTCCTTGCCGATCACCGAGGCCGCGACGCTCTGGCCGTCGGAGAAGGTCACCTGCACGGCGGTCACGCCGCTCACCACGTGCGCGTTGGTGACCACGCGCCCGTCCTCGTCGAGGACGAAGCCCGAGCCGCTGGAGACGTTGAGGTCGTTGCCCGCCTGGGCCTGGAAGGCGGTCGACCCGGGCTGGACCGAGCGGGCGCGGATCGCCACCACCCCGCGCGCGGAGCGGTCGTAGATCTCGGCCGGCGTGAGCTCGTCGCCGCCGGAGTCCAGCGTGAGGAGCCCGCGCTCGCGCGCGATCGTGCCGGTGCCGCCCGTGCCGGCCAGCATCCCGGCAGCGGTGACCGCGCCACCCAGGAGGGCGGCCAGCATCGGCACTGCGAGCTGCCGTCGCGTCATGCAGGGCCAAGGTTGGCCCCGCTCCGTTAGTGAGGGCTAAACATCCAGGTCGGTGCCGCCGGCGAGGCGGCGGCATGCCTCTTCGATGTCCTCGGCGCGCATCAGCGTCTCGCCGATCAGGACGGCGTCGACGCCGACGCGCTCGAGCTCGTCGAGCTGGTCGCGCGTCGAGTACCCGGACTCGGAGACGACGGTCTTGCCCGCCGGGATGTCGGAGAGAAGCTCGAAGGTCCGCTCGATGTCCACGGAGAAGTCGACGAGGTCGCGGTTGTTGATGCCGAGGATGTCGGCCTCGACGTCGAGCGCGATCTCGAGCTCGCGCTCGTCGTGGACCTCGACGAGGGCGTCGAGGTCGAGCGCGCGGGCCTCGCGCAGCAGCTCGTACAGCGCGTCGGGCTGCATCGCCGCGACGATGAGCAGGATGGCGTCGGCGCCCGCGGCGGCGGACTCGTAGAGCTGGTACGGGTCGACGATGAAGTCCTTGCGCAGCACCGGCAGGTGCGTGGCCGAGCGCGCGACGTGCAGGTCGTCGAGCGAGCCCGCGAAGTGGAACGGCTCGGTCAGGACCGACAGGGCGGTGGCCCCGCCACGCTCGTAGGCGGTGACGATCGACTCGACCGTCGAGTCCTCGCGGATCGTCCCGGCCGAGGGCGAGCGGCGCTTGTGCTCGGCGATGACCGAGATGCCGGGCCGCAGCAGCGACTCGCCGAACGGCCGACCCTCCGGGCGCTGGGCGATCGCCTCTTCGAGCCGCGACAGGGGCACCGACTCGCGGCGCCGGTCGACCTCGTCGCGGGTGTCGTCCACGATCCGATCCAGCACGCTCATGCGGGGGCAAGCTCCTGAGTCATCTCGACGAGGCGGTCAAGGGTGGCAGCCGCGCGGCCTTCGTCGATCGCCGCCTCGGCTGCCCGGACGCCGCCCTCGAGCGTGTCCGCGCGGCCGGCGACGTAGATCGCCGCGCCCGCGTTGAGCACCGCGAGGTCGCGCTGGGGGCCGCGCTCGCCGTCGAAGATCCGCCGGGTGGTGGCGGCGTTCACGTCCGGCGTGCCGCCGGCCAGCTCCTCCGGATGGGCGCGCGCGAGCCCGACGTCCTCCGGGGACACCTCATACGAGCGAAGCTCTGGGCCGTCGACCTCGACGACCCGCGTTGTCCCCGACGTGCTCATCTCATCCAGACCGTCGGCGCTGGACACTACCAGCGCTTTTCGGGCGCCCAGCCGTGCCAGCGCCCCGGCGATCGTGTCGAGGAACGCCGCGTCGGAGACGCCGATGACCTGGCGGGTCGCTCCCGCGGGGTTGGTGAGCGGCCCCAGGAAGTTGAAGATCGTGCGCACGGCCAGCTCCTTGCGCACCGGGACGACGAAGCGCGTGGCCCCGTGATGGGCGGGCGCGAACATGAAGCCGAAGCCGGCCTCGTCGATGCAGCGTGCGACCTCTCCGGGCCCGAGGTCGATCCGCACGCCGAGCGCCTCGAGCAGGTCGGCCGAGCCGGACAGGCCGGTGGCGGACCGGTTGCCGTGCTTGGCCACCGCACAGCCCGCGCCCGCCGCGATCAGGGCCGCGGTGGTCGAGACGTTGAAGGTCGGGCGCCCGCCGCCGGTGCCCGCGGTGTCGATCAGGTCCTCGCGCGTGGCGCTGACCGGCGTGGCGAGCCGGCGCATGGTTGTCGCGAGGCCGACCAGCTCGTCGACGGTCTCCCCCTTCGTGCGAAGCGCGATCAGCACGGCCGCGGTCTGCACCTCGGAGGCGTTGCCCTCCATGATCTCGGCCAGCACGGCGGCCGTCTGCTCGGCGCTCAGGTCGCGGCGCGACGCCAGCGCGTCGATCGCCTCAGTCAGGATCGCCAAGGAAGTTCTCCAGCAGGCGCTTGCCGTCCGGCGTGAGCACGGACTCGGGATGGAACTGGACGCCGAGGGCCGGCAGCTCGGTGTGCTCGACCGCCATCACGACGCCGCCGCCGCGGGCGGTCACGGTCAGCACCTCGGGCAGGTCGGGATCGGCCACGAGCGAGTGGTAGCGCCCCACGGTGAGCGGGCTCGGCAGCCCGGCGAAGAGGCCGGAGCCGTCGTGCTCGATCTCGGTCGCCTTGCCGTGCACCGGCACGTGGCGGACCACCTTGCCGCCGAAGGCCTGCACGAGCGACTGGTGGCCGAGGCAGACGCCCAGCGTCCTGATGCCCGCCTCCGGGAAGCGGCGCATGACCTCGACCGAGATCCCCGCCTCGTTCGGCGTGCACGGCCCGGGCGAGACGACGACGCGGTCGTAGCCCTGCTCCAGCAGCTCGTCGACGTCCGCCGCGTCGTTGCGCACCGCCACCGGCTCGGCGCCCAGCTCGCCCAGGTACTGGACGAGGTTGTAGGTGAACGAGTCGTAGTTGTCGACCATCAGAACCCTCACGCGAGTTCCGCGAAGCGAACTCGCTCTGGAATCGGCGCCGGCCGATTTCACGGCCAGGCCTCCTGGCGCGCCGCCAGCTCGATCGCCCGCACGACGCCGCGCGCCTTCGCCCGCGACTCCTCGTACTCGTAGTCGGGCCGCGCGTCGGCGACGGTGCCGCCGCCGGCCTGCACGTGCGCGACGCCGTCCTTGACCACCACGGTGCGGATGCAGATGCAGGTGTCGAGGTCGCCGTCGTAGGACAGCCAGCCGACGGCGCCGCCGTAGGCCCCGCGCTTGACGGGCTCGAGCTCGTCGATGATCTCCATCGCGCGCACCTTCGGGGCCCCGGACAGCGTGCCGGCCGGGAGCACGGACCGCAGCGCGTCGACCGCGCTGACCTCCTCGCGCAGCTTCCCGGCCACGTTGGAGACGATGTGGATGACGTGCGAGTAGGTCTCGACGGCCATGAACGAGTCGACGTTCACGCTGCCGTACTCGCAGACGCGCCCGAGGTCGTTGCGGCCGAGGTCGACGAGCATCACGTGCTCGGCCCGCTCCTTCTCGTCGGCCAGCAGGTCCTCGGCGATCGCCTTGTCGTCGTCGACCGTGGCCCCGCGCGGGCGGGTGCCGGCGATCGGGCGGGTCGAGACGTCGCGGCCGGAGACGGTGACCAGCGGCTCGGGCGAGGCGCCGACGAGCTGGAAGTCCTCGAAGTCGAGGAAGTACATGTACGGCGACGGGTTGACGGCCCGCAGCCCGCGGTAGATCGAGAACGGCTCGACCGGCGAGGGCGCCGACCAGCGCTGCGAGGGCACGACCTGGAAGGCGTCTCCGGCGTGGACGTACTCGATGATGCGCGAGACCATCGCCTCGAAGGCCTCGCGCGGCATGTTCGACTCGAACTGCGGCTCGGGGCTGGCGCCGGCGTCGGGGTGCGGCAGCGGGCCGGCGAGCCGCTCGCGGACCTCGCGGATCGCCTCGCGGGCCCGCTCGTGGGCGGCCTCGTGCTCGTCCACGTAGGCGTTGGCGAGGATCGTCACCGTGTGCTTGAGATGGTCGAAGGCGACGATGACGTCCGAGAGCATCAGCGCCATGTCGGGCAGGCCGACCGGGTCCGGGTTGACGTCCGGGAGCCGCTCGACGGCGCGCACGCAGTCGTAGCCGAAGAACCCGACCGCGCCGCCGGTGAAGGGGATCGGCTCCGGCGAGGGAGCCTGGCTGTAGCGGGCGATCTCGGCGGCCGCGAGCGCGTACGGGTCGCCGCCGTCGGCGAGGTTCCAGCGCACGACCTTGCGCGGCTTGTAGCCGATGAACGACCAGCGGCCGACGCGCTGGCCCTGCTCGGCCGACTCCAGCAGGAACGCCGGGCCGGAGCCGCGCAGCTTCAGGAACGCGGAGACCGGCGTCTCGCAGTCCTCGATGAACGTCTCGCAGACGGGGACGAGGTTGTGCGTGGTCTCAGCGACGCCGGGCAAGGAGGACCTCCTCGGCGTCGGCGAGGCTGAGGCCGCGCGAGCGCAGCAGCACGGCCAGGTGGTAGAGCACGTCGGCGGCCTCCTCGGCCACGCGCTCGTCGCTCTCCTCGCGCGCGGCGCGGGCGACCTCCTCGGCCTCCTCCTGCACCTTCTCGCCCACGAGGGCCGGGTTCTCGAGCAGCTCGGCCGTGTACGAGCCTTCAGGCGAGGACACGGCGCGGTCCGCGATCGTGCGCTCCAGGCCGGGCAGCACCTCGTGCGGCGCGACTGCGTGGTCGCCGTTGTGGAAGCAGGTGCGCTCGCCGGTGTGGCACGCCGGGCCGTTCGGGACGACCAGCGCGAGCACGGCGTCGAGGTCGCAGTCGTAGCGCAGCGCCTTGACCGCCTGCGTGTGGCCGGACGTCGCGCCCTTGTGCCACTGCTCGGCGCGGGAGCGGCTGAAGAGGTGCACCTCGCCCGTGGCGCGCGTGCGATCCAGCGCCTCGGCGTTCATGTACGCGAGCGTGAGCACCTCGCCGGAGCCCCAGTCCTGGATGACGCACGGCACGAGGCCGTCGGCGTCGAAGGCGATGTCGGGGTCCGGCATGGACGCGCCATTCTAGGTCGCCCCGCGAACCGGATCCCCGCCCGCGGGCAATGGCCTCCAGTGCTCTCCCCCACGCTCACCGGCCCGGTGACCACCGACGCGGCGCTGATCGGCGCGTCGCTCACCGACCCGGCGGCCTTCACGGCCGTGTTCGACCGCCACTGGCCGCGGCTCCACCGGTTCTGCGTCAGCCGGGCCGGCGCCGCGGGCGAGGACATCGCGGCGGAGACGTTCCGCGTCGCGTTCGACCGGCGCGCGACGTTCGACCTCTCGGCCGGCGACGCCGCGCCCTGGCTGTTCGGCATCGCCACCAACCTGCTGCGCCGCTTCTTCCGCTCCGGCGCCCGCGGGCGCCGGGCCGTGGCGCGGCTCGACCGCAGGCCCGAGGGCGACCACGCGGACGCGGCGCTCGACCGCGCCGAGGCGGCGCTGCTCGGCCCCGAGCTCGCCGCCGCGCTGGCGGCCATCGGCGCCGCCGACCGCGACGCCCTGCTCCTGCACGCGTGGGCGGAGCTGACCTACGAGGAGATCGCGCGGGCCACCGGCGTGCCCGTCGGAACCGTGCGCTCCCGCATCCACCGTGCCCGCGCGCGGCTGCGCGCCCATCTCGAAGGGGAGCAGCGATGACCGTCCAGGACGAGCTCGACTGGGTCGCCGCGCGGCGGCCCGACACCGCACCGCCGAGCGCCGAGGCGACCCGCGCCGCGCGCCGGGCGCTGCGTGGCCACCTGGCCCCGGCGCCGGTCCGCACGCGGCCGCGGAGGCGCCGCCGGGTGCTCGCCGCGACCGCGGGCCTCGCCGCGGCGGCCACGCTCGCCGTCGCCGCCCTGCAGCCCGCCGGCGACGTCCTCGCCCCGCAGCATGCGACCGCCTCGCCGCTCGTCGACCTCTCGGCCCGCCTGGCGGGCGCCGCCGCGCCGTCCGGCGACGCCACGCTCGTCGTCCGCCGCCACGAGTTCCCCGGCGACCGCCCGTTCACCGGCGCCGACCTCTACCTCGACGACGGCCGCTACTTCTACGCCCCGGTCCGCGCCGAGCTGAGCCGGGCCGGCGAGGTCGGCGACTCGCACGTCGGCCGCTACGTCCGCGCCGCGGTCCGCGCGGTCGCCGACCCGGCCGGCGCGCGCGCGCAGGTCCTCAGGCAGCGCCCGCAGGCCGACCCGGCGCCCGCGGCGGCGCCGGAAAAGCGTCCCCGCACCGCCGACATGCCCCCGCCCGCGTCGCAGGCGACGCTCGACGACAACTGGGTCTGGATGGCCTGCATGGACGCGATCACGGCGGGCGCCGGCCGCTCCGACGTGCGCGCCGGCGTCATGCGCCTGCTCGCCACGATCCCGACTGTCGAGGTCACCGAGCGCGACGGAATGCTCGAGATCACGGCCACCGACTACCCCGACCGCTACCGCGAGACGATGTTCGTCGACGCGCGGACCGGGATCCTTCGGCGCTTCGAGGGCGGGACGGCGGGCGAGCGGCCCGACGTCGTCGTGACCTACGTGACGAGGAGGGTCGAGGCGGCTTCCGTGCTCGGCTGACGGGCCGACGCGAAGCGCGGATGGGCCTGCTCGAGGTACCAGTCGAAGGCGCGCCGGCAGGGCCGCTCGCGCCCCATGACGGCGAGCAGCGCGGTGAGCGCCCGCGGCGGCAGCGCCGGGATCAGCCGCTGCAGGCGCAGGGCCAGGGCGAACGCGGGCGCGTGCGCGTCGGAGAACGCGCCGTACGCGGCGAGCGCCTCCTCGCGCGGCTTCCCTCCGAGGACCGCGCGCAGCTCGCGCCCGGCGGCGATCCCGAAGTAGAACGCGGTTCGGATCCCCTCGCCGGAGAGCGGGAAGCAGTGCCCGGCCGAGTCGCCGGCGAAGAACACGCCGTCCTCGGTCGCCGGCCGCAGCGCGTGCGGGAACCAGTTGCCCTGGTAGCGCACGGCCTCGGCCTCGAGGCGTTCCGCCATGTCCCGTGTCGGCTCCTTGACGTGGTCGCGCGGCTCGTACGAGCCGACGCCGATCCGCCGCTCCCCCCGCGCCGGCACCGACCAGGCGTAGCCGTGGCGGATCACCGAGCGGTCGATCCAGATGTCGAGGTCGGCGCCGCGGCCATCGTGCGGGTGGACCTCGAGGCCGCGGGAGATCGTCGCCTCCGGCGGCTGCACGTTCTCGCCCGGGGCGAGCACGCGGCGCCAGCCGAGGGCGTCGACGATCAGCGGCGCCGTCAGGTCGCCGCGATCGGTCCGCACCGTGTCACCGCGCCGCTCGTGGACCTTCGCGATCTCGAACCGCGCATCGGTCTGCTCGTGGAGCGCGAGGCAGAGCTCGCGGTAGTCGAAGCTCGACCAGCTCCACGGGAGGCGGAAGCGCGCCGAGCCGTAGGGCGTGTGGAAGGCCATGCACTCGAGCTCCTGCCGGATCGAGCGCTCGACGCCCATGGCGTGCAGCCACGGCGTCGGGGCGGCGCAGGCGCTGGTGGCGCGCTCGCCGATCTCGTAGCGGTCGACGACGAGCACGTCGGCGCCCGAGCCGGCCAGCTCGCGGGCCACGGCCAGGCCGGCGAAGCTCGCGCCGCAGATCAGGACGTCCGCGCGGTCGTCGAGCGGCGTGCGCTCCGCCCCGCGGAGCGTGGCGCGGCGCGTCACCGCCGGACCGCGGCGAACACGCGCGGCAGGTCGCGGGCGCGGACGCCGACGCGCCGGCCGAGGACGTCGTGGCCCGCCGCCTCGGCGCGGTCGAGGATGCGCCCGTAGGCCGCGCTGGCGAAGCGGATGCCGGACCGCACGGTGGCCGGCGCGGCGGCGACCGCCGGCTCGGCGACCGCGAACAGGGCCCGGGCCCGCGCCACCTGCTGGGCCACCAGCGCCCGCAGCGCGGGGGTCGCCCGGCGGCCGCCGAAGTCCTGGTCGGAGACGCCGAGCCGCTCGCGCTCGTCGGCGGGGAAGTAGATCCGGTCCATCTCCCAGTCCTCGCGCACGTCGCGGATGAAGTTGGCGAGCTGGAAGGCCTGGCCGAGGTGGCCGAAGTCGGCGTGAAAGCGCTCGGGGACGCCGAGCAGCGGGGCCATGATGCGCCCGACGGAGCCGGCCGAGCCGTCCATGTAGGACTCGAGCTCGTCCCAGCTGCCGATGCGCACCGGGCCGCAGTCGACCCGCATCGAGCGCATGTACGGCTCGAGCTCCCCGAGCGGCAGCCGGTGGCGCTCGCCGGCGTCGACGAGCGCGCCGACGACGGGGTGCGTCTCGCTCCCGGCCATGCCGCGGTGGAGCTCGTCCTCCCAGGCGTCGAGCGCCGCGCGGCGCGCCGCGGGGGTCGGCGGGCGGTGCGGGCCGTCGACGATCTGGTCCGCCGTGCGGACGTAGCCGTAGAGCGCGTGCGTGGCCGGGCGGACGTCGGCGGGAAGCCGGCGCGTGGCCCAGTAGTACGTCGGGTCGTGCCGCAGCTGCAGCCGCCGGCAGGACTCGTACGCCGCGCTGATCGTCGGATCCATCGCTTGCATTGTCATCCTTCTCTCCGACGATGGAAGCACTCCTGCGCGACCGGCGGTTGCTCTATGTCACCGGGAAGGGGGGCGTCGGCAAGACGACGGTGGCCGCCGCGCTCGGTCTGGCGGCCGCTGCGGCGGGCCGCCGGACGATCGTCTGCGAGGTCGCCGAGCAGGACCGCGTGTCGCGCGCGTTCCGGCGCGAGGGGGTCCAGGCCGAGACCGAGGTCCAGCTCGCCGACAACCTGTGGGCGATCACCATCGACCCGCAGCGCGCGCTCGAGGAGTGGCTCGCGAAGCAGATCCCCGGCCCCGGGCTGCGCATCCTCACCCGCTCGTCCGCGTTCGGCTACTTCGTCGCCGCCGCGCCCGGCGCCAAGGAGCTGATCACCATCGCCAAGGTCTGGGAGCTGGCCTCGGCGCAGCGCTGGGACCGGCACCACCGCACGTACGACCTCGTCGTCGTCGACGCGCCGGCGTCCGGCCACGGGCTGGCCATGCTCACCACCCCGCGCACGTTCGGCGAGGTCGCCCGCGTGGGGCCGATCCGCCGCCAGGCCGGCAAGGTGCGCGACCTGCTCGGCGACCCCGAGCGCACCGGCTACGTCGCCGTCGCGCTGCCCGAGGAGATGCCGGTCAACGAGACGCTCGAGCTGGAGCGGCGGCTGCCCGAGGCGGTGGGCCTCGGCCTCGAGGCGATCGTGGTCAACGGCATGTGGCCGGAGCGCTTCACCGCCGCCGACGCCGAGGCGCTGCGGGCCGCCGGCCCGTCCGGCGCGGTCACGGCGGCGCTGACCTCCTACGAGCGCGCGCGGGCGCAGCGCAGCCACCTGCGGCGCCTCAAGCGGGCCTCGGACACCCACGTGGTCACGCTGCCGTACCTGTTCGAGTCCGAGGTCGGCCTGCCCGAGTACGAGAAGCTCGGCGCGAGCCTGGCGCGGCGCCTGTGACGCCCTCGCGGACCCTGGCGCCCCGTGCCCGCCTGGTGTGGCGGCTGGAGCAGGCCTTCGTCTGGGGCATCCTCGTCGTCGTCTCGCTGTTCTTCGCCGGGCGGCTCGACGGCGTGCTCGAGCTGCTCGCGCGCGTGCTGCCGGTCCTGGGGCTCGTGGTCGGCGTCGCCGTCGTGCCCGAGCTGCGCTGGCGCCGCTGGCGCTGGGACGTGCGGCCGGAGGCGATCGACATCCGCCGCGGCACGTTCACCGTGCGGCGCACGCTCGTCCCGATGCTCCGCGTCCAGCACGTGGACACGACGAGCGACATCGTCCAGCAGCAGATGAACCTCGCCGACGTGGTCGTCCACACCGCGGCCGGGAGCCACAAGATCCCGCTGCTCACCGAGGAGGACGCGGGCGACCTGCGCGACCGCATCGCCGAGCTGGCCCGCACCGCCGATGAGCCCTGAGCGCCGGCGCCTGCACCGCGCGGCGATCGCCGTCAACGCGCTGAAGACGCTGCGCAGCGCGGCCGTGCCGATCCTCGTCGTGCTCGCCCTGAGCGTGTTCGGCGGCGGCGTCGACGCCGAGGCGCTGATCCGGGGCGCGATCTACGGCGGCGTGGCGACGACGATCGCCGTGATCCTCGGCTACCTGACCTGGATGACGACCACGTGGTGGGTCACGCCGGACGCGATCCACTACCGCACCGGCCTGCTCGGGACCAAGCAGACCGACGTCCCGCTGTCGCGGGTCCAGGCGCTCGACCTCGAGCAGGGCCCGATGCAGCGGCTGTTCGGCGTGCGTGCCGTCCACGTGCAGACGGGCGGCGGCGGGTCGCGCGGCGAGATCGCGCTCGACGCGATCGGCGACGCCGAGATCGCCGAGCTGCGCGGGCTGGTCAGCGGCGTGGCGCCGGTCGAGCGCTCGGTCGACCTCGAGCGCCGGCTCAGCGGCTCGATGCTGCTCGTGGCGGCGCTGACCGCGGGGCAGCTGGGCGTGATCCTCCCGGTCCTCGCGGGCGTCGGGCAGCTGATGGACGACGCGCTCGGCGACCGGGTGTTCCAGCTGCTGCCGGACACGCCGATGGAGTTCGTGCTCGCCGGCGCCGCGCTGCTCGTCGTCGCGTGGCTGCTGTCGGTGGCCGGCGCGGTCGTGGCCTTCGCCGGGTTCACGCTGGCCCGCGACGGCGACCGGCTGCGGATCCGGCGCGGGCTGGTGGCGCGGCGCGAGGCGACCGTCCCGGTCGAGCGGGTGCGCGCCGTGGAGGTCGTCGAGGGCGTGCTCCGGCGGCCGTTCGGCCTGGCGGCGCTGCGCATCGAGGTGATCGGGCACGCCCAGGAGCCGACGGCGGCGCAGCTGCTCTTCCCGCTGCTCCGGCGCGGCGACGTGCGCCGGTTCCTCGACGGCTTCCTGCCCGAGCTGGCCGACGACCTCGACGGGCTGGAGCCGGTGCCCCGGCGGGCGCTGCGGCGGTACGTGCTGCCGCCGGCCGCCGTCGCCCTCGTCCTCGGCGCCGGCGCCTGGATCGCCGGGCTCGGCCCCGCGCCGCTCCTCGTCGTGATCCCGGGCGCGCTGTACGGGGCGCTGCGCTGGCGCGACGCCGGCTGGCGGCTCGAGGGCGACCGCCTCGCGGTGCGCTCGCTGCGCCTCGCGCGGCGGACGCTGCTGGCCCCGGCGCGGCGGCGCGAGTCGCACACCGTCGCGCAGACGCTGCTCCAGCGCCGGGCCTCGCTCGCGGACCTCGAGGTGGAGTTCGGCAAGAGCGCGACGGCGCGAGTGCACCATCTCGAGGCCACGACCGCCCAGGGCGTGTTCGACCGGCTCAGCCGGATCTGATCGAATCGCTCCATGTACGAGACCGTGCGCAGTCCTCGCGGGACGGTCGTCGAGGTGCTCGAGAACGGCCCGGAGCGCATTCGCCTCCGGCGCCGGATGCCGCCGGCGACCGGCAGGGCCGCGCCGCACCGGCACCTCGACGGCGTCGAGACCTTCACCATGCTCGAGGGCGAGGCGACCGGAGCGGTCGACGGCCGGTCGCGGCTCCTGCGCGCCGGAGACGTCCTCCGCGTGCCGATCGGCTCCTCGCACGTGCACCCGCGGACGGCCTCCGACGCGACGGCCGTCGTCGAGCACATGATCGAGCCGCGCCCGCGCTTCGCGGAGGTCTACTTCGGGTTGTGGCTGCCGTGCCTCGAGGCGGGGCGAGTGGACGCCCAGGAGGAGCTCGGCCCGCTCGGCGTCATGTGGCTGGTGCGCCACGGCGGCGGGGGGACGTGGGTGGTCGGCGTCCCGGTGGCGGTGCAGAAGGCGTTCGCGCGCGTGCTGGCGCCCGTTGCCGCGGCGCGGGGCTATGGGACTGCACTGCAACCCCCGCATTGAGGAGGGGACGGGAGGGGGGTGCATTTCTGCAACATCAGGCGCCGATCGGGCCCGAGGCTGCAGTTGCGCACCTATACGGTGCGCAACTGCAACATCGCTCGGCGATCGTCCCGCAGGTTGCAGCAAAGCACCCCTGCCTCCCTACCCAGCCGGGGTTGACGTTCGCCCGTCCTAGGTGATGCCGAGCCGGTCCAGCAACGTCTCGTCCCCCCGCCAGGACCGCCGCACCCGCACCGACAGGTCGAGGTGCACCCGCTTGCCCAGCTCGCGCTCCAGCTCCTTGCGCGCGGCGATCCCGATCGCCTTGATCATCCGCCCGCGGGCGCCGATGAGGATGCCCTTCTGGGACTCGGTCTCCACCCACAGCAACGCGTTCACGATCACGAGGTCGTGCTGCTCGTGGATCTCGTCCACCTGCACCTCGACCGAGTGCGGGACCTCCTGGCGCGTGCGGTGCAGGACCTGCTCGCGGACGAGCTCCGCGAGCATGACGTGCTCCGGCTGGTCGGAGAACTCCTCCGGCGGGAAGTAGAACGGGCCCTCAGGCAGCAGGCCGGCGAGGTGCTCGAGGAGCGGGCCGACGCCGTGGCCGGTGCGGGCGGAGACCGGGAAGACCTCGGTCTCGCCGCCCACCAGGTCGGACGCGGCCTGCAGGGCGGGCACGGTGCGGTGGCGGTCGAGCCGGTCGATCTTGTTGACGGCGACGACGACCGGCGTGGTCGACGCGGCGAGCGCCTCGGCGATGAAGACGTCGCCCGGGCCGCCGATCCCCTGCTCCCCGTTGACCACGAAGAGCGCGGCGTCGGCCTCTCCGAGCTCCGACTCGACGCGGCTCTGCATGCGGGCCGTGAGCGCGTCCTTGGGGCGCTGCACGCCCGGCAGGTCGGTGAGCACGAGCTGGAAGCGGTCCGGCGCGGTGACCACGCCGCGGATCGCGCGCCGGGTGGTCTGCGGCTTGTCGGACACGATCGCGACCTTGTGGCCGACCATCGAGTTGACCAGCGTCGACTTGCCGACGTTGGGCCGGCCGGCGAGCGCGACGAAGCCCGAGCGCGTGCTCATCGCATCCAGCCCATGATCTCGGCCTGCACGGCCAGCATCTCGCCGTCGTCGTGCTCGTGGTCCATGCCCGTGAGGTGCAGGACGCCGTGGACGACGGCCTCCAGCAGATCCTCGGTGTGCTCGGGGCAGATCACCACGTCGCCCAGCTCCCGGGGGCCGACCGGCGGCCCCGACTCGTCGACGGGGAAGGACAGCACGTCGGTCGGCCCGTCCTTGCCGCGATGGGCGCCGTTGAGCTCGGCGATGCGGTCCGCCCCGACGAACTCGACGGCCAGGTGCCCGTCCTCGATGCCGGCCGACGCGGCGGCCAGCATGCTGGCCTCGACGACCTGCGCTCGCGGCAGGGCCTCGCCGATGACGTCGACGTCGAGCAACTCAGGCCGTACGGCGGCGCTCTGCGGGCCGCAGCTCCGACGCGGAGCGCTTGGCGTGCTCGTCGTAGGCGGCCACGATCCGCTGGACGAGCTTGTGGCGGACGACGTCCTCGCCGCCGAAGTGCACGAACTCGACGCCGTCGACCCCCTCGAGGATGTCGTTGACGACGATCAGGCCCGACTTCTGGTCGCGCGGGAGGTCGACCTGCGTGATGTCGCCGGTCACCACCATCCGGGAGCCGAAGCCGAGCCGGGTGAGGAACATCTTCATCTGCTCCGGCGTGGTGTTCTGCGCCTCGTCGAGGATCACGAACGAGTCGTTGAGCGTGCGGCCGCGCATGAAGGCCAGCGGGGCGACCTCGATCACGCCCTTCTCGAGATGGGCGGCGACCTTCTCCGGATCCATCATGTCGTGCATCGCGTCGAACAGCGGGCGCAGGTACGGGTCGACCTTCGCCATCAGGTCGCCGGGCAGGAAGCCGAGCCGCTCGCCCGCCTCGACCGCGGGGCGGGTCAGGATGATGCGGTTGACCTCGCGGCGCGACAGCGCGGCCGTCGCCATCGCGATGGCCAGGAAGGTCTTGCCGGTGCCGGCCGGGCCGACGCCGAACGTGATCGTCGCGCGCCGGATGGCGTCCACGTACTTCTTCTGGTTGACCGACTTCGGCGCGACGCGCAGGTTGCGGTGGCGCCACACGAGGTCGTCGAGCACCTTGGACGGCGACTCGTTGCCCTCGAGCACGCGCGCGACCGCCTCGATCGTCGCAGGCCCGATGTCGTGCCCGCGCTCGACCATCTGCCCCAGCTCGCGCACCACGGTCGCCGCCGTCTGCACCGCGTCCGCGTCGCCGTCCAGCGTGATCACGTTGCCACGCAGGAAGACGTCGCAGTCGAGGTGCTCCTCGAGCGTGCGCAGGATGCGGTCCTGGGAGCCGGCCAGCTCCGCGGCCACTTCGTTCGAGAGCTCCATCTGCCTTCTTGCCATCTAGCTGAGCGCTTCCTTCACCTTGGTCGATACCCGGCGGCCGTCGGCCCGCCCGTCGGCAGCCGCCATCACGTGCTTGATCACCTTGCCCATGTCGCGCGGGGACTCTGCGCCGGTCTCCCCGACCGCCTGGCGGACGAGCTCGTCGAGCTCCTCGTCCGACAGCTCGGCGGGCAGGTACTGCTCGATCAGGTCCGCCTCGAACTCCTCGGTCGAGGCCAGGTCGTCACGAGCCGCCTCGCGATAGGCGTCAGCCGCCTCGCGCCGGCGCTTGCGCTCCCGCCGCAGGACGGCGAGCTCATCACCGGCGCCGTCCTTGTCCGCCTTCTGGAGCTCTGAGAGCACCAGACGAAGCGCCCCTACGCGCTCCTTCTCGCCCGCCTTCATGGCGGAGGCGACGTCGGACTTGATGCGATCGGCAATCAGCAAGCACTACCTAGTGTACGCCGGGGTGGGGCGAGAAATCCGCGGCCCCGCCTATTGCCTGCATGGACATCATGATCGCGCGCGGGTCGAGGCGGCTGATCGGCCTTGCGGGCCGCCGTCCGCCACCCTCCGGCGCCGCCCTGGAGATCCCGCGCTGCCGGTCGGTCCACACGTTCGGGATGCGGTTCGAGCTCGACCTCGTGTGGCTCGACGCGTCGCGCCGCGTCGTCCGGATCGACCGCCGCGTCCGCCCGTGCCGCGTGCGCTGGTGCCGGGCCGCCCGGTCGGTGCTCGAGATCCCGTCAGCCGAGGGCGATGGCGGCGATGCCGAGGACGACGACCACCGCGCCCGCGAGCCGGCCCCGCGGCACGCGCTCGTGCGCGATCACCGCGGCGGCGGCCGTCGCCATGACCACGCTGGTCTCCCGCAGGGCGGCGACGGGGGCGGCCTCGGCCGTCTCGAGCGCCGCGAGGGCGAGCGCGTAGGCGGCGAACATCGCGATCCCCGCTGCGATCGAGCGCGGCGTGGTCGCGTCGCGCAGCGCCCCCGGGCCGCGCGCGAAGACGACCGCGACGGCGTACAGCGGCGCGATGATCAGCAGGACGGCCTCGAAGTAGCTGAGCGCGGCCGCGTGCTCGATGCCCTCCTTGTCGACCAGCGTGTAGGCCGCGATGCACGCCGCCACGCCGAGCGCCAGAAGCAGCCCGTCGTTCGCGCCGCGCGCGCCGATGCCGCGCACGAGCAGGACGCCGACCGTGATCGCGAGCACGCCCGCGGCCTCGCCCGCGGACACCGCCGCGCCGAGCGCGACGACCGAGACCACGAGCACGAGCACGGGCGCCGCGCCGCGGGCGATCGGGTAGACGAACGTGAGGTCGGCGCGCTGGTACGCGGCGGCCAGGAGCCCGAAGTACGTCAGCTCCAGCGCCGCCGAGGCAGCGATGTACGGCCACGCCGCCGCGTCGACGTCCCAGGTCAGCGCCGCGACCGGGGCGAACACGGCGGCTGCCGCCAGGAGCGCCACGGCCGTGACCGCGTGGCTGTCGCGCGCGTCGGCGACCAGGGCGTTCCAGAACGCGTGCAGGCCCGCCGAGGCCAGGACGAGGGCGAAGGCCGCCGCGCTCAGCGCGGCACCGTCGCCTTGGCGTCCGCCCCGGCCGCGGGCGTCCCGCCGAGGGCGGGCGGGTGCCCGAGCTGGCCGAGCTCCGACGTGTCGCGCCCGAACAGGAGGTCCACCGTCCAGTCCACGATCAGCCGGAGCTGGCGCTTGATGCCCGGCATCATGAGCATGTGGTAGCTCCGGGCCAGGAACCAGGCCGGGAAGCCGCGCCACTTGATGCCGAGGGTCTCCGCCACGGCCTTCTGGTGACCCATGTCGACGAAGACGCCGAGCGTCTTGTAGGTGAACGGCGTCGGCCGGCCGGCGCCGAGCGCGGCGGCGACGTTGCCGCCGACCGTGCGGCCCTGCCGCAGCGCGTGCTGGCAGGTCGGCGGCGTCGGCTGACCGGGCCGGGCGGGATCGGGCACCGCCGCGGCGTCGCCGATCGCCCACACGTCGGTGCGGCCTTCGACCTGGCAGAAGCGATCGACCACGATCCGCCCGCCGCTGTCGAGCGGCAGGCCGAGCTGCTCGATCACGGGCGCGGGCCGGACGCCCGCGGTCCACGCGACGGTCCGGCTGGGGACGACCTCGCCGTCGGACAGCTCGACCGAGTCGATCGAGATCCGCTCCACCGTCGTCGAGGTGCGCACCTCCACCCCGCGGCGGCGGAGCTCGGCGGTGGCGAACTCGGCGAGGTCGGCCGAGATCTCCGGCATCACCCGATCCCGCGCCTCCACGAGGATGAAGCGCAGGCCCTCCATCCGCGAGCGCGGGTAGAGGTCGACCGCGTCGGCGGCGAAGTCCTGCAGCTCGGCGAGTCCCTCCAGCCCGGCGTAGCCGGCGCCCACGAAGACGTATGTGAGCAGCGCCCGCCGCGCCATCTCGTCGTCGGTCGACTCGGCGCGCTCCATCGTGTGGACGATCCGGTTGCGCAGCGAGATGGCGTCGGACAGCGTCTTGAAGCCGACCGCGTGCTCGCTCAGCCCCGGGATCGGCAGCGTGCGCGAGATCGAGCCGAGCGAGACGACGAGCTGGTGGTACTCGAGCGTGCGCTCCTCCCCGTCGGCCGTCGTGACGTGCACCTCGCGCTTGTCCGGGTCGGCGCCCGTGACGCGGCCGAGCAGCAGGTCGGTGCGCTTGAGGTGCTCGCGCAGCGGGACGACGACGTGGCGCGGCTCCAGCGTGCCGGCGCCGGCGCCGGGGAGCAGCGGCGTGTAGAGCATGAAGTTGACGTCGCTGACGATCGTCACCTTCGCCGCGTGGGGCGGCAGGGAGCGCTCGAGCTTGCGGGCCGTGTACAGGCCGCCGAACCCGCCGCCGAGGATCAGGACGTTCCAGGCCATGGCCTGGATGCTACGGACGAACCAGCTCGGCGAACCGCTCGGCGCTCACGTTGCCGCCGGAGATCGTCACGCCGACGCGCAGGCCCTCGACGTCCGGCACGCGGCCGGCGAGCAGCGCGGCGACGGCGCAGGCGCCCGAGGGCTCGGTCACCGTCTTGACGCGCTCGAACAGGAACCGCATGGCATCGACGATCTCGGGGTCCGAGGCGAGGACGACGTCGTCGACGCGCTCGCGGATGACGTCGAAGGTCAGCTCGCCCGGGACCGGGAGCTGCTGGCCGTCGGCGATCGTGCGCGGCACGTCGATGCGGATCCGCTCCCCCGCGGCCAGCGACTGCTTGACGTCGTCGCCCGCCTCGGGCTCGACCCCGATGACGCGGACGTCGCCGCGCAGCGCCTTGGCCGCCGTGGCGCAGCCGGAGACGAGCCCGCCGCCGCCGACGCAGACGAGCAGCACGTCGACCGGACCGGCCTGCTCGAACAGCTCGGTCGCCACCGTCCCCTGGCCCGCCATCACGCGCTCGTCGTCGTACGGGTGGACGGGGACGAGGCCGCGGTCGGCCACGAGCTCGGCGAGCAGCTCCTCGCGGTCCCCGGCGTAGCGGTCGAAGCGGATCACCTCGGCGCCGTAGCCCTCCGTGGCGGCGAGCTTGCCGGCCGGCGCGTCGTCGGGCATGAGGATCGCGGCCGGGATCCCGTGCAGCTGCGCGGCGAGAGCGAGCGCCTGGGCGTGGTTGCCCGACGACACGGTCGCCACGCCGCGCCGGCGCTCGGCGGGCTCGAGCGAGGCGACGGCGTTGTAGGCGCCGCGGAACTTGAACGCCCCCACCCGCTGCAGGTTCTCCGCCTTCAGCAGCACCGTCGCGCCGGTCGCCTCGTCGAGCGCGCGCGAGGTGAGGACCGGCGTCCTGTGCGCCACGCCCTCGATGCGTCGTGCCGCGGCCTGGACGTCGTCGAGCGAGATCATCGGCGCAACAGGATGGCGGACCAGCCGTCGCCGTCGCGGCGCGCCTCGAGCTCGAGGCCGTGCCGGGCGAAGGCGGCGACCACGTCCTCCGCCTCGCCGTCCTCCAGGCCGGAGGCGATCAGCCGGTCGGGCGGGCGCTCCATCCGCGCGGCGATCCCGAGCAGGAGCGGCCGCACGAGGTTGGCGACGACGGTCGGCGCCCACGGGCCGCCCTCGCGCAGGAGGTCGCAGCGCGAAGCGGCGACGGTGACGCCGTTCGCGGCCGCCGCGGCCAGCGTGGCGGCGACCGACTCGCGCTCCACGTCGCACGCCAGCACGGGGTCGAAGCCCAGGCGGGCGGCGGCGACCGCCAGCACGCCCGAGCCGCAGCCCCAGTCGGCGAGCGGGCCGCGGTCGCGCAGCCCGGCGAGCAGCTCGAGCGTCAGCCGGGTGCTCGGGTGCGAGCCGGTGCCGAAGGCCTGGCCGGGCTCGATCACCACGTCGAGCGCGCCCGGCCGCTCGGGCTCCCACGGCGGGCGGATCCGCAGCGGGCCGACGTCGAGCGGCCGGTGCCAGTCGCGCCAGTCGCCGCCGTCGCCCACCTCGGAGGTCGAGACCTCGACCAGCGCGCCGCCCGCCGCCGCGCGCAGCGAGCCGATGTCGGGCAGCTCGCCCGGCGCGCCGTAGAGCGCGTACTCCACCGTGTCGCGGTCGATGTCGCGCTCCTCGAGCCCCGCGGGCACGAGCTCGAGCAGCTCGGCGAGCACCGCCTCGGCGTCCGGCCGCGCGACGCGGACCGCGAGGCGGATCACGAGAGCACCACGGCCGCCCAGCCGTCCTCCTCGAGCCGCCGCTCCTCCCGCAGCCCGAACCGCGGGACGTCGTCGCCGGCCAGGAAGCCGGAGAGGATCAGCCGCTCCGGCGGCCGCGGCACCGCGAGATCGACGAGCAGCGGCAGCGTGAGGTTGGCGACGACGGTCGGCGCCCACGGCGCATCGGAGCGCAGGTCGAGCGCCCGCGCGTCGACCGCGACCCCGTTGCGCGCGGCGTTCGCGCGGATGACCTCCACCCCCTCCAGCTCGATCGCCGTGACCGGGTCCCAGCCGAGTCGCGCGGCGGCGATCGCGAGCACGCCCGTCCCCGCGCCCCAGTCGCACAGCGCGCCGCCCGCCGGCAGCTCCTGCAGCAGCGCGAGGCAGAGCCGCGTCGTCGGGTGGGCGCCCGCGCCGAAGAGGAGGCCGGGGTCGATAACGAGGTCGCCGGCGTCGCCGGGGATCCACGGCGGCCGCACGACCAGCGCGCCGACGCGGACGGGCCGCAGGAAGTCATGCCAGCGGCGCTCCCAGCCCTCGGGCACCGGCTCGTGGACGACGCCGACGACGGCGTCGCCCGCCAGCGACCGGATCTCGGCCGCCGAGGGCAGCTCGCCCTCCGGCCCGTAGAGGGCGTACTCCACGTCGCCGTCGACCTCGCGCTCCTCCGCCCCGCCGCCCAACACCGGCAGCAGGTCCGCCAGCGCCATCTCGGCGCGGTCCGCCCGCACCCGGATGGCGAGGCGGATCAACCCGCCAGGACGCGCCGCAGCTTGGCGATCATGCCCTCGTCCTCGCGGGCATTGTCGTCCGTGAGGCTGTCGGCGAAGCGCTCGAGCATGTCGCGCTGCTCGGAGGTGAGCCGGCGCGGGATCGTGACGTTGACCACCACGCGGAGGTCGCCGGTGCGGCCGCGGCGCAGCGGCGGCATGCCGCGCCCGCCGAGGGTCAGCGTCTCGCCGGGCTGCGTGCCGGCCTTGATCTCGAGCGGCACGTCGCCGTCGAGCGTGGGCACCTGGACGGTGGTGCCGAGGGCGGCCAGCGGCGCCGGCACGTCGATCACGGTCACGAGGTCGCCGCCGTCGCGCAGGAACCGCGAGTCCTCGGCGACCCGCACGAGCACGTAGAGGTCGCCGTTCGGGCCGCCGCGCTCGCCGGCGTGCCCGCGGGCGGAGATGTGGATGCGCTGGCCGTCGGCGATCCCGGGCGGGATGCCGACCTCGACGCGCTTGCGCTCGACGATCATGCCGCTGCCGCGGCAGTCCACGCACGGCTCGCGCGGGACGCGCCCGTCGCCGCCGCAGACGTCGCATACCGCCGACCGCACGAGCTGGCCGAACGCGGTCCGCGAGACCGCCTGCAGCTGGCCGGAGCCCTGGCAGCGCGGGCAGGTGTCGATCGGCGTGCCGGGCGTGGCGCCGTTGCCGTTGCAGGTGTGGCAGCGGGCGCGGGCGTCGTAGGTGACCTCGACCCGCTTGCCGCTCGCGGCCTCCCCCAGCTCGATCTCCACGGCCACCGCGACGTCGCCGCCCTGGACGGGCCCGCCCGCGCGGCCGCCGCCGCCGAACGCGCCCTCGAAGCCGCCGGCGCCGAAGAACGCCGAGAAGAGGTCCGAGATCGAGCCGAAGTCGCCGAAGTTCGGCTGGTAGCCGCCGGACCGCAGCCCCTCGTGCCCGTAGGCGTCGTACTGCTGGCGGCGGTCGGGGTCCGACAGCACCTCGTACGCCTCGGCCGCGTCCTTGAACTTGGCCTCGGCGTCCGGGTCGTGGGCGTTGACGTCCGGGTGCAGCTCGCGGGCGAGCTTGCGGAACGCCTTCTTGACCGCCGCCTCGTCCGCGTCCCGGGAGATCCCGAGCACCTCGTAGTAGTCGCGCGGCATGGTTACGAGCTCTCGTAGATGTCTTCGACGAAGCGCGACAGCTGGTACGCCGCCTCACGCACCGTCACGATCGCCTGGGCGTAGTCCATCCGCGTCGGCCCGATCACCGAGACCGTGCCGAGGTTGCGCTGCGGCAGCCCGTAGTTGCCGGCCACCAGCGAGAGCGACTGCAGCGCCGGCATCTCGTTCTCGCCGCCGATCCGCACGTAGATGTCGCGCTCGTCGAGCGCCCGTGAGAGCACCCCGAGCAGCGAGACCCGGCGCTCCAGCGCGTCGAGCAGCGCGTTGAGCTGCGACACGTCCTGGAAGCGGTGCTCGGACAGCAGCCGCGCGGCGCCGTCGACGTACAGCGTGCTCTCCGCCGTGATCGCCAGCTCGGTGAACGCGGGCGCCAGCTGCATCACGAAGGCGCGCTCGGTCGGGTGCAGCCCCGGATCGTTGAGCTTGGCCTGCAGCATCCGCGAGCCGATGCTCATGCCCGTGAGCTGCTCGTTGAAGTACGAGGCGGCCCACTCGGCCAGGCCGGCGTCGACGGGCCGGTCGAAGGTGAACACGCGCTTGGAGACGCCGCCGGTCGAGGTGATGATCACGACCATCAGCACCTGCGGCTGGAGCGCGAGCACCTCGACGTGCCGCAGCGTGGTCGTGGCGATCGGCGGGGCGCTCACGATCGCCAGCAGGTTGGTCACCTGCGAGAGCGTCTCGGTCGTGACGCGCATCGCCTCGTCGACCTCGCGGCGCACCAGCGAGAGCCGCAGGTCCGCCTTGCTCTGCTGCCGCGCCGGCAGCAGGCGATCGACGAAGTAGCGGTACCCGGCGTCCGTCGGCGTGCGGCCCGCGGAGGTGTGCGGGTGCGCGAGCAGGCCCTGCTCCTCGAGCACCGAGAGCTCGTTGCGGATCGTCGACGGCCCGTACGTGATGTCGGGGTCGGCGGCCAGCGCCTTCGAGCCGACGGGCATGCCGCTGGCGTTGAAGCCCTCGACCACCTTGCCGAGCAGCAGCTCCTGTCGGGGCGTGAGCACGACTCAGAGTCTAAGAACTACGCCTTCGTCGCCCCGCAGCCCGTCGCCGCCGCCGTCGAGATGGGTGCTGAGCAGGACGTCGCCGGCGACCGGCAGCGGCCGCGGCTCGCCCGTGAGATTGAGCGCCACCGCCGTGCGCTCGCCGCGCGCATAGGCGAGCACGCCGTCCGCCGCGTGCAGCGTCCGGTAGTCCGTCTCGGCGAAGTCGCGGCGCAGCCGCAGCAGCGCCCGGTAGAGGCTGAGCATCGAGCCCGGGTCCTCGCGCTGCGCCTCCACGTTGACCGCGAGGTCGCCGTACGGCAGCCACGGGTCGCCGGTCGTGAAGCCGCCGCGGTCGTCCCACTGCATCGGCGTGCGCTCGGGGTCGCGTCCCGCCGGATCGAAGCGCTGGACGTCCACGTCCGCCATCCCGAGCTCCTCGCCGTAGTAGAGCGTCGGCGTGCCGCGGAGGGTGAGCAGGAGCATCGCCGCCACCCGCGCCTGGGCGGCGCCGACGCGACTGGCGATCCGCGGCCGGTCGTGGTTGCCGAGCACCCAGTTCGGCCACGCGCCGTCGGGGAGCGCTGCCTCGTAGCGCTCGATCAGGGCGCCGATCGCCTCCGCCTCCCACGGCGTGCTGATCAGGTGGAAGTTGAACGGCAGGTGGGCGCCGCGCCCGCCCTCGCCGTAGTAGCGCACGAGCCGCTCGATCTCGGCATAGACCTCGACGATCATCAGCCGGTCGTCGCCGATCACGCCGCGCATCTCGGCGACGATCTCCTGGACCTCGTCGAGGTCGGTCGTGTGGAGCGGGATCAGCGAGTCGTACTCCGGCTGCCCCGGCTCGTAGTCCGGGTTGGGCGGGTTGTCGCGGAGCTGCGGATCCTTCAGGAGCTGGCGCATGGCGTCGACGCGGAAGCCGTCGACCCCGCGGTCGATCCAGAAGCGCAGCACGTCGTACATCGCCTCGCGGACCGCCGGGTTGCGCCAGTCGAGGTCCGGCTGCTCGCGAAGGTAGGCGTGGTAGTAGGAGCGATCGCCGACCTGCTCCCACGCCGGCCCGCCGAAGACGGCGATCCAGTTGTTGGGCGGCGGCCCGTCGTGCCACAGGTAGAAGTCGGGCCGCTCGGCGAACCACGGGTGCAGGTCGGACGTGTGGTTGGGCACGTAGTCGACCAGCACCTTGAGGCCGAGCTCGTGGGCGCGGGCGGTGAGCGCCTCGAAGTCCTCCATCGACCCGTACGACGGGTCGATCGCGCAGTGGTCGGAGATGTCGTAGCCGAAGTCGCGCTGGGGCGACTCGTAGATCGGCGTGAGCCAGATCGCGTCGACGCCGAGGTCGCGCACGTACGGCAGCCGCTCGGTGATGCCGCGCAGGTCGCCGACGCCGTCGCCGGACGAGTCCTGGAACGAGCGCGGGTAGATCTCGTAGATCGTCCCGCCCCGCCACCAGCTCATCCGCGGATGACGGCCTTGCCCCGCCGGACGAGCCGGTTCTCGCCCTGGACGGCCTCGACGGTCCCGTCGGCCGTCGTGGTGACGGTGATCTCCTCCTCCGGCACGCCCATGCCGCGGAACTGCACGGAGAGCGACTGGAGCTCGAGGCCGTCGCCCTGCGCGCGGGCGCACTGGGCCATGGTCCACAGGCCGTGGAGGATCCGCCCGGGCAGGCCGACCGACCTCGCGAACTCGTCGTCGAGGTGGATCGGGTTGAAGTCGCCGCTGGCGCCCGCGTACCGGTACGTGAGGTACCGGTCGGGCGTCACCTTCATCTCACGATGTTCGTCCATAGCCCCTCGCTCACCAGCTCGCCGTCCTGGTTCTTGGACACCGACTTGAAGACGTAGAACTTCAGGCCGCCGCGCTCGGACTCGCTCTCCAGCGACGCCTCGGTCGTGATCTCGTCGCCCGCCACCACCGGCTCGTGCCAGGTGAACTCCTGGGCGCCGTGGACCATGCGCGAGAAGTCGAGCCCGGACTCCATGATCGCCGGGAAGACGGCGGGCCCGGCGTACACCGCGGCGAACATCGGGGGCGCCACCACGTCGGCGAAGCCGGCCTCGCGCGCCGCCTCGGGGTCGAGGTAGCGCGGGTCGGTCTCCCCCACCGCGTGGGCGTACTCGCGCACCTTCTCGCGGCCGACCGCGTAGGTCGCGGCCTTCACGCCTCGTCCCCGAGCTCGAGCACGGCCAGGAACGCCTCCTGGGGCACCTCGATACGACCCACCTGCTTCATCCGCCGCTTGCCCTCCTTCTGCTTCTCGAGCAGCTTGCGCTTCCGGGAGATGTCGCCGCCGTAGCACTTGGCCGTGACGTCCTTGCGGAACGCCTTGACCGTCTCGCGGGCGATGATCTTGGCGCCCACGGCGGCCTGGATCGGCACGTCGTACTGCTGGCGCGGGATCTTCTTGCGCAGGCGCTCGGTGAGCACCTTGCCCTGGTCGTAGGCCTTGTCGCGGTGGACGACCATGCTCAGCGCGTCGACCGGGTCGCCGCCGAGCAGCACGTCGAGCTTGACCAGGTTGGACGCGCGCAGCCCGATCGGCTCGTAGTCGAGCGACGCGTAGCCGCGGGTGCGCGTCTTGAGCTGGTCGAAGAAGTCGAGGACGATCTCGGCGAGCGGCAGGTCGTACGTGATCTGCACGCGCTCGGCCGACAGGTAGTGCATGCCGTTGTGGACGCCGCGGCGGTCCTGGCAGAGCTCCATGATCTGGCCGATGTACTCCTTCGGCGCGAGGATGCTCGCCCGGATGTACGGCTCGCGGACCTCGGCGATCCGCACCGGATCGGGCATGTCGGTCGGGTTGTGGACCGGGATCACGCTGCCGTCGGTGAGGGTGATCTCGAACTCGACCGACGGCATCGTCGCCATCAGCTCGAGGTCGTACTCGCGCTCGAGCCGCTCGCGCACGATGTCCATGTGCAGCAGGCCGAGGAAGCCGCAGCGGAAGCCGAACCCGAGCGCGTCGGACGTCTCGGGCTCCCACGAGAGCGCCGCGTCGTTGAGCGTGAGCTTCTCGAGCGCGTCGCGCAGCTCCGGGTAGTCGTCGTTGTTCATCGGGAACAGGCCGCAGAACACCATCGGCTTGACCTCGCGGTAGCCGGGCAGCGCCTCGGTCGCCGTGCTGCCCTTGGTGGTCAGCGTGTCGCCGACCGCGCAGGCTGCTGACGTCCTTGATCCCGGTGATCAGGTAGCCCACCTCGCCCGCGTGCAGCTCCCCGGCGGGCGTCTGGAGCGGGGTGAAGAAGCCGATGTCGTCGATCTCGGCCTCGGTCCCGGTCGCCAGCGCGCGGATCGCCTCGCCCTTCTTGAAGGTGCCGTCGACCACGCGGATGTAGGCGATCACGCCGCGGTACTGGTCGAACTCGGAGTCGAAGATCAGCGCCCGCGGAGCGGCGTCGGGGTCGCCGTGCGGCGGCGGGACGCGCTTGACCAGCTCCTCGAGCAGATCCTCGACGCCCTCGCCGGTCTTGGCGCTGATGCGGCGGACGTCCTCGGCCGGCTCGCCGATCAGCTCCGCGATCTCCTCGCCCACCCGCTCGGGCTCGGCGCCGGGCAGGTCGACCTTGTTCATCGACGGGATCAGCTCGAGCCCGGAGTCGATCGCCAGGTAGGTGTTGGCGACGGTCTGCGCCTCGACGCCCTGGCTCGCGTCGACCACCAGGAGCGCTCCCTCGCACGCCGCGAGGCTCCGCGAGACCTCGTACGTGAAGTCCACGTGGCCGGGCGTGTCGATCAGGTGCAGCTGGTAGTGCTCGCCGTCGCGGGCCGTGTAGAAGACGCGGACGGCCTGGGCCTTGATCGTGATGCCGCGCTCGCGCTCGAGGTCCATCGAGTCGAGCAGCTGGGCGCGCATCGCCCGCGGATCGACCGTGTGGGTGATCTCGAGGATGCGGTCCGCGAGCGTCGACTTCCCATGGTCGATGTGGGCGATGATCGAGAAGTTCCGGATGTGTGCCTGGTCGGCCACGGGTTGGAAGCTTAGAGTCCGTTTCAGGACAGGCGGTGTGGGCGTGACGGCCGAGCCGTGGATGCCAGGCGCCGCACGCGGGCGAAGCCGATAGCGGGGTTATCGGCGAGCCCGTGGGTGGCGCCTGGCGCCGCGGATCGTCCGTCACGCGCGCGCCGACTCCTGAAACGGGCTCTAGGAGCGGCGCAGCCTGCGCGTGAAAAGGGCTTGGATCTGCTGGGCCTCCGGGATGCGAAGGGCGAGCACGATCGCGGCGTAGGCGACCGAGCCGAGGGTGATCGCGACGCCCACCGAGATCACCTGCGCGAGCAGGCTCTCGCCGAGCGCGCGGTCGAGCCCGTACCAGGTGAAGTAGGCGATCACGCCGAGCACGGCCGAGGCCGCGACGACCTGCATCGCGACGCGGAGCGTGGTGCCGAGCTGGAGCCCGCCGATCCGCCGCCGCAGGAAGAAGCCCTGGGCGGCCGTCATCGCCGCCGTCGAGGCCACCGTCCCGAGCACGACGCCGCCGATCCCCATCGGCCCGTACAGGGCAGCCGACACGGCGAAGTTGATGGCGAGCGTGAAGCCGGCGAGCGCGGTCGGCGTCCAGGGTCGCTGGAGGCTGAAGAACGTGCGGGTGAGGAGCAGGTTGAAGCCGCTGAACGGCAGCGAGAAGGAGAACCAGAAGAGCGCCTCGGAGACCTGGTCGGTCGATCCGGCGTCGAACGCGCCGCGCTGGTAGACGAGCTGCGTGATCGGCTCCGGCAGGACGATCGTCACCGCCGCGGCCGGGATCAGCAGGAGCGCGATCTGGCGCATGCCGTTGCCCTGGGTGGCGCGGAGGCCGGCCCAGTCCTGGCGGGCGACGAGGCGGCTGAGGGCCGGGAACAGCACGGTCGCCACGGCGACGCTGAACATCCCCTGGGGCAGCATGTAGATGCGGAACGCCTTCTCGATCGCCGCCGGCGCCTCGTCGGAGATGCGGAAGCCGAAGAACGTGTTGATGAGCAGGTTGAAGTTGATGAGGCCGAGCCCGATCGTCACCGGCAGCATCAGGAGCAGGACGCGCTTGATCCGCGGGATCCCGCCAGCTGAAGCTGATGGCGAACGGGATGCCGAGGTGGCGCAGCACCGGGAAGCACATGGCGAACTGGCACGCCGTGCCCGAGCAGCACGCCGATCGCGTACGCGTAGATCTGGTCGTCGCCCTCGAACAGCGGCGTCAGGAAGACGAGCGCGGCGATGATCACCAGGTTCCAGACCAGCGGCGAGATCGCCGGGATGGCGAAGTGGTCGTGCGCGTTGAGCATCCCGACGAGCAGCCCGTTGAGGCCGAGCAGGATCACGATCGGGAACAGCACGCGGCTCAGGCCGACGGCCAGGTCGTCGAGCCCGTCGCCGGAGACGAACAGGGGCATGATCACCCCGGCGAGGACCATGAAGATCGCCGTGATGATGCTCAGCACGGTCAGGATCAGGCCGAACAGCGCGGCCGCGAGCCGCATCGCGTCCTTGCGCTTGTCGTGCTCGAGCAGCTCCGTGAAGACCGGCACGAACGCGGCCGAGAGCGCCGCGTCGGCGAACAGGCTGCGGACCAGATTGGGAACCTGGAACGCCGCCGTGAAGGCCGACATCGGGCCGCTCGTCCCGAAGTAACGGGCGGCCACGACCTCACGGATGAGTCCTGCGATGCGCGACAATCCGGTGGCCACGGAGAAGATCGCCGTGTTCACCGCCGTGCGCCGGGGCTGGCGGTCTGAGGCCGACAAACGGCGCGCTATAGTACGCCGCCGCCGCATGGCCAACATCGCCTCACAGATCAAGCGCAACCAAAGGTCGCTCCGGGAGCGGGCCGAGAACCGCCAGTACACCTCGGCGGTCAAGACCTACTTCCGCCGCCTGCAGGCCGCCGTCGCCGAGGGTGACGACGAGCGCGCCGACGCCGAGCAGAAGCGCCTGGTGCAGCTGATCGACAAGGCCGTCAAGCGCGGCGCCCTGCACCGCAACAACGGCGCGCGGAAGAAGTCCCGCGCCGCGCGGATGCGCAAGGGCTCGGCGGACTAGCCGACCTCCATCCGGGCGATCTTCTCGCCCCGGAACGTATAGGTGTGGGTGACCAGGACGGCGTCGTCCTCCGGTCGCGCGCGCTGCTCGACCTCGACGCTGACGCGGCCGTCGTCGGTCTCGTGGATCGCCCGCGGGTCGACGCGCGGGTCGATCTCGGCGAACTGGCGGGTCCAGTAGGCGCGGACGGCGTCCTTGCCCTCGAGCCGGCCGCCCTCCCAGGCGTTGGGCCAGTCGACGTCGTCGGTGAAGTGGGCGATCACCGCCTCGATGTCGTGGGCGTTGAACGCGCGGTAGACCTCGGTGATGGTTGCCTCGTGCATCGTGTATGCGCAACGTATCAGTTGCGCATTCGTCTATGAACCCCGGTCCACGATGCACCGGAATCGCGTGGGGCGGTCGGTGGACCGTATACGCCCATGAACGACCCCAGCCGCCCGTCCCTCTCCTCGATGCCGCAGTTCGGGCCGCCGCGGCGCGCCGCGGCACCTCAGCGCGCGGCGGCGATCACGGCCCGCACGGCGGCCGTGTCCTCGCTCAGCGCGGCGCCACCGCCGCCGCGGCTCTCGACCTCCAGGTCGGCGAGCAGCTCGAGCGCTCGGCGGTAGGCCTCGACGTCGCGCTTGGAGACGTCGGAGATCAGCCGGTCGGCGGCGAACGACGGCATCCGCAGCGTCTTGCGGACCTGGCCGGGCGCCTTGCCCGCCGCGAGCTCCTCGGCGATCGCGAGCGCGTCGCGGACGCGGCGGACCATCTGGTAGAGCAGGCTCGGGAGGCGCTCGCCCTGCTGGCGCAGCTCGAGCAGCGCCCGCGTGGCGGTCTTCTCGTCGCCGGCGACGAGGGCGTCGGCGAGCGTCCAGGCCTTGCGCTCCGCCGAGCTGGCCGAGCTGGCCTGGACCTCCTGCACCCCGATCTGGGCGCCCTGGCCGTGCTCGAGCGCGAGCTTCTCGAGCTCGCGGACCAGGCGCTGGCGGCGGTCGCCGACCTGGGCGACGAGCGCGCGGGCGGCGTTCTGGTCGAGCTCGATACCGAGCTCCGAGGCCTGGCCGACGAGCCAGCGCGGGAGGTCGCGCGACTTCAGCGCCATCTCCGCCGCGATCTGGCCGCCGCAGGCCTTGACGGCCTCGTGCAGCGCGGCCGGGGCCTTGTAGCGGCCCTCCTCGCGGGCGAAGAACGCCACGGTGAGCGTCTCCGGGTCCATGCCCGCCAGCGCGGCCGCGACGGGCTCGACGTCGGCCTCCTTCCAGCGCTCCACGCCGTCGGCGATCACGAAGCGGCGGCCCATCGCGAAGGTCATCGCCGACAGCGCGCCGGCGACCGCCTCGGCGTTGCAGGCGTCGCCCTCGAAGAGCTCCACCCCGTTCTGGCCGCTCTCGGCCTCGCCCATCGCGCGCAGCCGCGCGCGGCGCTCGCTGATGCGGCCGTGCTCGTCGCCGTGGATGAGGTAGGCGGGCTTGAAGGAAGGCACGGGTGGGCGAGTCTAGTCGTCGATCCGAACGTCACCACCTCGGACGCGCAGGCGCACCGTCCCGTCGCGGTCGGTGCGGTAGACGTGGTCGACGACGCGGAGGGCGGAGAGCGTCGACGCCGTGGGATGGCCGTACGAGTTGCCCTCGCCGACCTCGATCGCGGCGAAGCTCGGATCGGTGCGCTCGAGCAGCGCCGGGAGGCCCGGATCGGCGCTGCCGTGGTGGGCGACCTTGAGCGCCTCGACCCGTGGGAGCGCCAGCGCGGCCGTCACGTCCGACTCGGCGTCGGCGGGCAGCAGCAGGTCGAACTCGCCGGACCGCACGTGGGCGACCAGCGCCTGCCCGTTCGGGTCGCCCTCGGGGCGGGCCTGGGCCGGAGGCCAGAGCACGCGCATCTCGAGCCGCCCGAGTCGCAGGACCTCGCCCGCGTGGGCCTCGATCCGCCGGGCGCGCACGCGGCGCAGCCCGTCCTGCACGCGGCTCGGCCAGCCCGCGCCGCCGTTGACCACGAGCCGCGTCGGGATCCGGCGCAGCACTTCCAGCGCGGCGCCCTCGTGATCCGTCTGCGCGTGGGTGATCACGAGCGCGTCGAGCCGCTCCACGCCCGCCTCGTCGAGGCGCCGCAGGATCGGGCCGTCGGGCGGGCCGGTGTCCACGAGGACGGCGACGCCGTCCTGCTGCAGCAGCGTGGCGTCGCCCTGGCCGACGTCGAGGAACGAGACCACGAGCTCGCCGCGCGCGGGCGGGGCGACCTCGTCGCCGTCGAACGCGGCGACGGCCCCCGCCGCGAGCACCGCGGCCGCCGCGACACCGGGCCGCGCGACGGCGCGCCAGTGCCGGCGCAGCGCGACGATCGCCGCCGCGAGCCCCGCGTACGCCGCCGCCAGCGCGAGCGGCGACCCGAGCCGTACCGGCACGACCGCGGCGGGCGCGCCGGCGAGCGTGCGCGCCACCCACTCGACGAACGCCAGCAGCGGCGCGTTCGCGGCGTTGAAGGGCACGGCGAGGACGGGCGCCAGCTGCGCGCCCGCGGCCGCGAGCATCCCCAGCCACATGACGGGCGCGACGGCCGCGGCGGCGAGCAGGTTCGCGGGCAGCGCCGCGAGCGAGACCTGGTCGAAGTGCAGGGCCATCAGCGGCGCCGTCCCCAGCGTCGCGGCCACCGTGATGGCCGCGACGTCGGCGACCGGGCCCGGCATCCGCCGCGAGAGGACGTCGCGCAGGCCCGGCGCGAGCGCGAGCAGCGCCACGACGGCCGCGAACGAGAGCTGCCAGCCCGGGTCGCCGACCGCGCGCGGGTTGAGGGTCAGCGTGGCCACGGCAGCGAGACCGAGCGCGTACCAGCGGTGCGCCGGGCGGCCGGCCAGCGCGGCCACGAGCCCCGCGGCACCCATCACCCCGGCCCGCTGGATCGACGGCCCGGCGCCGGTGAGCGGCACGTAGAACGCGACGAGCGCGAGCGCCGCGAGCAGCCGCGCGCGGAGCCCGGCGCCGGTGATCGCGCCGGCTCCGAGGACGAGCGCGGCGAGCAGCATCACGTTCTGGCCGCTGACGGCGAGCACGTGGGCGAGGCCGGAGCGCTCGAACGCGTCCCGCACGTCCTCGCCCAGCCGCTCGTCCTGGCCGAGGACCATGCCCCGCAGCAGCGCCGCCTGCGGCTCGCGGAGGCCGCGCGCGAGTCCCGCCTCCGCGCGCCGCCGCGCCGCGTCGACCACGCCGAGGAGCCCGCCGCGGCGCTCGCCGGTCACCTCGAGGCGCGCGACCTCGATCGCCGCGTCGGCGCCGCGGCGCGCCTGGTAGGCGTCGAACACGCCGAGCGGCGCGACCGAGCCTTCGACCGCGACGATCTCCCCCACACCGGGTCGCTCCCGCCCGCGCAGGCGCAGCACCGCGACCTCGCCGTCGAGGGCGCCGCCGAGCAGGCCCGCGCGCGCCACCGCCGGCCCGGCCGCGCGCTCGCGCACCGGCTCCAGGAGCACCGCGCGCGACGCGACCTGCCGGCCGTGCATGCCCGGCAGCGGCCCGCCCTCGAGCGCGCCGATCCGCAGGGTCGCGACCGTCGCGCCCGCCAGGACCGCGGCCGCCGCGAACAGCCACAGCGTCCCGGGCCCTCGGGTCGAGCGGAGGCTCGCGCCCGCGACGCCCGCCGCCGCGAGCACAGCCGCGATCGAGGCGGCAGCCGGCGACGCGGCGAGCAGCCCCGCGGTCAGGGAGAAGAGGAGGACGTGCCGCGGGTGGGTGGTGACCGCGGCCGCGATCGCCGCCACGTCACACCCGCACCTGCTCACGAAGCGAGGCCAGCCGGACGTCGCCGATGCCGGGCACGTTCCCGAGCTCCTCGACCGACCCGAAGCCGCCGTGCTCCTCGCGGTAGTCGAGGATGCTCTGCGCGGTGGCCGGGCCGATGCCGTCGAGCTCGTCGAGCTGCTCGAGCGTGGCCGTGTTCAGGTTCAGCGGCACGCCCTCCTGCGGGGCCGGCGCCACGTCGCCGCCCGCGGCGCGGACCTTGGCGGGCACGAGGACCTGGCGGCCGTCCTCGACCTTGGCGGCGAGGTTGACCTGGCTCAGGTCGGCCCGCCGGGTGGCGCCGCCCGCGCGGTCGACCGCCTCGGACACCCGGGCGTCCGAGCGCATCCGGTAGACGCCCGGCCGCCGCACGGCCCCGGCGACGTGGACGACGACCCGGGCGCCGGCCTCGCCCGCGGCGCTCGAGACCTCGATCGCGGCGGGCGGCGGCTCGGGCGCGGAGGCGCCGCGCGACAGCGACCACGCCCCGATCAGGACGATCGCGAGCGCGGCGATGCCGCAGGCGGCGAGCTGGCGCGGTGGGATGTCGGGCACGCCGCCAAGCTATGGATCGCGGCGTGACGGATCAGCACGCGAGTGTGCGGATTCACGCGCGGAAGCGTTACGAAATGCGCCGCAGCGCCTCGGCGACGGCCGCGCGCGGGTCGCCGGCCGGGATCACGCCGCCGAGGGAGGCGCCGGACCCGGGCGCGACCGCATCCCAGGTCCCGAGCCCGACCACCGGGATGCCCGCCTTCAGCGCGAGCGCGATCTCGCTGAGCGTCCCCCAGCCGCCGCCGACCGCGACCACGGCGTCCGCGGCGCGCACGACGAGCGCGTTGCGCGCCTCTCCGAGCCCGGTCGGCACGGCGACCACCACCCAGCCGTTGGCCGCGTCGCGGTCGACGCCCGGCAGCAGCCCGAGCGTCAGCCCGCCGCGCGAGCGAGCGCCCCGGCATGCCGCCTCCATCACCCCGCCGAGGCCGCCGCAGACGAGCCCGCAGCGAGCCTCGGCCACGAGCGCGCCGACGTCCTCCGCCGCCTCGAGCTCGTCAGGCGACGCGTCTCCCGGACCGACGACGGCGATCCACGAGCGGGGCGACGACACGAGCTTCAGCGCACGACGAAGTTGACGAGCCGGCCCGGCACGACGATCACCTTGACCACCTCGCGCCCGTCGAGGTGCCGCGTCACGTTCGGCCGCGAGCGGGCCAGCGACTCCAGCTCCTCGCGCGACGTGCCGGCCGCGGCCTGGATCCGGTCGCGCAGCTTGCCGTTCACCTGCACGGCCACCTCGATCACGTCCCGCTCCAGGAGCGAGGGGTCGGCGGCCGGCCAGGGCTGCTCCCACACGCGGTCGCCGGTCAGCAGCTCGTACGCGTCGGAGCCCGTGTGCGGCGCGAACGGGAAGATCAGCGACGCGGCCGTGGCGACCGCGAAGTGCAGCGCGTCGGGCGAGGCCGTCTCGCGGTTGCGGGAGGCCTCGTTGACCAGCTCCATGACCGCCGCGATCGCCGTGTTGAACGCGAAGCGGCCCGCGAGGTCGTTGGTGACCTTGTCGATCGCCCAGTGGGCCTTGCGCAAGAGCTCCAGGTCGGCGCCCTCGCCGGTCCCCGCGTCCAGATCCAGAGGCCGCCGGCCGCGCTGCTCGGAGACCTCGGCCGCCAGGCGCCACAGGCGGCCCAGGAAGCGGTGCACGCCCTCGACGCCCTCATCGGTCCAGTCGGCGTCCTGGTCGGGCGGCCCGATGAAGAGGATGTACGCCCGCGCCGTGTCGGCCCCGTACCGCTCGACGTACGGCTCGGGGCTGATCATGTTCCCCTTCGACTTGGACATCTTCGCCCCGTCGCGGGTGATCATGCCCTGCGTGAAGAGCTTCTGGAACGGCTCCTGGGCGTCGAGCAGCCCCAGGTCCGCGAACACCTTCACGAAGAAGCGCGCGTACAGCAGGTGCAGGATCGCGTGCTCGATGCCGCCGATGTACTGGTCGACCGGCGTCCAGTAGTTCGTGACGGCCGGGTTCCAGGCCGCGCCGTCGTTGTCGGCGTCCGTGTAGCGCAGGAAGTACCACGAGGAGTCGACGAAGGTGTCCATCGTGTCGGTCTCGCGGCGCGCCCGCCCCCCGCACGAGGGGCACGGCGCATACAGCCAGTCCTCGGCCGTCGCCAGCGGGGAGCGGCCCTTGGGCTTGTAGTCCTCGACGTCGGGCAGCAGCACCGGCAGCTGGTCCTCGGGGACCGGCACCATCCCGCACGAGTCGCAGTAGAGGATCGGGATCGGCGCGCCCCAGTAGCGCTGGCGGGAGAGCAGCCAGTCGCGCAGGCGGTAGTTGATCGAGCGGTGGCCGCGACCCTCCTTGTCGAGCCAGTCGATGATCGCCTCCTTGCCGGCCGTCGACGTCATGCCGTCGAAGCGCCCGGAGTTGACCAGCACCTCGTCGGCGGTGTGGGCCAGGAACGGGCCGTCGTCGCCGGTGTCGCCGGAGGCGGGCCGCACGACGTGCCGGATCGGCAGGTCGAACGCCACGGCGAAGTCGTAGTCGCGCTGGTCGTGCGCGGGCACGGCCATGATCGCGCCGGTGCCGTACTCCATCAGCACGTAGTCGGCGACGAACATGGGGATCCGCTCGCCGTTGACGGGGTTCACGACGTCGCGGCCGAGCGGCACGCCGGTCTTGACGCGCTCGGTGTCGGACCGCTCCTCGCTGCTCTCCGACAGCGCGCGGTTCACGTACGCGCGCACCGCGGCCGCGTGCTCGGTGCCCTCGGCCAGGCGCATGACGTCCGGGTGCTCGGGGGCCATCACGAAGAACGTGGCGCCGAACAGCGTGTCCGGGCGCGTGGTGAAGACGGGGTAGTCGACGCCCAGCTCCGGCTGCGTGAACGTGACCTCCGCGCCCTCGGAGCGGCCGATCCAGTTCCGCTGCATCGTCTTCACGTGCGGCGGCCACTCGATGTGGTCGAGGTCGTCGAGCAGGCGGTCGGCGTAGTCGGTGATGCGGAAGAACCACTGCTCGAGCTGGCGCGCCTCGACCTCGGTCCCGCAGCGCTCGCAGCGGCCGTCGACGACCTGCTCGTTGGCGAGCACGGTCTGGTCCTTCGGACACCAGTTGACCGCCGCCTCCTTGCGGTAGGCCAGGCCGCGCTCGTAGAGCTGCAGGAAGATCCACTGGGTCCAGCGGTAGTAGCGCGGCTCGTGGGTGCCGAACTCGCGCGACCAGTCGATCGAGATCCCCCACGAGCGCATCCCGCGCTGGAAGGCCGCGATCGACTTGGCGGTCGAGTCGCGCGGGTGCTCGCCGGTCCTGATCGCGTGGTTCTCGGCCGGCAGGCCGAAGGCGTCGTAGCCCATCGGGTGCAGCACGCGATTGCCGGTGCGGCGATGGAAGTGCGCCACCGCGTCGCCGACCGCGTAGTTCTTCAGGTGCCCCATGTGCGGCTCGCCCGACGGGTACGGCAGCATCTCGAGGACGTACGACGCGGGAGCGCCCCCGTCGTCGTCGTTGGAGACCTCCCAGGTGCGCTCGTCCTCCCAGATGCGCTGCCACTTGGGCTCGATGACCCGGGGGTCGTAGCGATGCTCGGATGCCATGGGGCGCGGAGGTTAGCGACGATGCGGACTCCATCCGGGATACGAACTAGTGTTCGTATCGTGTCGGAGAGCACGATCAAGGGAGCGATCGCCGAGGCGGCGATCACCGCGGCCGCCGTCGAGCACGGATTCGTGGTCCTGCGGCCGCTCGTCGAGGGCCGCCGCTACGACCTCGTGATCGACACCGGCCCGAACCTGGTTCGCGTGCAGTGCAAGTGGGCCCAGCGCAAGGGAGGGGTGATCCTCGTGAACCTGAGCACGTGCCGGCACACGCCGAGCGGGTACGTCCGGTCGACGTACGGGCCGGATGAGATCGACGGCGTCGGCGTGTACTGCCACGAGCTCAAGCGCTGTTACTTCCTGCCGATCGCCGAAGTGGCAGGCCGGAGGGGCTTCAGCCTCCGCCTCGAGCCCGCTGCGAACAACCAGGAGTCCGCGATAAACTACGCCGCCGACTACTCCTTTGGGGCTATAGCTCAGCTGGGAGAGCGCGTGACTGGCAGTCACGAGGTCGTCGGTTCGAGCCCGACTAGCTCCACTCCATGAAGGCCGCCCTCCGGGCGGCCTTCGTCTTACTCGAGGACCTTCTGCGGCGCCTCGCCCGCCACCGCGGTCTTGAGCTGCGGCGTGAGGCTCTCGAGCACGTACGTGAGGCTGAGCGGCGTGTCGAAGTACATCGCCCCGGCCAGCGTGCCGTCCGTGTAGACGGCGCGGTTCTCGGCCACGGCCGGGAGCTTGTCGAACGTCGGGACCTTCTTGAGCGCCGCGACGTCGGACGGCTTCTCGGTCGCGAAGACGATCACGTCCGCCTCGAGCACGCCGAGCCGCTCGGCGGAGACGCCGACCTGCTCACCCTCGCGCTGGACGAGCGGCGTGATCTTCGGGTTGATGGTGAACCCGAGCATGGTCAGGAAGTCGGTCGAGAGGCCGTCGGGGTAGACGTAGATGAGCCCGTCGTAGAAGCCGTTCTGGCTGAAGGTGGCGGTCTTGCCCTCGAACTCGGGGTTCTCGGCGGCGGCTTCCGCGTAGGCGTCCTCGACCCCGGCGATCAGCTCCTTGCCCTCCTCGGGCTTGCCGAGCGCGGCCGCGACCAGCTCGACCTGCTGCTGCCACGGCGAGAAGTAGTCGGTGCTGCCCTTGCCCGCCGGGACGGTCGGCGCGAGCTTGGAGAACTTCTCGTAGTCGGCCTTCTGCATGCCCGAGTTCACGCCGAGGATGAGGTCCGGCCGGAGCCCGGCGATCTTCTCGAACTGGAAGCCGTCGGCGACGCTCAGGACCTCGGGCTTGCTGTCACCCAGCTCGTCCTGCGCCCACGGCCACACCGCGTACGGCTGCTCCCCGTACCACTCGGTCGTGGCGATCGGCTTGTGGCCGAGCGCGAGCACCGTGTCCTGCTCGGTGAGGCCGACCACGACGATCCGCTGCGGCTCCTCGGGGACCGTCGTCGTGCCGAACTTGTGCTCGACCGTGGCGGGGAACGCGGAATCCGCCTCAGGCGCGGCGGGCGCTGCCGACTCGTCTTCGCTGGATCCGCAGCCGGCGACGAGGAACGCGAGGACGAGCACGAGGAGCAGTGGCATTAGGGCACCCTAACAAGGAATCCGGGCGCGCAGCGTCGTGCCCGCGCCGGGCGGGCTCTCGAGCGAGAGGGCGCCGTCGAGCGCGCCGACGCGGTCGCCCAGGCCGCGCAGGCCGGAGCCCGCGTCGACCGCGGCGCCGCCGACGCCGTCGTCGCTCACCTCGACCACGGCCGCGCCGCCGGCACGCGACACGGACACCGTGGCGGCGGTCGCTCCCGCGTACTTGGCGACGTTGGTCAGCGCCTCGGCCACGACGAAGTACACGGCGATCTCCACCGGCGGCGGGAACGACCCGTCGCGCACGTCGACCGAGACGGGCACCGGCGCCCGGTCCGCGAGGGCGCGCAGCGCCGGCTCGAGCCCGCGGTCGGTGAGGATCGCGGGATGGATCCCTCGCGCGAGCTCGCGCAGCTCGGTCAGGGACGCCTGCAGCTCGGCGCTCGCCTCGTCGAGCAGCTCCGCCACCGGTGACTCCGCCTTCATCCGTGCCAGCCGCAGCTTCAGGGCCAGCGCCACCAGCCGCGACTGCGCGCCGTCGTGCAGGTCGCGCTCCAGGCGCCGGCGCTCGGCGTCGCCCGCCTCCACCAGCCGCGCCCGCGAGGCGCGCAGGTCCTCGATCCGCGCGCGCAGCTCCGCCGAGAGCCGCTGGTTCTCGAGCGCCAGCGCGGCCGCCGCGCCGGCGGTCCGCACCAGCTGCGGCTCCTCGCTCAGGGCGGGATCGTGGGCGATGGCGGCGATCCGGCGGCCCTGGATCTCGACCTCCGTCCACCCCGGCCCCGACACGGTGACCGTGTGCCCCATCGAGTCCACGAAGCGCTCCGACCCGGGCAGCCAGTACGCCAGCGCGAGCGACGGGTCCCCGAGCGCGTCCGCGAGCGCCGCGCGCAGCGGGCCCTCCCCCGGCGCGTCGCCGAGCCGCGTCACGAGCTCCGCCATCGCCGACCCGTGGGCCAGGCGGGTCCGGAGCAGACCCGCGAGGAAGCCGAACGGGACGGTCGCGAGGAGGCCGATGGCGATCCAGTCCATGACCTTCGACGGCGACCCCGCCGCGTCGAACCCCTTGGCGACCAGGAACGCCACCAGCGCCGAGCCGCCGGTCCACAGCACCGGCGCCAGGGCGGTGCGACTGCTGCGCCGGAGGATCATCGTGAGGCTCGCCGCGGCGATGAACAGCGCCACGCCGTACTGCGCCACGTCGAGTCCGTCCGAGAGCCCCTGGTCCTCGGAGACGATCAGCAGGTTGCGCGGCTCGTCGACCTCCTCGAAGAGCAGCGACGGGATCTGCAGCACGGTGACCGCCACGTACGCGGAGATCGCCAGCCCGCGCTGCCAGGCGGTCTCCAGCCGCCCGCTCGGGAACGCCATCAGCAGGTGGCCGAGGAAGGCGACCCACAGGCCGTCGAGGGCGATGCCGATCGTGAACAGGACGTCGTCGTCGGCGGCGCTGAGCGAGGCGCCGAACCACGCGAAGCCCGTCGCCACCATCAGCACGCCCGTGCGGTTCGCCGGCCGCCGCGACCACGCGAACAGCCCGGTGCCGATGAACGACCATCCCACGAGCAGGACCAGCGCGGTCTCCAGGCCCCGGTCCGACTCGTGGTCGCTCGTCAGGATCAGCGCGGCGCAGGCGGCCCCCGCGAGGAGGCCGAGGAGGGCTACTCCCCGACGGCGCGCTTGGGCGCCTCGCCCCAGAGCTGCTCCAGCCGGTAGAACTCGCGCGCCTCGGGGGTGAAGACGTGCACGACCACGTCGAGGTAGTCCATCAGGATCCAGCGCGACTCCCCGAGGCCCTCGACGCGCCGCGGGAGCAGCCCGTGCTCGTTCTTGAGGCCCTGGTGGATGCGGTCGTGGATCGCCTTCGTCTGCCGGTCGGTGTTGCCGGTGCAGATGACGAAGTAGTCCGTGTAGCCGAGGACGTCGCGCAGGTCGAGCTCGACCGGGTCGATCGCCTTGGCGTCGCCCGCGTAGGTGGCGATCAGCTCGGCGAGGCGGTCGGGGCTCATGCGTACAGCCCCGTCGCGCGCACGTAGTCCTCGACCGCGCGCGGCACGAGGTGCCGGACCGGGCGGCCGGCGGCCACCAGGCGGCGGATCAGGGATGAGGAGATGTCGAGGCGGGGCATGTCGAAGAACCTCAGGCGCTGCACGGGAAGGTCGGCCAGGCGGTCGACGATGTCGGCGCGCCGCACGCCCTCGCGCTCGGCGACGCCGAGCTCGGCCAGCTCGAGGATGGCGCGGGGCTCACGCCACGTCGGCAGCGAGAGCGCCATGTCGCCCCCCACGATGAAGGTCAGCTGATCTCCCGGGCTGCGCTCATTCAGCCTCCGGAGGGTATCGACCGTGTATGAAGGCCCCGACACCTCTGCGTCGACGAGCGAGACGCCCAGCCGCTCGTCGTCCCCCACCGCGAGCCGGCACAGCTCCACGCGGTGCTCCACCCCGGGGTCGGACTCGACGCCCTTGTGCGGCGGCTCGTGCACCGGCACGAGCAGCACGCGGTCGAGCCCGAGCTGCGCGAGCGCCTGGTCCGCGCACACGAGATGACCGATGTGCGGCGGGTTGAACGTCCCGCCGAGCAGCCCCACCCTTGCCACTACGGGCGGACCTGGCCGTCGCCCTCGACGAGGTACTTGAAGGTGCACAGCTCGCGCAGGCCGATCGGCCCGCGGGCGTGCAGCTTCTGCGTGGAGTTGCCGATCTCGGCGCCCATCCCGAACTGGCCGCCGTCGGTGAACCGGGTCGAGGCGTTGACGTAGACGCAGGCGGCGTCGACGCCGTGCTGGAACGCGCGGGCCGCGGCCGTGGAGCCCGTCACGATCGCCTCCGAGTGACCGGAGCCGTACTCGCCGATGTGGTCGATCGCCTCGTCGGCGGAGTCGACCACCCGCACCGCGAGCACGAGGGCGAGGTACTCGGTCGCCCAGTCCTCCTCGGTGGCCTCGCCGACGGCGCCGTCGATCGCGCGCACGCGCTCGTCGCCGCGCAGCTCGACGCCCGCGTCGCGGAGCGACTCCAGGGCGGCCGGGAGGAACGCCTCCGCGACCTCGGCGTGCACGAGCAGCGTCTCCGCCGCGTTGCAGACGCCCGGGCGCTGGACCTTGGCGTTGAAGGCGATCTCGCGGGCCATGTCGAGGTCGGCGCTCGAGTCCACGTAGACGTGGCAGTTGCCCGACGCCGCGTAGATGACCGGGACCTTCGCGACCGCGCTCAGCGCGGCCTTCAGCCCCTCGCCGCCGCGGGGGATGATCAGGTCGACCACGCCCTCCTGCGTCGCCAGCTCCGCCAGCTCCTCGCGGCCGCCGCCGGCGACGAGCGAGAGCGACCCCTCGGGCAGTCCCGCGGCCTCGGCCGCCTGCGACGCGACGGCCGCGAGCACGGCGTTGGAGTGCGCCGCGGACGACGATCCGCGCAGCACGATCGCGTTGCCCGACTTGAGGGCCAGGGCGGCGGCGTCGATCGTCACGTTCGGGCGCGCCTCGTAGACCACGGCGACCACGCCGAGCGGGACGCGGACCTTGCGGACGTCGAGCCCGTTCGGGAGCCGGAAGCCGTCGAGCACCTCGCCGACCGGGTCCGGCAGGGCGACGATCTCGCGCACGCCGGTGGCCATCGCGGCGACGCGGCGCTCGTCGAGCGCCAGGCGGTCCATGAGCGCGCTCGAGAGGCCGGACTCGCGGCCGGCCTCCAGGTCGCGCGCGTTGGCCTCGAGGATCTCGCCCGTGCGGGCCTCGAGCGCGTCGGCGATGGCGAGCAGCGCTCGGTCCTTGGCGCCGGAGTCGACCTGCGCCAGGCGCCGGGCGGCGGCCTTGGCGGCGAGGCAGATGTCGGTGACGGTACGGGCGGCGACGGCCATGGACAAAGCCTAGACCAGCACGAAGTAGTCCCGGTGGACCGCTTCCTCGGTGGCCCGCGGGAGCACCTCGCGGACCTGCGAGGACTTCATGCCCATCACCTGCTTGAGCTCGACGGCCGAGTAGTTGCTGATGCCCTTGCCGATCGCCGAGCGGCCGTCGCGCACCTCGACCGCGTCGCCGGCGTCGAAGCCGCCGTCGACGCCCACGATGCCGACCGGGAGCAGCGAGGCCGCTCCCTCGCGCAGCGCGCGGGCGGCGCCCGGGTCGACGGTGACCGTGCCCCGGCTCTGCTTGGCGTAGCGCAGCCAGAGCTTGAAGCTCGACTGGCGCACGGGATGCGGCGTGAAGCGCGTGCCGGCCGGCTCGCCCGCCCACGCGCGGGCGATGACGCCCTCGACGAGCCCGCTGCCGATGACGGTCGCGATCCCGGCCGCCGACGCCATCTCGGCCGCGACGACCTTCGAGCGCATGCCGCCCGAGCCGAGCGGCGACGGCGCGTGGCCGATCTGGAACTTGCTGAGATCGTCCGTGTCCGTGACCTCGGCGACGAGCTGCGCGTCGGGCGAGGTCCGGGGATCCGCCGTGTAGAGGCCCAGCGCGTCGGTGAGCAGCACGAGCAGGTCGGCGCCCACGAGCACGGAGACCTGGGCGGCGAGGAAGTCGTTGTCGCCGAACGACAGCTCGTCGGTCGTCGTCGTGTCGTTCTCGTTGATCACCGGGACGATCCGCCACTGCAGCAGCCGCGACAGCGTGCGGCGCGCGTTGAGGTAGTGGGTGCGGGCGCTGACGTCGAAGAACGTGAGCAGCACCTGGGCGCTCTGGATGCCGCGCTCGCGCAGCAGCTCGTCGTAGGTGCGGTAGAGCCGCCCCTGCCCGACCGCGCTGGCCGCCTGCAGGTCCTCGACCGCCCCCGGCCTGGCGGGCAGCCCGAGCAGGCGCACGCCGCGGGCGATCGCGCCGCTGGTGACGACGACGACGTCGACGCCCTCGCCGTGCAGCGCCGCGACCTCCTCGCAGATGCGGGCGACGACGGACAGCCGCATCTCGCCGCTGTCCTCGGCGACGATCGACGATCCGAGCTTGACGACGGCGATCGGCATGGCCGCGACAGGCTAGGACGGATCGAGCTCGAACACCACGCCGCCCAGCTCGACGTCGTCGCCCGGTTCGAACCCCTTGTTCTCCAGCGCGGCGATCACGCCCATGCGGCGCAGACGGTGCTCGACGTGCGCGAGCGCCTCCTCGTTGGCGAGGTCGTGGCGCGCGATCAGGCGGTCGACGGCCTCGCCGGTGACCCGGAACTCGCGGTCGCCGGTCTTCTCGACCTCGAACGCGCGGCGGGCGGCCGGGCGGAAGACCTGGAAGGCGGCGACCTCGTCCTCGGCCGCCTCGTCGACCGGGTCGGCGAGCGGGACGCGGCGCAGCAGCTCGATCCGCAGCGCGTCGAGGCCCTGGCCGGTTGCCGAGGAGGTGACCACGACCGGGACGCCCAGGCGCTCGGCCCACTCGCCGGCCGCGGCCCCGGCCGTCTCCTCGGGCACGAGGTCGGCCTTGGAGAGCGCGAGGATGCGCGGGAGCTCGGACAGCCGCAGGTCGTGCTCGGCGAGCTCGCCCTCGATCACCCGGTGGTTGTCGACCGGGTCCGAGCCGTCGAGCGGCGCGAGGTCGAGCACGTGCACGAGCAGTCGCGTGCGCTCGACGTGGGCGAGGAAGTCGTGCCCGAGCCCGGCGCCGGCGCTGGCGCCCTCGATCAGCCCGGGGATGTCCGCGATCACGAGCTGGCGGTCGTCGCTCTCCAGGGTGCCGAGGACGGGCTCCAGCGTGGTGAACGGGTAGGCGGCGACCTTCGGCTGCGCGCGCGTCATGCGGGAGAGCAGCGAGGACTTGCCGGCGTTGGGGAGGCCGACGAGGCCGACGTCGGCCAGCAGCTTGAGGTGCAGCTCGACCCGCCCCTCCTCCCCCGGCAGGCCGCGCTCGGCGATCCGCGGGGTCTGGCGGGTGGAGGACTTGAAGCGCGTGTTGCCGCGCCCGCCGGCCCCGCCGCGGGCGATCGTGACCTCCTGGCCCGGCCGCACGAGGTCGTAGCGCGTGCCGTCCCACTTCTGGACCTGCGTGCCGGGCGGCACGCGGACGAGCATGGTCCCGCCGTCGGCGCCGTGGCGCTGGGAGCCCTGCCCGTGGCCGCCGCGGTCGGCGCGGAAGTGGACGCTGCGGCGGAAGGACTGCAGGTCGCGCAGCGAGTCGTCGACGCGCAGCACCACGTCACCCCCGCGGCCGCCGTCGCCGCCGTCCGGCCCGCCCTTGGGGACGTGGGCCTCGCGGCGGAACGAGAGCGAGCCGTTGCCGCCCGCTCCCGCTCGGACCTCCAGGTGGGCGCGGTCGGTGAGCACGCGCCCAAGCCTAGAGCTCCCCTTCGTCCTCCTCGGACCAGTCCTCGTCCTCGTCGTACGGCTCCTCGTCGTCCCAGCCGGGCTCGTCGCCGCCGAGCGAGGGCTCGTCGTACTCGATCTCGTCCAGGGTCAGCGTCCCGCCGGAGAGCAGGCAGGTGGCGAACACCGGGTCGCCGGCCAGCAGGTCGCCGACGTCGAGGTACTCAGGCACCGCGCAGGTCACCGCCCCGATCGTGATCGAGCCGGGCGACACCGCGGCGATCGCGCCCGCCACGTTGATCTCGCCGTCGACGGCCAGCAGGGTGAAGCCGCCGCCGACCGTGACGGCCAGCTCGACCTCGTCGCCGGTCTCGGCCGTGAGCTCGACGCCCGCGGGCACGGCGACCGGAACGGTGCCCGGCGCCTCGACGGCGAGCTGGAGCGTCGCGCCGTCGAACCCGGCGACCGTGCCCTCGAGCTCGAGCGTCGTGGCCTGACCGGCCAGCCGGATCCGCTGCGCCGAGACCTTGCCCTTGGCGATCTTGAGCTTGGCGGAGACGAGCGCGCCAGGCGCGCCGGCGACGGCGGGCCGGGCGGTGCGCAGGGCGAACGTGCTGCCTCCCGCCGCGAGGACGAGCTCGCGGCCGGAGCGGCGCACCAGCGCGCCCCGCACCGCGCCGCGCTTCGCGCGGCCGAGGCGCTTGACGGCCGCGCCGCGGTACGTGCCGTCGGCGAGCGGCGTCGCCGTCGCCCGCACGCGCGTGCCGGGCTTGAAGCTCGCGGGCTTGGCCACCCGCAGGGTCGAGACCGCGCCGCCGCTGCCGGCGGTGACGATCGTGCCGCGGGCGGCGTCGCGCGCCACCACGGTGCCCTTGACGGTGTCGGCGCTCGCGGCGGCGGGCACCGCTCCGAGCAGCGCGGTCGCGGCGATCACGGCTCGAAGCGTGCGGCTCATATGTCCTTCATCGGCAGGCCGGGACTCCGGGGATAGCCCGTTCCGGGTAGACCTCTCGTCCATGAGCTCCGACAAGCCCGTGTTCCTGATAACCGGTGCCTCGACCGGCATCGGCGCCGCCACCGCCCGCCAGGCCGCCGAGGCCGGCTACCGCTGCGTCCTGGCAGCCCGCTCAGAGGACAAGCTGCAGGCGCTCGCGAGCGAGATCGACGGGCTCGCGGTGCGCTGCGACGTCACCGAATGGGAGGACCAGGAGGCGCTCGTCGAGCGCGCGCTGGCCGAGTACGGCCGGATCGACGTCGCCTTCGCCAACGCGGGCTTCGGCGGGCCGCGCGGCTTCACGAGCAGCACGCCGGAGGAGTGGAAGGAGATGATCCTCACCAACGTCTACGGCTGCGCGCTGACCATCCGCGCCACCATGCCCGCGCTGCGCGAGTCCAAGGGCCACCTGCTGCTCACCAGCTCCGTGGCGGGCCGGCGCGCGCTGCCCGGCTCGATGTACTCGGCGAGCAAGCACGCGGTCACCGCGATGGGCGAGGCGGCCCGGCTGGACTACAACGACAGCGGCGTGCGGGTGACGCTGATCGAGCCCGGCCTCGTCGACACGCCGTTCTTCGACGACCCGCCGCGGATCGAGCCGCTGCAGGCCGACGACATCGCCCGCGCGGTCATGTTCGCGGTCTCGCAACCGCGCCACGTGGACGTCAATGAGATCTTGATCAGGCCGACGGCTCAGCCGGGGTAGGCAACGTCGCCGAACGTCAGGCCGACGAAGTCGGCTCTGACGTGGCAGGCGAAACCGAAATGATCCGGCCGCGGCGGCCGGTGCTGAACTGCACCGTGCCCGCCGAACGGGCGTAGATCGTGTCGTCGCGGCCGATGCCGACGCCGTCGCCGGGCTTGAACCGCGTGCCGCGCTGGCGCACGATGATCTCCCCGCCGGTCACGGTCTGACCGGCGAAGACCTTCACGCCGAGGCGCTTGGCGTTGGAGTCGCGCCCGTTGCGGCTGGAGCCGAGCCCCTTCTTGTGTGCCATGGCTTCGCTACTTCCCGATCTTCGTGATTCGCAGGCGGGTGAGCTCCTGGCGGTGCCCGGTGCGCCGCTTGTAGCCGCGCTTGGGCTTGAACTTGAAGATGCGGAGCTTCTTGCCGCGCTCGTGGCCGACGATCTCGGCCTTCACGGGCGAGGCCGCGAGCTTCGCGGCGTCGAGCACCGGGTCGCCGTCGCCGGCGAGCAGGAGCGTCGTGAGCTCGACGGTGGCGCCGGCGTCGTCGGGCAGCCGCTCGACGAGGAGGGTCTGACCCTCCTCGACGCGGTACTGCTTACCGCCGGTCTTGATGACTGCGTAGGACATTTTCAGGTCTCACTCGGAAGCGTCGGCGTCGGCCCCGGCCTTCGCGCGCGAACGGCGCCTGCCGCCTCTTCGGCCGCGGCGCCGGGGGCGAGAGGATAGCGCGTCGCCGTTCTCGCCCGCCTCCTCCACGGCGTTGGGGGCGGTGCCGGCCTCGGCGGTGTCGCCATCGGTGAGCGCCTGCACGGCGTCGGCCTCGACGGAGCCGTCGTCGTCGGACTTCGAGCGGCTGCGCCGCCGGCCGCGCGGCTTGGCGACCTCGGCGGACTCGTCGTCGGCGGCGGCCTTCGCGCGCCGCTTGGCCGGCTTGGCCTTGGCGGGCTTCGCCTTGGCCGGCTTGGCCTCCTCCTCGCGCGCCTTGCGCGACGCGGCGCCGCGCTTTGCGGCGGCCGAGCGGCGGGCGCGCTCCTCGACGCGCTTGCGATCCTCGGCGCGCTCCTTGGCGGCCTCCTCGGCGGCCTCGGCGTCGGCGCCGGTGAGCGTGGCGGTGGCCGCCGTGCGGCCGGCCTCCTCGATGCGGACGAGCTTCTTCTCCCCCACGAAGCCGATGCCGCCGGCCACCGAGATCAGGTAGCCGTCGATCTTCGCGACGCCGTCGTCGGGGTTGTACATGTGCGGCTCGACGATGTCGACGTAGACCTCCTCGCCGGCCCGGAACGGCACGGCGCGCTCCTCGATCTCGTCGCGCGTGCCCTCCATGGTCACCGCGAAGTGGTCGAGCGGGAGGCCCTCGGAGCCCTCGAAGTGGAAGTAGCGGCCGGTGGCGTCCTCGAGCGCGTGCAGCTCGCGCGCGCCGTCGGCGGTGAACCAGGCGCTGACCCGCGGGTTGATGCGGACGAGGTACGCCTCGGGGCCGTCCTTGCCGGTGTCCTCGACCATGTGGCGCAGGTGCCGCGCCGTGGCGATGGCGATCGTCTCCTCGGACTTCACGACGCCCTCGCCGTGGCAGACCGGGCAGGTCTTGGACATGATCTCGCGCACGCCGTCGGTGACGTTCTGGCGGGTCATCTCGACCAGCCCGAGCGGCGAGATCTCGACCACGAAGGTCTTCGTGCGGTCCTCGTCGAGCGCCTTGCGCAGGACCTTCAGCACGGCGTCGCGGTTGCGGGCGCGCGCCATGTCGATGAAGTCGATGACGATGATGCCGCCGATGTCGCGCAGCCGGAGCTGGTTGACGACCTCCTCGGCGGCCTCGAGGTTGGTCTTGGTGATCGTGTCCTCGAGCCGGGCGGCCTTGCCCTTGCCGATGAAGGAGCCGGTGTTGACGTCGATCACCGTCAGCGCCTCGGCGTAGTCGATCATCAGGTAGCCGCCGCTCGGGAGGTCGACCCGGCGGTTGAGCATCCCCTCGATCACGGGCTCGACGCCGAAGGCCTCGAACAGCGGGTCCTTCTCCTCCCACAGCTCCACGCGGTCGACCAGCTCCGGCGCGGTGCGGGTGAAGAAGGAGACCAGCCGGTGGTGGGCCTTGGGGTCGTCGACCACGGCCTTCTCGAAGTGCTCGGAGAAGATGTCGCGCACGACGCGGACCGAGAGGTCGGCCTCCTGGAAGACGAGCGCGGGGGCCTCGGTGTCGGCCACGCGCTTCTCGAGCACCTCGTTGAGCTTGAACAGGTACTGCAGCTCGCGCTCGAAGTCGGCCCGCTGGGCGCCGTGCGCCGCGGTGCGGATGATCGCGCCGCCGCCGCCGAGGTCGAGCTGGCGGGCCTCCTTGCGCAGGCGGTCGCGCTCCTTGTCCTCGAGCCGGCGCGAGACGCCGACGCCCTCGCCGGTGGGCGCGTAGACCATGTAGCGGCCGGCGATCGTGACCTCCATCGACAGGCGCGCGCCCTTGGTCTTCAGGGGGTCCTTGACCACCTGGACGACGATCTCCTGCCCAGGCGAGAGCAGGTCGGTGATGCGCGGCCCGGAGCCGCGACCGCGCCGGGCCTGCTCCACGCCCGGGATGACGATCTCGTCGACGTGCAGGAAGCCGTTCTTGTCGAGGCCGATGTCCACGAAGGCGGCCTCGAGGCCGGCCAGGACGTTGTCGACCTTGCCCTTGTAGATGTTGCCGACGATCGACCGGCCGCCGCGGCGCTCGAAGTAGACCTCGGCGACGCGGTACCCGGCGGGTACCTCAGGCTTCTTCTTGCGGCGCCGCCCCGACTTGGGGGGCGGCGCGGCGGGGTCGCCGGAAGCCTCCAGCATGGCGACGCGGGTCTCGCCGCGGTCGACCGTGACCAGCACTTGCTTTCTCACAGGAAATCCTCATTGGAAGATGGTCGCCCTCCCCTTGAGCTCCGCCGTCTCGCGCGCCTGCGCGTGGACCGAGTGGAGCAGGCCGAGGGCCAAGAATGTCGAGAGCATCGACGATCCGCCGAAGCTCAGGAGCGGGGCGGTCACGCCCGTGATGGGCATGATCCCCACGTTCATCCCGATGTTCACGAAGAGCTGGAACAGCAGCATCACGGTGATGCCACCGGCGAGCAGCGCGCCGTACAGGTTCTTCGCGACGGTCAGGATATGCAAACCTCGCCATATAAGTAGCGCGTAGAGCGACAGGATGAGTGCACACCCCGCGAAGCCGTAGGTCTCACCGACCACGGCGAAGATGAAATCGGTGTGGTGCTCGGGCAGGAAGTTGAGCGACGTCTGCGTCGCGTTGGCGACGCCGCGCCCGGTCTTCTCCCCCGACCCCATCGCGATCAGCGCCTGGTGCTGCTGATAGCCCGCTTCCCCGGGATCCGCCGAGGGGTGCAGGAACGAGGTCAGGCGGTCGACCTGGTAGGGCTTGAGCACCTCGACGCCCGACATCGGCGCCACCACCAGGACGAGGGTCACCGCGACGACGAACAGGACGCCGAGCGCCGCGAAGTGGCGCCACGGCGCGCCCGCCACGAACAGCAGGGCGAGCGTGCCGGCGACGTACACCAGCGCCGACCCGAGGTCGGGCTCGGCGATCACCAGCATCGTGGGGATCAACGCCAGGAGCATGATCCGGGCCGTCGTGTCGCGCCCCATCCGGCGCATGCGGTCGACCAGGAAGCCGGACAGGGCCACGATCAGCAGCACCTTGCCCAGCTCCGAAGGCTGGAAGCTGAAGAACGGCAGCTCGATCCACGCGCGGGTGCCGCGGGTCACGCCCGCGATGGCGAGCACGAGCAGCAGCAGGCCGATCAGCGTGCCGTACACGGGGTAGCGGAGCTCGCGCAGCCGCGAGTAGTCGAGCCGCGACACCGCGTACATGAGCACGAGGCCGACCCCGACGTAGGCGATCTGACGGTAGACGTAGTAGTGCGGCTCGCCGACGACGTCGTTGCGCGTCGCGCTGTTGAGCGCGACCAGCGACGCCGCGACCAGGCCGAGCGTGGCCAGCAGGAGCAGCGGGTCGAGCCGCAGGCGCCACTCGCGCGGGACGAGCGGAGGCGGCGGATCCGACGCAGGCTGGATCGGGTGGCTGCTCAATTCGACTGGTCCGAGCCTTCCTTGAACTCGTCGTCCTTCAAATCGAACCACTCATTGAGGATCAGGCGCGCCGCGGGTGCCGCAGTTTCCGCGCCGAACCCGCCGCGCTCGATGGTCGTGACGACCACGATCGGCTTCGTCGGGTGGTCGACGTAGCACGCGTACCACGACTGGTCGGGGTTCGGCTGGCGCTCCGCCGTGCCGGTCTTGCCGTAGAGGACGTCGCGGTACGGGAAGTCGGCGAAGACGTCGCTCGAGGTGCCGCCGTCGGCCGTCGCGGCGCCGTGCAGGCCGGCCATGATCGCGTCGCGGTTGCCCGAGTCGAAGGACACCCGGCGGCGGGCCGGCATGCGGATCTCCTCGAGCATCACGCCGTTGCCGTCCTCGACCCGCAGGCCGAGGTGCGGCCGCACGACCTTGCCGTTGTCGATCAGCGTCGAGTACGCGGTGGCGAGCTGGAGCGGCGTCGCCTGCAGGTCGCCCTGGCCGACGGCGAGGTTGACGTTGTCGCCCGCCGTCCAGGTGCGCTCGATGCCGCCGCACGCGAACAGCGCGTCGGTCGTCCCCGGCGTCACCTTGGCCTTCTTGGCGCAGCGCAGGTACTCCTTGTAGCCCTCGTTGCGCCAGTCGGCGTCCGGGACCAGGCCGCCGAACTCGCCCGGGATGTCGATCCCGGTGCGGCGCCCGATGCCGAGCCGCCGCGCCCACTCCTGCAGCACCGGGCCGCGGCCGTTCATGTCGAGGCCCAGCTGGTAGAAGAAGATGTCCGAGGAGACGGTGAGCGCGCCGGGCAGCTGCAGCGCGCCGTAGGAGGCGTTCTTGGCGTTGCGCAGCACGCGGTCGCCGAGCTCGAACTCGCCGTCGTCGACGATCGTGCTCGCCGGCGTGATGATGCCCTCCTCGAGCGCGGCGATCGCCGTGATCGGCTTGAACGTCGAGCCGGTCGGATAGGTGGCGGCGATCGCGCGGTTGAAGAGCGGCGCGCCGAGCTCCTCGCTGGAGAGCTGGTTGTAGCGCTTCTGCGAGATCGGCTTGGCGAACTCGTTCGCGTCGAAGCTCGGGTAGGACCCGAGCGCGAGGACCTCGCCGTTGCGCGGGTCCATCGCCACGAAGGCGCCGGCCTTGGCCCCGTTCTCGGAGGCGGCGGCCACGGCGCGCGCGAGCGCGTCGTTGGCGGCGCGCTGGAGCTTGAGGTCGAGCGTGAGCCGCAGGCGCTTGCCCTGGCGCGGCTCGCGCCGGCTCATCCGCCGGCGGTCGTCGCGGCTGCCGAGGGCGTTGATGACCACGCGGGTGAAGCCGTCGGTGCCGCGCAGGTACTCGTCGTAGCTCTCCTCGATGCCGTCGGCGCCGATGCGCGTCCCGGGCTCCACGCCGCGGTAGCGGTCGCGCTTGAGCTCCTCGGGCGAGATCTCGCGCGTCGTGCCGAACAGCTGGGCGGCGAGCTCCTCGTGCGGGTAGTCGCGCAGGTACTGCTTCTCGACCTCGACGCCGGGGAACTCCTCCTTGCGCTCGCGGATGAAGTTGAACGCGTTGCGGTTGACCGCGGTGCGGATCGTGACGTTCGAGTACGGGAGCTCGGCGACGCCCTCGATCACGCGCTCGTGGATGACCTTGGGCCGGACGTCGATGACCTTGCCGAGCCGCCGGTAGAGGCTGCGCAGCTCCTCCTCGCCGCTCGGCACCGCGGGCACCGGCACGGGCGCGGCGACGCGCGCCTCGCGCGCGAGCTGCCGGCGGTCCCGGCGCTGCGCGCGGGTCGCGCGGCGGCGCTCGGCGATGTCGCGCTCCAGCGAGCGCAGCTTCGCGGCGGCGGCCAGGCGGACCGTCTCGGCCGCGCTGCGGGCCTTGCGGAACTCGTCGGCCTGCTCGAGGACCGAGTCCGGGAGCGAGCTCGGCACGATCTGCACCACCGGCGCCACGCGGGTCTTGACCAGCACCGTCCCGTTGCGGTCGACGATGTCGCCGCGCGGGGCCTCGATCCGGACCTTGCGGACGCGGTTGTCGCGCGCCTGGGACACGTAGTCCTCGCCCGAGAGGACCTGGAGGAACCAGAGCCGGAAGAAGACGATCGCGAACAGCACGAAGGCGAGGCCGCCGAGCACGGCGACGCGCACCGCGAGCTGCGGCGTGATCGGCGGGCGGCGCTCCTCGACGGGCTTAGGCACGCGAGAGCGGGCTCAGGCCGCCGGTCGTGTACGCGCGACGGCGCCGGCGGCGCGGGTCGTCGGGCAGGTACGGGAGCAGGACTCGGCGGCAGATCAGGTACACGGGCAGCGCGAGGAGCGTGTTGAGCACGATCGTCATCAGGATCTGGCGCAGGAGCTGCAGCGAGACCGGCGCCTCGACGCCGAGCAGGAACTGCAGCAGCGAGAAGCCGATCGCCGTGACCGCCGTCGCGGCGGCGCCGATGACCACGGGCGCCAGCGTGTGCGCCGGGTCGCGCAGCTCGCGCACGCGGCCGGCGCCGTAGCCGACCGCCGTGAAGACGAGCGAGTTCACCCCGAGCGTCTGCAGCAGCACCGTGTCGACGAAGAGGCCGAGGCAGAAGCCGAACACGGCGCCCGACACCGAGCCGCAGAGGAAGCCGACCGAGGCGACGAGCAGCGGCGAGAGGTCGGCCGGGACGCCGAAGATCGACACCTGCGAGACGGTGGTCAGCTGGACGATGCCGCCCACGAGGCCGAGCAGCGCCAGGCGCCCGACGGCTTGCGGCGTCCAGGTCACGGCGCCTGCGCCCTCAGGTCGGCGTCCGGCTCGGTGAGGACCTCGACGATGTCGAGCGTCCGCAGGTCGGCGGCCGGCGCCACGTGGATGACGCGGTCGAGCTCGCCCTCGCCGGTCTCGATCCGCTTGACCGTCCCGATCGGGATGCCGCGCGGGTAGAGCGACGTGAGGTCTCCGACCTTGGCCGAGGTGCTCGTGCCGGCGGTGATGATGCGGTCGCCGCGGCGCACCTCCTTGGCGTTGGGCACGAGCTCGAAGCGCAGGTCGCCCGCCGAGCCCACGGCGGGGCTGACGCTGCCGGGCTCGCCGCTCTCCAGCGAGCGGGCCGAGACGCCGAACTCGGGATCGGTCAGCAGCATCACGACGGCGTTGCCGTCGGACACCTCCTTGACCTTGCCGACCAGCCCGGCGCTGTTGACGACCGGCTGGTTGATGCGCACGCCGTCGCTCGACCCCTTGTTGATCTGGAAGGTCTGGTACCAGGAGCTGGGCGACCGGGCGATCACGCGCGCCGGCACGGGCGAGTAGTCGTCGAGCCCGCCGGCCGTGTTGATCTCGTTCAGGCCCTTGATCTGCTCGAGCTCGGACTTCTGGAGCGTGATCTGGGTGAGCTCCTCGCGGAGCTGGTCGCGCTCGGCGCGGAGCTTGTCGCGCTCCTCCTTGGCGTCGAGCGTGTCGCCGAACCAGCCGAACAGGTCGCGGAACGGCTTGAGGGCGCGGTTGGCGCCCTCCTGGATCGGCGCCAGGACCTCCATCGTCGTGCGCTGGACGGCGTGCAGCGGGCCGCCGGAGGACTCGCCGAAGTAGGCCGTGAGAAGGAACAGCGAAGCCACGACGAGGGCGGCGAGCACCGCGCGACGTCTTCGTACGACCTTGTCGTGCATCAACGCCTCGGCGGACGCCGGTTTCGACTGTTGCGGTTCGAGCGGTGGATCGCCTCGAACTCCTCGAGCGAGCGGCCGGAGCCGACGGCGACGCACGTGAGCGGCGACTCGGCGCGGTGCGCCGGCATCTGCGTCTCGTCGCGCAGGCGCTCGTCGAGCCCCTGCAGGAGCGACCCGCCGCCGGCCAGCATGATGCCCCGGTCCATGATGTCCGAGGCCAGCTCGGGCGGCGTGCGGTCGAGCGTCTCCTTGATCGCGTCGATGATCTGCACGAGCGGCTCCTCGAGCGCGGCGCGCACCTCCTCGGAGGTGAGCACCACGGTCTTGGGCAGCCCGGAGACCAGGTCGCGGCCGCGGATCTCGGCCTGCACCTCCTCCTCGAGCGGGTAGGCGCTGCCGATCTCGAGCTTGACCTCCTCGGCCGTCTGCTGGCCGATCAGGAGCTTGTACTCCTTCTTGACGTAGTTGATGATCGCCTCGTCGAGCTCGTCGCCGCCGACGCGCACGGACTGCGAGACGACGATGCCGCCGAGCGAGATGACGGCCACCTCGGACGTCCCGCCGCCGATGTCCACGATCATGTTCCCGGTCGGCTCGCCGACGGGGAGCCCGGCGCCGATCGCGGCGGCCATGGGCTCCTCGATCAGGTACGCCTGGCGGGCGCCGGCGCTCAGGCAGGCCTCCTCCACGGCGCGCTTCTCCACGCCGGTCACGCCCGACGGCACGCAGACCACCACGCGCGGATGCGCCCAGCGGTTCTGGTGCACCTTCTGGATGAAGTGCCTGAGCATCTCCTCCGTGACGTCGAAGTCGGCGATCACGCCGTCCTTCAGCGGGCGGATGGCGGAGATGGTCCCGGGCGTGCGGCCGAGCATGCGCTTGGCCTCGATCCCCACCGCGTGGACCTCGCCGGACCGGCTGTCGATGGCCACCACGGACGGCTCCGAGAGCACGATCCCGCGGCCCCGGACGTAGACCAGGGTGTTGGCGGTGCCGAGGTCGACGGCCATGTCACGGCCACCGAAACCGGTGAGGTACGAGAAGAAGCCCATTCAGGAGGAGCGCGCAGGGGTGGACCGAGCCCGCGACGGGCGGTGAGTGTATCGAAGGGCTCGGCAGCCGAAATGGCCTGCAGACTGGATTTCAGCGCGCCAGGAGAAACGTTTTCAGCCGCTCCAGCGGGAGCCCGACGACATTGAGGTAATCGCCGTCGATACGGGCCACGAGCTCCCCTCCGGCGGCCTGGATCGCGTATCCCCCGGCCCGTCCCTCCCACTCGCCGGTCGCGACGTACGCGTCGATCGTCGCCGCGTCGCACGGCTTGAAGGTGACGTCGGTGACCTCGACGGCGGACGCGACGATCTCGCCGTGCCGCGCCAGCGCGATCCCACCCACCACCTGGTGGGTGCGGCCGCTGAGCGCCGCGAGGTGCTCGCGGGCCTGTGCCGCGTCGGCCGGCTTGCCGTAGATGCGGCCGTCGAGGGCGACGACGGTGTCGGCGCCGAGCACGAGGTCTCCGGGGACCGCCGCGGCCTTCCGGCGGGCGTTGCCCTCGGCGACCGCCGAGGGCTCGCCCTCCGTGTCCTCCTCGATGTCCGCCGGCCGCGCCTCGAACGCGATCCCCGCGTCCGCGAGGATCGCCCGCCGCTGCGGCGAGGCCGAGGCGAGGATCAGAGGTTCGGGAAGAACAGCGCGGCCTCGCGCTTGCCCGACTCGACCGAGTCGGACCCGTGGACCATGTTCTGGCCGACCGCGATCGCGAAGTCGCCGCGGATCGAGCCGGGCGAGGCCTCGATCGGGTTCGTGGAGCCGATCACCTGGCGCGCGGCGGCGATCGCCTGCTCGCCCTCGAGCACCATCGCGACCAGCGGGCCGGAGGTGATGAACTCGACGAGCTCGCCGAAGAACGGCTTGCCGTCGTGCTCGGCGTAGTGCTCCTTGGCGACCTCCTCGGTCAGCGTCATGTGCTGCAGGGCCACGATCTTCAGGCCCTTGCTCTCGAAGCGGGCGATGATCTCGCCGGTCAGGCCGCGCGCGAACGCGTCGGGCTTGACCAGGATCAGGGTCCGGTCCACGGTGATAGGTCCTTTCGTCAGTTAGCGGCGCTCACGAGACCGCTCACGGTCCCGCTCGCCGTCAGTGCGTTCTACCGCGATCTCGGCGGCGACGGTCGGCTGGTCCGTCGTCTGCGACCGGCGGCGCCGGCGCGTGGACTGCGGCGGCGGCGGTGTCTCCATCTCCGCCTCGCAGAACGGGCACAGCTTCCATGCCGGGTCGACCGGCTTGCCGCACGAGTAGCAGCGCTCCTTGAGCTTGCGCGAGCAGCTCGGGCAGCGCAGGTAGTCGGCCTTGATCTCGTAGTCGCAGTGCGGGCACAGCTGGTAGTCGAGCTGCGCGAGGCGGGCCTCGGCGGCGGTCATCTCCAGCTCGCGCAGCCGGACGTCGTCCACGAACTCCGGCGGGCGCACGATCAGGTACACGATCGTCCCCACGAACGGGAACAGCGACGCGGCGGTCGCGCACGCCACGAGCATCGGGTCGTCGATCCGGCGCCGCGCGTCCGCGTACGTCCAGAAGATGAGGGCGAACCAGACGACGACCAGCACGAGGAGGAGCACGTTGACGGCCGTGTTCAGGCTGTCGTTCGTGATCCCGAAGATCCCGAAGTAGGGCATGTGTACGGGAATCGTAGACGGAGGGGTTACAGGAACGCGCGTCCGAGCGCGAAGCCGATGGCAAAGAAGATGAGGATCACCAGCGCGACGACGACCGCGACCACGGCCACCATCGAGAGCAGGCTCGGGCCGCGATCGTTCACAGCGCCGACGCCCTCCGGCGCCCGGGCTCGCCGAGGAGGTCGGCGACGAGGTAGATCGACCCCGTGGCCAGCACCGCGCCGCCCGGCCCGGCCAGCTCCTGCGCGCGAAGCACGGCGGCATGCGGGTCCGGGACGATCTCGGACGGCGGGCCACCCAGCTGGGCGGCCAGCGACGCGAGCGTGGCGGGCGACAACGCGCGCGGGTTGCGGGAGCTGGTGAACACGGCTCCGGCGGTCTTCCCGAGCAGCGGCCGGAGCATGCCCGCGGCGTCCTTGTCGTCGAGGATCGAGACCACCGCGATGAGCGGCCGCGCGCCTACATCGAGCGCCTGCACGAGTGCCTGCATGCCGGACGGATTGTGCGCCCCGTCGTAGATCGTCAAGGGCTCCTCGGCGACCACCTGCATCCGTCCCGGCACCTGCACCCGGCCCGCGACCTCGGCCACCAGCGCCGGGTCGAGCTCGCCGTGCAGCGCGCGGGCGGCGGCGACCGCCACCGCGAAGTTGCCGCGCTGGTAGCCGGCGGGCCCGGCCACGACCGGCGGGGCGGGCACGACGCGCGCGCCCGTCTGCGCGGCCAGCTCCTGCACCTCCGGGTCGATCGGGCCGGTGACCAGCGTCGCTCCGTCGCGCACGACGGCGAGCTTCTCACGCGCGATGTCGGGCACGGTCGGCCCGAGCCAGCGCGTGTGCTCGAGCCCGACGTTGGTGAGCACCACGACCGGCGCGCCGAGCACGTTGGTGGCGTCGTGGCGGCCGCCCAGCCCGGCCTCGACCACGGCGACGTCGACGCCGCGGCGCGCGAACTCGGCGAAGGCGGCGGCGGTCAGCAGCTCGAACTGCGTCACGCGGTCGTCGTCCTCCAGCGTCCGGTCGACCTTGGCCGCCGCGACGGCCGCGCGCTGCACCGCCGCGCCGAAGGCGTCGGGCTCGAGGTCGGCGTCGCCGATCCGGATCCGCTCCGCGAACGTGCTCAGGTGAGGCGAGAGGAACGAGCCGGTGCGGACGCCGTGCGCCTCCAGCAGCGCCGCGCACATGCGCACGGTCGAGGACTTGCCGTTGGTCCCCACCACGTGGATCGCCCGGAACTGCTCCTGCGGGCTGCCGAGCACGGTCAGCAGACGCCACATGCGCTCGAGCCCGAAGCGCATGCCGAAGAGCTCCAGCGAGAGCAGGTGGGCCTCCGCCTCTTCGAGGCGCCAGGCCATCAGAGGCCCTCCAACTCCTCCCGGAGCCGCTGCAGCTTGTCGCGCTCGGCCTCGACGACGGGCGCGGGCGCCTTGCTGACGAACCCCTGGTTGGCGAGCTTGCCCTCGGCGCGGGCGATCTCCTGCTCGAGCGTCCGGCGACGGTCCGCGACGCGCTCGGCGGCCGCCTCGGTGTCGACGACCTCGGAGGCGAGGATGGCCACGCTGCCGCCGGGCACCGCCACCGTGGCCACCGGGTCGCCGCCGTTCGCCGACCACTCGAAGCGCGCGAGCCGGGCGATGTGCGGCGCCGTGAGGTCGTAGCCGGGAGCCTCGAGCCGGGCGGGGACGGTCGCCCCGGCGGCCGCGCCGACGCTGTCGCGCCAGCCGCGCAGCTCCTGGGTGGCGGCGATCGCCCGCCGGACCTCGTCCTCGGCGCCGGCGTCGCGCAGGGCGTCGTCGGCCTGCGGATAGCGGTGCACGAGCAGCATGCCCTCGGCGCCGGGCAGGTGCGACCACAGCGCCTCGGTCACGAACGGGATGATCGGGTGGCAGAGCGCGAGCGTCTCGCCGAGGACGTGCAATGCCAGCTCGACGACCTCGCGGTTGTCGTCCTCGTAGAGGCGCGGCTTGATCATCTCCAGGTACCAGTCGCAGAGGTCGCCGTAGACGAAGTCGTAGAGGCGCAGCGCGGCGACGTGGAACTCGAAGCCGTCGATCGCGGCGGCGACGTCGTGCTCGGCCGCCTGCAGGCGGGAGAGGATCCAGCGGTCCTCGATCGCCGTGGCGGCCGGCGCCGTACCGGCCACCGTCACGCCCTCGGGGACCTTCAGGAGCACGAGCCGCGAGGCGTTCCAGAGCTTGTTGGCGAGCTGCCGCCCCTGCGCGACGCGCTCCTCGTTGAAGCGCACGTCCTGCGTCGAGGAGGACGCCAGCAGGCCCCAGCGGACGGCGTCGGCGCCGTACGCGGGGAAGTCTCCGGATGGGTGGGATGAATCTCTTTGGAACACCGGTGGCCGCGGGCCGCCCTCGATCAGGAACAGCGGGTCGATGCCGGTGCCGAGCGACTTCGACATCCGGCGCCCGTCGGGCGCCTGGATGACCGGGTGCACGTAGACGTCGTCGAAGGGGACGTCGCCCACGAACTCGAGGCCGAACATGACCATGCGGGCGACCCAGAGGAAGAGGATGTCGCGCGCCGTCGAGAGGACGTCGGTGGGATAGAAGGCCTTCAGCGCCGCCGTGTCGTCGGGCCAGCCGAGCGTGACGAACGGCCAGATGCCGCTCGAGAACCAGGTGTCGAGGACGTCGGGGTCGCGCTCCCAGCCGTCGCCGGTGGGCGGCTCCATGCCGACGTGGGTCTCGTTCCCCCGGTACCAGACGGGGATCTGGTGGCCCCACCAGAGCTGGCGCGAGATGCACCAGGGCCGGATGTTGGCCATCCACTCCAGGTAGCGCCGCCGCTGGCCCTCGGGGTGGATCTGGACGCGGCCGGACTCGACGACCTCGATCGCGGGCTTCGCGAGCTCGTCCATGCGCATGAACCACTGCAGCGAGATCAGCGGCTCGATCCGCTCGCCGGAGCGCTGCGAGTACGGGACGTCGTGGACGTACTGCTCGGTCCGCGCGATCCGGCCCTCGGCGCGCAGGGCGTCGACCACGGCCTCGCGCGCCTCGAGCGCGGTCATGCCCTCGAAGCGGCCGGCGGCGGCGGTCATCCGGCCGTCCTCGCCGATCACGCCGATCTCCTCGAGGTGATGGACGCGGCCGATCTCGAAGTCGTTGGGGTCGTGGCCGGGCGTGATCTTCAGGGCGCCGGTGCCGAACTCGGGCTTCACGTACGCGTCGGCGATGATCTTCAGCCGGCGGCCGACGATCGGCAGGATCGCCGCCTCGCCGATCAGCCGGGTGTAGCGATCGTCCTCGGGATGGACCGCGATCGCCGTGTCGGCGAGCATCGTCTCCGGCCGCACCGTGGCGATGGTGACCGAGCCGTGACCGCTCTCCAGCGGGTAGTCGACGTAGTAGAGGGTGTCCGTGACCTCGCGCTGCTCGACCTCGAGGTCGGAGATGGCCGAGCCGGTGCCGGGATCCCAGTTGACCATGTAGTTGTCGCGGTAGATCCAGCCCTTGCGGTAGAGGTCGACGAAGACCTTCTGGACCGCGTGGACGTAGGGCGGGTCGAGCGTGAACCGCTCGTCCTCGTAGTCCGCGGACGCGCCGAGGCGCTTGAACTGCTCGACGATCGTGGAGCCGTACTGGTCGCGCCAGCGCCACACGCGCTCGGTGAACGCCTCGCGGCCGAGCGCCTCGCGGCTGGTGCCCTCGGCGACGAGGGCCCGCTCCACGAGGGTCTGCGTGCCGATGCCCGCGTGGTCGGTGCCGAAGATCCACTTCGTCCGCTTCCCGCGCATGCGGGCGAGGCGGATCAGCGTGTCCTGTACCGAGCCGTTGAGCGCGTGGCCCATGTGCAGCGCGCCCGTCACGTTCGGCAGCGGGATGGCGATCGAGTAGTTCTCGGCGGCGGTGCCGGCGGGCTCTGGATGGAAGAGGCCAGAGTCGAGCCAGCGCGCGCGCACCTCGGCCTCGACGGCGGAAGGGTCGTAGCGCGTGTCCATGGGGCCCGCGGAGTCTAGATCGCTCGCGATCTCTGTTACATTTCGACAGTCTATGTCACAGCGTCACAGTGAGGACGACCGCCTGCTGGATGCCGCCCGCGAGTGCGTGCTGGCCGTGGGCGTCCGGCGCACGACGGTGACCGACGTCGCGCGCCGCGCCGGGGTGAGCCGGATGACGCTCTACCGGCGCTTCCCCGATCTCGAGGGCGTGCTCGCCGCGCTGATGACGCGCGAGTTCGGCCGGCTGATCTCGGAGGCGGCCGCCTCCGCCACCGGCGCGACGGTCCGCGAGCGCGTGGTGGCGACCGTGGTGCACGGCGCCCGGTCGCTCGCCACGGACCCGCTGTTCGTCCGGCTGCTGGACGTCGACCCCGAGCTCCTGCTCCCGTACGTGACGCGGCGCCTGGGCGGCATGCAGAAGATCGCGGTCGCGGCCAGCGCCGAGGCGCTCGCGGCCCGCGACGGGTCGGTGCGGACCGACGCCACGCCCGAGGTGCTGTCCGCGGGCATGGAGCTGATCGCCCGGGGGTTCGTGCTCGCGTCGCACGGGGAGCTGGGGCTGGACCCGTGGGCCGAGCTGGGCCGTGCCATCGACGGGTACCTGCGGCCGTGAGCGCCTCGCTCAACGCCGCGCGCCGGGGCGAGGAGCTCGCGCGCCTCGCGGACGGCGAGATCGTGGACGTGCTCGTCGTCGGCGGCGGGATCACCGGCGCCGGGATCGCGCTGGACGCCGCGTCGCGCGGGCTGTCCGTCGCGCTGCTGGAGCGGCGCGACCTGGCGTTCGGCACCAGTCGCTGGAGCTCCAAGCTCGTGCACGGCGGCCTGCGCTACCTCGAGCAGGGCGACGTCGGCCTGGCGTGGGAGTCCGCGGTCGAGCGGGCGACGCTCCTGCGCACCGTCGCCCCGCACCTCCTGCGCCCGCTCCCCTACGTGATCCCGCTGGACGCGGGCGTCGATCGCCGCACGGCGGTCAAGACCCAGGTCGGGCTGCGGATCGGCGACGGCCTGCGCGGCGCGGCGCGCACCAGCCGCCGCGCGCTGCCCCCGGCGCGGCGGATCAGCGCGCACGAGGCGCGCCGCCTGGCGCCCGCGCTGCGGGCCGGCGGCCTGCGCGGCGCGCTGCTGAGCTGGGACTGCCAGCTCGAGGACGACGCCCGCCTCGTCGTCGGCGTGGCCCGCACGGCGGCGCAGCACGGCGCGCGGATCGTCACCTACGCGGAGGTGACGCGCCTGCGCGAGGACGGCGTCTCGGCGGTCGACGTCCGCACCGGCGCCCCGTTCGACGTGCGCGCCCGCCACGTGGTCCTCGCCGCGGGCGTCTGGACCGGCGGCCTGACCGGCGCGGTGACCCTGCGGCCGAGCCGCGGCTCGCACCTGCTGGTCCCGGCCGAGCGCCTCGGCCACCCGCGCGCCGTGGTGAACCTGCGGGTGGCCGGCGCCCGCGGGCGCTGGGTGTTCGCCATCCCGCGCAGCGACGGCCTCGTCGCCATCGGCCTGACCGACGTGCCCGCGCCGGGTGAGCCGGCCGACGAGCCGCTGCCGACCGCCGCGGAGGAGGCCGAGCTGCTGGAGGGCGCCTCGGCGGCGCTCGACCTGCCCCTGCGGCCCTCGGACGTCGTCGGCCGCTACGCCGGGCTGCGCCCGCTCGCGGCCGGCGAGGGCGAGACGGCCGACCTCTCGCGCCGCCACGCGATCGTGGAGGACCCGGGCGGGGCCCTGGCGATCGTCGGCGGCAAGCTCACGACGTACCGGCGCATGGCGCAGGACGTCGTCGACCGCCTCACCGTCCGCCCGTGCCGCACCGCCCGGCTGCCGCTGGTCGGCGCCGCCCCGCCGCCCGCGCTGCGCTCGGTGGCGGCCCCGGAGCGGCTCGTCCGGCGCTACGGCACCGAGGCGCCCGCCGTCGCCGCCCTCGCCGACGGCCGGCCCGGGCTGCTCGAGCCCGTCGCGCCAGGCGTGCCCGTGTGCGCCGCAGAGCTGCTGTGGGCCGAGCGGCACGAGCTCGCGCTCACGGTCGACGACCTCGCCGACCGCCGGACCCGGGCCGGGCTGGTGCCGGAGTGGCGCGCGGCGGTGGTCGCCGCGGCTTCCGATACACCGGCCTCCCCCACCTTGCCGCGGTTCGCCGGGCCCTACGATCCGTAGGCGATGTACCGCGAGCGCGCAACGCCCCACGACCCGGTGATCGCCTGCGTCTGGTCGCGCGAGCCGAGCGCGGAGCCGCGGACGCACCGGATCCTTCCCGACGCCTGCGTCGACCTCGTGGTCGTCGACGGGCGCGCGCGGGTCGCCGGCCCGCAGACGGAGGCCGCGATCGTCGAGATCCCGGCCGGCGCGCACACCCGTGGGGTGCGCTTCCGCGTCGGCGCCGCCGGCGCGGCGCTCGGGCTCCCGGCCGCCGAGCTGCTCGACCGGACGGTCCCGCTCGAGGACGTCTGGGGCGCCGCGGCGGACCGCCCGCTCGACGACATCGTCGCCGGCCTGCGAGCCGAGCCCGACCCGCTGGTGCGCGCCGTGGCCACCGGGACGCCGCGGCAGCGGCTCGGCATCGGCGACCGCCAGCTCCGCCGCCGCTTCGCCGACGCCGTCGGCTACGGCCCCAAGACGCTCGAGCGGATCCTGCGCTTCCAGCGCTTCCTCGCGCTCGCCGGCCGCCACGGCGACCTCGCGCGCCTCGCGTTCGAGGCCGGCTACGCCGACCAGGCGCACCTCACCCGCGAGTGCACGCGCCTCGCCGGGCTGCCGCCGGCCGCGCTGCTCGCGACCGGCGCCGGGCCCGCGGGAGAGACGTCCGATTCGTTCAATACGCCTCGCTCCGCACCGGCCACCATGGCCGCATGACCGTCGATCTGAACGCCGCGACCAGCTTCCTCCACTCGAACGCCCGCGTCCTCGACCGCCGGCGCTTCGAGCATCTCTTCGAGGGCGGGCCCGCCGAGCCCGTCATCGCCGCCGTCCGCGCCTTCCGCAACGCCGACGGCGGCTTCGGCCACGCCATCGAGCCCGACATGCGGGCGCCGCTCAGCCAGCCGGTCGGCATCCACACGGCGATGGAGATCCTCCACGAGGCCGGCGCCGGCGACGACCCGATGATCGGGCCGGCGGCGGACTGGCTCACGTCGGTCGCGCATGCCGACGGCGGCATCCCGTTCGCGCTCGCGAGCATGGAGCCGTACCCGCATGCGCCGTGGTGGCAGGCGTCCGACGGGTCGTCGGTGACGCAGACCGCGGCCAACGCCGCCGCGCTCCACGCCCTCGGCGTGACCCACCCGTGGCTCGACGGCGCCGACGAGTTCCTCTTCGCGCGGATCGCCGGGCTGGACGCGTCGCGGCTCGGAGTGGAGGTCGGGCTGGGCTACGACCTCCTGTTCTCGGTCCACTTCCTCGACGCCCATCCGGACGCCGCGCGCGCCGACGCCGCACTCGCGGCGCTCGGTCCGATCCCCGACACGGAGCCCGGCTCCGAGCTCCCCTCCGCGCTCGACCTCTCGCCCGTGCCCGGCTCACGCAGCCGCCGCCTGCTCGACGACGCCACGATCGGGCGGCACCTCGACCACCTCGAGGCCGGGCAGAAGGACGACGGCGGCTGGACCGTGCCATGGGGCGACTGGAACGCGGCGGCCACGCTGGAGTGGCGCGGGGTCGCGACCGTGAACGCGCTCAAGCTCCTACGCGCCAACGGGCGCTGAAAACCAGACTTCCGGGCAGGTCACAGCGTCCGCGCGATCGGCGATGCTCGGCCGTCTATGCCTCACTGCTTCGGGCGCCGGGTGGCCGGCGCGACGGTCCTGGCCATCCTCGCGTTCGTCGCGGCCGCCTCATCGGCGTCCGCGCAGTCCCGGTGCACGGCGCCGGAGGAGCCGGGCTGGCACAGCTGCCTGAGCGTCGCCCACCAGGCCATCGACGGCGGCCCGGTCATCCGGGTCACCAAGGCGCGACCGCGGCTCGTGTTCCGCCTCGACCGCTGCCCGGCCCGCGACGCGCGCCGGACCGTCGTCGTCACCACCGATGACGGCCGGCGCCTCGGCAAGGCGATCGTGCGCGGCACGTGCGAGAAGGGCATCGCCCGCTGGGTCGCCGCGATCCTCGTGGACCGCGACCTCGACGAGGGCACGGTCGTGCGCAGCCACTGGAGCGGGATCCCGGACGCCGGGAAGACCGCGCCCAGCGTGAAGCTGAAGACCTAGGCCGACTTCGCTTCGTCCGAGTCGCCCTCGTCGGGCGCCTCGGTCACGAGCGTCGGCCGCACGCCGCGGTCCACCGTCTCCTTCGTCACGACGCACTTCTTCACGTCGCGCCGCGAGGGCAGCTCGAACTGCACGTCGAGCAGGATGTCCTCGATGATCGAGCGCAGGCCGCGGGCGCCGGTCTCGCGCTCGAGGGCCTTGTCGGCCACCGCCTTCTGCGCGTCGCCGGAGAAGACCAGCTCGATGCCGTCGAACGCGAAGAAGCGCTGGAACTGCTTGACGATCGCGTTGCGCGGCTCGGTGAGGATCGTGATCAGGTCGTCGCGCGAGAGCTGGTGCACGGCCGAGCAGACCGGCAGGCGCCCGATGAACTCCGGGATCAGGCCGTACTGCATGAGGTCCTCGGGCAGGACCTTCTCGAAGAGCGCCCCGGTGTCACGTTGCGTCTTGGACTCGATCGTGGCGCCGAAGCCCACGCCCTTGTGGCCGATCCGGCGCTCGATCACCTTGTCGAGCTGGGCGAACGCGCCGCCGCAGATGAACAGGATGTTCGTCGTGTCGATCGTGAGGAACTCCTGGTGCGGGTGCTTGCGCCCGCCCTGCGGCGGCACCGAGGCCGTCGTCCCCTCGAGGATCTTCAGCAGCGCCTGCTGGACGCCCTCGCCCGACACGTCGCGCGTGATCGACGGGTTGTCGGCCTTGCGGGCGATCTTGTCGACCTCGTCGATGTAGATGATCCCCGTCTCGGCCTTCTTGACGTCGTAGTCCGCGGCCTGGATCAGCTTCAGGAGGATGTTCTCGACGTCCTCGCCGACGTAGCCGGCCTCGGTGAGCGCCGTGGCGTCGGCGATCGCGAACGGGACGTTGAGGATGCGCGCCAGCGTCTGCGCCAGCAGCGTCTTTCCGCAGCCGGTCGGGCCCAGGAGCAGGATGTTCGACTTCTGGAGCTCGATGTCCGAGTCGTCCGCCTGCATCATCTGCACGCGCTTGTAGTGGTTGTAGACCGCTACCGCGAGCGTGCGCTTGGCCTGCTCCTGCCCGACGACGTACTCGTTCAGGACGCTGTAGATCTCCCGCGGCTTGGGGAGGTTGTCGATGTCGAACGACGGCGGAGCGGTGAGCTCCTCATCGATGATCTCGTTGCAGAGGTCGATGCACTCGTCGCAGATGTAGACGCCCGGCCCGGCGATCAGCTTCTTGACCTGGCGCTGCGATTTGCCGCAGAAGCTGCAGAGAAGCTGTTCGTTGGAGTCGGTGGGCCGGGCCATGGTCCGTCTCCCCTAGTGCTCGGAGATCACCCTGTCGATGATGCCGTACTTCACGGCTTCCTCTGAACTCATGAAGTAGTCCCGCTCCGTGTCCTGCTTGACCTTGTCGATCTCCTGGCCCGTGTGGTCGGCGATGATCTCGTCGAGCCGGCGGCGGAGGTCGATCACCTCGCGGGCGTGGATCTCGATGTCGGTCGCCTGGCCCTGGAAGCCCGATGAGACCTGGTGGATGAGGATCTTCGCGTTCGGCAGCGCCATCCGCTTGCCCTTCGCGCCGCCCGCCAGCAGGAGGGCGCCCATGGACATCGCGATGCCGACGCAGATCGTCTGCACGTCGGGCTTGATGAACTGCATCGTGTCGTAGATCGCCAGGCCCGCGTACACCGAACCACCGGGTGAGTTGATGTAGAGCGAGATGTCCTTGTCGGGATCCTCGGCCTCGAGATGCAGCAGCTGGGCGACGATCAGATTCGCGATCTGGTCGTCCACGGGCGTGCCCATGAAGACGATCCGCTCGTTCAGCAGACGGGAGTAGATGTCGAACGCACGCTCCCCACGGGAGGTCTGTTCGACGACCATCGGTACGAGTGGGCTCACGGTCCTCGCTTCGTTTCGCTTCGGGCGCTCGAGTCCTGCTCAGCTTCCTGGGCTGGGAGCCCGGCGACAGCCTAGCAATCGGGGAGGCCCGGCTTGACAGGACTTGCGACTAGGACGGAGGCTCGATCGCGATCGGCTTCGCGGACCCCGTGACGAGGTCGAGCGCCTTGCGCTGAGCGAGATCCTGCTTGAGGTCGTCGAGCCTCCCGGACGACTTCAGGCGCTCGAGCAGCTTCTTCGGCGAGGTCCGCCCCTGGCCGTCGCCGGCGGCCTGCTCGACGGCCTCGAGGATCTCCTCCTCGGAGGGCTCGATGCCCTCGGCCTCGATGATCGCGGCGAGCACCGCCTCGCGCCGCAGCGCCTGCGCGGCGTCGGGCTTGCTCTGCTCGATGATGTCGTCCTCTTCGCGACCGGCGATCTGCAGGTAGGTCTCGCGGTTGATGCCCTGGTGGCCGAGCGAGTGCAGCATCTGCTCCCACAGCTCGCGGGCGCGCGCCTCGACGAGCGTGTCGGGGATCTCGACCGTCGCGGCCTCGACCGCGGCGTCGAGCGCCGCCTCGCGGAACTCGGCCTCGATCGCGGACTTCTCGGCCTCCGACAGGCGGCCGCGGATGTCCTCGCGCAGCTCGTCGAGCGTGTCGAAGCCGGCCTCGGCGGCGAGGTCGTCGTCGAGCGCGGGAAGCTCCTTGGCCTTGACCTCCTTGACCGAGACGGCGAACTCCGCCTCCTTGCCGGCGAGCTCCTCGGCCGGGTAGTCCTCGGGGAAGGTCACGGTCACCGTGCGGTCCTCGCCGGCGGCGGCGCCGTCGAGCTGCTCCTCGAAGCCCGGGACGAGCCGGCCGGAGCCGAGCTCGATCATCTGGTCGCGCCCCTCGCCGCCCGGGAACGGGGAGCCGTCGAGCGTGCCCTTGTAGTCCATGACCACGAAGTCGCCTGACGCGGCGGCGCGCTCCACGGTGTCGAGCCGGGCGGAGCGCTCGCGCAGCCGGTCGAGCTCCTCGCCGATCGCCTCGTCGGTGACGTCGGGCTCGCGGCGGCCGACCTCGAGGTCCTTGTAGCCGCCGAGCGTGGCCGTGGGCCGGACGCCGATCTCGATCGAGAACTTCAGCGGCTCGCCCTGCCCCGGCAGGTCGCCGAGGTCGAGCTGCGGCTCGCCGACCGGGACGACCCGCGCGGCGTCGATCGCGGCGGTGTACCAGACGGCGATCGACTCGCGGACGGCCTCGTCGAGCACCGCGTCGCGGCCCATGCGCTGGACGATCACGGGCGCGGGCGCCTTGCCGGCGCGGAAGCCGGGGACGCGGAGTCCGCGGCCCAGCCGCTTCGCGGCGATCGCGACGCGCTTCTCGACCTCCGCGGCGGGCACCTCGGCCTGCACGCGGACGCGCGATTCGGGCAGCTCGGTGACGGTGGTGACGACGTCGGAGGCCATGGCGGCCCACCACTGTACAACTGCATCCGTGACGACCCGCATCGCCGCTTGGCTCTACACCGGACCGCTCGGGCATCTCGCGTCCGGGATCGCGGACTGGGTGACGGCTATCGTCCAGCATGCGCGCCGCCGCTGACCCGCGTTCCCGCGAGTCGCCGGCGGGTAGGCACCCCGACATGGACCTTCCCTGGGACGCACCCGAGATCGCCGCCCTGCTCCGAGCGGGCCGTGAGCGCGGCTGCATCGACGAGTCCGAGCTCGCGCGCGCGGTCGAGGAGCTCGACCTCGACCACGAGCAGGTCGAGGCGATCGCCGCGCGCCTGCAGGAGGACGGCGCCGAGATCCTCGACGACTGCGGCCACCACCAGTCGACGGTCACCTCGGTCACCAACCGCGACCTCGCCGTCTACACGACCGACGCGATGCAGCTGTTCCTCAACGAGGCCGGGCGCCACGAGCTGCTCACGCCCGCCGAGGAGATCGACCTCGCCAAGCGGATCGAGCGCGGCGACCTCTCGGCCAAGGAGCGCCTGATCAACTCGAACCTGCGGCTGGTCGTGTCGATCGCCCGCAAGTACCAGGGCGCCGGCGAGCTCACGCTGCTCGACCTGATCCAGGAGGGCATGCTCGGGCTCATCCGCGCGGCCGAGAAGTTCGACTGGCGCAAGGGCTTCCGCTTCTCGACCTACGCGACGCTGTGGATCCGCCAGTCGATCGGCCGCGGCCTCGACGAGCGCGGCCGCACGATCCGCCTGCCGATCACCGTCGCGCAGCGCGAGCGCCGGATCGCCAACGCCGAGCGCGAGCTCAACACGCGCCTGGGCCGCGCCCCGACGATCGAGGAGATCGCCGCCGAGGCCAAGCTCGAGCCCGAGCAGGTCGTGGAGCTCCAGGAGGTCTCGCGCAAGGTCACCAGCCTCGAGCGCCCGCTGGGCGAGGAGGACGGCGGCGAGCTGGGCGACCTGCTGCCGAGCAGCGACCCCTCGCCCGACGAGGAGGTCGAGGTCGCGCTGACGCAGCAGACCGTGCGCGCGGTCGTGCAGTCGCTGCCCGAGCGCGAGCGCGAGATCATCCAGATGCGGTTCGGCCTCGACGGCGACCGCGACCCGGTGTCCATCCGCGAGGCCGCCCGCAGGCTCGAGATGCGCCCCGCCGAGGTGCAGCGGGTCGAGCGGCGCGCGCTCGAGGAGCTCGCGCTGCGGCGCGAGCTCGAGGCGCTGCGCGCCGCCGCCTAGCCTGGATCACCGATGACCCGTGGATGACTCGGCACCGCGAGCGGTGGCGAGGCGCCGCGGGGATCGGTGATCCAGGCTAAGCGGGAGCGCCGTCCGCCGACAGCGCGGCTTCGCGCGTGCCGTAGAGCCGGAAGCGCTGCGTGAGGTTGGTCATCTCGAGCAGCCGGCGCACCGGGCCTTCGGGCGCCACCACGGCGAGCGTCGTCCCCGCCTCGTCGAGCTGCGCCGCGGCCTTGAGGATCGTGCCGAGCGCGGTGGAGTCGATGAAGGAGACCTCCGACAGGTCCAGCACGAGCCGTCCGCCGCGGCTGGCCGAGCCCAGCGCGAGCACCGTCGACAGGCGCGGCGTGGCCTGGATGTCGAGCTCGCCTGAGGCGACGACCAGATGGCCGCGGTCGATGGGATCGTGATCGATCTGGTAGTCCATGGGCTCCCTATTCTCCACCCTCGGCACCACTGCCCTCCGGGGCCGGATCGGCCCCGATGCCGCCGGCCGCCTCAGAGCCGCCGAGGTAGACGTGCTGGTGACCGTACCCGGTTGCGATGTTGATCGCATCCAGCTGGGTCGCGGCGACCGCCCAGGCGCGCACCGCGAGGTCGCGCTGGCGCCGGCTCTGGCGCAGCAGTGCGCGGCGCGCGGCGGGCTGGTCGAGCGCCAGCCGGTAGCTCTCGACCGACTCGAGCAGGGCGTCGAGCGAGGCCGCGAAGCCGCCGCGCGCGACGTTGGTCCCCGTCTCCCCCGACACGGTCTCGGCGAAGAACTCGTCCTCGGCGCGGACCGTGGCGAGCCACTCCGCGACGGTGGCGGGCTCGGCGCGCGAGTCGCCGCCGAGCCCAGCGACCACCGGGTCCAGCGAGTCGACCGCGGAGCGCATGCGGTCGGTCAGCTCCTGCACCTGCTCCTTGTCGCGGACCTGGGTCTGCTCGCGCAGCTTGGCCGCCTCGGACTGCACCTCCGCGGCGACCTCCGCCTCGGGATCGGGCGCCGCCTGCTCCTCGGAACCCGAGGAGGCGATGACCACCGCCACGATCGCGGCGGGGATCAGGACCGCGGCGGCGGCGAGCGCGCCGAGCCAGAACGGGCGGCGCGTGGGCGCCTGCTCGGGGGACGCCGCGGGGGTGCGCTGTCGTGCCTTCCTGACGCTGCGCTTGGCCATGGCCGCGCAGCGTAGCCGTCAGGCTCCGACCGCGACCCCCGCGTCCCCCCTCAGTCGTGCGGGCGTGTCGTCGTCGAAGCCGGCGAAGAATCCGCCCACCACATCCTCCAGCTCGCCCATGCCGTCGGCGCAGAAGAGCACCGGCTGGTAGTGCGTGATGTCGTACTCCTGCGTGGCCATGGCGAGGATGTCGAGCGGCCGCAGGTCGGCCCCGCGGAACTCCTCGATCTCGCCGTAGGAGGAGAGGATGCCGGCGCCGTAAGCGCGCACCTCGCCGTCCTCGCGCAGGACGCCGAACTCGATCGTGAACCAGAAGACGTCGGCCAGGAACTGGAGCGCGTCGTCGGTCTCCACGCGCTGGGCCGCGAGCCCGGCCTGGCGCTTGATCTCGGCGAAGCGCGGGCTGGCGAGCAGGTTGCCGTGCCCGACGACCTCGTGGATGAGGTCGGGCTCGGGCGTGTAGAGCGGCATCGCGCCGTGCCGGACGTACTGCGTGGAGTGGAACACCCGGTCGCCGAGCGAGCTGTAGAACTCGCGCAGCGGAACGAGACCGGCGGCGGGGTGGTAGCGGAAGCCCGTGAGCGGCTCGAGGCCGGCGGTCACCTCGTCGAGCTGCGGGATCCGGTCCGCGGGCAGCGCCAGCGCGGCGGACGCCTCGCAGAACTCGCGGCACGCGTACTTGACGTGCTTGGGCGCGAGCTCGCGGCACACGATCCGCCACACCTCGTGCTCGGCGTCGGTGTAGTCGATCCGCGGGAGCGGCTCCCCCGGCTCCCACGCGAGCGCCTGCGCGGCGATCACGTTGCGCCGCTCGCGGTAGACGGGATCGCTGGCGCCGGGGTGGTCGGCCGCGAGCTCGACGTTGACCGTCCCGTCCTCGTTGGCCGTGACCGGTGAGTACAGCTGAGCTTCCTCGAACACCCGTCCCGGTCTACAACGCCGCTGTCGCAACCGCAAGGAAGACGGCATAGAGTGGGCGTGCTGTGCAACGACCAGTACGTATCGACGCCGTCGACCGCAAGATCCTTGAGCATCTGGAGCGCGACGGCCGGGCGACGCTCGCCGACGTCGGCGCGGCGGTGGGCCTGTCCGCCTCGGCGGTCAAGCGCCGCGTCGACCGCCTGCAGGAGACCGGCGTGATCGTGGGCTACTCGGCGATCATCGATCCGCAGGCGCTCGGCGACCGGCTCGAGGCGTTCGTGGAGCTCTACTGCGCCGACACGGTCGCGCCGGGGGACCTCCTGGCCTCGGTCGGCGGCCTGCCCGTGGTCATCGCCGCCCATACGGTGGCCGGCGACGCCGACGCGATCGTGCGCGTGCGCGTGGAGGGCATCGAGGAGCTCGAGCATACGATCGAGCTCCTGCGCCGCGATCCGATGGTCCGCCGCACGCGGACGATGGTGGCGCTGTCGACGCTGGTCGAGCGCCCGTAGGGCGCGTAACCGCCGGGCCGCCGGGTAGTAATTCCAGGTGATGGCGGACGAGCTTCGTGCGCTGACCCGGCTGGCCTTCGACGAGCTGGGCCTGGGCGCAAGCGGGATCGGGCAGGTCCACCGCGCGATCGCCGATCGCGCGTTCGTGCCCGGCAGCCCGGCCAAGCTCCTGCACGACGGGATCTCCGGCGCCGTCTACGCGGGCGTGCAGGGCGCCGCCGCGGTGGCGGGGCGCGTCGCCTCGGTGGCGCTCCCGGAGCGTCCGGTGTCCGACACGCCGCGCGGAGCGGCCGTGGTGGCCGTGCTCAACGGCCTGCGCGGCGATGTGCTCGAGCGCGAGGGCAGCCCGCTGGCGACGCCGATGACCCTCACGGCGGAGGGCGCGAGCCCGCGGCTCGCCGTCTTCGTCCACGGGCTGTTCGAGTCCGATCGCGCCTGGCGCTACGGCGGGGGCCGCACCTACGGCGAGCGGCTGGCCGACGAGCACGGCTTCACGCCGGTCTGGGTCCGCTTCAACAGCGGCCGGCACATCTCGGAGAACGGGCGCTCGCTGGCGGAGTCGCTCGAGGAGCTGGTGGCCGGGTGGCCCGTCGAGGTCGAGCAGATCGCGCTGATCGGGCACTCGTTGGGCGGACTGGTGGCGCGCAGCGCGTGCCATGCGGGCGGCGACTGGACGCGGCGGGTGACGCACGTGGTCTCGCTCGGCTCGCCCCACACGGGCGCGCCGCTCGAGTCGGCCGTCCACTACGCGGCCGCCGCGCTCGGCGCGCTGCCCGAGACGCGGCCGTTCTCCGGCTTCCTGCGGCGCCGCAGCGCGGGCATCCGCGACCTCCGCAACGGCTCCCTGGTCGACGAGGACTGGCGCGACCGCGACCCGGAGGCCCTGCGGGCGGTGGCGTGCCGCGAGGTGCCGCTGCTCGACTGCGCGACCCACTGCTTCGTCTCGGCCACGGTGACGGCGTCGAAGGACCACCCGCTGGGCCGGGCGCTCGGGGACTGGCTGGTGCTCCAGGGCAGCGCGAGCCACCGCGCGCAGGAGACGCTGCACGTCGGCGCGACGCACCACCTGGCGCTGCTCAACCACCCCGCGGTCTACGAGCGGCTCAGCGAGTGGCTCGGGACAGCGCCTCGACCCGCGTAGCCAGCCAGTCCACGGCGGGCTCGTGCTCCGGCTTCATCAGCACGCTGCGCAGGAGCCGGGCGCCGTCCGCGTCCGCCTCGAGCTCAGGGTGCAGCTCGGTCAGCGCGGCGGCGCCGACGTGCAGGGTGCTGAGGAAGACCGGGTCCTCGGGATCCTCCATGCCGGCGCGCAGGATCGCGGCGCTGCTCGCGTCGATCCCGCTCAGGGTCCGCTCGCGCGCGAAGTAGGTGACGATGTCGAGCTCGGGCTCGAGGTGGAGCCGCAGCGTCTCGCTCTCCCGCAGGCGGGCGGCGAAGGCCTGGGCGGCGCGGCGGGCGGCGGCCAGGATCGGCGCCATGTCGACCGCCCGCAGGGTCAGCCACAGCGCCGCCGCCGCGGCGCCGGCGCGCGAGCACTCGAGGCTGATCTCCCCCAGGTGCAGCGCGTCGGAGGTGAAGTAGGTGTACGGCGAGTCGTGCGCGTACAGGCGCCCGACGGCCGGGTCGGCGAACAGCACCGCGCCGCAGCCGTACGGCTGGAGGCCGTGCTTGTGCGGGTCGATGACCACCGAGTCGGCCCCGCCGAGGGCATGGAGGCCGGGCGGCGCGTCGTCGAGCAGCGCGAAGAAGCCGCCGTACGCTGCATCGACATGGATGCGCACGCCGTGCCGCTCGCGCAGGGCCAGCGCCTCGTCGACCCGGTCGACGGCGCCGACGCCCGTGGTGCCGGCGGTGAGCACGACGGTGCCGACGTCGCCGGCCGCGCACGCGGCGTCGAGCGCGTCGAGGTCGATCCGCCCGTGCGCGTCCGCCTGAACCTGCCGCGCCGGCATGCGAAGGACCTGGCACATGCGCGCGTGCGTGTAGTGAGCGTTCGCGCCGTACGCGATGCCCTTCTCCGGATGCAGCTCCCTCGCCACCCAGAGCGCCTCGAGGTTCGCGATCGTGCCGCTCGACGTCAGGTGGCCGAGGCTGGGCTCGGCCAGGCCGAGCATCGTCGCGAGCTCGGCGACCGCCTCCTTCTCCATCTCGCTCGTGGACGGGCCGCCGTCGAGCGCGTGGTTGTTCGGGTTGACGAGCATGGCCGCGACGTAGCCCGCGGCGGCCGCGGGGTGCGGCGGCTTGAGCATCTGGCCGGCGAAGCGCGGGTGGAAGAACGGGAAGTTGCCGTCCATGCGGGCGGCGAAGTCCGCCCAGGCGTCCGCCCAGCGGTCGGGATCGACGGTGGGCCCGGCGGGCCGCTCGCCCCAGCGCGCCTCCCACGACGCGACGAGCTCGAGCGCCGCCTGGATGCCGGAAGGTTCCACGGGCGGCATCTTGCCGTGCTCGCGGTCGCGGTGGGTCTCGCCGGGTGCGGATCCGCGGCGCCGGAGCGCGCGGCGACCGCCGAGCCGGTCGCCACCACGACGCCCTCGATCCCGCCGCCGGTCGCCGATCCGCCGCCGGCCGAGCGCCCGCTCACCGCGATCGTGTGGAGCCTCGAGAAGCCGGCGCGGGCGGCGCGTCGGCTGCGCGCGCACCCCGCGGTGTCGGCGGTCACGCCGGTCGGCCGCGGCGTCGTGCTCCTGCGCGGCGCGACGCTGCCCGGCGGCCGTGTCGTGCAGCGGGTGCGCTCGGGGTACGCGATCCCGCTCGACGCGGTGGTCGTGGACCCCGCGGCCTACGCCGAGACGCTCGCCGAGGGCGACCGCGCGCCGTTCGCCTCGCTGAAGCCGGGGACGGCGATCCTCTCGCGCACGTCGGCGGGGCTGCGCGGGGTCGGCGAGGGCGGGACGCTGCGGCTCGACGGCGGCCGGCGGCTGCGCGTGGCCGGCGTCGTCGAGGACGAGGTGCTCCGCGATGCCGAGCTCGCCATGGCGTCGCGCGACCGGCGGGTCGACCCGCTGCGCTCCACCGTGATCGTGTCGCTGCGGAGCGCGGTGCCGCCGGGCGAGCTCGCCCGGCGCGCCGAGCGCGGCGCGGCCGCCCGCATCTTCCACGGCCCCGGCGCCGACGGCCCGGCCCGGCCGCTGCAGCTCAAGGCGCGCTTCGGGGAGCCCGCCGCCGGCCTGCCGTACGGCTCCGACTGGATCCGGCTCGACCCCGGCTTCCTGCGCCGCAACATCGTCACGCGGCGCGTCCCGATCCTCGGGAACGTGACCTGCCACCGGGCGATGATCGGGCGGCTCCGGGCGGCGCTCGGCTCGCTGGCGCGCCGCGGGCTGTCGCGCCTGGTCGACCCCGGCGACTACGCCGGGTGCTACGCGCCGCGCCGGATCCAGCCGCGCGGCCAGCTCTCCCTGCACGCCTGGGGCGTCGCCGTCGACCTCAACGCCGCCGCCAACCCGTTCATGGGCCGGTCGCGCCAGGACCGCCGGCTCGTGAAGGCGATGGAGGAGCAGGGCTTCACGTGGGGCGGCGACTGGCCGACGCGGCCCGACCCGATGCACTTCGAGCTGCGGCCGTAGCCTGGATTCGAACCGCGCCTCCCCCGTATCGTGCCGCGGCCATGAAGCTCTACGAGCACGCCTCCTCCGGCAACTGCCTGAAGTGCCGCGTCGTCCTCCGGCAGCTCGACCTGCCGTTCGAGTCCATCTCCGTCGACCTCTTCCGCGGCGAGACCCGCACCGACGAGCACTTCGCCCGCAACCCCGACGGGCGGATCCCGGTGCTGGAGACCGACGCGGGCGATCTGATCCCCGAGTCGGCGGCGATCCTGCTCTTCCTCGCCGAGGGCACGCCGCTGCTCCCCGCACCCGGCGTCGAGCGCGCGCACGTGCATCAGTGGATGTTCTTCGAGCAGAACCGGATCGAGGCCGACCTGGCCGTCGCGCGGTTCCTCAAGCTCGCCGGCCGCGACGTCACGATGCCCGAGGTGTTCGCGAACCGGCTCGAGCGCGGCCGCGACGCGCTGGCGACGATCGACCGCGGCCTCGCCGACGGGCGCGCGTTCCTGACCGGGGACGCTTACACCGTGGCCGACATCGCCGTCTACGGGTACGGGCACTGCGGCGCCGACGCGGGCGCCGACCCGCGGGACTTCGAGCACGTCGCCGCCTGGCTCGACCGCGTCGAGGCGACCCCCGGCTTCGTGAACGACCTCGAGCCCGTCCCCGCGCACGTGGGCGAACGGCCGTTGTGAGACCGGTCGGCCGCCGGACTGCGCGTCCTGGTCGCCCGCCCCGACGCCGCCGAGGCGCGGCACTCGTTCGCGGCGCTCGTCGACCTCCTCGACGGCGTCGGCACGGGGCAGCTCGCCGGGCCGCAGCGCGCGGCGCTCGAGGTCGCGCTGCTGCGCGCCGCGCCCGCGGCCGGGCCACCCGAGCCGCACGCGATCCGGCTCGGCGCGCTGAACGCGCTCCCGCGGGCTCGGCCCGCTGCTCGTGGCGATCGACGACGTGCAGTGGCTCGACGCCTCCTCGGCCGACGCGCTGGCGTTCGCCGCGGCCGTGATCGGCCCGAACTCGAGCCTCGTGGACCCCTAGAGGTCGATCACGCTCCGGATCCCGTCCTGGTCGTGCATCAGGTCGAACCCGCGGTTCACGTCGTCGAGGGTGATCCGGTGCGACACGAACGGCGCGACGTCGATGTCCCCGTCGAGGTAGCGCTGGACGAGCTGCGGGACCTGCTCGCGGCCCTTGACCCCTCCGAACGAGGAGCCGCAGACGCGCCGGCCGGTGATGAGGAAGCGCGGGACGATGTCCAGCGTCTCCCCCTTGCCGGCCACGCCCGCGACCGTGCACAGGCCCCAGCCCATGCGCGCCGACTCGACGGCCTGGCGCATGACGCTCACGAGCCCGGTCGCCTCGAACGTGTAGTCGGCGCCGAAGCCACGCGTCTCGTCGAGCACGCGCTGGACGGTGTTCTCGTCGGCCACCCAGGTCTCCGTCGCGCCCTGGCCGCGGGCCAGCTCGAGCCGGTCCTCGGACAGGTCGACGCAGATGACCCGCTCGGCGCCCTGGAGCCGGCAGCCGGCCACGGCGCCGAGCCCGACCATGCCGGCCCCGAACACGACGCAGGTCGAGCCCTCGGCGACGCCCGCGGTGAACATCGCGGCGCCCAGCCCCGTCGACAGCCCGCAGGCGAACAGGCACGCGTGCTCGAGCGGCGCGTCCGGCGAGATCTTCGCGAGCGCGATCTCCGGCATCACCGTGTACTCCGCGAACGTGCTCGTGCCCATGAAGTGGCGGATCGGATCGCCGCCGCGCGAGAGCCGCGTGGTCCCGTCGGGCAGGAAGCCCTTGTTCTGCTGCTCGCGGATGGCCAGGCAGAGGTTCGTGCGCGGCGAGCGGCAGTGCTCGCACTCGCCGCACTGGGGCGAGAACAGCGTCACGACGTGGTCGCCCTCGGTCACCGACGTCACGCCCTCCCCGACCTTCTCGACCACGCCGGCGCCCTCGTGCCCGAGCACGGCCGGCGCGTAGCCGGAGGGATCGGCGCCCGACGCCGTGTAGAGGTCGGTGTGACACACGCCGCAGGCCACGAGCCGCACCAGCACCTCGCCGGGAGCCGGGTCGGCCAGGTCGACCTCCTGGACCTTCAGCGGCTGCCCGAACTCCTCGAGCACCGCGGCGCGCATCTTCATCGAGTTCTCCTCCGTGGTTCGCGATTGCGGGAGGCTATGTCAGGATCGCGCCCCATGAGCGCGAACTCCCTGGGCCGGATGGTGCTGGACGCCACCGATCGACACACCGGAACTGCAATCCGCTTCCCGCGTGACGGCACGTGGCACGAGTGGTCGTTCGCGGAGTTCGGGACCGCCGTGCGCGAGCTCGCGCGCGGCGTCGCGGCGCTCGGCATCGTGCCCGGCGACCGCGTGGCGCTGCTCGGCGAGACCCGCCCGGGCTGGAGCCAGGCCGACGCCGCGCTGCTGGCCGCCGGCGCCGTCGTGGTGCCCGTCTACCACACGAACTCCCCCGAGGAGTGCCAGTACGTGGTCGAGCACTCCGGCGCGAGGGCGATCATCGTCGAGGACGAGGGGCAGCTGAAGAAGATCGAGGAGGTCAGGGACCGGCTGCCCGGCCTCGAGCACGTCATCAGCATGGAGGACACCGGCCGGACGACCACCGTCGCCGACCTGCGCGCCCGCGCCGGCGAGATCGACGAGGCCGACCTGGAGCGCCGGCTGGAGGCGATCGGGCCCGACGACGTGGCGACCATCGTCTACACCTCGGGCACGACCGGCCCGCCCAAGGGCTGCGAGCTCACGCACCGCAACCTGATCTTCACCGGCGAGGCGTACGTCCACCAGATCGGCCTCAAGCCGCCGGCGACGCTCTTCATGTTCCTGCCGCTCGCCCACGCGCTCGCGCGCGTGGTGCAGTTCGTCTCGATCCAGAGCGGCACCACGCTGGCGTTCTGGAGCGGCGACAGCCGCAAGCTGGTCGAGGACGTCGGCGCCGCGGCGCCGACCCACTTCCCGTCCGTCCCGCGCGTGTTCGAGAAGATCCACGCGCGCGTGCTCGCCCGCGGCCAGGAGGGCAGCGGGGTCAAGCAGAAGCTGTTCGCGTGGGCGATCTCCACCGGCCGCAAGGCCCGCCCGGCGATGCGCAAGGGCACCGCCTCGCCGGTGCTGAAGGCCCAGTACGCGCTCGCCGACCGGCTCGTGCTCTCCAAGGTCCGCCAGCTCTTCGGCGGCAACCTCGAGCTGGCGCTGACCGGCGCCGCCCCGATCCCGCTCGAGGTGCTCGAGTTCCTCGACGCCTGCGGCGTCACCGTGCTCGAGGGCTACGGCATGACCGAGACCACCGCGGCGGCCACGCTCAACACGCCGGCCGACCCGCGCTTCGGGACCGTCGGCCCCGCGCTGCCGGGCACCGGCGTCGAGATCGCCGAGGACGGCGAGATCCTGCTGACCGGCCCCAACGTGTTCAAGGGCTACCACCGCAACGAGGAGGCCACGCGCGACGTCTTCGACGGCGACGCGGTGCGGACCGGCGACCTCGGCGAGCTGCAGGACGGCTTCCTGAAGATCACCGGCCGCAAGAAGGACCTGATCATCACCTCCAGCGGCAAGAACATCTCGCCCACCAACATCGAGAACGCGCTGCGCGAGTCGCGCTGGATCTCGCAGGCCGTGGTGCACGGCGACAACCGCTCCTACCTGGTGGCGCTGCTCACGCTCGACGCCGACGAGGCCAAGGACTTCGCGGCCGAGCTGGGCATCGACGGCGACCTCGGCGCCCTGGCCTCCCACCCGGCCGTGCAGGAGGCGCTCCAGAAGGACGTCGACGCCGCCAACGCGCGCTTCGCCCGCATCGAGCAGGTCAAGAAGTTCACGGTGCTCGAGCAGGACCTCAGCCAGGAGGCCGGCGAGCTGACGCCGACCATGAAGGTCAAGCGCGCGGTCGTCGAGCGCCGCTACGCGGAGACGTTCGACTCGCTGTACGACGGGTAGGCCCCGGAGCATGCTCGCCGCCTACGTAGAGGAGACGAACGCCGACGACCCGCTCGCCGCGCTGCAGATCGGCGAGCGGCCGGATCCCGAGCCGGGCGACGGCTGGGTGACCGTCGACGTCCGCGCCGCGTCGCTCAACCACCACGACCTGTTCTCGCTGCGCGGGGTCGGGCTGCCCGACGAGCGGCTGCCGATGATCCTCGGCTGCGACGCCGCGGGCACCGACCCGGACGGCAACGAGGTGATCGTCCACTCGGTCGTCGCCTCGGACGGCTGGCGCGGCGACGAGACGCTCGACCCCAAGCGCTCGCTGCTGTCCGAGAAGCACCAGGGCTCGCTGGCCCAGAAGGTGGCGGTGCCGAGCGGCAACCTCGTGCCCAAGCCCGCGGAGCTCTCGTTCGAGGAGGCCGCCTGCCTGCCGACCGCGTGGCTCACCGCCTACCGGATGCTCTTCGTCAAGTCGGGCGCGAAGCCGGGCGACACGATCCTCATCCAGGGCGCGGGCGGCGGCGTGGCCAGCGCGGCGATCGTGCTCGCCCGCCAGGCCGGCCTGCGCGTGTGGGTCACGTCACGCGACCCGGCCCGCGGCGAGCGGGCGGTCGAGCTGGGCGCGCACGAGGCGTTCGAGAGCGGCGCCCGCCTGCCCGAGCGCGTCGACGCCGTGCTCGAGACCGTCGGCCAGGCGACGTGGAAGCACTCGCTGCGGGCGCTGCGCCCGGGCGGCACGCTCGTGGTCTCCGGCGCGACGAGCGGCGACGCCCCCTCGGCCGAGCTGTCCCGCGTGTTCTTCCTCCAGCTCAACGTGGTCGGCTCGACGATGGGCACCCGCGACGAGCTCGGCCGGCTCGCGCGGCTGTGCGTGACGAGCGGGATCCGCCCGGAGATCGACCGCGTGCTGCCGTTGCCGGATGCGCGCGAGGGCTTCGAGGCGATGTCGACGGGCGACATCTTTGGCAAGATCGTCTTCACGCCATGACGCTCGCAGCCATCGACGCCTACAGCATCTCCGTCTTCATCCACGTGACGGCCGTGATGATCGGCTTCGGCGCCACGTTCGCCGAGGCGATCTTCTTCCCGGTGGCGATGAAGGTCGGCCAGCTCCACCTGCCGTACGTGCACCGGCTCCAGCTCGCCATCAACCAGCGCCTCGCCACGCCGGCGATGGTCGTGATCATCGTCACGGGCCTCTACCAGACCGCCGACGCCGACTGGGGCTTCGGCTCGGCGTGGATCAGCGCCACGTTCGCCATCGTGATCGTCGTCGGCGGCCTCCTCGGCGCGTACTTCGTGCCCAGCGACCGGCGCCTGGCGGTGCTCGCCGAGCGCGACCTCGAGGCGACCGGCCAGGTGTCGGGCGACTACCTCGCCCAGGCCCGCCGGCAGGGCATGATCGGCGCGCTCACCGGCGTGCTGCTGATCATCGCCGTCTTCCTGATGGTCACGAAGCCCGGCGCATAGCCTCGGCGAGCAGCGACACCACGTGCCGGACGGCCGGCACCGGGAGCGCGCCGTAGCCGAGCACGATCGAGGGCGGCGCCCGCCGCGGCCGGGCCCAGTGCCGCGACGCGTTCTCGAGCAGGATCCCGCGCTCCTTCGCGGCCTCGGCCATCGCGACCTCGTCGACGCCGTCCCCCAGCTCCACGTAGAGGTGCAGGCCGGCGGCCTCGCCGTGCCAGCGCACGCCGGGCATGAGCTCGGCGAGCGCGGCGATCGTCGCGTCGCGCCGGTCGCGGTAGATCGGCCGGGCGCGGCGCAGGAAGCGCGCGAGATCGCCGCTGTCGACGAAGCGCGCGAAGGCCAGCTGCTCGATCAGGCTCGAGCCCATGTCGTCGAAGCGCTTCTCGCGCACGAGCGAGTCGATCAGCGTCGCGGGCGCGGCGATCCATCCCAGCCGCAGCGCCGGGGTCAGGGTCTTGCTGGCCGAGCCGAGGTGGACGACGTGCTGCGGCGCGTGGCCCTGCAGCGCGCCGATCGGCGTGCGGTCGTAGCGCAGCTCGGCGTCGTAGTCGTCCTCGACGATCAGCGCCCGGCGCTCGCGGGCCCAGGCGAGCAGCGCGTGCCGGCGGGCCGCGCCGAGCGTCGCGCCGCGGGGGTAGCTGTGCGCCGGCGTGACCAGGACGGCGTCCACGTCGCCGAGGGCGGACGGGTCGAGGCCGTCCGCGTCGGTCGCGACCGGCACCGGCTCGAGGCCCGCCATGGCGATCGCCTGGCGGTGCACGGCGAAGCACGGGTCCTCGACGGCCATGCGCCGCGCCCCGGCCCGCCGCAGCGCGCGGCACACGAGCGTGAGCCCCTGGGTCACGCCGGAGCACACGAGGATGCGCTCGGGCTCGGTGTCCACCCCGCGGACGCGACCGAGATAGCCGCGCAGCGCGGTCCGCAGCGCCGTCGCCCCGAACGCGTCGGGATACGTGAGATCGCCGTCGGGGACCGCGGCGAGGGCAGCGCGATAGTGGCGGACCCACCGGGTGCGCGGGAACAGCGCCGGGTCCGGCAGCCCGCCGAGCAGCCGCACCGGGCCCGCGGGCCGGTCGAGCGTCTCGCGCGGCCGCGCGAAGAAGCTGTGGAGGTCGACCGGCACGCGCTCGATCGGCGTCACCGCCGGCTCGCCGTGCGCGTCGAGCCGCACCCGCGTCTGCCCGCCCTGCCGCGCCTCGAGGTAGCCGTCGGCCTTCAGGTTGCCGTAGGCGTCGACCACGACGCCGCGGCCGATCCCCAGCTCGGCGGCGAGGATGCGGCTGGGCGGGAGCGTCGCCCCCGGCGCCACGCGCCCCTGCTGGATCGCGGCGCGCAGGTGGTGCTCCAGCTGCTCGCGCAGCCCGCGGCCGTTGCGCTCGTGGAGGTCGACCAGCAGGTCGCTGGGAAAGCCTGGCTCGGAATTGGTTCGCATCGCAGTGTCCGGATTGGATGTTGACCCGAACCAGTTCCTGGCGCAAGCTCAATTCCATGGGGAACGCCACGGCCGCCGCGGTGCAGGGAATCGTGTTCTCGCCGTCGGACGAGGGGAACGGCCACGTGGGCGCCGGCATCATCGAGACGCTGCATCGCGCCGGCCTGATCGACCCGCTCCGCGCCACGACGGTCCCGGCGTGGCAGCTCGTGGAGACGATCAGGCTCGAGCGCCGGGGCGTGGCGCTGCACTACCGGCGGCGGGAAGGCTGACCCCGCGCAGCCGGCGCCGGATCACGGCGTCGAGCAGCCGCCGCGGCGTGTGGCGCAGCAGGACGTAGCCGACCGCGCCGCTGCGGGTCGTGGCGAGGTCGCGCGCGGGCGGGCCGAGCGCGGCGCGCGCGAGCGTGCGCGCGGCGTCCTCCACCCGCTCGGCGGGCACGTGCCCCTCGAGCGGCACGCCCGCCGCCTGCGAGGCCCGGTGGATGGGCGTCCGGATGTAGCCCGGGTAGACCGTGGTGACGGTGATCGCGTCGCCGTGCTCGTGGCGCAGCGAGTCCGAGTAGGCGGTCAGCCCGCGCTTGCTCATGCAGTAGGCGGTCGCCCACGGGAGCGCCAGGTGGGCGAGCCCGGAGGCGACGTTGACCACCCGGCCGCGCGAGGCGCGCAGCGCGGGCAGCGCCGCCGCGGTCACGCGCCAGGGGCCGAGGAGGTTGACGTCGATGACGGCGAGGGCGTCCGCGTCGGGGGCGGCGCCGGCGCTCTGCGGGATGCCGATGCCGGCGTTGTTGATCAGCACGTCGAGGCCGCCGAGCTGCTCGATCGCCTCGGCCACGGCGGCGTCGACCGACGCCTGGTCGCGCACGTCGCAGACGATGTCGGCGCCCTGGAGGTCGAGCCCGGCGACCGCCGCGCCGCGGGAGCGCAGCTCCGCCGCCGCGGCGCTGCCGATCCCGCCCGCCGCGCCGGTGATGAGCACGCGGGTCACGCCGCCACCCGCTCGCGCGCGGGGACGTCGAGCGCGTACTCGGCGAGGTCGATCTCCGCCACGCGGCGGCGGAAGCGGAACGTCCAGTCGGGCCAGATCGTGCTGTTGCGGCCGGTGTGGTCGAGGTACCAGCTCGCGCAGCCCGTGTTCCACACCGTGCCCTCGAGCCTGCGGTCGAGCCAGGCGTTGTAGGCGGCCTGAGCCTCGGGGCGGACCTCGATCGTCTCGGCGCCGTTCTCGCGCATCGCGCGCAGCGCCGCGAGCACATGGCCGATCTGCGACTCGATCATGTAGACCATCGAGCTGTGCCCGAGCCCCGTGTTCGGGCCGAGCAGGAAGAACAGGTTGGGAAAGCCCGCGATCGTGCTCCCGAGGTGGGCGCGCGGGCTGCCGTGCCAGACGTCGTCGAGCAGCGCGCCGCCGCGGCCGCGCACGCGATGGGCGGCGGGGATGTCGGTGACCTGGAAGCCGGTGCCGAAGACGATCGCGTCGACCTCGCGCTCGGAGCCGTCGGCGGCCACGATCGACCGCGCGCGCACCTCGCTCACGCCCTCGGTGACGAGCTCCACGTTCGGCCTGCCGAGCGCCCGGTACCAGCGGTTGGACGGCAGGATGCGCTTACAGCCGATGGTGTAGTCGGGCGTGACGCGCTCGCGCAGCGCCGGGTCGTCGACCTGGGCGGCGAGATGCTTGCGCGCGACGCGCTCGACCACCTTCATGAGCCGCGGCTGCTTGACCAGCCCGAGCACGAGCGCCTCGCGGCCGGCGTAGATGCCGCCGCGCATGAGCCGCTGGGCCGCGGGCACGGCGCGGTACAGGCGCCGCTCCCACGCGCGGATCGGCCGGCTCGAGTGCGGCACGACCCACGGCGGCGTGCGCTGGAAGACGTGCAGCCGGTCGACCTCCTCGGCGATCTCGGGCACGTACTGGATCGCCGAGGCGCCGGTGCCGATCGAGGCCACGCGCTTGCCGGCCAGGTCGAAGTCGTGGTTCCAGCGGGCGGAGTGCCAGACCTCGCCCTCGAAGTCCTCGAGGCCCGGGAGGTCGGGGATCCGCGGCTCGGTCAGCGGGCCCATGCCGGCCACCAGCACGCGGGCGCGCAGCGTGCCGTCGCTCGTCTCGAGCTCCCAGCGGCGCTCGGCCTCGAGCCAGGTGGCGGACTCGACGGCGCAGCGCAGGCGCACGTGCGGGCGGATGCCGGACTCGTCGGCGGTGCGGCGCAGGTACTCGCGGATCTCGGGCTGGCGGGAGTAGGTCCGCGTCCAGTCCGGGTTGGGCGCGAAGGAGAAGGAGTACAGGTGCGAAGGGACGTCGCAGGCGCAGCCGGGATAGGTGTTGGCCTGCCACGTGCCGCCCACCTCGGCGGCGCGCTCGAGCACGACGAAGTCGTCCATGCCCGCCTGCTTGAGGCGGATCGCCATGCCGAGCCCGCTGAAGCCGCTGCCGATGATGGCGACGTCGGTCTCGTGGGTCATCGCGGGTTCGATACCCATAAGTTACGGGCATGTAACATGCCGGATGGTGACGACGGTCACACGCATGAGCGCCGGCGCGCGCCGCGAGCAGCTCCTCGACGCGGCGAAGGCGGTGGTCGCGGACGGCGGGTTCCACGCCGTCTCCATCGAGGCCGTCGCGCGACGGGCCGGCATCACGCGGCCGATCGTCTACCGGCACTTCGCCGACCTGGACGCGCTGCTCGACGCCCTCGTCGAGCGCGAGACGCTGCGCGCCCTGGGGCAGCTGCGCGAGTTCCTGCCCCGCGAGGACCTGATCTCCGCGCTCGAGGGCTACCTCGCCGCCGTCGCCGGCGACCCCGCGACGTGGCGGCTCGTGCTCGTGCCGCTCGAGGGGGCGCCCGGCCTGCTGCGCGAGCGGATCGCCGCGGGGCGCGCCGCCGTCGTCGCGCAGCTCGCGGGCCGGGTGCGCGGCTCGCCCGATCCGGAGCTCACCGCGCGGGCGCTGTCCGCCGTGGCCGACGAGGCCGCGCGGCTGCTGCTGGAGGACCCGCGGCGCTATCCGCCGGAGCGGATCCTCGCCCACGCGAAGTGGCTGCTGTTCCAGGCGCCTCGACAAAAGGGTTTAGGCGTGCCATAATCGAGGCTGTGGCAGAGCTGACACGTCGGAAGCTGCTCGCCGGCTCGCTCGCCGCGACCGGTGGCGCCGCCCTCCTGCACAGCACCGTCCCCCACGGGCATCCCTGGGAGGCCGAGGCCGCGGCCCAGCATCACGGCGGGCACGTCGACAGCGGCCACGCCGACTTCCGCGACGGCCGCACGGTCGACCACGCCGCCAACGGCTTCGACCCGCACGAGATCCTCCGCGACTTCGACTGGGGCGAGACGACGCGCATGGCGAGTGGCCGCGTGCTGCGCGAGTGGGAGCTCTACGCCGTCGACAAGGAGATCGAGGTCGCGCCGGGCGTGGTCTTCGCCGCCTGGACGTACAACCAGCGGATCCCGGGTCCGACCCTGCGCTGCCGCGAGGGCGAGCGCCTGCGCATCACGTTCGTCAACGGCTCCCAGCACCCGCACACGATCCACTTCCACGGCATCCACCCGGCCGAGATGGACGGGGTCCCGGGCGTCGGCGCGGGGACGATCGAGCCGGGCGGCCGCACGGTCTACGAGTTCGACGCCCTGCCCGCCGGCCTGCACCTCTACCACTGCCACGTGCGGCCGCTGGCCGAGCACATCGCCAAGGGCCTCTACGGCGCCTTCATCGTCGACCCGGCGGACGGGCGCGAGGAGGCCGACGAGATGGTCATGGTGATGAACGGGTTCGACACCAACTTCGACCGCGCGAACGAGATGTACGCGGCCAACACGATCCCGTTCGCGTACATGAGCAAGCCGATCCAGGTGCGGCGCGACGACCTGGTCCGGGTCTACCTCGTGAACATCCTCGAGTACGACCTCATCAACTCGTTCCACCTGCACGGGAACCTCTTCAACTACTTCCCGACGGGCACGTCGAAGAGCCCGTCCGAGCTCACCGACACGGTGATGCTCTGCCAGGGCCAGCGCGGGATCCTCGAGTGGCGCTTCGCCCATCCCGGGCCGTTCATGTTCCACGCGCACCAGTCCGAGTTCACCGAGCTCGGCTGGCAGGGCTTCTTCGAGGTCTCGTGATGGAGGGCCGCGCCGCCACGATCGGCGATCTGCGCTCGTACCCGGCGTGGCTGCTCGGGCTCATCCCGCTGCTGCTGATCATCGCCGCCGTCGGCGCCTTCGCGCTGCTCGACGGACCGGGCCTCGCGGAGCGCCGCGGGCCGCCGGTCGAGGAGCTGGCGATCGAGCGCACGAAGCTCGAGCCGGGCGTGATCGAGCTGACCGTGCGCAACGACGGTCCCGACGCGGTGACCATCTCGCAGGCGATCGTCAACGACGCGTTCGTGCAGTTCTCCGGAGCCGACTCGCCGATCGGGCGGCTCCAGACCGCCACCGTGCGCGTGCAGCAGCCGTGGGTCGAGGGCGAGGCGTACGAGGTGGCGCTGCTGACCTCGAGCGGCGGGACGTTCGCGCACGAGATCCCGGTCGCGGTCGCGTCGCCGGAGAACGACCTCTCCTTCTTCGGTCTGATGGCGCTGCTCGGCATCTACGTGGGCGTGATCCCCGTCGCCCTCGGCATGCTCTGGCTGCCGTGGGTGCGGCGGATCCCGCCGAGCTGGCTGCGCGTGGTCATGGCGATCACCGTCGGGCTGCTCGCCTACCTGGTCATCGACGCGACGCTCGAGGGCTTCGAGCTGGCGGGCGAGGGCTCACAGGCGTTCGGCGGCGCCGGGTTGGTGCTGCTGGGCGGGGTGATCTCCTACCTGCTGCTGAGCGGCGTCTCGGCGTGGGTGGCCTCGCGGCAGAGCGCGGGCGCCGGCGGGGCGACGCTGGCGCTGCTGGTGGCGATCGGCATCGGCCTGCACAACCTCGGCGAGGGCGTGGCCATCGGCGCCGCGTACTCGGTCGGGGCGCTGGCGCTCGGCGCCTTCCTCGTCGTCGGCTTCGCGCTGCACAACACCACCGAGGGTCTCGCGATCGTGGCGCCGGTCGCGCGGCTGCGGCCCTCCCTGGGCCGGCTGGCCGCGCTCGGGCTGATCGCGGGCGCGCCGGCCGTGCTGGGCGCGTGGATCGGCGCCGCGGCGTTCAACGCCAGCCTGGCCGCGTTCCTGTTCGGCTTCGGGGCCGGCGCGATCGTGCAGGTCATCGTCCAGCTCGCGCCGACCCTGCGCGACGAGTCGGGTCGTACCCTGCATCCGGCGGCCGTGGCAGGGCTGCTGACGGGCATGGCGCTGATGTTCACGACGGGGTTGCTGGTGAGCGTGTGACGGGTTCTTCCGAGGCGGTCGAGAACTACGCGAAGGCGATCTACTCGCTCCAGCACCGGGCGGGCGGCGAGCCCGTGGCCACCAACGACCTGGCCGACCGGCTCGAGGTCACCCCGGCCTCGGCGTCGGGGATGATCAAGAAGCTCGCCGACCTCGGGCTGGTCGCGCACGTGCCGTACCGGGGCGTGCAGCTCACCGACGAGGGCACGCGGCTCGCGCTGGAGGTCGCTGCGGCACCACCGGCTGCTCGAGCTCTACCTCGCCACGCAGCTCGACGTGCCGTGGGACCGCGTGCACGAGGAGGCCGAGGCCCTGGAGCACGTGCTGTCCGAGGACCTCGAGGAGCGGATCGCGGCCAAGCTCGGGAACCCCACGCACGACCCCCACGGCGACCCGATCCCCGACGCGGAGCTCAAGATCGACGAGAGCGCGAGCCGCAGCCTGTCCTCGCTCTCGACGGGCGACCGTGGGCGGTTCGTGCGCGTGTCGGACTCCGACCCGGCGATGCTGCGGTACCTGTCCGAGCGGGGCGTCTCGCTCGGCGACGCGCTCGAGGTGCTCGACGTCCAGCCGTTCGGCGGGCCGCTCACGGTGCGCTTCGGCGACTCGCTGCAGGTGCTCGGCGGCGCGCTCGCCGCGGCGATGCGGGTCGAGCTCGACGCCTGAGGCCGGTCATCCCGCGCCGCGGATCGCGTCGGCCAGGCCGTCGAGGTCGTAGAGCCCGTCGACGCCGCCGACCGGCGTCCCGACCTCCTGCACCACGGCCATCACCTGGCTGGAGCCGATGCGGCCGTCGTTGCCGAGGCCGTCGGCGCCCTCGGTGAGCACGTAGCGGATGCGGCCGTCCTCGAGGGCGTCGGCCAGCCACTCGGTGCTGACCTGGCTCTCGCGGCCGGAGAAGCCGCCGATGGCGGCGACGTCGGCGCCCGAGGTGATGAGCGATCCGGCGGCGCCGGACTGGCTCGAGACGGCGATCGTGCCGCCGCCGTTGGCCTCGGCGTAGGCGACGGCGGCGCTGACCGTGGAGGTGTCGCCGCCGAACATGTTCCCGCCCCCGGGCCCGAACCCGGCGGTCGCGGACGGGCCGCCCGCGGGGAACGTGCCGCTCGTGGCGTGGCTCAGCGTCTGCACGGACCAGCTCGCGGGGATCGCCAGCAGCGCGGCGACCGCGACCGTCGCCGCGGCCTTGCGGTTCATCCCGGCAGCGAGCAGCACGGCGGCGCCGACCGCGATCGGCGGCGACCCAGGCGGCATCGCTGCCGATGACCATCACCTCGGTCACGACGGCGGCCAGGATCACGGCGGCGAGCGGCGATCCGGCCGCGCGCGGCGGTCACGGCGGCGCCGACGAGCGCGGCGGTCAGCGGGGCCAGCTGGGAGACGTAGTAGCGGGTGGAAGATGCCCTCGGCGCCGCTGAACGCGATCGCCGTGACGGCGAAGCTGCCGCCGACCGCGATCAGCCAGCCGGTGCGGGCGTCGGTCCGGCGCAGGCGCGTCGCGAGCAGGATCACGACGCCGGAGGCCGCGGCCGACGCCGAGCAGCCAGCCGGCCTGGCCGCCGAGGGCCTCGTTGAGCAGCCGCAGCGACGCCCGGCTCGCCGCCGAAGGCGCCGCCGCCGCCGGGGCCGCCTCCGCCCGCCGCGGTCCGCCGTCCTGGCCGAACAGGCGGCCGAGGCCGTTGTAGCCGAGGATCAGCGACCAGACGCTGTTGTCGCTCGTGCCCGAGATCCAGGGCCGGTCGGCGGCCGGGGTGAGCCACATGAGCGCCGGCCAGGCGAGGCCGACGGCGGCCATCGCCGCGCCGCCCGCCAGCAGCTGGCGGACCGCCTTCACCCGGCCGCGCGGCGCGACGCACAGCCACGCGGCGGCGATGCCGGGCACCACCATCAGCGCCGCGGCCATCTTCGCCTCGAACCCGAGGCCGACGGCGACGCCGGCCAGCACCATCCAGCGCGCGCGCCCGTCCTCGAGCCCGCGCACGAGGAACCACAGCGCGGCGGTGCAGCAGAGCACCAGCAGCGCGTCGGGGTTGTTGTGGCGCGCGATCGCGACCGTGACGGGCGTGACGACGAGCACGAGGCCGGCGACGAAGCCGGCGGCGCGGCCGAAGCGCCGGCGCGTCAGGTCGTACGTGAGGCCGACGGTCGCGACGCCCATCAGCGCCTGCGGGACGAGCATGCTCCAGGAGCTGAAGCCGAACATCCGCGCGGAGAGCGCCTGCACCCAGAGCGCGAGCGGCGGCTTGTCGACGGTCATCACGCCGGAGACGTCGAACGAGCCGTAGAGGAACGCGTGCCAGCTCGTGCTCATCGAGCGCACGGCGGCGCTGTAGTACTCGTTGGCGAACCCGTTGCGGTCCAGGGCCCAGAGGTAGAGGACGGCAGCGAAGCACGAGCAGGCCGGCGAGCTCGGGGCGCGGCAGCGACAGGGCAGAGTCTGCCCGGGGGCGGCGTGCGGCGAAGGTCGTTGACATGCGGCGAGCTTCGGCGCGGCGTGCGAGAGCGCGCTGGGACGAGCCTGGGAGTTCCCTGAGCGCCCGCTCTCAGGGTCCTCTCAGCCTGCTCCGAGGCGGTCCCCACGGTCGCCGCCGACCGTAGTGGACATGTCCGCCTCTCTCCTTTCGCCTCGCCGGCCCGACGCCCTGACGGCGCCGCCGCAGGTCGAGGTCGTCGTGCCCGTCCACAACGAGGAGGCGGCGCTCGCGCTCAGCGTGCGCCGCCTGCACCGCTACCTCTCCGGCGAGTTCCCGTTCAGCTGGCGGATCGTGATCGCCGACAACGCGAGCACGGACGCGCACGACCGAGATCGCCGCCATCCTCTCCCGCGAGCTGCCGTCGGTGACGTGGATCCGGCTCGAGCAGAAGGGCCGCGGGCGCGCGCTGCGCGCCGCCTGGGCGGCCTCCGACGCGCAGGTCGTCTGCTACATGGACGTCGACCTCTCGACCGACCTGCGCGGCCTGCTCCCGCTGGTCGCGCCGCTGCTCTCCGGGCACAGCGATCTGGCGATAGGCACGCGGCTGGCGTACGGCGCCCGCGTCGTGCGCGGGCCGAAGCGCGAGGCGATCTCGCGCGGGTACAACCGGCTGCTCCGGCTCGCGGTCCGGGCGCGGTTCAGCGACGCGCAGTGCGGCTTCAAGGCCGTCCGTGCCGACCTCGCCCGCGACCTGCTCCCCGACGTCCGCGACGAGGGCTGGTTCTTCGACACCGAGCTGCTCGTCGTGGCCCAGCGGCGCGGGCTGCGGATCCACGAGGTGCCGGTCGACTGGATCGACGATCCCGACTCGCGGGTCGCGATCGTGCGCACGGCGTGGGACGACCTGCGCGGGGTGGCGCGGCTGATGGCCGCCTCGCCGGTCGCGCGGTTCGCCGGCGTCGGCCTGCTTTGCACGGTCGCGCACGCGCTGCTCTTCCTCGCGCTGCGCGGCGGGCTGGGCGCGGCCGCGGCGAACGCGGTCGCGCTGGCGCTGACCGCGGTCGGCAACACGGCTCTGAACCGCCGCTTCACGTTCCGCGTGCGCGGCCGGGCGGGCCTGCTCCGGCACCACTTCCGCGGCGGCCTCGTCTTCTTCCTGACGCTCGCGCTGACCAACAGCGCGCTGCTCGTCCTGCACGGCATCGATCCGACGCCCCCGGGCGCGGTCGAGCTCGCCGTGCTCGTCGCGGCGAACCTCACCGCGACCGTCACCCGCTACGTCGCCATGAAGACGTGGGTCTTCGCCAACCGGCGTCGTGGCGCCTCCCGAGCCATCACCCCCGACAGGAGTCCCGCATGAGTCCCCGTTCCCGCAAGATCGCCGTGTTCGTCAGCGCCGCCGCCCTCGCCGGCGGCGCCGCCGTGGGAGTCGCCGCGGGCGGCGACTCGGCCGCCTCGTCCGCGAGCCCGTCCTCCACGATGCGCGGAGGCGGCGGGCCGGGCGGAGGCGGCGGGCCGGGCGGCTTCGACCTCGCGTCGGTCGCCTCGGAGCTCGGCGTGACCGAGGCGCGGCTGCGCGCGGCGATGGAGGCGGCCCGCCCGACGGGCGGAACCCGCCCCGACCCCGACGCCATGGCCGAGGCGATCGCCACCGAGCTCGGCATCTCCGCCGACAAGGTCGAGGCCGCCCTCGCCGGCGCCATGCCGCAGGGCGGCCCCGGAGGCCCGCCTGCCGACGGCGACGGCACCACCACTCCGCCGCCGGACATCAGCTCCTCCTGAACCGATTCGGGGTCTGACCCCTTGAGTCACCGCGGCTCAAGGGGTCAGACCCCCCTTCGTTTGCGCTTGGGCGCTAGCCTCCCGGCCACTCGTGGCCACCGCAGACCTGACCGTGATCGCCCTGGGCCGGGCGGACGTGAGCGCGTCCGCCTACATCGCCGAGATCCAGCGCCGGCTCGAGGCGCAGGACCGCGTGCGGTTCTCCCTCCACGCGATGGGCACCTCGCTCGAGGGCTCGACCGCCGACATCCTCGCCGTCGTCGCCGAGCTGCACGCCGTGCCGTTCGAGCAGGGCGCCCCTCGCGTCTACACCGTGCTCAAGCTCGACGAGCGCCGCGACCGCGAGCAGACGCTCGAGGACAAGGTCGCGTCGGTGCGGCGGCTGCTCGACGACGGCTGACCGCGGAGGCTGATCAGGCGGCGGGCAGGCGGACGGTGAACTCCGCGCCGCCGCGCGGGGCGTCGGCGGCCGACACTCGGCCGCCGTGCGCGTCGACGATCGCGGCCACGATGGCGAGGCCGAGGCCGGCACCGGCCTTGCCCCGCTCGCGGCCGCCCTCGGCCCGCCAGAAGCGCTCGAACAGCTCGTCCGGGTCGCCGGTCGGGAGGCCGGGGCCGTGGTCGCGGACCGCGATGACGACCTCGCCGGAGCCGGCCGCGCCCGCGCCCGCGCCCGCGACGCTCACGTCGATCGGCGTCCCCTCCGGGGTGTGGACGAGCGCGTTGCGCAAGAGGTTGCCGAGGACCTGGCGGAGCTGGTGGGCGTCGCCGCGCACCACGGCCGCGCCGCCCGGGTCCGACGACAGCGTCACCGAGCGGCCGGGCGCGACGGCGCGCGTGTCGGAGACCGCGTCGGACGCGAGCGCGGCGACGTCGACCGCCGTGTGCGGCGCCTCGGCGATCTCGTCGAGCCGTGCGAGCAGCAGGAGGTCCTCCACGAGCACGCCCATGCGGGCCGCCTCGTCCTCGATCCGCCGCATCGACCGCGCGACGTCCGCCTCGGACGTCGCCGCGCCCATGCGGTAGAGCTCGGCGTAGCCGCGGATCGAGGCCAGCGGCGTGCGCAGCTCGTGCGACGCGTCGGCGAGGAAGCGGCGCAGGCGGTCCTCGCTGGCCGCGCGCTGCGCGAACGCGCCCTCGAGCCGGTCGAGCATGCCGTTGAAGGCGAGCCCGAGCCGGCCGACCTCGGTGCGCGGGTCGGTCGACTCGACGCGGTGGGAGAGGTCGCCGCCCGCGATCGCGCCGGCGGTGTGGCCGATCCGGTCCAGCGGCAGCAGGCCGACGCGCACGACGACTCCGGCCAGCAGCCCGAGCAGGACGAGGATGCCGGCGATGACGAGCGCCTCGAGCAACAGCAGCCGCTGCAGCGTGGCGTCGACGTCGCTCAGGGGCGCGGCGATGACCGTGACGCCGCCGCCGAACCGGTCGGCCTCCGCGTAGACGCGGTAGCGCGAGCCATCGGAGCCCTCGACGGTGAAGGGCTCGTCCAGCGGGATGTCCTCCGGGAGCGCCGGATCGGCGGTGACGTCCTGGTCGTAGGAGAAGACCTGGCTGGCGTCGACGGCGCCGGACGCGTCGCGATGCTCGACGTAGGTGCCCGGCGGGAGCCCGGCGCCCGGCGGCCCGCCTCCGCCGGGGCCGCGCGGAGGACGATCGCGGGCGCCGATCCCCAGCGCGCCCTGGGCGGCGGGCGGCGCCGCCGCGATCTGGTCGTCGAGGCGGTCGAGCAGGAACGAGCGCTGGCCGACGTACGTGATCCCGCCGAGCAGCACGAGGCCCGCGGCGCTGAGCGCGAGCACGGCGGCCAGCAGGCGGGAGCGCAGCGAGCGCATCTACGTCCGCGGCGGCCTCAGCGCGTAGCCGACGCCGCGCACCGTGTGGATCAGCGGCGGCCCGTGGGCGTCCAGCTTCTTGCGCAGGTAGCTCACGTACGTCTCCAGCACCCGGGCGTCGCCGCCGAAGTCGTAGTCCCACACGTGCTCGAGCAGCTGCGCCCGCGTCAGCACGCGGCGTGGGTTGAGCAGCAGGTACCGCAGCAGCCGGTACTCGGTCGCGGTCAGGTCCACCAGCACGCCGCCGCGGACCACCTCGCGCGTGTCCTCGTCGAGCTCGAGGTCCTCGAACGTCAGCCGGCTCGACTCCGGCTCGGCGAGCCCGGCGCGCCGCAGGATCGAGCGGATGCGGGCGACCAGCTCCTCGAGCGAGAACGGCTTGGTCACGTAGTCGTCGCCGCCCAGGCCGAGGCCGCGGATCTTGTCGTCGGTCGCGTCGCGGGCGGTCAGGAAGATGATCGGCACGCGGTTGCGCTGTGCGCCGAGCCGCTGCGCGACGTCGAAGCCCTCCATGTCGGGGAGCATCACGTCGAGCACGATCAGGTCGGGCCGGAACTCGCTCACGGCGGCCAGCGCCTCCGCCCCGGTCCCGGCCGTCGCGACCGCGAAGCCCTGGAAGCGCAGGGCCATGCTCACCACGTCGACGATGTTCGGCTCGTCGTCGACGACGAGCACGCGGGGCTCAGGTGGCTGCGACATCGAAGGAGATCGTGCCGACGTGGCCGGACCCCTCGCGGGAGAGGTCGAGCACCACGGCGGGGTCGAAGATCCCGTCGCCGTCGTTGCGCATCTCGCGCTCGCCGCGAGCGTCGTACGGCGCGGACGCGAACACCTCGTCGGTGACCGCGTCGTCGAAGAACAGCTGCGTCGTCAGCGCGGTCGAGGAGTCGAGGTGCACCTTGGCGTGGATGTGGACGGTGCGGCCCTGGTACCAGCCGGGGTAGATCGTCGTGAACTCGGCGATCCCGTCGCCGTTGGTCACCTGCACGCCGCGCAGGAACGGGTCGTCGCCCTGCTCCGAGTACGCGCCGCCGGCGTCGCAGTGCCAGATGTCGACGACGGCGTCGGGCAGCGGCTCGCAGGCGGAGTCGCGGACGCGCAGCGCCAGCCGCAGCGTGGCGCCCTCGCGCCCGTCGCGGATGTCGCTCCGGACCGCGTCGGTGTCGAAGTAGAACGGCCCCTCGGTCATCTCGGGGGTCAGCGCGCAGCTCGAGCCGTCGCCGAAGCGGTCCGTCGTGGCCTGCGGGGAGACGGACGGATCGTCGTCCCCGCAGGCCGCGAACAGCGCGCCGAGGCTGACCGTCCCGAAGGCGGCCAAGGCTTGGCGACGGTCGATCCGGCGTGTCATGGTCTCCAGTGTCGGCGCGGTTGCTTGGAGTTTCCTGAGAGCCTCCTGTGAAGGTGCCCGGATGCGTCGCGCGCTGATCCTCGTCCCCGTCCTCGCGCTGCTGCTCGTCGGCGGCGCCTTCGCGTTCTTCATGCTGCGCGGCGGCGACGCCCCGCCGCCGCCCGCCCTGCCGCCCGCGGACGGGCCGGTCGTCGTGGAGGGAGACGTCACGGAGTACGAGGTCGCGCCCGCCGAGGAGAACTTCGTCGGATACCGCGTCCGCGAGGAGTTCGCGAGCTTCGGCGTCAAGGACGCGGTGGGCCGCACCGGCGACGTCGAAGGACGGGCCGAGATCACGGACGCGATCGACAGCGCCGAGTTCGAGGCCGACCTCAGCACCCTGGCCTCCGACGACGGGCGGCGCGACAACGCCCTCCGCGACCGGGCGATCGAGACCGCCCGCTTCCCGACGGCGAGGTTCCGCCTCACGGCGCCGGTGGCTCTCGGCCGCGCCACGGCCGAGGGCGACCTGACGCTGCATGGCGAGACGCGTCCGATACGCGTCCGGCTCGAGTCCCAGCTCAGCGACGACGGCGCCGAGCTCGCGGGCTCGGCCCGCATCGACTTCGCCGACTTCGGCATCGAGCCGCCCAGCGTCGCCGGCTTCGTCACCGTCGAGGACGAGGGGACGCTCGAGTTCCTGCTGCTGCTAGCCCCGGCGACGTAGCGCGGCCAGCACCCGCGCGGCGATGCCCGACTGGGTCTCGCGCCCGTACGCGTGGTCGGTGCCGCTGGTGAGGACGGCCAGGGCGATCCGCCGGCCGTCGCGCTCCAGCAGCGCGACCTGGTGGAAGATCCCGGTCCTCCAGCCGCCCTTGAACATGATGTGGAAGCCGCGCTCGGAGGCGACCGGCGCGATCCCCCACCGCTGCGACGGCACGATGCCGCCGAGCAGCGAGCGCAGGTAGGAGCGGTGGCGGCGCGGCGCCAGCCGGTCGATGCGCAGGAAGAGCCGCGCCTGGTCGTACGCCGTGAGCCGCGCGTCGGCCCAGTTGCCGCCGATCGAGAAGTGCCGCATGCCCGCCGCGGACGCGATCGCGTGGAGCGGCGCCGCCCCGACGCGGGCGTAGACGGCCGTCGCGGCGTCGTTGTCGGAGTACGTGACCATCGGCCGCAGCAGCGCCCGCTCGCCGCCCGTCAGCGCGCGGCGGCCGGCCACGCGCGTCACGGCCAGGGCGAGCATCGCCTTGACCACGCTGGCCGAGTAGAAGTGGTGGTGGATCGCGAGGCCGCGCGCCTTCCCCTCCCCGGCGATCGCGAAGGCGACCTTCCCGCCGCGCCGGCGCGCCCAGCGCCGGGCCTCGCCAAGCCCGCCGCGCGCGACCAGCCGCACCGGCCCCGGCGGCTTGGCCACCCGGGCGAACGGGATCGCGCGGGCGTGGGCCGGCTGCAGCCTCGTGGGCGCCTCGGCGACGGTGGCGATCGTGAGGGCGGCGGCGAGCGCGGCGAAGACGGCTCGCAGGCGCACGTCAGACCGACCCGAGCCGTCCGAGCTCGTGCATCTGCTCCTGCAGCGAGCCGTAGAGCGAGCGGTAGACGGCGTACTGCTCGTCGTAGCGGCGGGCGCGCCCGGGGTCGGGCTCGGTGATCTCGGAGCGCAGGCGGACCTGCTCGCTCGCCTCGCCCACGTCGGCGAACGCGCCCGCGGCCACGCCGGCGAGCAGCGCGGCGCCGTAGGCGGGGCCCTCGTCGACCTCGGTGCGACGGATCGGGCGGCCGTAGACGTCGGCCTGCAGCTCGAGCCAGAGCGGCGACCGCGCGCCGCCGCCGACCGCGCGCATGTCCTCGTCCGGCGTGCCGAGGTCGCGCATGATCTCCAGCCCGTCGCGCAGCGAGAACGCCACGCCCTCCATCACCGCGCGGGTCATGTGGGCCCGGCCGTGGCGCACGGTCAGTCCGACGAAGGCGCCGCGCGCCTCGGCGTCGAGATGCGGCGTGCGCTCGCCGGTGAGATAGGGCAGGAACACGAGCCCCTCGGCGCCCGGCGCCACCGCGGCCGCCTCGTCGACGAGCTCGCCGAACCCGGCGCCGCCGCCGAGCCGCTCGCGCCACCAGCTCAGCGACCCGCCGGCCGACAGCGTGACCGCCATCAGGTGCCAGCTTCCCGGGACCGCATGGCAGAAAGCATGCACGCGACCCGAGGGGTCGGGTGTGAAGACGTCGCGATGCGCGAAGAGCACGCCGCTGGTGCCGACCGAGGTCGACACCGAGCCCTCGCGCACGACGCCGACGCCCACCGCCGCCGCCGCGTTGTCGCCGCCGCCGGCCGCCACCGGCAGCCCGCGCGGCAGGCCGAGCTCGTCCGCCACGTCGTCGCGCAGGACCGCGGTCACCTCGGGTCCCTCGCACACGCGCGGGAGCCACTCGCGCGGGATCTCGAGCGCGTCCAGCAGCTCGCCCGACCAGTCGCGCGCGCGCACGTCGAGCAGCAGCGTGCCCGAGGCGTCCGACGCGTCGGTGGCGTGCTCGCCGGTGAGCATGAGCCGCACGTAGTCCTTGGGCAGCAGCACGCTCGCGACCCGCGCGTACGCGTCCGGCTCCTCCTGGGCGAGCCAGAGGATCTTCGGCGCCTGGAAGCCGGTCAGCGCCGGGTTGCCGGCCAGCTCGAGCAGCCGCTCGGCGCCCACGCGCTCGGTGATCTCGTCGCACTGCGCGGCCGTGCGCTGGTCGTTCCACAGCAGCGCCGGGCGGATGACCTCGCCGGCGGAGTCGAGGAACACCGAGCCGTGCATCTGCCCCGTGAGGCCGATGGCGACGACGTCGTCGCGGGCGACCTCGGCCAGCACGCCCCGCGCCGCCTCCCACCACTGCGCCGGGTCCTGCTCGCTCCAGCCCGGCCGCGGCGTGAGCAGCTCGTGCGGGCGGTTGGCCTCGGCGACGAGCTCGCCCTCGGTGGTGACGGCGAGCGCGCGAGTGCCGCTGGTCCCGACGTCGACGCCGATCAGGGTCGCCATGCGGCCGCCAGCCTACTCAGCCCTCCCGCATCAGCGCCTCGACGTCGAACTCCGCGTCGATCGCCATCGCCGCGTGGCCGTCCGCGTCGCGCGGCCATTCCCCGAACGGGCGATCCCACGCGAGCTCGAGGTCGTTGCCGTCGGGGTCCGAGATGTAGATCGCGAGGTGCGTGCCGTGGTCGGCGAGCTGGCGCAGCGGCCAGTCGGCGTCGCGGAGCCGGCGCGCCGCGTCGGCGAGCGCCGAGCGCGACGGGTAGAGGATCGCGACGTGGTGCAGGCCCGTCACGCCGTCCGGCTGCGGCGGGCCGCCCGCGGACTTCCACGTGTTGAACCCGAGGTGGTGGTGATAGCCGCCGGCCGAGAGGAACAGGATGTCGCCGGTCGTGCCCCAGCCCGGCACGTCGCGGGCCTCGAACACGACGTCGAAGCCGAGGACGCCGACGTAGAAGCCGCGGATGCGGTCGATGTCGGCCGTGCGCAGGTGGACGTGCCCGATGCGGGTTCCGGGATCGACCGGGTTCGCCGCGTGCTCCGCCGGCTCGATGTTCCCTTGAGGTAGTTGCATATGCAATCACTTTCGGCTAGACTGACGGCATGCGCTTCACCGGACTGCACCACATCACGATGATCACGGGCGACGCGCAGGAGAACGTCCGCTTCTACGCGGACACGCTGGGCCTGCGCCTGGTCAAGAAGACCGTCAACTTCGACTCGCCCGACGCCTACCACCTCTACTTCGGCGACGAGCAGGGCTCGCCGGGCTCGATCCTCACCTGGTTCGAGTTCCCCGGCGCCCGCCGCGGCCGCCCGGGCATCGGCATGATCCACACGCTCTCGCTCACCGTCGCCTCCGAGGCGGCGCTCGACTTCTGGGCCGACCGCCTGCCCGCCGCCCGCCGCGGCGAGGGCCGCCTCGCCTTCGAGGACCCCGACGGCCTCGGCCTCGAGCTCGTCGCCGGCACGCTCGGCAACCCGCCGCTGCGCGCCGCGCACCCCGGGATCCCCGCCGAGCACGCCATCGTCGGCGTCGAGGGCGCCCGCGCCTACAGCGAGTACGCCGAGGTCGAGGAGAAGGTGCTGACCGACCTGCTCGGCTTCACCTACGAGGGCCGCGGCGAGTACCTCCTGGAGGGCTCCGACCGGAGCTTCCGCTGGGCCTACGACCCCGCGCCGGAGACCCGCGGGACGCCGGGCGCCGGCACCGTCCACCACATCGCCTGGGCGTCGCCCGACGAGGACCACCTGCGCTGGCAGGAGCGCGTCCGCGCCGCCGGCGGCTACATCACCGAGGTCCGCGACCGCGACTACTTCCGCTCGATCTACTTCCGCGAGCCGCGCGGCGTGCTGTTCGAGATCGCCACGCTGAGCCCCGGCTTCGCCGTCGACGAGGACCCCGAGCACCTCGGCGAGGCGCTGCGCCTGCCCGCCCAGCACGAGCACCTGCGCTCGCAGCTGGAGGCGACGCTGACCCCGGTGCGGAACCCGCGCGCGGTGCACGCGTGAGCGAGCTGATCCATCGCGAGCGCCCGGCGTCCGGGGAGGCCGCCGGGCTGCTCGTGCTCCACCACGGCCGCGGCGCCGACGAGCACGACCTGCTCGGGCTCGCCGACGTGCTCGATCCCGAGCAGCGGCTGCACGTGGTCACGCCGCGCGCCCCGCTCCAGCTCCCCGGCTGGCCCGGCCATCACTGGTACGTGGTCCCGCGGGTCGGCTATCCCGACCCGGGCACCTTCCACGCCGCCTACGCCAACCTCACCTCGCTGCACGACGCGCTGTGGGAGCGCACCGGCCTCGCACCCGAGCAGACCGTCTTCGGCGGCTTCTCGATGGGCTCGGTGATGAGCTACTCGCTCGGCCTCGGGCCCGGCCGCCCCGCGCCCGCCGGCATCCTCGCCTTCTCCGGCTTCGTCCCGACCGTCGACGGCTGGCAGCCCGACCTGCCGCGCGACACCCGCGCCTTCATCGCCCACGGCCGCAACGACGCGGTGATGGAGGTCGGCTTCGGGCGCGGCGCGCGCGACCTGCTGGAATCCGCCGGCATGCCCGTCGAGTACCACGAGTCGGACGCCGCGCACCACATCGATCCCGCGCACGTCCCGGCCGCGGTCGCGTGGCTGCGGGAGACGATCTGACCTACCCGCGCTTCAGCGACGAGGAGATGGGGCGCCGCCGCGCGGCGATCGAGCGCGTCATGGCCGAGCGGGAGGTCGACCACCTCCTGGTCTACGGCGCCAACCGCTCCGGCAGCGCGGTCGGCTGGCTCACGCGCTGGCCGGTGACGCGCGAGGCGTACGTGATCGTCACGCCGGGCGAGCGGGATCTGCTCTTCGTCGACTTCTACAACCACGTGCCGAACGCCGCGCGGATCGCCACCGAGGCCGACGTGCGGGCCTGCGAGGGCCGCGGCATCGAGCTGCCGCTCGCCGCGCTGCGGGAGCGCGGCGGCGGGCGGACCGGCGTGATCGGGCCGCTGCCCTGGCGCGCGGCGGCCGCGCTGGGCGACCTCGTGAGCCTCGACGCCGACTACACGCGCCTGCGGCTCGTCAAGTCCGCCGAGGAGCTCGAGTGGCTCCGGATCGGCTGCGAGCTCACCGACCACGGGCTCGCCGCGCTGCGCGCCGGCCTCCATCCGGGCGTCGACGAGCGCGAGCTCGGGGCGCTCGTCGAGTCCGCCTACCTCGCGGCCGGCGGCACGACCCACATCCACTACTTCGCGGCGACGCCGATGGACCGGCCCGCGATGGCCGCGCCCGCGCAGTGGCCGTCGGCGCGACCGCTGCAACGCGGCGACGCGCTCGTGTGCGAGCTCAGCGCCGCGTGGTGGGACCACCCGGGGCAGGTGCTGCGCACGTTCACGGTCGCGGCCGAGCCGACGCCGCTGTACGCCGAGCTGCACGCCGTGGCCGACACGGCGTTCGACGCGATCGCCGCCCGCCTCCGCCCCGGGGCGACGGCCGCCGACCTCGTGGAGGCCTCGGGCGTGATCGAGGACGCGGGCTTCACGATCCGCGACGACCTCGTGCACGGCTTCGTCGGCGGCTACCTGCCGCCGGTGATCGGGGCGGTGACCGGCGTGCCCGACTTCACCTTCGCGGCGGGCATGACCGTCGTCGTGCAGCCGAACGTCGTCACGACCGACGAGACCGCCGGCGTGCAGACCGGCGAGCTCCTGCTGGTCACCGAGAGCGGCGCCGAGCGGCTGCACGCGGCGCCGCGCGGGCTGACGATCGCCCAATAGTCTCCTCGGCGTGCAGGGCACGCCATTCGACGACGCACGCCGCCACGCCCGCGAGACGCTGGCCGCCGACCCCTCGCGGGCCGGCGCGCGCTCGCACTTTCGCGCGATGGGCATCGACCCCGGCCGGCTGACCGGCCCGATCGTCGGCATCGCCTCGACCTGGACGGGCACGATGCCCTGCAACCTCAACCACCGCGAGCTCGCGGCGGCGGTGGCCGAGGGCGTCGAGGCCGCGGGCGGGGTGCCGCTCGAGTTCAACACGATCGCCGTCTCGGACAACCAGACGCAGGGCACGCCCGGCATGCGCGCGTCGCTCATCTCGCGCGAGCTGATCGCCGACTCGATCGAGCTGATGGACGTGGCCCACGACTTCGACGCGCTCGTCTGCATCGTCGGCTGCGACAAGACCGTCCCCGCGGCGCTGATGGCGCTGGCGCGGATCGACAAGCCGGCCGTGGTCCTCTACAGCGGGCCGATGCGCGCGGGCGAGTGGCACGGGGAGCCGGCGACGATCCAGACGGTCTGGGAGGGCGTGGGCGCGTTCCAGCACGGGCGGATCGACCGCGCGGAGCTGGACGCGATCGAGCGGGTCTCCTGTCCCGGCCCCGGCACGTGCGCGGGCAACTTCACCGCCAACACGATGGGCCTCGCGCTCGAGTTCCTCGGCATCGCCCCGGCCGGGCACGGCATGGTCCCCGCCGACGACCTGGAGGAGCGCCGCCGCTCGGCCGCCCGGCACGGCGAGCTGGCCGCGAAGCTCGCGGACGGCGGCCCGAGCGCCCGCACGTTCCTCGACCGCCGGGCGCTCGGCAACGCGATGTCGGGGATCGCCGCGACCGGCGGCTCCACCAACGGCCTGCTGCACCTGCTGGCCATCGCCCGTGAGGCTCAGGTCGAGCTCGAGCTCGACGAGCTGATCGAGATCAGCGCGCGCACGCCGGTGATCGCCAGCCTCACGCCCTCCGGCCGCTACGTGGCCACCGACCTGCACGACGCGGGCGGCGGCCCGGCGGTCATCGCCGAGCTGGTGCGCGCCGGGCTGCTCGACGGCGCCGCGCCGACCGTCGACGGGCGCACGCTGGCCGAGGCCGGCGAGCAGGCGCCGGCGCCCGACGGCGCCGTCGTCCACACCGCCGACCGGCCGTACAAGCCGCCCGGCGGCCTCGTCGCGCTGCGCGGCAACCTCGCCCCGGAGGGCGCGGTGGTCAAGGTCTCGGGCACCGAGCGCCGCCGCCACGAGGGGCCCGCGCGCGTCTTCGAGTCCGAGGAGACGTGCGCCGCCGCCGTCGCGTCCGGCGCCATCGTGCCCGGCGACGTGCTGATCATCCGCAACGAGGGCCCGGCCGGCGGCCCCGGCATGCGCGAGATGCTCGGCATCACGTCGGCGGTGGTCGGCGCCGGGCTCGGCGAGTCGGTCACGCTGGTCACCGACGGCCGCTTCTCGGGCGCCACGCGCGGGCTGATGGTCGGCCACGTGAGCCCGGAGGCGGCCCGCGGCGGCCCGATCGCCGTCCTGCGCGAGGGCGAGCGGGTGATCGTCGACGTCGACGCGGGCCTGCTCCGCGCCGAGGTCGCCGACGACGAGCTCGAGCGCCGCCGCGCCGCCTTCGCCCCTCCCCCGCCGCCGTTCACGCGCGGGGTGCTCGGGCGCTACTGCGCCCTCGTCGGATCCGCCTCGGAAGGAGCCACGCTGCGATGAGCCGCTATCTGGTGACCGGCGCCTTCGGCGCGATCGGCGCCTGGACGATCCGCTCGCTGCTCGACCGCGAGCACGACGTGATCAGCTTCGACGTCGGCGAGGAGGCGCCGCGCCTCGCCCTCACCCTGACCGAGGACGAGCTCGAGCGGATCACGCGCATCCGCGGCGACATCACCGACCTGAACGCCGTCGAGCAGTCGCTCGACGAGCACGCGATCACGCACGTCATCCACCTGGCCGCGCTGCAGATCCCGTTCGTGCGGGCGGACCCGCCGCTCGGCGCGCGCGTCGACGTGCTCGGCACCGTCAACGTGTTCGAGGCCGTGCGCAAGCGCCGCGACCGGATCGCGCCGGTCGTCTACGCGTCCTCGATCGCCGCGCTCGGCGGCGACGAGCACCCGAGCACGCTCTACGGCATCTTCAAGCGCGCCAACGAGGGCACCGGCGTGCGGTACGCCGCCGACTACGGCGTCTCCTCGATCGGCATCCGGCCCCACACCGTCTACGGGCCGGGGCGCGACCAGGGCCTGACGTCGGCGCCCACGACGGCGCTGCTCGCCGCCCTGGCCGGCATCCGCTTCCACATCCCCTTCGGCGGCAGCGTGCAGATGCAGTACGCGCCCGACGTCGGCGAGGCGTTCGTGCGCGCCAGCGAGATCGAGCACGACGGCGCCGTCGTCCACAACCTCGACGGCCCGGTCGTGTCGATGCACCAGATGGTCGCGCTGATCGAGCGGTCGGTGCCCGAGGCTCAGGGGCAGATCACGTGCGGCGACGAGCCGCTGCCGTTCCCGCCCGGCCTCGACGGCTCGGAGTTCGCCGCGTTCATCGGCGGGTCGACCATGCGCTCGATCGAGGACGGCGTGGCCGACGCCCTCGAGCGCTTCCGCGGGCTGCTCGCGGACGGGCGCGTCAAGGCGCCCACGGCACACCGCGACGGAGGATGAGCACGTGCAGCGGCGCGCCGGCCTCGGCCGCCACGTCCGCCGCGCGCCCCGGCCACTCCGTGTTGCCGTCGAACAGGTCCCAGTGGATCGGCACGAGCACGCGGGCGCCGATCTCGGCGGCCAGCGCGACCGCGTCGCGGGCGTCGAGGTTGCCGACGAGCCCGGCCTGCTCGCGGTAGTACGTGCGGCCGTTGACCGGGAGCAGCGCCACGTCGACGTCGAACGGGGCGAGCGCCGCCCGCACGGAGTCGGACGCCAGCGTGTCGCCCGCGTGGTAGAGGCACGCGCCGTCGAGCTCGAGCACGTAGCCGACGAAGCGCGGGTCGTCGTGGTAGCCGTCCGCGACCTCGACCCCGTGCACGGCGGGCACGACGGTGACGGCGCCCGCGCCGGGCAGCTCGAGGCGGTCGCCGCGGTCGACGAGCACCGCGCCCGGCGCCTGGTCCGCGATCGGCCTCGGCGCGACGACGGTGACCCCCGGGCTGCGCGCGGCGATCTCGCGCAGCGAGAACGGGTCGAGGTGGTCGAGGTGCTCGTGCGTGATCAGCACCCAGTCGATGCGCGATGCGAACTCGTCGAGCGAGAGCGGCGGGTAGAGCCGCGCCTCGTTCTCGGCGAAGAACGGGTCGACGAGGATCCGGCGGCCGCCCGCCTCCAGGAGGAAGCTCGCCTGCCCGAGCCACGTGACGACGGGAGCCATCGCCTCGACCTTAACGTGTGCGGGAGTGCAGGCGCTGGTCACCACCCCCGGCCGCCCCGGCTCCACGCGCGTCGCCGACGTGCCCGCGCCGGGGCGTCGCGAGGGCGTGCGCATCCGCACGCTCGAGGTCGGCGTCTGCGGGACCGACCGCGAGATCGCCGCGGGCGAGTTCGGCTCCGCCCCGCCGGGTGAGACCGACCTGATCCTCGGCCACGAGCTGCTCGGCGAGGTCGCCGAGGGCGGCGCGGGCTTCAGCCGGGGCGACCTCGTGACCGCGACGGTGCGCCGCTCGTGCGAGCACTGCGCGGCGTGCGCGGAGGGCGCGCCCGACGCGTGCGACACCGGCGACTACACCGAGCGCGGCATCACGGCGCTGCAGGGCTTCGCCAGCGAGCTGGTGGTCGAGGACGCCGCGAACGTGGTCGCCGTCCCACCCGCGATCGGCCGCCTCGGCGTGCTGGCCGAGCCGGCCTCGATCTGCGCCCGCGGGATCCGCCACGCCACCGCGATCGGCGGCCGCCAGCCGTGGCGGCCGACCCGCGCGCTGGTCATCGGCGCCGGCGCGATCGGCATGCTCGCCACGTACATGCTGCGGCTGGCCGGCCACGACGTCTGGACCGCGGCGCGCAGCGCGCCGGAGAGCGAGAAGGGCCGGCTCGTGAGCGCGTCCGGCGCCCGCTACGTCTCCACCGGGGCGACGCCGCTGGCCGACGTGCGCGAGGAGGCCGGCGGCTTCGACGTCATCGTCGAGGCGGCCGGCAACTCCGACCTCATGCTCGAGACCATCCGCCTGCTGCGGCGCAACGGCGTCGCCTGCCTGCTCGGCCTCGACGCGCATCCGCACCCGGTCTCGATCGACGGCACCGCGCTCGGCGTGAACTTCGTGATCGAGAACCGCGTCGTGTTCGGCAGCGTCAACGCGCACCGCACCGACTGGACGGCTGCCGTCTCCTCGCTCGAGGCGATGCGGGAGCGCTGGCCCGACGCGATGGAGCAGCTGGTCGGGCTCCGGGTGGAGCCCGACCGCTTCTCCGAGGCCTTCGGCTACCGCGGCGTCAAGGCCACGCTGCAGTTCGCCTAGTCCCGGTCGGAGAGGTCCTTGACGCGGACGTTGCGGAACGACACGACGTCGTTGGGCGCGCCGTGCGCCTGCAGGCCGATGTAGCCCACGAGACCGCGCCCGTCCGAGCCGGGATCGTCCGGACGCCCGGGGAACGGGATGCCCGGCGCGTTCTCGAACGTGTTGATGACCTCGCCGTTGCGGACGACCGTGTAGGTCTGGCCCACGACGCGGATCTCGAGGTCGTTCCAGCCGCCCTTGGGCGTCGGCTTCGACGCCGCGCCGTCGAGGTCGGCGAACCCGTAGATCGAGCCGGTCTTGCGGGGGTCGCCGCCCGCGCTGTCGTTGATCTGGATCTCGTGGCCGCAGTTCACGGACGCCCAGGCGTCGTCGGAGTCCTCGCAGCCGGGCACGGGAGCGTGCGGAGCCGGGAAGCGCACCTGCACGCCGCTGTTGGCCCGGGCGCCCTCCTCCGGCGCGTCGTCGCGGAACTCCAGCTTCATCGAGAAGTCGCCGTAGGGCCGCGCCGCGTACCAGAGCACGCCGAGGCCGGGCTCTCCCGGGCCCGAGCGCACGGTGCCGTCGCGCTGGAGCGTCATCGACGCGCCGCCCGCGTAGCGCCACTGCCGGAAGCACTCCCTGCTTCCGTCGAGGATCGTCACATAGCCGCCGCGTTCCTTCCCGCACTTCCCGCGGTCGTGCCCGTGGCCGCGACCCCCGGAGTCGGCCGAGGCCGGTATGGCCACGGCGGCGGCGATCGCCGCCAGTCCGAGCAGGACGAAGAGCTTGCGCATAGTGCCTCCTCCGCGGCCCCCTGCAGGCCGCTCCGCCAACATGCAACGGCTGAGCCTAGCGAGCGCCAAGCCGCCGCCAAGGTCACGCCAAGCCCCGCGCGGGAGGCTGTTCCCGTGTCCCCCTCACCCGGACAACTCGGCTTCACCGTCACGGAGCTGGTGCGCGCGCCCGAGCCGGTCCTCCCGGACCCCTTCCTCGGCTCCCCGCCGCCGCCGCCGAAGACGTCGCCCCGCCCCGCCTGACTTCGGCGGACCTCCGGCGTAATGACGGCCGTCCGGCCATCTTCTGCCGCGCTTGGACAAAAGTAGGTTGACTTGCGTCGGCCACCGGGTTAGGTTCGCTCTGAGGTTGGCGGGCTCGTGTCAAATCGTCCGGCGCGCCCGCGCCAAGAAGAGGGGGAGAGGAATTTGAGGGCATTGAGACGGCGTGCGATCGGTTGCGCGGCCGTAGCCGCCACCGGCGCCGTGCTCCTGGCGGCCGGCAGCGCCCAGGCGCAGAAGCCCGAGAAGGTCGGCAACGGCATTCCGACGGGCCAGATGGGCGTTCAGCTGTTCAACTACGGCGGGTTCATCAGCAACGGCGGAGGCCTCGGGGCCAGCCCGCCCGCGGCGCTGGTCGTTCCCGCCAGCTGCGCGACCTCCACGAGCAGCGACTGCCGCTGGACGCGACTGGAGAGCCTCTTCGCGTACCTGCAGACCAAGGGCGTGACCAACGTCGAGCTGTTCCAGCATCAGAACATCCCCGCGCTCGGCGATCTCGCGGGCTGGCAGCGCTATCGGACCCTGCTGGACACTTACGGCCTGCACGCGGGCGGCTGGCACGGCGACGTGAGCGAGGCCAACTGGGATCAGCGGATCATCGCCGGCAAGATCCTCGGCGCCGACTACCTCGGCTCCGGCGGCTTCCCGAGCCCGGGCATCAACAGCTACGCCGACACGCTGGCGACGGCCCAGACGCTCAACCGGATGGGCAAGAAGTCGGTCGAGGCCGGCATCGGTCCCATCTACTTCCACAACCACCAGACCGAGTTCACGAACAAGTACGTCGACGACGGCGTCCTGAAGTCGGCGATCGACATCATCATGGAGCGCACCGACTCGCGCTACGTGGTGGCGGAGCTCGACGTCAAGTGGTCCTCGGACGCGCTCGACGACGCGAGCGGCGTGCAGAGCGCCGCGTTCATCACCAAGTACGGCACGCGCGTGCAGATGCTGCACATCAAGGACGGCATCAACATCGCGAACCCGTTCCCCGCCTCCGCCCCGCACGTCGCGACGGGCACCGGCGAGATCGACTTCCGGCCGATCCTCACCGCGGCGGTCAACAACGTCCGCTACTACCACCAGGAGCACGACCAGGGAACGCTCACCGACGCAGAGATCAGCCTGACGAACCTCAAGGGCATCGGCCCGGCCGCGCTCGGCACCGTGCTCGGCCTCCCGCCGACGTTCAACTCGGTGCCCGCCGGCACGCCCGCCGCCAACAACGTGACCCCGGTCACGCTGTCGAACACGGGTGACCTGCCGCTGAGCATCACCAACATCCAGATCCAGGGCACGGACGCGGCCGACTTCTTGGTCGTGAGCCAGAACTGCACCGCCGGCGGTGGCGGTGGCCCGCTGGCTCCGGGCGGCACGGTCCCGAACCCGCCGCGCGGCAGGTGCACGGTCAACGTGGGCTTCAAGCCGACGCGGACCGACTACACGTCGGTCGCCCGGATCCAGGTGACCTCGGGCTCGAACGCCCCGACGGAGCAGATCCTCCTCACCGCCACGAGCACGGGCGATGCGCAGGTGCCGATCGGCGGTAACGTCGAGAGCCTGCTGAACCTCAGCATCCCGACCAACGGCGGCAGCTTCGGGACCTTCGTCCCGGGCATCGCGGCCAACTACAACACCGCGCTGGCGGCGCACGTCACCACGACGACCGCCGACGCGGCGCTGACCGTCTCCGATCCGGACGCGGTCAACCCCGGCTACCTGGTCAACGGGGCGTTCAAGCTCGCCTCGCCGGTCGGCATCCGGGCGCTCGGCCTGGGCGATCCCGCCTCGACGCCGTTCACCCCGATCGGCGCCGGGTCGTTGTCGCTCCGGAGCTGGAGCGGGCCGGTGACCAACGAGCAGCTGACGATCGGCCTCCGCCAGGCGATCAGCAACTCGGAGCCGCTGCGCGCCGGCAACTACAGCAAGACCCTGACGTTCACGCTGTCGACCACGACCCCGTGAGCCGAGCAGGACGATGAAGTGAGGTCGAGGGCGCCGGCCGCGAGGGCGGCGCCCTCACCGTCTCACAGAGCTGGAGGAGAAACGTTGAGGTTGTTCGTGTCGATCGCGGTGCTGGCGGCGCTCCTCGGCGGCTGCGGGTCGGACGATGCCGAGCCCTCCGCCGTCCCCGGGCCGGCATCCACGCCGGAGCAGGTAAAGGCGGAGACGCACGGCTTCGAGACGGGCCACTCGGCGGCGATCCGCAAGTACTACGGCGACGTGCACGAGCACAGCGCCGAGGGCGACGTCGAGGCCGAGTACCACCAGCCGCCGCGCCCGGCGAAGGGCGGCATCGGCGACACGATCACGCTGACCGGCAGCAACATCGGCGTGCGGATGAAGGTCAAGGTCACCGGCGTCGTGGATCCGGCCGAGGCCTCGCCCCCGGCGAGCGCCGGGAACCGCTACGTGGCGGTGAAGCTGGGCATGCGCAGCACCGGGATCGCCGTCCTCGAGGGCGACGTCGGCTCGGGGCTGCTGGTCTACGACGGCGGGAGCGCGGAGGTCGCGGCCGGCGTCGAGGCCGGCTGCTCGAACGGCTTCGATGCGGGAGTCCGCATCGACGACACCGCACCTGCGAGCGGGTGTCTGGTGTTCGAGATCCCGGAGTCCGCCCGGCCGCGCGAGGTGCAGTTCGCGCTCGAGCAGGTGCCCGCCGAGGTCGGTGGCCGATGGAGGATGCGTTGAGAGATCTGAACTTGTGTCTGGTTGCGAGCCGCGGATATCGTGCTGGGATGAGGGGGATGTCCACTCGGGTCGTGGTCATCGGCCTGGGTTGCGCGGTCGCGCTCCTCAGCCCGACAGTCGCGTCTGCCGCGCCCACCGCGGCCGTCGGCGGCATCCAGAACCCCGCGCGCGGCACCATGGAGCTGCACGTCAGCGCGGTCAGCGACACCGGTCTCGTGTCCGCGTCCGCGACGCTCGACGGCGCGGAGCTCGACACGGCGCACTTCGAGGAAGGTGCGTGCCGCAACCCCGTGGTGCGTTGCCCCGGCGTCGTCTCCCTGAGCGTTCCCACGGTGGGCAGCGACGGCGAGCGCACGCTCGAGATCACGGTCCTCGACGAGGCCGGCGCCGAGTACGTCCGCACCGAGGAGATCACCGTCGACAACACGCCGCCGGCCAACAACCCGGTCGTCATCGTGAGCGTCGGCTCCGGGGCGATCAACCCGCAGCCCTCGCCCCCGGGCGACGGCGGGCCGCAGCCGCCCGGCGGGTCTCCGCAGTGCAGGTCGCCGCGGCTGAGCATGTACCTCGCCCAGGACCCGCTGCGCTACCGCCGCGGCGTCCCGTCGCTCGTGTCCGGCCGCAGGTACCGCTTCGAGGGCCGCCTCACCTGCATCGTCGGCAACCGGCGCGTGGACGCCAGGCGCGGCACCGAGGTCCAGGTCCGCAACCTCGTCCGCGGGTTCACGGTGGTCAAGCCGTCGATCGAGGTCGGCCGCAACGGCCGACTCAGCGTCAAGCTCGCCTTCCGGAGCAGCCGGGTGGTCGTCTTCCGCGTCGTGGGCACCGGCGGCAACGTCGCCCGCGTGCGCATCCAGGTCCGCGTCGTCGAGACCCTCAAGCAGCGGCGGGAGCGCCGGTGAGGGTCGTCCTCGCAGCCGTCGCCGGCCTGCTCCTGCTCGCGGCGCCCGCCGCGGCGCAGACGGACGTCGGCGGCTCGGTCGACAGCCTGCTCTCGCTGGAGCTCGTCGACGACCCGTCGGGCTTCGCCAGCTTCCCGGGCGGCGCCGGCGAGTACGACCTGGCGATCCGCACCCGCATCACCTCGACCGCCAACCGCGCGTTCGTCAGCGTGGCCGACGGCGACGTGGCGTCCGGCAACCGCGTCGGCCGGCTGGCCGGCGGGTCGGTGCTCGACGAGCCGCTCGAGGCGCGTGCCGGGAGCAACCCCTTCGAGCCGCTGGACGCCGCCGTCGATCCGATCCTGGCCGAGTTCGGGCCGGTCGCCAACGAGCGCGTGACCATCCGGCTCAAGCAGCGCATCGGCGCCGGCGAGCGCCCGCGCGGGACCTACACCAAGACCCTGCTGATCACGCTGTCCGCGAATGCACCCTAGGAGTCTGTCGATGTACCGAAGCAAGCTGATCCTCGGAGCCGCGCTCGTGGTGGGCGTCGCTGCGACGCAGATCGCCTCCGCCAAGGCGCCGACGGCGACGACGGCGCAGAGCGGCGGCGGGCTGTCCGTCACGCCCGCGATCCTCGAGACGACCGCCCGCACCGGCGCGACCGGCTCGGCGACGATCACCAACTCGACCAACCGCAGGCTCAAGCTCACGGTCCGCGCGCGGCCGTGGCGGCAGTCGAAGACCGGGACCGTGGCCGCCGACCGGCGCCGCACCCTGAGCACGGTCAGCCTCAGCACCCGCAGCTTCACGCTCGACCCCGGCGCGGCCCGCAGCGTCGGCGTGCGCCTCTCGCGCGTGCCCTCGCGCAAGTCCGAGTACGGCGCCCTCGAGGTCGTCGGCAAGCCGACCAAGAAGCGCAAGGGCATCAACGTCGCCTACCGGCTGATCTCGAGCATGCGCTTCAACCCGACCTCGGGCGCACGCAAGCTGCGCCTGGGCGCCGGCAAGGCCGTCGTGACGGGCCGCGGCTCGAGCCGCGCGCTGGCGATCAAGGTGCGCAACCGCGGCAACACGATCGACGAGGTCGGCGGCAGCGTCGACGTCAGCGGGTCGGGCGGCGGGCGCAGCGGCAGCATCGCGAGGCTGCGCGTCCTCCCCGGCAAGACGGTCAACCTGCGGCTGATCGGCCTCGGCGGGATGAAGAAGGGCTCCTACAGCGCGTCGGTGACGCTGCAGCAGGCCGGGCGCAACCTCGTGAGCGTGACGCGCAGCTTCCGGATCAGGTAGCGCCGGTCGCCGCGCGGCGGCCGGCCTCGACGAGGTCGTCGAGGCGGACGATCTTGATGCGCGGCCGGCCGTGCGGCTCGCCGGCCGTGCGCTCGCGCTCGTCGATCGCCTGCCAGCCCTCCCACGTGACGGCGTCGGGCGCGCACGCGGCGAGCCACTGCGCGCAGTCGTCCGCCTCCGGGCGGGTGGGACGGTCTCCTTCGAGCCGCCCGGCCTCGGCGTCCTCGACGATCCTGGCGACGGTGTCGGCGGCGTCCTTCTTGTTGGTCCCGATCACGCCGCTGGGGCCGCGCTTGATCCAGCCGACGGCGTACTCGCCCGCGTGCGGGACGCCCCGCTCGTCGCAGACGCGGCCGCCGTCGTTGCGGATGAGGCCGCGGACGGGGTCGAAGGGCACGTCGCCGACGGGCCTTCCCGTGTAGCCGATCGAGCGGAACACGAGGCCGCAGGCGATGACCTCCTCCTCGCCGGTCGGCACGGCGCGGCCGTCCTCGATGCGGTTGCGCACGAGGCGGATGCCGGTCACGGCGCCGTCCTCGCCGTCGCCGAGGATCTCCACCGGCGAGCGCAGGAACTTGAGCGTGATGCGGCGGCCGGCGCTGCCGGGCGGCCGTTCGGCGTAGCTGCGGAGGATCTCGACGTTGCGCCGCGTGGTCGGATCGGCGTCCTCGGGGACCTCGACGCCGTCGAGCTCCGCCGGGTCGACCTGGACGTCGACGCCGGTCATCTCCCCCAGCTCGCGCAGCTCGGGGTTGGTGAAGGCGGCGTGTGCCGGGCCGCGGCGGCCGACCAGGACGACCTCCTGCACGTGGCCGGCGGCGAGCGGGCCGAGCGCGTGGTCGGCGACGTCGGTGCCCGCCAGCTCCTCGGGGTCGAGCAGCAGCATGCGCCCGACGTCGATCGCCACGTTGCCGTTGCCGATCACCACCGCCCGCTGCGCGGTGAGGTCGAACTCGTGGTCGCAGGCCTCGGGATGGCCGTTGTACCAGGCGACGAAGCGGGTGGCCGGGTAGGAGCCGGGCCGGTCCTCGCCGGGGATCCCGAGCCGCTTGTCGTCGTCGGTGCCCATCGCGTAGACGACGGCGTGGTAGCGCTCGAGCAGCTCGGCGCGGGTGACGTGCTCGCCGAGCGCGACGCCGCCGAAGAAGCGGAAGCCGGGCTTGCCGGCCGTCTTCTCGTACATGCGCGTGACCGACTTGATCTTCGGATGGTCCGGCGCCACGCCGGATCGCACCAGGCCGAACGGGGTAGGCAGCGCGTCGAGCAGATCGACCTCGAAGCCCGCCGCCAGCAGCTGGTCGGACGTGTAGAAGCCGGCCGGGCCGGCACCGATGACCGCGACTCTCATGGACCCCACACGCTAGCGGTGAAGCGGGTTAACACACTGTTGAGGAAATCTTGGATATCCTGTTGAGGTGTTGGACGCCTCACGCTTCGCCCTCGCGTATCTCGAGCTCCGGCCCACGGCCCTGCGGGTCGCGCGCGCCGTGCTCGGCGACGAGGCGGCGGCCGAGGACGTGGTGCAGGACGTCTTCCTGCACCTGTGGCAGCGGCCCACTGCGTACGATCCGGCTCGTGGCTCGCTCCGCACGTACGTCGCGATGCTCGCGCGCAGCCGCGCCGTCGACCGCTGGCGCTCGAGCGCGGCGCACGAGTCCGCGCTCCAGCGGGCGGGGACCGAGCTGCGCGTGCTGCCCGAGGCCTTCGAGAGCAGCGAGGAGCCGGTGATCCGGCGCGACCGCCACCGCCGCGTCCGCGAGGCGCTCGACTCGCTGCCCAGCGAGCAGCGCGACGCCGTGCTGCTCTCGTCGGTGGGTCTCAGCGCGAGCGACATCGCCGGCCAGGCGAACCTCCCGCTCGGGACGGCCAAGAGCCGGATCCGGCTCGGGCTCGACAAGGCGCGCGCCCACCTGGAGGACGCCGCGTGAGCCCGGCCGAGCCGATGACCATCCGCGACGTCGAGCGCCGCACCGGCGTCCCCGCCGGCACGCTGCGGATGTGGGAGACGCGCTACGGCTTCCCCGTCCCCAGGCGCCTGGAGAGCGGGCACCGGCGCTTCACGCCCGACGACTGCGACGCGATCGTGCGCGTGCTCGCCGAGCGCGGCCGCGGCCTCTCGCTCAAGGCGGCGATCGAGCGCGTGCTCAACGCCCCGACCGAGCTCGAGCAGTCGCTGTTCGCCACGCTGCGCCGCGCGCGGCCCGAGCTGATGCCGCAGGTGCTGCCCAAGCGCGCGCTCGTCGCGCTCTCGCACGCGATCGAGGACGAGTGCACCGCGCGCGCCGACCGCGCGGTCCTCTTCGGGGCGTTCCAGCAGGTGCACTTCTACCGCGCCGCCGAGGCGCGCTGGGAGGAGCTGGCGCGGACGGCCGACCTGGCCGTCGCCTTCGCCGACTTCGACAGCCCGGTCGTGCGCGAGCACGGCGTCTGCGAGCTGCCCCTGGAGGGCGACGCGCCGCTGCGCCGCGAGTGGGTCCTGATCTGCGAGGGCGAGCGGCTCGCGGTCGCGCTGGCGGGCTGGGAGCTCACCGCGGAGCGCTCGGTCGCCGACGCGGAGCGGCGCTTCGAGACGATCTGGACCGTGGAGCCCGAGGCGGTGCGGCTGGTCGCCGGCGCCGCCGCCGCGCTCGCGGCGCGCAGCGAGCCGGAGCTGGTCCGGACGCGCGCGCGGCGCCTCTCCGAGCAGCCGCCGCCGCCCGCTGACCTGTCCGGCGTGATGGCGCTCATGAACCGCTGCATCTCCTACCTCGCGGCGCCGTAGCGCTCGAGCGCCTCGCGGCGCGCCTGCGCGTGGTCGACGATCGGCTCGGGGTAGTCGACGCCGATCACGCAGCCGCACTCGCGCTGGAGCTCCTCCGGCATCGCCCACGGCTCGGCCAGGTGCGCGTCGGGGACCCGCGCCAGCTCCGGCACGTAGCGCCGGACGTACCCGCCGTCCGGGTCCAGGCGCTCCTGCTGGCGGGCCGGGTTGTAGATGCGGCGGTAGACCGGCTGCGGGTCGGTGCCGACGGAGGCGATCCACTGCCAGTTGCCGTTGTTGTTGGCCTGGTCGCCGTCGACCAGCCAGCGCATGAAGTGGCGCTCCCCCCAGCGCCAGTCGAGCGCGAGGTCCTTGGTCAGGAACGAGCCGACGACGAGGCGGACGCGGTTGTGCATGAACCCCTCGCGCAGGAGCTGGCGCATGCCGGCGTCGACGAGCGGGAAGCCGGTCCGGCCCTCGCGCCACGCGTCGAAGTGCTTCTCGCTCCGGCTCCAGCGCATGCCGCGGTAGCGCTCCTGGAACTCGCTCCGCGCGTTGGCGGGGTTGTGCATTAGGACGTGGTGGTGGAAGTCGCGCCAGCCGAGCTGGCGGTGGAACGCCTCGTCGGTCGTGCGCTCCTCGAGCTCGCGCACCGAGACGCAGCCGAAGTGGATGTACGGCGAGAGGCGCTGGTCCGAGCGGGCGTCGATCGCGCGGGCGTGCGACTCGCCGCCGTGGGGCGGGTCGGGCACCTCGGAGCGCAGGCCGAGCGCGTCGAGCGACGGCAGGCGTCCCTTGCGCAGCCCGGAGGGCAACGGCGGCAGCTCTCGCGGCGCGCGGAGCACCGGTCGCCGAGGCTGCTCGAGCCAGGTGCGGTGGAAGGGCGTGAAGAGCGAGTACGGCGTCCCCTTGCCGGTGCGCAGGTCGCCGAGGTCGTCGACGGCGTGCAGGCCGGGCTCCTCGCACAGCGTCACGCGCTCGCGCACCCGGTCCGCGCGGGCGCGCGCATACGGGGTGTGGTCGGCGCTGCAGTAGACGGCGCCGGGCGCCAGCGCGGCGATCTCCAGCTCCGGCGGGCCGTGACGGACGACGAGCCCGCTGCCGCGCTCCTTCAGCGCATCGTCGAGCTCGGCCAGGCACTCGAGCATGAACTGCGTGCGCGGCCCGGACGCGTGCCGGCCTCCGAGCAGGCGGTCGTCGAAGCAGAAGAGCGGGATGACGCGGTCGTGCTCGGAGAGCGCGCGCCGCAGCGCCGGGTGGTCGTGGACCCGCAGGTCGCGCGTGAACCACACGATCGCGGTCATCCGAGCGCGTCCTGCACGGCGGCCCGGCGGAAGGCGAAGATGCGCTCGAGGTCGCGCCGGACGAACGCGGCGTGCGCGAGCTCGCCCGCGGGGCCGAACGGCAGCGCGTAGCGGACGGTGTCGCGGACCAGCGTGCCCTCGCCGTCGGCGACGAACTCGTGGCGGTGGTGCCAGAGCCGGTACGGGCCCTGCACCTGGCGGTCGACGAAGCCGCGGTCCTCGCTCCACTCGTCGATGCGCGAGGTCCAGCGCAGCGGGATCGAGTGCAGACGGAGGCGGTACTCGATCATCGTGCCGGCGCCCATGCCGCCCGGCCGGGTGCCGAGGACCTCGAAGCCCAGCCACGGCGGGGTGATCCGCTCGAGGTTCCGGGCCTCCGCGAAGAACCGGAACACGTCCCGCACGGGACGCGCGACGCGCTGCTCGCGCTCGAGGCGGTGGACCCTCATCCCAGGACGTCGCGCAGCGCCGGCTCGAGCTCGCGGTGGCGGAACTCGTGGTCGAGCTCCTGCAGGCGTCTGGGGACGATGCGCTGGCCGGTGGTGACCACGAACGCCATCTCGCCGTAGAGGAGCTTCACCGCGAGGCCGGGGACGGGCAGGACCGCGGGGCGGTGCAGGACGCGGCCGACCGCCTTGGAGAGCTCGGCGTTGGTCACCGCGTCGGGCGCCACGAGGTTGACCGGGCCGGCGGCGCGCTCGTCGTCGAGGCAGCGCAGGATGCCGCCCACCACGTCGTCCAGGTGCACCCAGGCGACGTACTGCCGGCCGCCGGCGACCGGGCCGCCGACGCCGAGCTTGAAGAACGGGAGCATCTTCGCCAGCGCGCCGCCGCTCGGCGAGAGCACGACGCCGGTGCGCAGGTAGACCACGCGCATGAGGTCCTCCGCCGCGCGGGCCTCGCGCTCCCAGGCGACGACGACCTCGGCGAGGAAGTCGTCGCCCGCCGGGGCGTCCTCGTCGAGCGGCTCGTCGCCGCGCGCGCCGTAGAAGCCTCCGGCCGACTGGGAGACGAGCGTCTTCGGGCGGTCGGCCTCGGGCAGGGCGCGCAGGCCGGCGACCAGCGCCCGCGTGCTGTCGACGCGCGAGGCGCGGATGCGGCGCTTCGCGTCGTCGGTCCAGCGCTGGTCGATCCGCTCGCCGAGCAGGTGCACGACCGCGCCGGCGCCGCGGAGGGCCTCGGCGGGCGGCGGACCGGACGCGTCCCACTCGTGGACCTCGACGCCGAGGCGCTCGCGGCCGCGGCTCGCGTCGCGCGTCAGCGCCACCGGCTCGTCGCCGCGCTCGCGCAGGGCGCTCGTCACGGCGGCGCCGATCGTTCCCGTGGCTCCGGTGATCACGATCCGCATGTCGCACCATCCTAGAACGTCCTGTTGAGGTTCGCATTGACGAGTTGTTGAATACCGCTCGCATGTGCGGTGATTCTCCCTGCTGGCAGGGGGGTCGAATCGGCGGCTGGCGGTGAAGACAGGCGCACCGGCGCGGCGGGAGGATCCGGGAGGCGATGCGCGCTCCCCCGCTCCCGGCCGGACTCGCCGAACGGCCGCGATTGGCGGCGATGCTGGACAACGACCGCGTGTTCACGCTCGTGGCCGCCCCCGCGGGATCGGGGAAGACGGCGCTGCTCGCGTCGTGGGCCTACGCGCAGGATGAGCCGCTCGCCTGGCTGTCGCTCGACCCGGGCCTGCGCGACCGCCGCGCGTTCTGGCGGTCCGTCCTGGAGGCGCTGAAGCAGTGCGGCGTGGCCGTCGATCCGCGCGAGCGGCCCGAGGCCATGCTCGAGGCGATCGAGAGCCACGACCGGCCCGTCGCGCTGATCCTCGACGACCTGCACGAGCTCAACGGCAGCGCGGCGATGCCCGACCTCGACCGGCTGCTGCGGCATCCGCCCGCCGGCCTGCGCGTGCTCGCCGCCACGCGCGCCGATCCGCCCCTGCGCCTGCAGCGGCTGCGCCTCGCCGGCGAGCTGGCCGAGGTGCGAGGCGCTGGCCTATGCCGTCGCGCGCCTCGACGCCGGCGAGACCGGCGCCGCGGGGCAGTACCTGGCGCTGGCCGGCGACGGCGCCGCCCGCGTGCCCGCCGAGCGCCGCGGCCGCTTCGAGGTCATGCGCGCCGCCGTCACCCTCCATCACGGGAGGCTCGCCGGCGAGACCGCCGCCGCCCGCGCGCAGGAGGACTGGCTGCTGCTCATGGCGTCCGCGCTGCTCGCGGTCCAGGCGGAGCTGCAGGGCCGGCTGGCGGCGTGCGAGCGCGCCGCGGCCGAGGCGCTGGAGCTCGCCGCCGAGCGCGGCTGGTCGCGGACGTGGCCCGCGGGCGCCGCGCAGGTCGCGCTGGCCGCCGTCTCGCTGCACTGGAACCGCCTCGACGACGCCGAGGCCTCGCTCGAGCAGGCGGATCGCTGCCTGCGCGGGAGCGGGGACCCGCCGCTGCGCGCCATGCTCGCCCACCACCGTGCCGGGCTGCTCGTCGCGCGCGGCGACCCGGATGGCGCGCTGCGGGTCGCGCAGCAGGCCGCCGAGGAGCTGGACCGCTGGCCGCTCGCCGCCGAGCTGCGCGGCCTGCTGGTGGGCCGCGAGGCGGTGCTGCTCGCCGCGGTCGGCCGGGCCGCGCCCTCTCCCCCGTCCTGCGCCGCCACCTCGCGCGCACCGCCCACCGGGCGCTGGCCCAGGAGCTGCTGGACGCGATCGACGGCGCCGGACCCGCCCACCGGGCGCCGCGGCTGCTCGCGGACCGGCTCAGCGACCGCGAGCTCATCGTCCTGCGCTACCTGCCGGCGATGCTCTCCAACCAGGAGATCGCATCGGAGCTGTACGTGTCCGTGAACACGGTCAAGACGCACCTGAAGTCGATCTACCGCAAGCTCGACGCGGGCGGCCGGCGCGACGCGGTCAGCCGCGCGCGGCAGCTCCAGCTGCTCGCTCCGTAAGCTCCGCACGTGCCCGCCGCCGCGCTCGCGATCGTCATGGTCGTGCTCGCGGTCGCGATCGGGACGGGCGTCGTCGAGGTCCCCGACCTCGCGGGCGAGGTCACCGACGCCACCGACTCGATCGGCGCCTGGATCTACCTCGCCGTGGGGCTGCTCATCTTCCTCGAGACGACCGCGCTCGTCGGGTTCGTCATCCACGGCGAGCTGGCGCTGCTCGTCGGCGGCGTGGCCGCCGAGCGCGGCGACGCCTCGCTGCCGCTGGTGATCGCGCTCGCGTGCTCGGCGGCGGTCGCCGGCGACATGACGAGCCTGCGGCTCGGCCGCCGGCTCGGGCGGCCGTTCCTCGAGCGCCACGGGCCGCGGGTGCGCATCGACGGCGAGCGGCTGGCGCGGATCGACGCGTTCTTCGCCCGCCACGGCAGCCGGGCCGTGGCGCTCGGCCGCTTCACCGGCTTCCTGCGCGCCACCGTGCCGTTCGTGGCCGGCACGTCCGGCACGACGGCTCGGCGCCTGCTGCCCGCGAGCGCGGCGAGCGCCCTGGTGTGGACGACCACGTTCGTCGTCCTCGGCTACGTGTTCTCGGAGTCGTTCACGAGCGCCGGCCAGACGGCGACCCGCGCGGGGCTCGTGGCCGTGCTCGGCGTGATCGCGGTGATCAGCCTGCGCGCAGCGCGGCGATCCCGGCTTCGGCGAAGCGCACGGCGTCGTCCAGGAGCGCGTCCGTCTCCGCCGGAGTGAGCGCGCGCTCGCTGCGCTCCATGCGCGCGACCGCGGTCTCCTCGGTGATGCGCATGCCGGCCAGGAGCGCGGCGGCGGCGAGCTGCGCGGGCACGCGCTCGCCGAGCTCGGACTCCAGGGCGTCGGCGACCACGCCCTCGATCGCGCCGTAGAGCGCGAGCCGCCGGGCGCCGACGTCGGGCACCTCGCGCGCGAGCCGCAGCTGCAGCACCAGCTCGGGCTCGATCCAGCCCCCGAGCTGCCCCAGCCACGCGCGCACCGTCGCGATGGTCCCGGCCTCGGCGCCGCCCGCGAGCGCGCCGCCGAGCGCCTCGACCGCCAGGCCGGCGTCGCCGAAGACGATCTCCTCCTTGGTCGGGAAGTAGGTGAAGACCGTGGCGCGCGAGACGTCGGCCGCCTCGGCGATCTGATCCATCGTCGTCTTGGCGAAGCCGCACTCGGCGAACAGCCGCATGCCGGCGTCGCGGATCGCCAGCCGGGTCGCCTGCTTCTTGCGTTCGCGCAGTCCGGTCATCGGGCCGGGAACTCTAACACTCCGTCCAAATTCAGATGCAGTTGATTTTTAGACTGAGTATGTTTATGGTCCCGGACATGTCCTCCCTCCTCTCCCGCATCGCGACCGCGACCGCTCGCCGCCCACGGGCCACGACGCTCGCCGTCCTCCTCACCCTCCTCGCCTTCGTGGGCGGCGCCGTCAGCCTCGGCGGCTCGTTCAAGGACGACTTCACCGTCCCGGGCATCGAGTCCCAGAAGGCCCAGGACCTGCTCGAGCAGCGCTTCCCGGCGCAGTCCGGCACGCAGGCCACCGTCGTCGTCAGCGGCTCGCTCGACCGCGCCGCGATCGGCGGCGCGCTCGACGCGATCGAGCAGCAGCCGAACGTGACCGGCGTCGGCGAGCCGCGCGTCTCGGGCGACGGGCGCATCGCGTACGCGACCGTCGACTACGACCGCCCGGCCGCCGACCTCGGCGGCACGGCGCTCGAGCGCCTCGAGGGCGCCACGGCCCCGCTCGAGCGGGACGGCATGCAGGTCGCGCTCGCCGGCGAGGTCGTCGACGGCTCCGCGACCGGCGGCTTCCCGATCGGCGAGGTCGCCGGCCTGCTGATCGCCGTGCTGCTGCTGGTCCTCGTGCTCCGCAACCTGCGGGCGGCGCGCAACGCGCTCGGCGTCGCGCTCGCCGGCATCGGGTTCGGCTTCGGCGCGCTGCTGTGGCTGGCCGCCGCGACCGACGTCCCCGGCCTCGCCCCGACGCTCGCCGGCATGCTCGGCCTCGGCGCGGGGATCGACTACGCGCTGCTGCTCGCCGCCCGCCAGCAGGAGGAGCTGCGCGCCGGTCACGACCCGGTGGAGGCCGCGCGGCGCGCCAACGCCACGGCCGGCCACTCGGCGCTGACCGCCGCGGGGATCGTCCTCGTCTCCATCTCGGGCCTGCTCGTCACCGGCATCCCGTTCGTCGGCCGCACGGGCGTGGCCGCCGGGCTGGTCGTCCTGGCCTGCGCCGTGACGTGCGTCGTGCTGATGCCCGCCCGCTTCGGCAGCGCGGGGAAGCGCATGCTGCCGCGCCGCGAGCGGCGTGCCGCCGCGCCGCCCGCGGAGCCCGCCCGCCCCGGCCGCGCGCCGTGGGCGACGCGCCGCCCGCGCCTCGCGCTCGTCGCGGCCGGACTCGTCACCCTCGCGCTGGCCGCGCCCGCCGCCGGCCTCGAGCTCGGCCAGCCCGACGACCGCAACCTGCCCCCCGAGGCCACCCAGCGCCAGGCCTACGACCGGCTCGCCGAGGGCTTCGGCCCCGGCGTGAACGGTCCCCTCGTGGTCGCGGTCTCCGACGCCTCGCCGAAGACGCTGGACCGCCTCTCCACGGCGATCGCCGCCGACCCCGAGGTGGCGAGCGCGAGCGAGCCCGTCGTCAACGAGGCCGGCGACGCCGCGGTCATCACCGTCACGCCGCGCCGCGGCCCGCAGGACGACGCCACCCGGGCGCTGGTCGACCGCCTCCGCGCGGACGCCATCCCCCAGAGCGGGGCACAGGCCTACGTCGGCGGCCGCACCGCGCGCTTCGGCGACGAGGCGGAGCGGATCGCGTCGCGGATCCCGCTGTTCGCCGCCGCCGTGGTCGGCCTGTCGCTGCTCCTGCTGCTGCTCGCCTTCCGCTCGTGGCGGATCTCGCTGCTCTCGGCGGTGTTCAACCTGCTCTCGATCGCGGCCGCGTACGGCGTCGTCGCCCTCGCGTTCCAGACCGAGGCCGGAGCGTCGCTGCTCGGCGTCGAGCAGCTCCCCGTCATCCCCTACGTGCCGCTGTTCATGTTCGCCATCCTCTTCGGGCTGTCGACGGACTACAACGTGTTCCTGCTCTCGCGGGTGCGCGAGGAGTGGAGCCGGCACGCCGACCACCGCGAGGCGATCGCCGCCGCGGCGTCCGGGACGCGCAAGATCATCACGGCGGCGGGCGGGATCATGATCGCCGTCTTCCTCGGCTTCGCGACCGACCCCGACCCGGTGATCAAGATGACCGGCGTCGGCCTCGCCACCGCCGTGCTCGTCGACGTCACGCTCGTCCGGATGTTCATGGCGCCGGCAGCGCTCACCCTGCTCGGCGACCGGCTGTGGCCGGCCGTCAGCCGGCGAGCGCCGCGATCAGCGCGGCGCACGCCGCGAGCGACCGTCGGTGATTCAGCGCGGTCCAGCGGCTGAGGTAGCGCTCCCACGACACGGTGCCGGCGGCCGGGTGCGGCCGCCGGCACCACGTCACCGTGGGCGAGGGAGGCGTGGGCTGCCGGCCGCGACGGGGTGGTCAGCGCGCGGCGCGGACCGGGATGCGGACCGTCAGGCCCGCGGCGGTGAAGGTGACGACACGCGAGCGCCGGACGGTCGCGCGGGCGACGATCCTGCCGTCGGCGCGCACCGCGACCGGCGTGTCGCCGCCGGTGACGATCGCGCCCGCGGCGGGCCGGCCGTCGCAGAGCAGCCGGCCGGTGAAGCGGCGGACGCGCTGGGCGCGCCCCGGCGCCATCGAGAGCTCGCAGGCCGCTGTCGCCACGGGATCGGGCGCCGTCACCGTCGAGCCGACCGTGACGGTCACGCTCGTGGACATCACCGGCTCGGCGGCGGCGGCGGCCGGAGCGGCGGCCAGCGTGACGGCGAGGGCGGCGAGGGCGGTGCGCGTGAAGGGCATCCCCCGGGCAATCGGCGGCGGGTCGCGCACCTTGAGCTTCACATGACTTTCACGTCCTGGCGCGTCAGCGAAGGCAGGCTGCCGGGCGATGCGCCGTATCCTCGCCCTCACCTTGGCGCTGACCGCCCTGGCGGGCTGCGGCGGCGACGATGACCCTCAGACCCTGCCCGAGCCGCGCGACACGCTGACCGGCGCCCGCGAACAGGCGCCCGCCCCGGTGACCGCCGGGACGCTCGCCCAGGTGCCCGACAGCCCCGACGCCCAGCGGCGGCTCGCCTTCGTCAACTTCGACGCGCTGGCGGCCACCGACCTCCCGCTCGACCGCATCGCGACCCGCCTGCTCGGGCGGCCCGTCGCGGACCAGGCGACCGCCGTGCGCGTCGGCGACGACCTCGCCGTCCCGCCGGCCACGCCGCCGCAGACCAGCGCGATCACGCCCTCGGCGCAGAGCGCGGTCCAGTCGTGCCTGGGCGAGACGCTGGCGCAGACGATCCTCGGGCCGGAGACGATGGGCGACGACGCCGCGCTCGGCGCCGGGCTCGCCGAGAGCGGCGACGCCCCGGCCGGCATCCAGCTCCGGATCTGCGGCGCGCCGCGGCTCGTCCGCGAGATCCACGCCATGGAGCGCGCCCTCGGAGAGGCGTTCCCCGAGCCGGGCACCGTCGTCGGCGAGCGGGAGATCGGCGAGCGCGAGATCGTCGCCGGGACGGTGGCCGCCGACGCGATCGACCCGGCCCGGCTGCTCGACCTCCTGGCCGGCGGCCGCTCCCTGCGGGCGCTCGCCTGGCGCTGACAGAACTTTCACACGAGCGCGCCCGGCGGCCGGAAGGGTGCGATCCGACAACCACGGATCGAGGAGTCGCAGATGAGGACGAGCCGTCGAAGGGCCTTCGCCGGTCTCTCGGGGGTGGCCATCGCACTGGCCGGGGCGGCGGTCGCCGTCGGAGCGGCGGGGGACGACGACTACTCGGCCACGCTGGCCGGGAAGATCGACCCCGAGCGCCCCAAGAACGTGATCCTGCTGGTGGGTGACGGCATGGGCGACTCCGAGGTCACGCTCGGTCGCTACTACGGCAAGGGCGCCGCCGGGCGCCTGAACATGGACCGGCTGGCGTTCCGCGGCAGCTCGATCCACTACGTGCTGCGCCCGGGCCCCGGGCCCAACTACCTGCCCAACTACGTCGGCGACTCCGCCCCGACCGCCACCGCGTGGTCGACCGGCAAGCGCACCCAGGACGGCCGCCTGTCGCAGGGCCCGTCCTCGGCCGACAACGTGCCCGGCTCCAACGCCGGCTACCGGACGTACATGGAGATCGCCCGCGATCGCGGCAAGGCGACCGGCAACGTCTCGACGGCGGAGATCACCGACGCGACGCCCGCCGCCCCGAGCTCGCACATCTCCCAGCGCGGCTGCCAGGGCCCGGCCGACGCGCGGACGAGCTGCCTCACCGAGACGAAGACGGCCAACCCGCCAGGCCTCGGCTCGATCGCCGAGCAGCAGGTCGACGAGGGCTTCGACCTCTACCTCGGGGGCGGCGGCGGGCGGTACAACCAGACGCTGACCGCCGGCGGCACCGACACGGTCGTCGACTACGCCGAGGACAACGGCTACACGCACATCACCACCAAGGCGCAGCTCGCGGCGCTCGACGAGCTCGAGACCGGCGGCGTGCGCAACAAGGTCCTCGGGCTGTTCAACAACTCGAACATGACGACCGAGTTCGCGCCGCTCTACGCCCGCACCGCGGCCTACTACGCGGCCAACCCCGGCCGTGACGTCCAGGTCCAGGGCGGCAGCGAGACGACGCGCTGCCTGCCGCAGGCGCGCGGCAACGAGCCGACGCTGGCCGAGATGACGGCGAAGGCGATCGAGCTGCTCGAGCAGGACGAGGACGGCTTCACGCTCCAGGTCGAGGGCGCGTCGATCGACAAGCGCGACCACGCCGCCGACGTCTGCGGCCAGATCGGCGAGCTGCTCGGCTTCGACGAGGCCGTCGGCATCGCGCTCGACTACCAGCGCGACAACCCCGACACGCTCGTCATCGTCACCGCCGACCACTCGCACACGTCGCAGATGACGTACGCGACGTCGGTACCGGCCACCGGCACGAGCTTCGCGACGGTGCAGACGGTGGACGCCTCCCCGATCCGCGTCTCCTACGGGACCGCGGACACGGGCGCGGGCGCCACCACCGGCGGCTCGCAGCACCACACGGGCGCGACGGTCCCGGTCTGGGCGACCGGCCCGCAGGCGGCCAACATCCAGGGCACCATCGACCAGACGGACATCTTCGCCGTGCTCAACGGCAAGACGCCGAGCAAGGTGGGCAGCCCCGGCAGCTCGCCCGGTCCGTCGGGCCCCGCCGGTCCGGCCGGCCCGTCGGGGACGAACGGCGCTCCCGGCGCCGCGGGCGCCCCGGGCGCCAACGGCCTCAACGGCCGCGACGGACGGGACGGCCGTGACGGCCGCGACGCGAAGGTGACCTGCCAGGAGACCCGGAACAACCGGATCACCTGCACGGTCAAGTACGAGAACAAGTCCCGCAGCGGGAAGGCGCGCCTGGTGCGCGCGGGCCGCACCGTCGCGACCGCCAGGGTCACGCGCGGCAAGGTCTCCTTCCGCGCGATCAGGCGCGGCAGCTACACCGTGGTGCTCGGCGGCTCGAAGCTCAGCTTCCGGGCCCGCTAGACGCCTCCGGGGGGAGCGGCGCCCGCCGCTCCCCCCGACGCGCGCCACCTCACGGCAGGGCGATCGCCCGGCCGTCGAGCTCCGACCGGCCGCGGAGCTTCAGCTCGCGCAGGACCGTCGGCAGGATGTCGACCGACCGCAGCGGATAGGCCGAGTCGCGCGAGCCGACGCCGGCGCCCGCGAACACGATCGGGATCTCCTGCACCGCCCGCTGCGCGCCGCCGTGATCGCCGGCCACGCCGTAGCTGGCGTCGTCCTTTGAGCAGGCCGACCACGTCCGCCGAGTACGGCGCGGCCATCGAGTCGACGATCTCCTGGCCGCGCACCGCCCAGTAGATCCCCTCGCTCAGCGTCATCCGGCCCAGGTTGGCCTTCTCGAGCCGGTAGCGGTCGCCGTCCAGGCGGTAGCTGGCGATGACGTCGGGCAGGTCGGCCACGACCCGCGCGGCGTGCCGCTTGGCCGTCGTCGAGGTGTCGGTGAGCCAGGTCCGGATCGCCGAGTCCTGGAAGGAGAAGCGCACGTTGTTGGTGGCGAACAGGGGCGCCAATGATGCCGTACGTGAGCGAGGTCGCCGAGTCGACGTAGTAGCGCCCGCAGGACGGCGCGGCGAGGTACGCCGGCACGTTGAAGCCGGTCGGCCCGCGCCAGTTGTTGGCGCCGTCGCCGTCGCAGTCGAAGTTGCGGCTCGAGAAGGTGACCGAGATGTCGCCGGTCGGCCCGTTCGCGGAGTAGACGGCGTAGTTCTTCTGCCCCGCGGCGATGAACTTCGTGCCCGGGTGGCCGCCTTCAGGTAGTCGGCGAGCTTCCAGTAGCCCTCGTGGGCGATAAGCGTGTGTTGAACTGGTCGCGCGAGAGCGAGCCGGAGGTCCACATCGAGCCGGCGCCGCCGCCGAGCACGTCCTCGGTGTCGCGGAACGCCTCATCCGCCCAGCCCATGTCCTTCGGGAGCTGGCCGCTGGTGATCACGTTGTGGGTGATCACCGTCTCGGACGCCATGTGCCCGAGGTAGGCGTTGCCGAAGTTCACGCCGTCGCGCATCAGCGCGCGCACGTTGCGCATGTCGAACTTGTCCACGGAGTCGGGACGGAACTGGTCGACCACGAGGATCAGCACCCGCTTGGGCGGCTCCGTCTTCCCGTGACCCGAGGCCGGCGACGCGGCCCCCAGCGGGATCAGCAGCGCGACGACGAGGCCGGCAGCACGCATGAACCCCTCCTCCGATGGATGGCCGATTCTCTTCCTTCCGGACTCGTCAACGCAAGTGGAAGTCGCCTCCGCATAGCCCGTGGACGCCGCGCCCGGCCGCGCGCGCCCGCCGCTCGGCCGCGCGGTAGCGCTCGACGCGCTGGAACGGCTCGTCGTCGTAGACGTAGGTGGTCGCCCAGCCGGCCGCCAGCATCCGCGCCTGCAGGCTCGTCCCGTCGCGCGTGGTGACGTAGGCGAGCAGGCGCTCGTAGCGGTCGTACGTGTCCTGCGTGGGGTCGGTGCGCAGCCGCACCCGCGTGCCGGGCGGCGCGAGCGCCTTCATGTGCGCGGACGCCTGCGGCCCGCCGCACTCGATGCCGACGCCGGGCCGCCGGGTCTCGGGCGTGTCGATCCCGATCAGGCGCACCGAGTAGCGGCGGCCGCCGGAGGCGACGACCTTCACCGTGTCGCCGTCGACCGCCTCGACGATCCTGCCCTCGATCAGGTCCCCGGGGCCGCGGCTCTCGATCTCGTCGCGGGCGACCGGCAGCGCCGCCCCCGCGCACACGATCGCGAGGGCGAGGAGGAGCAGCCGCCTCACAGCGGCTCGGTCCAGACCAGCGCGGTCCCGTCCAGGACGACCGTGCCGTCCTGGTCGGTGATCGTGGTCCGCAGCTTCGTGAGCGGCTTGTCCTCGCGCACCTCGAGCGCCTCGACCTCGGCCGTGATCTCGTCGCCCGGCCTGACCGGCGCCTTGAAGCTCCAGTCCACGTGCAGGAAGACGCTGCCGGGACCGGGCAGGTCCTCGGCCACGACCGCGTTGAGCAGCCCGGAGGTCACGCCGCCCTGCACGATCAGCCCGCCGAAGCGCGAGCGCGCGGCGGCCTCCTCGTCGTAGTGCAGCGGGTTGCGGTCGCCCGTCAGCTCGGTGAAGAGCGCGATGTCCTCGAGCCGCACGACGCGGCTCCGGCGGGCGACATCACCGACACTTGGCGGCATGACGGCCGACGGTACCGCGTCGCCCAGACCGACCCGCATCGCCTTCTTCGACGTGCCGCCCGATGCGGACGCGGCGTTCCTCGCCGCCTGGGAGCGCGACGCCGAGGGCGTGCTGCACCGCGCGCTGCGCGACGACGTGCAGCCGCGCTACGTGGCGCTCGGCGCCGGCGACCGCCATGAGATCGTCGCCGAGGACGGCCGCTTCGACGTCGAGGGCGGCGTGCTGCTGATCGAGCGCGTCGAGGACCAGGCGGCGTGGATCGCGTCGCGCCCCGCCGGGCGGCGCGGCTACATCGGCCGCCGCCTGCTCCGCGGCGAGGGCGGCCTGCTGGGGGTCACGCGCTGGTCGAGCCCGCTGATGATCGCCCGGGCGGGCCTCGGCGGCGCGATCTACAGTTCGTGTTAGGGAACGCCTAGTACGAGGGCAGCAACTCCTCGAAGCCCGCTGGCGCGTCAGTTTGTTAGGCTGCCCTAAGATGTTCGTGATGCCGCAGGAGGAGCTCGAGGACTTCCCGCAGGTCGGAGCGCGCGCCCGGGCGTTCAAGCGCTTCGAGCGCGACCTGGAGGCGTGGCTCGCCACCGCCGAGGGCCGCTTCGCCGCCTGGGAGGCCCGCACCGCCGTCGAGGCGGACGAGCGCGCGGCCGACCGGTACTAGCTGCAGTCGGCGCAGAGCCCGCGGACCACGACCTGCGCGTGGTCGGGAGCGAAGCCCGCGCTGCGGGCGGCGCTCAGCAGCGCCGCGGCCTCCACCGGCGCCTCGACGTCGGCGATCCGGCCGCAGGCGCGGCACGCCAGATGGTGGTGCTCGTCGGTGCGCGGGTCGTAGATCACGGCGCCGCGCTCGGTGGCCACGCGATGGATCAGCCCGATCGACTCGAGCAGGTCGAGCGTCGCGTACACGGTCGGCAGGGACACGCCCGGCATCCGCCGGCTCACCTCGTCGAACACGACCTCCGCGGTGACGTGGCGGTCGAGCTCGCTGACCGCGCGCGCGACCATCAGGCGCTGCGGCGTCACGCGCTGCCCGCGGTCCCGCAGGGCGGCGGCGAGGCTGGTCTCCATGGCTGCCTGCATGCCCTTCAGCTTAGCGCAAGCGTTAGGTTCGCCTAAACGGGAAGCTATTTTGAATCCTTTGCTATTGTCGCGCTCATGCCTACCACCGAGACCCACGCGACGGCCGGGATCCTCTCCCCGGCCCATGCTGAGAAGCGAGCCGAGATCCTCGCGCTGCTCGAGCGCGCCTACTGGATGGAGATGGAGACCGTCATGTCGTACGTCGCCAACTCGGCGACGCTGGACGGCATCCGCGCCGAGGAGGTCGCCGAGTCGCTCGCGGCCGACGTCGACGAGGAGCTCGGCCACGCGCGCAAGTTCGCCGCGCGCATCAAGGAGCTCTACGGCACGCCTCCCGGCACGATGGACTTCACGGCCGAGCAGTCCTACCTCCAGCCGCCCGCCGACGCCACCGACGTGGCTTCCGTGATCCGCGGCGTGATCGAGGCCGAGGCCGGCGCGATCGCCCACTACACGAAGCTGATCGAGGCCTGCGACGGCGTCGACTGGGCCACGCAGGACATGGTCATCGACATCCTGCGCGACGAGGAGGGCCACCTCCGCCAGTTCGAGCGCTACCTCCGCGAGTTCGAGTAGGCCCCTACGCGGCCCACTGCCGCGCGAACTCGATGAAGGGCTCGGGTGAGATCCGCACGCTGCCCGCGAACGGGTGCTGCAGCGCGTAGATGAGGTACAGCACGAACCCGGTCAGGCAGGCGATCGACCCCGCCGCGATCACGTGGGTGGCAAGCCTCCCGGTACCGAAGAGGTAGGTCCACCCCACCGTGATCACGAAGCCCGCGATCAGGAGCAGCCACATCGGCGCGGGAACCGTCGCGCGGCTCTGGAGCAGCCGCAGGCGGCGGTTCTCGCCCAGCTCGTTGAGCCGCCCGAGCGACTCGCCGAAGAACGTCGCCTGCTCGTCGGTCGCGGGCTCGAAGGCGTAGTACTCGGCCCAGACCGCCTCGTAGGCCTCGGCCGCCACCGGGCTCGCGTCGCCGCCGCCCATGGACTCCCACTCCGGGCCGGCGACCGCCTCGGCGTAGGCCACGAGCCGCTCGCGCATGTCGTCGCGCACGTCGGGCGGGAAGCCGCCGGCGTCGCGCGCCAGGTTCGACAGCCGCGTGACCTCGGTCTGGCTCGTGTGGCCGGCGTCGACGAAGTCCGACCACACGATGACCACCACGAAGGCCAGCAGGACGGCGTAGAGGACGCCGACCATGCTGAAGAAGACGCCCTTGGGCCCCTCGTCCTCGTTGGTCGCCAGCTGCGGGAACCAGCGCAGGAAGGCGAACAGCCCGGCGATCGCGAGCGCCGTGCTCCCCAGCACGATCACGATGCCGATCACCGGGCTGTTCGCCACGGCCGTCAGTCCTCACACCCGGCGGCCGTCTCCTCACCCAGGCACAGGTCCTCGCCCCCGCCGGCCCTGGCGTCGTCGTCGCCGTCGCCGCCTGAGATGACGTCCTCGCCGCCGCCGCCGGACAGCTCGTCGCCGCCGTCGTGGCCGTTGAGCATCTCGTCGCCGCCGCCGCCGGTCAGCTCGTCGGCGAACGGGCTGCCGTCGACCCGCTCGAGGCCGTCGAGGCGGTCGGCCCCGTTGCCGCTGGCGCGGCCCGTCCCGAGGTTGACGTCGACGCCGCGCGGCGAGGCGAAGTAGACCGCCGCGTCATCGCCGCCGCCGCCGCGGAGCACGTCGTCGCCCCCGCCGCCGTCGAGCACGTCGGCGTGCCCGCCGCCGGAGAGCCGGTCGCGGCCGCCGCCGCCGTAGAGCACGTCCGTGCCGCTCCCGCCGCTGAGCCGGTCGTCGCCGCCGTCGCCCTGGACGACCCACTCGCTGCCGGCGCCGCCGTCGATCTCGTCGTCGCCGGCGCCGCCGTAGAGCTGATCCGAGCCGGGGCCGCCGCGCACGCGGTCGCGGCCGGCCGCGCCGGTGAGCTGGTCGTCGCCGCCGCCGCCGCTCAACCGGTCGTTCCCGCCGCCGCCGGCGATCACGTCGAAGCCGCCGCCGCCGTTCAGGCGGTCGCGGCCCGGGCCGCCGCAGACGGCGTCGTCGCCGCCGCGGCCGCGGACGACGTCGTCGCCGCCGCGCGCGAGGATCACGTCGCGGCCGCGCGTGCCGCGCAGGACGTCGCGACCCGCGGTGCCGACGATCGTCGGCCGCAGCCCCCGGCAGCGGCTGCGCGCCCCGGCCTGCGCGACGCGGGCATGCCCGTGGCCGTGGCCGACCCGCGCGGACAGCGCCTTGAAGCCCTCGAAGACGTTGTCGACGAAGCCGTGCCAGCGCCAGAAGATCGGGTCCTGCGGAGCGGTCAGCGGGCTCGACATGTCGCCGTCGGCGCCGCCGATGTTGCCGTGGATCGGGTTGTGCCACTCGTTCTCGACCGCGCAGCCGAACAGCGAGAGGTCGCCTCGGAAGTCGGAGGCGCTCCGCTGCGCGCCCCGATCGCCCGGGCAGAGGACGGCGCCCTTGACCCGGGGCGGCGGCCCGCCCACGCGCGTCGTCCACAGCGGGCGTATCCGCGTCCCGACGCCGCCGAAGCGCCGGGTGTGCGCCATCGTGTAGCCGTTCTCCGTGGCCGGCAGGGCGAGGTTCGGGATGTAGAGCCCGGTCGCCGGATAGCCGAACGTGCTCCGGAAGGCCGCGTAGTTGGCGAGGAAGATGCTGTGGAAGTCGGCGAACATCGCCCCGTGGTGGTAGACGGCGGGGCTGCGCCGGTGGCTCCCGTGCCAGGCCGCGTGCTCGTCGCCCACGCGCCGCGCGTGGTTGACCTCGACGTAGTAGTCCTCGGGCTGGTTCTCGGCGTCGTCCTGGTCGCGCTCGACGGTGTAGGTGACGGTCGCCGTCGCGCACGGCGTCACGTCGGCGCCCGCCTCGCTGACGTCGACCGTGACGGTCGCGTCGTCCGGGAGGGCGATGCCCAGCATGCGCCAGTAGAAGGTGATCGTGCGGTCGGTGAAGACGGCGCCGGTCCGGACGCCCTCGGTGACCTCCGCGCGATCGGTGAGCGAGAACGGCTGCGGGGTCCCCTCGGGCTGCTCGGCCGGTGACTCCCGGTAGTCGTCGATCACCTCGCCGTCGACGAACCAGCGGTATGTCAGTGCGCCGACAGGGACGCCGGCGTGGTCGGCCGTGAGCCTGACCTCCTGGCCGACGTTCTTCGTCGTCCCCCGGCGCGCCGTGCGCTCCGCGAGGAGATCGCCGCCGGGCGGGTCGGCCTTGTACGGCGAGCCGTCGCGGATCGTCGCCCCCGTGATGCCGCAGGGCGCGGCCCGGGCCGTCTCCGTGGCCAGGAGCACGAGCGCAGCGCACAGCACCGCCGACAGCATCAGCCGCGACATGGGGTCCCCTCTCTTCGGATGCGCGCCCGGCGGCGCGGCATCGAGGCTTCCAGCCGACCCTAACCACGGCCCGAGGTTCTTGTCAATGATTCTTGAGCATTAAGGATCACTTGACCTATGAAGGGATGGCGAGTTAGCGTCCGAGAGGCGAGGTCATGCCGTGACGCCCCCCATCCCGACGGTGGACGAGCAGCTGCTCCGCGCGTCGGAGGCGATGGTCCGCTACGCCCTCGCCTCGGGCCTCGTCGTCCCTGAGCCGGTCGCCCACACGATCCACCGCGCGGGCCTCCCCGACGCCCCGCCGGTCGACGTCCGGCAGCTCACGCGCGCGCACAACGAGCTGGTGCGCCTGGTCGCGCCCGCCACCCCGCGCACCATCCTCGTGATCGCCGAGGGGCGCCGCTCGGCGCTGTCCATGCTCGGACCCGTCCGGCTCGTGCGGCAGATGCTCGTCGTCGTGATCGTCCTGCTCGTCCTCTTCCTCCTGCTGGCCAGCTCGCAGGAGGTCAATGAGACGAGCGGCGACTTCTTTCACGATGCGGGCGAGCCCGTGCTCATCAACGGGCTGTTCTACCTCGTCGCCGGCGGGCTGGGCGCGGCGTTCTCCGCGCTGTTCACGGCGCAGCGCTACATCAAGGACGGGATCTACGACCCGAAGTACGAGTCGACCTACTGGCTGCGGTTCATCCTCGGGTTGATGGCGGGCCTGCTGCTGCCCGCGCTCGTGCCGCTCGGCGTCGAGGGGGAGTCGGGCGGCGCCGTCACGCGGCCGGTGCTCGCCCTGCTCGGCGGGTTCTCGGCGGCCGTGCTCTACCGCGTGCTCGAGCGGCTCGTCTCCACCGTGGAGACGCTCGTGCGCACCGACCCGCGCCAGGTGCAATCGGCGCAGCAGGAGGTGGCCGCCGCGCGATCCGCCGAGGCGACGGCGACCGAGCGCGTGGCCCTGGTGAGCGAGCTGCGGCGGCTGCAGGACCAGGCGCGCGCGGGCGGCGCCGGCCGCGTGGCCGACGGCATCGAGGAGCTGGTCGACGACCTGCTGCCGGCGCGGCTGGGCAACGGAAGGCCTCCGGGCGATGCGGGGCACGGCCCCGACTAGCTGCCCCCCGCTGTGGCCGTTCGCGGGCGCGGGCGTCCTGCTCGCCGTGCTCGCGGCGCTCAAGCTCGTCCCGGACGCCGGCCCGGAGCTCGACCGCGCGGTCAACCTGGCGCTCGACGCGGTGATGTGGGCCGGCGCGCTGCTGTGCCTCGCGCGCGTGGCGTGCTTCAGCGGCGAGCGCGCGCCGTGGCTGCTGATCGGCCTCGCGCTGGCCGGCTCCGCGGCCGGCGACACGATCTACGCCGTCCTCTACAGCCCGGGGATGCCGCCGGTGCCGAGCGTCGCCGACCCGTTCTGGCTGTCGTTCCTGGCCTTCGGCGCGGCCGGGCTGGTGCTGCTCGCCCGCGCGCGCTTCCTGGCCGCCGACAAGGGCCGGCTGATCGAGAGCGGCCAGGCGGCCCTGGTCGTCGCCGCCTTCGGCCTGATCCTGCTCTTCTACCCCACGCTCGAGGAGGTCGCGGACGCCGACGACGTGACGATCGCCTTCTCGCTCGTCTACCCGATCGGCGACACGGTCCTGATGAGCACGCTGATCGCCGCGCTCACGCTCAGCGGCTTCCGTCCCGGCCGCGCGTGGATCATCCTCGGCGCCGGGCTCCTGCTGTTCAGCGCCTGCGACGCGATCCGGGCCCTGCAGTCGATCGGGCCGGGCTACTCCGCCGCCTCGTTCGTCGAGGCCGGATGGCCGGCCGCGCACCTGTTCATCGCCTACGCGGCCTGGATGCCGCCGGCGTACGTGAAGCCCGTCGAGAAGGACGACTGGCGGACCGCGATCCTCCCCGAGGTCGTCTCGGTGGTCTCGATCGTGATCCAGGTCGGGGCGCTGCTCGGCGCCTTCCCCGGCCGCTACGCGGCGGCCCGCACGTTCATCATCATCGCCCAGACGCTGCTGCTGGTGAAGCTCGCCGACACGCCGCGCAGCTACCGGCGGGCGCGCTCGCGCGACCCGCTGACCGGCCTCGGCAACCGCTACGCGCTGGCCTGCGACCTCCAGGCGTGCGTGCGCGGGCGCGCGCCCGAGTCGCTGCTGCTCATGTGCGAGGTCGCCGAGCCGCGCTCGCTGGCCAGCGGGCGCGGGCGCGCCCGCCGCGACGCGCTGCTCGTGAGCCTGAGCGAGCGGCTCGGGGAGCGGATCGGGCGCGGCGCGGCGCTGTACCGCGACGAGGAGGGCGACTTCCTCGTGCTCGCGCCCGTCGAGCGCTGGGGCGGCGCGCACGAGCTGATCGACGCGACGCTCGAGGCGTTCTCGGAGGGCACGGACGTGCCGCTCACCGTCCGCTACGGCGCTGTGCTGGTGCCCGGAGAGGCCGCCGACGGCACGCTCGCCCTCGCCCTCGCCGAGCAGCGCCTCGACGCGGACACCCGCTCGACCCTGCCCCCGTCCCCGGTCCCGGTCGCATGAGCCTCTCCATGGATCCCGAGGAGATGCGCCGCATCGGCTACCGCACGATCGACATGCTCGTCAGCGAGCTGGCAGACCGCGACGCGCCGGTGATCCGCCGGGCCACGCCCGAGGAGCTCACCCGCCGGCTCGGCGGCCCGCCGCCCGAGGACCCGGAGGGCTTCGAACGCCAGCTCGAGCGCCTCCGCGAGGACGTCCTGCCGTTCATGGCCCGGTCGTTCCATCCCGGGTTCTTCGGCTTCGTGCCGTCGTCGGGGACGTGGCCGGGCGCGCTCGGCGACCTGATCGCCAGCGCGCTCAACGTGCACGCCGGCGCGTGGATGGTCGGCGCCGGCCCGAGCCAGGTCGAGGTCGAGGTGCTCGACTGGTTCAAGGACTGGGCCGGCCTCCCGCCCGAGGCCGGCGGGATCCTCGTGAGCGGCGGCTCGGTGGCCAACATGACCGCGCTGGCCTGCGCCCGCGAGCAGACCGTCGGGGCCATGTGCGACGAGGTCGTCGCGTACGTCGCCGACCAGGCGCACTCATCGATGCCGCGCGCCGCGCGCGTGCTGGGCTTCCGGCCCGACCAGATGCGCGTGCTCCCGGTCGACGCGAGCTTCCGGATGGTCCCCCGGATGCTCGAGGCCGCGCTCGACGCCGACGCCCGCGCGGGGCGCTACCCGCTCTTCGTGAGCGCGAACGGCGGCGCCACGAGCACGGGGGCGGTCGACCCCCTGCGCGACATCGCCGAGATCTGCCACGAGCGCGGCGTGTGGATGCACGTCGACGCGGCGTACGGCGGCTTCGCCGCGCTCACCGGGCGCGGCAGCGCGGCGCTCGACGGGATGTCGCTCGCCGACTCGATCACGCTCGACCCGCACAAGTGGCTCTACCAGCCGTACGAGTGCGGCTGCGTGCTCGTGCGCGACGGGCGCGCGCTGCCGGCCGCCTTCGCGATGACGCCCGACTATCTCCGCGACGCGCGGGCGCTGGCGGGCGAGGTCAACTTCGCCGACCACGGCCTGCAGCTCACGCGCGCCGCGCGCGCGTTCAAGCTCTGGCTCTCGATCCGCGCGCTCGGCCTGCGCGCGTTCCGCGAGGCGATTGACGGGGCGCTCGACCTCGCTGGCGCCGCCGCCGCGCGGATCGAGCGCAGCGAGACGCTCGAGCTGATGGCGCCGCCGTCGCTGGGGATCGTCTGCTTCCGCCGCCGCGCGGACGAGGCGGTCAACGCCCGGCTCGTGGCCGCGCTCGAGGCGACCGGCTTCGCGCTCGTGACCTCCACGCGGCTGCGCGGCCGGTACGCGATCCGCATGTGCGTCCTCAACCACACGACGCGCGCGGAGGACGTGGAGCGCACGCTCGACTTCCTCGAGACGTTCGACGTCGGGCGCGCGCCTCACGCCGCGCCCGAGTATCCGCTGCACGCCGAGGCCGGTCAGACGTGGCCGGCCACCCTGCCCGCGCTCGCCGCCGGCCCGCGGCCGGACGGGCGCGCGCTCCGCGAGCTCCCGCTGTTCGCCGCGCTGTCGGACCGCGAGGCGGCGGACGCCGCGACGCTCGCCGAGCTCCGGGACGCGGACCCCTCGGAGACGATCGTGCGCCAGTGGGAGATCTCGCGCGACTTCTTCGTGCTGCTCGACGGCGCGGTCGACGTCTTCGTCGACGACCGTCGCGTGCGCGAGCTCCATCGCGGCGACATGTTCGGCGAGATCGCCGCGCTCGAGTGGGCGCACGGCTACGGCTACCCGCGCACCGCGTCGGTGGTGGCGACCGAGGCCACGCGCCTGGTCGTCTTCCCCGACGGCGCCGTGAACGAGCTCGTCCGCCGCCTGCCGGCCGTCGGCCGGCGGGTGCGGGCCACCATGAACGACCGCCTGACCCACGATGCCGGATGAGGAGCGAGCCATGCTGCGCCGCGCCACCTGCCTCGCCGTCCTGCTCTTCTGCGTCAGCGCCGCTCCGGCGCAGGCGCAGGCCTGCGAGAAGCGCGTCGCGTTCGCGCTGGTGGAGGCGGTCACCGGCGGCTGTCTGACCGCCACGGCGCCGGGCCGCTGGGAGTCCGGCGACACGGTGACGCTCAACGGGCTCCCGCTGCCGGTGGCGCCGGGCACGCGGCTCGTGCTCGTCGCCCCGAGCGACGCGGCGCCCGGCGGCAGCCTGTCGGTGCGGACGAGCATCACGCTCGCCGGCATCAGCGTGCACGAGGGCCTGCTGGAGATCCCGCTGCCGCAGGGCGGCCAGGGCGACGAGGGCGACGCCGCGGTGTTCCGGCCCGACGACGGGCAGCGTCTGTTCGGGCTGAGCGTCGGCGGCACGGCCGCGCTGCGGCTGGGCTTCGGCGCCGACGGCCAGCGCTACGCGCTGTTCCGCGTGGTGCTCGACCTGCCGGACCTGTTCCGCAACGGGCCCGGCCGCGGCGCGGGCGGGCTCACCGCGACGGTCGGCGTGCGGGTCGACAGCCGCGGCGTGCGCGCCGACGCGGTCAAGGCCGAGATCGCCGACGCGTACGTCGGCCAGGTGGCGATCAAGAACCTGTGCCTGTCCTACACGGCGCCGGGCACGACGACCACCACGCCGTGCTCGCCGCCCGCCTTCGGCGCCCAGCCCCTGCTCACGTGCTCCTCCGGGACCGACGTCGCGCGCTGGGACGGCTCCGCGGTGATCGTGCTCCCCACCGAGTCGGCGACCGAGGTCGGCGTCTTCGCGGGGATGCGCGGCGGCGCGTTCAGCTACGCCGGCGCGCAGGTGTCGAACCTCGGCACCGCGGTGCCGCTGGCCCAGGGCGTGTTCCTCGACCGCATCGCGCTCGCCATCTGCGTCACCCCGCCGCCGCTGCGCTTCAAGGGCGCCGCCGCCGTGCGCTTCGGGCCGGACTTCGCGGGCACGCAGGCCGCGCTGCTCGACGGCGAGATGGAGTACGTCGACACCCGTCCGTGGGTCATCTCCACGCGCGGGAACCTGTCGCTCTTCGGGCGCGCGGTGAGCGGCGGCTACCTCACCTACAAGTCGTCCGGCTCGGTCGACTTCGGCTTCAACGCCGGGTTCGACTTCACGGTGGCCAGCGTGAGCGCCTCGGTCGACGGCTGGCTCGAGACGCGCGCGCCGGTGCGCTTCAACGTCGACGGCCGCGGGCGGGTGTGCGTGGCGAGCGTCGCCTGCGCCGACGGGCAGATCACGGCCTCGACGGTCGGCCTGGCGGGGTGCTTCTCGCTCGCCGAGATCCCGTACGCGGTGCTCGTCAAGGACTCCGACTGGAAGTGGTACGCGGCCTGGCGGGTGCACTGGGAGACCCGCACGCTGCGGGTCAGCGGCGGGCTGGGCTACCGCTGGACGCCGGCCCAGCTCAACGTGATGGGCAACTCGTGCGACGTCGGGCCGTACCGCGCAACGCGCACGCTGGCGATCTCCGCGCAGGAGCGCGGGATCACGATGCCGGACGAGCCGGCGGTCGCCCTGCGCATCGAGGGCGCGGACGCGCCGCCCAAGGTCGTGCTCACCGGGCCGGGCGGGCGGCGCATCGCTTCGCCGGCCGAGGCCGGGGCGATCGAGGAGGGCCGGTACGTGATCGTCGAGGACGCGGCCGAGAACGTGACGCATGTCCTGATCGCCGAGCCGCGCGCCGGCCGGTGGACGCTCGAGACCCAGCCGGGGTCCTCGGCCGTCGCGGAGGTCCACCGCGCGGAGACGGACGAGCCGCCGACCGTCGTGGCCGACGTCGGCGGCCGCGGCGACCGCCGCGTGCTCGGCTACGCGTACGCGGCGACGGGGCACGAGGTCACGTTCGTCGAGCGCGGCGACGATCGCAGCGAGGTGCAGGTGCTCGGGCGGGCGGCCGGAAAGCCGTGCCGCGGCGAGAAGGACGGGCCGGACGACCGCGCGCGCCCGCACTGCGGCCGCATCCCGTTCTCGCCCGCCGACGGCGGCGGCGGGACGCGCAGCGTCTATGCGGTCACGTCCAATGAGGGGGTCGCGCAGGACGAGCGGCTCGTGGCGCGCTACCGCGTGGCGGCGGACCGGCGCCCGGAGCGGCCGCGGGCGCTGCGGCTGCGGCGGAGCGGCCGGACCGTGGTCGTGACGTGGCGCGACCCGGCCGCGCTGCGCCACCACGAGCTGCGCGTCTTCCTCGGCACCGGGCATCAGACGCTGCACGTGCACGAGGGCGCGCGCGACCGCGTGGTCATCCGCGGCGTGCGCGCCCGCACGCCGGTGCGGGTCGTGCTCGTCGCGCGGGACGACGACCTGCGCGCGAGCCGCGGCGCGCGGGCGCGCCTGCGCGCGGGGCAACGGCGGTCGTGAGCTACGGCCGCTGCCCGACGCGGTCGACGACGCCGTGGCCGGTGAGCGCGGAGACGCGCTCGACGGTCACGCCGTCGTCGCGGACGAACGTGTCGCGGATGCCGAGGTACTCGTAGGTCGACGGGTCGACGACGTACCGCACGTCCATGCGATCCCCCGGGCGGCTGACGAGGAGCCCACGGCGTCCGCGCGCGTCCGTCCCGCCGGGCGTGACGCGAACGCCCGGGATGCGGCGGATCGCCTCGAAGGTGGCGGTGCGCAGGCCCGGCGGCATGACCCGCCAGCCGCGCAGCAGCATCATCAGGTAGGGGTAGGCGAGCTGGTCGCCGCCGTCCCCCGCGACCGACCGGCGCAGCGCGCGCGGGTCGGTGGGCAGGCGGTCGAGCTCCTCGTAGCTGCGGGGCGGCCAGACGTGCTCGGCCGGCGCGCGCGTCCAGGTGCGCCCGCGCTCGCTCTCGCGCGACGGCCACATGCCGCTGACCGACTGCCAGCTCTCGTCCACGAACCGCTCGCGCACGCCGTCGGCCTGCGTCTCGATCAGCACCTCGCGCGTGTAGAGGAACTGGTCGCCGCGCGGGATGCCGGTGCCGAGGGCCGGCGGGTCCGAGCCGGCGACCCGGGTGGGCGAGATCCGGTCGTCGAGGACGGCGACGGCGAAGGCCGCCGCCACGAGGACGCAGGTGGCGACGCAGGCGGCGAGGCGGCCGGTCCGCGGGCGGGGCCGCGACTCGTAGCCGATCTCGAAGCGCAGGACGCTGCGCGCCGCGTGCCGGGCGTGCGGCCGCAGCGGGTCGGCGTCGGGGCGCAGCTCGCGCAGGGCGTCGAGCTCATCCATGGTCGGCCTCCGCGACCGCCCGCCGGAGCTTCTTCCTCGCACGCGAGAGCCGCGAGCGCACGGTGCCGAGCGGCACGCCGAGCGCGTGCGCGACCTCCTCGTACTCGAGCTCGGCCCAGGCGACGAGCAGCACGACGTCGCGATGCTTGGCCGGCATCGCGGCGAGCGCCTCGGCCACCTCGCCGCACGCCGCGTGGGCGCTCACCCGGGCGGCGACGCGGTCGGCCATCGGCTCGGCGCCGGCCGGCCGCGCCTCGCGCGCCAGCGCGCGCAGGCGCCGCGCCTCGGAGCGCCGGTGGCGCGCGACGAGGTTCGTGGCGATCCCGTGCAGCCAGGGCCGCGCGTCGGGGCGCGCCACGTCGTAGCGCCGGCGATGCTGGAAGGCCTGGGCGAACGTCTCCGCCAGCAGGTCGTCGGCGACGTCCGCGCCGAGCCGCCACGCCGCGTAGCGGTGGATGTCGTCGGCGTGGCGGTCGAACAGCTCGGCGAACGCCTCGGGGTCGTCCCAGGAGCGCCGGATCACACCGGCGTCCGTCACGCGGCTCGTCACGACCAGCTCCACCATCACGCCATGTTCGCCGGTCGGGCGAATCGGGTTCCCCCGGGAGCTCAGGCGATGTGGAGCGTGACGCCGGCGGCGCGGAACTCGGCCGCGGCGTCCGGGTCGAGCGCGGCGTCGCTGACCACGAGGTCGACCGCCTGCGCGGGAGCGATCGAGACGAGCGAGGCGCGGCCGAACTTCGACGAGTCGACCAGCGCCACGGTCCGCGCGGCGACGTCGCGAGCCGCCCGCAGCACGTCGGCGATCGGACCCCGCGAGGTCGTGAGCCCGGCGTCGAGCGTCACGCCCGCGGACGAGGCGAACGCGACGTCGAAGTTCAGCCGCCGGATGAAGTCGGTCGTCCAGCGGCCGGTGATCGTCCGCGTGTGCTGGTCGAGCTCGCCCGGGCAGACCACGACGTGGATCGCGTCGGCGCGGATCTCCGCCGCGATCATCGGCGAGTTGGTGACCAGCGTCAGGTCGTACGGCGGATCCCGGATCAGCCGGTAGGCGAGCGCGAGGGCGGTCGACGACGCGTCGAGGAAGATCGTCGAGCCGCTGCCGACGAGCGTCGCCGCGTACTCGGCGATCGCCCCCTTGGCGGCCGCCGCCTCGCCGATCCGGTGCTCCCACGCGGTCGGATGCGGGTGGACCATGCGGACGCCGACCGCCCGGGCGCCGCCGCGGATCCGCTCCACCAGGCCCTCGCGCGCGAGCTGCTCGAGGTCCCGGTGGGCGGTCATGTTCGAGATCGAGTGGGCGCGCGCGAGCTCGGCCACCGTGACGCCGCCGTCGCGCTTGATCCGCTCGAGGATCTGGGCGCGGCGCATCGATGCCGGCAGCGCGCTCACCCGGGCCTCACATGTGGGCGCGCAGCGTCTTGACCGACTCCTCGACGAGCCAGGAGTAGAACTCCTCGGAGAGCACGCCGGAGCCGTGGTCCTCGATGAACTTGAGCTGCTCGGGGGTCAGCGAGTCGTCCGCGGCGGCCATGGCGTTCTTGAACGGGTTGGCCGGCGTGCGGTCGAGCGGCGGGACGAACTCGACGGTGATCGAGCCGTCGTAGCCGATCTCCTTGAGCGTCCCGATGATCTTGGCCCAGTCGAGCTGGCCCTGGCCGCACGCCATGCGGTTGTTGTCGGCCACGTGGACGTCGAACAGCTTGTCGCCGGCGTTGCGGAAGGCCTGGTAGAGGTCGGCCTCCTCCTGGTTCATGTGGTAGACGTCGAGGCAGACGCCGACGTCGTCGCCGACCTCGCCGGCCAGCAGGAGCACCTGGTCGTGGCGGTTGACGAAGTTGGTCTCGAAGCGGTTGAGCGGCTCCAGCGCCACGCGCACGCCCTCGCCCCGCGCGTGCTCGTTGACCGCCTTCAGGCCCTCGACGGCCCACGCCCACTCCTCCTCCGGCGAGGCCATCTCCTTCACCTTGCCGACCTCGGAGGGGACGATGCTCATCGTGCCGCCGCCCTCGCCGCCGCGCAGGTCCTTGATCATCGTGATGCAGCTCTTGAGGTACTCGATCGAGCTCGCCCGCACGGCCTCGTCGGCGTGGATCAGGTCGCGGCCCGCGAACATCAGCGAGATCGAGCCGACGCACTCGATCCCGTTCTCCACCAGCGTCTCCCGGATCGCGGCCGACCCGGACGCCCCCGGCGACAGCTCCACGGAGTCGTACGAGATCTCGATCCCGTCGTAGCCGTACTTGGCGAGGCGCCGGATCGTGGTCTCCACCGGCTCCGCGCGCATCCAGTTGTGCATGGCGACCTTCATGGCCGTCTCCTCCGTCTTCCGTCTCTCACAGAACCGTTAGACCATCGCCCGCCACTCGCGGGTGTGGACCTCGACGTGCAGTTTCTCGAATTCGCCGAGGGCCGCAGCGAGATGCTCGGCGTAGCGCTCGTACGTCCGCTCGCCCTTCTCGGCGGTGGCCCGGAACGGGTTGCCGATCACGCCCGACGGCGTGAACTCCTGGTGGTCGGTGGCGAAGAGGAAGAACTCGTGCCCCTGGAACGCGACGTCGGGCGCGCCGTCGTTCTTGACGAAGGAGTCCGGGATCGAGGCCGGCCGCTGCGGGACCTGCGACACGGCGCGGTCCATGCGGACCATCGACTCGTCGTGGGCCATCACCTGCGAGGTCTCGAGCTCGCTCGAGTGCCAGCCCGGGGTCTCCTCCGGCGGGTTCTCCATGATGTCGTCGATCAGCGCGAGGTAGCGCTCGCCGTACAGCCGCGACATGGCGATCATGGCACCGGTGTCGTAGCGCAGCCGGCGCAGCAGCGGCTCGATGATCTTCGCGTTCGAGCCGTGGTTGTTCACGAAGACGATCTTGTTGAAGCCGTGGTGGATCAGCGAGCGGCCGACGTCGTACCAGAGCTCCAGCAGGAGGTTCGGCCGGATGGTGATCGTGCCGGTGCCCTGTCCGGCGTCGTACATGTGCTGCGGCGAGTAGCCCATCCACACGGTGGGCGTGTAGAGCACCTTCGCGCGCGCGGCCGCGCGCTTGGTGATCTCCTCGGCCTGGATCGTGTCCGTGAGGAGCGGGAGGTGGGCCCCGTGCTGCTCCAGGCTGGCGATCGGGACCATGACGACGTCCTTCTCCTGCAGGTACTCGCGGACGTCGACCGGCGACAGCTCGCCGAGGTTGTACGTCGGAAGCTCCAAGCCCTCCATCTCCTCTCGCTTAGACCGTGACAACTTCTATCATGTTCTCACATCCCCTTTCAAAGCATGATGTACTGAAGGGCGTTCAAAGACCCGGCCGGGAAGGCTTTCGTGGCTTCGACAACTTCTTTCATCGACGAACTGGACGGCCTGGTCGGCACCGCTTCGACCGACCCGGATGAACGCGCCCGGTGCGCCCGTGACTGGTCGTGGCCCTCGCTCTACGCCGCCCAGGAGGGCCGGCCCGCGCTGCCCGACGTGGTGGTGCGCGCGACGAGCGACGAGGAGGTCGCGGCGACGCTGCGGCTGGCCTCCGCGCACGGCGTGCCGGTCGTGCCGCGCGGCGGCGGCTCGGGCGTCATGGGCGCCGCGGTCCCGTACGCCGGCGGCGTGGTGGTCGACGTCTCGGCGATGAACCGGATCCTCGAGGTCGACGAGCTGTCGCTCACCGCGACCGTCGAGGCGGGCCTCAACGGCCGCGAGTTCGAGCGCGCGCTCAACGAGCGCGGCCTCTCCTTCCCGCACTTCCCGGCGTCCGCCGAGTGGGCCTCGGTCGGCGGCTACGTGGCCGCGCGCGGCTCGGGCGTGCTCTCCTCGCGCTACGGCAAGATCGAGGACCAGGTACTCGCCCTGCGCGTGGTCACGCCGACCGGCGACGTCATCGACACCCTGCCGGTGCCCCGCCACGCCGTCGGGCCGGAGCTGACCCAGCTCTTCGTCGGCTCGGAGGGCACGCTCGGCGTCATCACCCGCGTGACCGTCCGGCTCGTGCCGCTGCCCGAGCACCGGCGCTTCGAGGCCGTGGCGCTGCCGTCCCTCGAGGCCGGCGTCGAGGGCCTGCGCTCGGTCATGCAGCGCGGCATCCGCCCGGCCGTCATCCGCTTCTACGACGCCGAGGCCAGCAGCGGCAGCCTCTCCCCCATCGTCGGCCGGCCGCTCGACGGGCCGACCGTGCTGCTGATGTTCGAGGGCGACCGCGCCGTGGCCGACGCCGAGGCCGACAGCACGCTGGCCTCGCTCGGCGGCGACCGGCTCGAGCCCGAGCTGTGCAGCACGTGGTGGGAGCGCCGCTACGACTTCTACCACCCGCCCCACTACCCCGCGCTGCCGTCGATGTGGGGCACGATCGACGCGGTCGCGCCCTACGGCCGCATCCTCGACGTCTACCACGGAATCCGCGAGGCGCTCGCCCCGTTCGCCGCCGACGGGCTGCGCCTGCGCACCCACTTCAGCCACTGGTACGAGTGGGGCTCGATGGTCTACCCGCGGTTCGTCATCGACGACGTCTCGGCGGTCGACGACCCGCTCGCGCTCTACAAGCGGATCTGGGCGACCGGCATCGAGGCGATCTTCGCGAGCGGCGGGCTGATCAACGACCACCACGGCGTGGGCTCGACGCTCGCGCCCTACGTCGAGCGCCAGTGGGGCCCGGCGTACGAGACGCTGAAGCGGATCAAGCAGGCGCTCGATCCCGCCGGCGTCATGAACCCCGGCAAGCTCGGGTTCTAGTTCCACGGGAGCGCCGCGCGGCGCTCCCAGTATGCGGCCGGCTCCTCGCGCAGCCCGTCGAGCTCCGCGCTCCACACGACGTCGGCCGCGCGCAGGTTGCTCCGCAGCGTGGGCACGCTCGCGGCGCCGCTGAGCACCACGTCCGCCCAGGGCTGTGCCAGCACGGCGGCGAGGGCGAGCGCGTCCGGCGTCGTGCCGTGGCCGGCGGCGGCCGCGGCGAGGGCGGGATCGGCCTCGCGGCCGGCCAGCCGCCCGTTGGCCAGCGCCTCCTTGACGTAGACGGTCAGCCCCGCGGCGGCCGCCGCCTCCAGGGCGGGCCCGGCCGAGCGCTCGTGCAGGTTCCACGTCGCCTGGACCGCGTCGAACAGCCCGAGCTCGAGCGCGCGGGCGATCGTCTCGCCCTGGCTCGCGCCGCTCACGCTCAGGCCGACGCGCACGTCGAGCTCCCGCAGCGCGTCGAGCACCGCGTCGCTCTCCAGGACGCCGCTCTCCGGCGTGGCCGAGTGGATCGCGTAGAGGTCGAGCCAGTCGCCGAGCCGCTCGCGCGTCTCGGCGGCCTGGCGGCGCAGCGTCTCGGCGTCGTGGTGCTTGACCTCGGGCGGGTCGGCGTCCACCCGCCAGTCCGCGGTGTAGACGTAGCCCCACTTCGACGAGACGACGACGCCCTCCGGCAGCCGCGAGTCCAGCCACTCGCCGAGGAACTCCTCGGCGCGGCCGTACGAGCGCGCGGCGTCGAAGTGCCGGACGCCGCCCGTGTACGCGGCGTCGAGCACCTCGTGCGTCCGGGCGCGCAGCGCGGCCACGGAGCGGTCCGCGCCGAGGTCGCGGGCGTGGCCGAGGTTGAGATAGCCGGGGCGTCCGAGCGCCGCGAGGCCGAGTCCGAGCATTCACGGCCATGATGCACGACGTGGAGGATCTGATCTCGAAGCTCGTCGCGATCGACTCGGTCAACCCCTCGCTCGTGCCCGGTGGCGCGGGCGAGCGCGAGATCGCCGCGTTCGTGGCGGCCTGGGCGCGGGACGCGGGCCTCGCCGTCGAGGTGCTCGAGGCGACGCCCGGGCGGCCGAGCGTCCTCGTGCGCGCGCCGGGGACCGGCGGCGGCGCGACGCTGCTGCTCTGCGGCCACCTCGACACCGTGACGGTGGAGGGCATGCGCGACCCGCACGTGCCGCGCGTGGAGGGCGACCGGCTGCACGGCCGCGGCGCCTACGACATGAAGGCGGGAGTGGCCGCGGCGCTCGTCGCCTGCCGCGAGGCCTCGCGGCTCGGGCTCGCCGGCGACGTCGTGGTCGCGGCGGTGGCCGACGAGGAGCACGCCAGCCTCGGCGTGCAGGAGGCGCTCGCCAACCTGCGGGCGGACGCGGCGATCGTCGTCGAGCCGACGGAGCTCGACGTGATCGTCGCCCACCGCGGCTTCGTGTGGGCGGAGATCGAGGTCACCGGCCGCGCCGCGCACGGATCGCGCCCGCACCTGGGCGTCGACGCCATCGTCAGGACGGGCCCGGTCCTCACCGCGCTCGGCGCGCTCGACGCGGCGCTCGGCGACCGCACGCACCCGCTGCTCGGGCGGGGCTCGGTCCACGCCTCGCTGATCGAGGGCGGCGAGGAGCTGTCGAGCTACCCGGCGCGCTGCGTGCTCTCGCTCGAGCGGCGCACGCTCCCGGGCGAGACGGCGGCGGTCGTCGAGGCCGAGCTGGAGGCGCTGCTCGATCGCTGCCGGGCGGCCGACCCCGCGCTGGTCGCCGAGCTGCCGCACGCTGCTCGTGCGCGAGCCGTTCGAGGTCGCCGTGGATGAGCCGATCGTCGGCGCGGTGCGCGACGCGGCGATCGCGGCGACCGGCGCCGAGCCGGCGATCGCCGGTGCGCCCTACTGGGCGGACGCCGCCTTCATCGCCGCGGCCGGCATCCCGACGGTCATGTTCGGTCCCGCCGGCGAGGGCGCGCACGCCGCGGAGGAGTGGGTGAGCGTCGCGTCGGCCGAGGCGGTGGCCCGCACGCTGGTGGGCGTCGCTGCAAGGGTGTGCGCGTGAGCTGCCTCGCGAACCCCGCCGTGGACCCGGCGAGCGTGCCGCCGCCGTCCGGCGAGGCGCGGGCCTTCCACGAGTCGCTGCCCGGGTACGCGCCCACGCCGCTCCGGAGCCTCGACGCGGTCGCGGCGGAGCTCGGGCTGGGCGCCGTCGCGGTCAAGGACGAGTCCGGCCGGCTCGGGCTGCCGGCCTTCAAGGTGCTCGGCGCGTCGTGGGCGGTCGAGCGCGCGCTGCGCGAGGCGCCGGACACGCACACGCTGGTCGCCGCCAGCGCGGGCAACCACGGCCGCGCGGTGGCGCACGCCGCCGCGCTGCGCGGGCTGCGCTGCCGCGTCTTCCTGCCGGCCCGGTCCGTCGCCGCGCGCCGCGAGGCGATCGCCGGCGAGGGCGCCGAGGTCGTGGTCGTCGACGGGACGTACGAGGAGGCGGTGGCGCGGGCGGCCGCCGCGGCCGGCGAGCCCGGCTGCCTGGAGGTGGCGGACGTGGGCGACTCCGGCCCCGCGCGCTGGGTCATCGACGGCTACGCCACGCTGTTCGCCGAGATCGGCGACGAGGCGGACTTCGACCTCGTGCTGGTGCCGATCGGCGTCGGCTCGCTCGGCGCGGCGGCCGCGCGCTTCGGCGCCACGGCGGGCGCGCGGGTGGTCGGCGTCGAGCCGGTGACCGCCGCGTGCCTGAGCGCCTCGCTGGCCGCGGGCTGGCCCGCGGAGGTGCCGACGCCCGGGACGACGATGGCCGGGCTCGACTGCGCCGAGGTCTCGATCGCCGCGTGGCCGACGCTGCAGGCGGGCATCCACGGGACGGTCACGGTGTCCGACGACGAGGTGGCGGCCGCCATGCGCGAGCTCGCGGCCGCCGGCCTGGCCATCGGCGAGTCGGGGGCCGCGCCGCTCGCCGCCCTGCGCCGGATGGCGGCCGAGTGCCCGGAGCTCGGCGGCCTCGGCCCGGCGGCGCGCGTGGTCCTGATCGCCACGGAGGGCCCGACGAACCCGGAGAGCTACCGCCGCGCGATCGATGGCTGACGCTCGCGAAGACATCATCGGCTACGCCCGGCGGCTGGTCGCCGAGCGCCTCGTCCACGCGACGGCGGGCAACCTGTCGGCGCGCGCCGGCGGCGATGCGATCGCGATGACGCCGACGGCGGTCGCCTACGACACGCTCGAGCCGGAGGACGTCTGCATCGTCTCGACGGCGGGCGAGCGGCTCGACTGCCGCCGCGAGCCGACCAGCGAGCTCCCGCTGCACACCCGGCTCTACGCGCGCCGGCCCGAGCTCGGCGCGATCATCCACACGCACTCGCCCGCCGCCATGACGATGGCCGTGCTCGGGTGGCGGCTGCCGCCGATCCTCACCGGGCTGGTCGAGGCCACCGGCGGGGACGTGCGCGTGGCCGGGTACGCGCCGCCGGGCACCGCCGAGATGGCCGACGTCGCCGCCGAGGCGCTCGCCGGGCGCGGCGCGTGCTTCCTCGCGCACCACGGGCTGGTGGCGGTCGGCGCCGACCTCGCCCGCGCGTTCCGCGCCGCGTCGGTCACCGAGGAGACGGCGCGCGTCTACCTCGACGCGCGGGCCCAGGGGGTCGCGGTGCCCGAGCTCGCGGACGACGAGGTCGCCCGGATCGCGGGCGCGTGGAGCGCGCAGTGGGCTACGAGCGGACCAGCGAGTCGATGAAGGCCAGCTTGTCGATCACCGCGGGCGCGAGGACGAACGGGTACAGGTCGTCCTCCCCCAGGCTCCGGTTGAGCGCGTTCAGCGCGTACGTGAGCGGGAGCCAGGCCTCGAGCATCGCGCGCAGGTCGTCGGGCACGGCGCCGGGGTACGAGTAGAGCGGCGCCGCGTCGGCGGGCAGCACGGCCGGCCCGGACACGGTGACGCCGTAGGCGACCGCGGTCTGCAGGACGTCGCGCACGTGGAGGTAGTGGGCGAACGTCTCGGCCCAGTCCTCCCACGGATGCATGGTCGCGTAGGCGGACACGTAGCGGGAGGGCCAGTCGGCGGGCGGCCCTTCGGCGTAGTGGCGCTCGAGCGCCCGCTGGTAGTCCTCGCGGTCGTCGCCCATCAGCTCGCGGCAACGGTCGAGCGCCGCCGAGCCCTCGGGCGCGAGGACGGGCTGGTAGTAGTGGCCGACCTCGTGGCGCAGGTGCCCGAGGACGGTCCGGTACGGCTCGCCCAGCTCGGCCCGCATCCGCTCGCGGTGCACCGGGTCGGCCTCGGCGAGGTCGATGGTGACGACGCCGCCGGCGTGGCCGGTGGTCACCGGCTCGATCTCGCTCGAGAGCAGCTCGAACGAGAGCCCCCCGTCGACGGGAAGGCCGATCTCGAGCAGCTCGAAGACGAGCCGGCGCTTGGCCGCCTCCGCGATCGCCAGCTGCGCGATCCCGGCCGCGTGGCCGTCGGCGGGACGCCTGCGCGTCAGCGCGCACGCCACGCACAGGCCGGGGCCCAGCCCGTTGCAGGCGATCAGCTCACGGTTCGCGCACGGCGCGCCGGTGACCATCTCGCGGGCGCTCCAGTCGAACGCGGGCGGCGAGCCGCAGTGCACGCAGACCGTGCTCTCGAACGTGAGCAGGTGCCGGCAGACCGGGCACGTGAACGCGCGCACGTCAGTGCACGAGCACGGGCGGCGGCGCGTCGGCCTCGGTCTCGCCCTCCTCGAGCACGGGCGCGGGCTTCTGCTTCGGCAGCAGCGGCGTCGCGATCGCGAAGGCGATCAGCACGAACGCGAGCGCCCACCAGTACGTCGAGCCGAACGCCTCGGCCAGCGGCCCGGCGATCTGGGCGCGCACCTCGGGCGGCACGGCCGCCGCGTCGCCGATCCCGCCGCTCCCGCCGCCGGGGAGCCGCGAGGCGATCGCGTTGGCGAGCAGCACGCTCATCACCGCGGTGCCGATCGACGCGCCGACCTGCTGGGTGATGTTCAGCGTCGTGCTCGCGCGTGCCACGGCCGCCTGGCGCAGCGTCTGCATGGCGCCCGAGAACGTCGGCATCATCGTCGCGCCCATGCCCACGCCCATCACGAAGAGCACGGCGCCGAAGGCCCAGTACGAGGTGTCGGCCTCGAGCTGGGTCAGGGCGAGGAACGACACCGCGACGATCGCCAGGCCGACGGGCACGATCCGCCCGACGCCCGTCGTGTCGCTGAGCTTGCCCGCGATCGGCATCGCGAGCATCGCGCCGAAGCCCTGCGGGGCGAGCAGCAGGCCGGTGTTCATGGCCGACTCGCCGCGCACGACCTGCAGGTAGAGCGGGAGCAGCAGCATGCCGCCGAACACCGAGATGACGACGAGCGCGAGCGTGATCGTCGAGACCGTGAAGACGCGGTTCTTGAACAGCCGCAGGTCGATCAGCGGGTTCGCCGCGCGCAGCCCGTGGCGCACGAAGAGGGCGAGCATGACCGCGCCGATGGCCATCGGGCCGATCACCATCGTCTCGCCGAAGCCGCCGGACGAGCCGGACTCCGCGAGCCCGTAGATGAGCAGCGCGAGGCCGGGCGAGAGCAGCGCCAGGCCGAGCCAGTCGAGCGTCTCGTCGTGGCTCGGGACGTCCTTCTTGAGGATCCTCGCCGAGAAGATCAGGGCCGCGATCCCGATCGGCAGGTTGATGAAGAAGATCCAGTGCCAGGAGAAGTCGTCGACCAGCCAGCCGCCGAGGATCGGCCCGAAGATCGGCCCGAGCAGCATCGGCACGCCGATCACCGCCATCACGCGGCCGACGCGGTCGGTGCCCGCGGCGCGCGTGAGGATGGTCATGCCCGCCGGCATGATCATGCCGCCGCCGAAGCCCTGCAGGACGCGGAAGAAGATGAGCGACTCGGCCGACCAGGCGAGGCCGCAGAGCACCGAGCCGAGGGTGAAGAGCGCCAGCGAGATCATGTACAGCCGCTTCGTCCCGAAGCGGTCGGCCGCCCAGCCGGTCAGCGGGATCACCGTGGCGAGCGCCAGCGTGTAGCCGGTCACCACCCACTGGATCGTGGACAGCGTGGAGTCGAACTCCTGCGCGAGCGTGTTGATCGCGACGTTGACGACCGTGACGTCGAGGATCGACATGATCGCGCCGAGGACGACGACGGAGGCCACGAGCAGCAGCTCGCGGTCGAGGGAGGCGCCCTGGGCGGGCTGCGGGGAGGCCTGATCCGACATGGCGACCTAGGCTAGCGAACCGGAGGGCGCGCTCCGCTTCACAACTGGCCCGGATAGAAGCCGACCCGCGCGAGCGGCTCGACGAGCTCGTGCTCCTCGTACGAGAGGTGGGAGAGCAGCGTGTCGGTGAGCAGGTCGATCGCCGCCTGCAGGGGCTCGAAGTCCTCGGGATGCGTGATGTGCTCGACCAGCGCGCGGTCGACGGCCTCGATCGCGTCGTGGATCACGAGGTGCTCCTCGGTGAGCCGGTCGATGACGGGACCCAGAGCCGCGTCGGCGCGCGCGAGGTGCGGGAACACCGACGCGTCCTCGATCGAGTGGTGGGAGGCCACGACGCGGCAGTAGCGCGAGCAGAACGCGCCGAGGGTCCAGTCGTTCTGGCGCATCGCCATCCGGTTGAGCTCCGAGCGGGCGGCGCCGGCCGTCAGCGCTCCCTCGCGGACCTCGCCGACGAGCCCGCGCAGCTCCTCCAGCTCGCGGCGCAGCATGTCGTGGACGTCGATGAGGTGCTGCCCGGCCTGGCGGCCGAGGTCGGTGTAGGTCGCGTCCGCGGGCGGCTCGCGGTGCGGGCGGGCCGACTCGTCCCACGGCACCGGCGCGCCGACCCGCGGGGGCTCGGGCGTCGGCACGACGCCGAGGCCGCCGTCTTGCTCGGCCGCCGGCGGCCGCTCGACCGGCGCCCCGGCGCGGGCGTCCGCGACCCGCTCGCGCACCGCGGGCGCGATCTCGGCGGCCAGGGCGCGGATCGCGCCCGGGTCGTCGCCGGTGAGGATGAACGTCCCGATCCCGTCCTCGAGCGCGAACCGCGTCATCTCCTCGACCCCGGTGGCGGCCGGCACGTTCAGGAGCCGCCGGATCGCCGCCGGCGGGCGGCCCGCGGACGCCGCGGCGGCGTCGATCGCCGCGTTCCCGGCCGCGAGGTCGCCCGGCTGCAGGTACGAGAGGCTCGGCAGCCAGCCGTCGCCCTTGCGGCCGGTCAGCGCCAGCATCCGCGGCCTGTAGGCGCCGATCCAGATCTCGACGGGGTGCGCCGGCGCCGGGCCGCGCGCGGCGCCGTCGAGCCGGTAGTGCTCGCCGTCGAACGAGGCCGTGCCGTCGCCGGCCCACAGCGCGCGCATGAGGTCGATCGCCTCCGACAGCGCGTCCACGCTCTCCCCCGGCCGCAGCCGCCGCCCGCCCATCGCCTCGACCCCGTCCCAGAAGGCGCCCGCGCCGATCCCGAGCTCGATCCGGCCGCCGCTCAGCACGTCGAGGCTGGCCACCGAGCGCGCGAGCACGGCGGGCGGCCGCAGCGGCAGGTTCAGCACGTTGGGCGCGAGCCGCACCCGCCGCGTCCGCGCCGCCAGGTACGAGAGCAGCGTCCAGGTGTCGAGGAAGCGCCCCTGGTACGGGTGGTCCTGGAAGCTGACGAGGTCGAGGCCGGCCTGCTCGGCGAGCAGCGCCAGCTCGACCACGGCCTCGGCCTGCTGGTCGGAGGGCGTGATGAACACGCCGAACTCGAGCTCATGGCCGTAGTCGGGCATCGGCCGAGCAGCCTACGACGGGATTCGGACCCGCCGCCCGTACCGGGTGCCGACGCGGGCCGGTCAGCGGCGCCCGGCGATGATCGCCGCGTGCAGGCGCCCCGCGAGCACCTCGAGCATGTCGTCGAGCGCGTTGCGGATGATGGTCATCGCCCGCTCGCCGTCGCGCGCGGCGCACGCGGCGTGCATGGCGTTCGCGAGGGCGAGCGCCTCGTCGAGCGCGCCCTCCGCGCGGAGCGTGAGCCAGTTGTACCGGGCGGATCGCTGGAAGAGGGCGTCGGCCTTCTCGAGCAGCGTCTGGCGGCGCGCCGCCTGGTAGCAGACGCTGCGGTGGCTCCAGGCCGAGCGCAGGTAGGCGTCGAGGTCGCCGTTCGAGGCCGCGGTCTCGACCCCCGCCAGCCGCTGGTCCATCGTCCGCATGTCGGCATCGGTCAGCTCCGGGGCGCCGCACCGCGCCAGCCAGCCCTCGACGCCGCTGCGCGCCGCGTACACCTCCTCGAGCTCCTCGACCGAGAGCGGGGTGACGCGCGCGCCCTCGTGCGGGCGCATGTCCACGAGCCCTTCCTGCAGCAGCTCGCGCAGGGCGATCCGCACAGGCGTGACGCTGACCTCGAACTGCTCGGCGAGCTCGCGGTAGCGGAGCCGGACCCCCGGCCGCAAGCGTCCATCGATGATCGCCCGCCGGAGCTCGCGCGCAAGCGCCTGCTCCACGGTTCGGTCGGGACCCAGCGGCGTGACCATCCCCAGATCGTCGGTCATCGAACCGCGGCAAGCATAGAGCCGCGGTACGTCAGCGGCTGCGGGCATCCACGAACCCGCCGGTACGTCCGGGCAGAACGGCGGCCACATGCGGGCGACCGCCGTTCAGGCCACGGCGCCTATTGGCGGGACAGCGCGAAGAAGTAGACGAGCTGGCCGAGGGCGGCCACGAACCCGGCGATGTACGTCAGGGCGGCCGCGTTGAGCACGGCCTTGGCCCCGGGCACCTCGTCGGCCGCCAGCAGCCCCTGGCCCTCGAGCGCGACGAGCGCCCGCTTGGACGCGTCGAACTCGACCGGGAGCGTGACGAGCTGGAACAGCACGATGGCGGCGAACAGCACGAGGCCGACGGTCACCAGGCCCGTGATGCCCATGATGAGGCCGAGCACGACCGGGATGAACCAGAGCGACTGGCCGATGGTGGCCACCGGCACGAGGCTCTGGCGGATGCGCATCGGCGCGTAGCGCTTGGCGTCCTGGATCGCGTGGCCGGCCTCGTGGGCCGCCACCCCGAGCGCGGCCAGCGACGAGGCCTGGCCGACGTCGGCGCTCAGGTTGAGCGTGCGGTTGCGGGGGTCGTAGTGGTCGGTGAGCCGCCCGCCGACGGGGCGGATCTTGAGCTCCGGCAGGCCGGACGTGCGCAGCACGGCGGCGGCCGCCTCGGCGCCGGTCATCCCGTTGCGCGGGGCGACCTTCGAGTACTTGGCGAAGGTCCGCTTGACCTTCATCTGCGCCCACAGCCCGAAGAGCAGCGGGACGATGGCGGTGACGAGGAACAGCGTCACTTCAGTTCACCTCTCTGATGGGGACGCGGCGCTCCTTCCAGAGCGACGCGCCGATGGCGATGACGAGGACGGCGACGATCGAGCCGAGGGTCAGCGACGTGGCGACCTTCTCGCCCGTCGCCTCGCCGTAGACGAGCTTGCCGGCGATGCCGATGAGCAGGACGCCGAGCCCGAGCTGCAGGTAGGCGAACCGCGCGACGGCGCCGGCCACGAGGAAGAACAGGGCGCGCAGCCCGAGCAGGGCGAACGCGTTGGCGGCGAACACGATGAACGTGTCGGTGGTGATCGCGAGGATGGCGGGGACCGAGTCGACGGCGAAGATCACGTCGGCGAGCGCGACCGCCAGGAGCGCGGCGACCGCGGGCTTGAGCCCCGGGAACCGCTTCCGCACCCGCTCGACGATCTTGGCGCCCTCGTCGTGCTCGTCACCGGCGCGCAGGATCCGCCAGCCGGTCCAGGCCAGCAGGGCGGCGAACGGCCACGCGACCCACGAGTAGGTCTCCAGCGCCTCGGCGCCGGCGAAGATGAAGATGCCGCGCAGGACGAGCGCGATGAGGATGCCCCACAGGAGCACGCGCGGCTGCTCGGAGCGCGGGACGGCGAGCGCCGCGAAGATGAGCGTGAAGACGAAGACGTTGTCGAGCGACAGGGCCTTCTCCATCACGTAGCCGGCGAAGTACGCCTCGCCCGCCCCGGCGCCCTCGAGCAGCCAGAGGCCGCCGCCGAACGCGACGGCGAGCGCGATCCAGATCCCGCTCCACACCGCGGCGGTGCGGACGGTCATCTGGCGCTGCGCCGAGCCGACCTTGAGGTCGACGACGACCATCACGGCGAGGAAGGCGAGCAGCCCTCCCCACGCGAGGGGTCCTGCGGCGATGGACTGGGACAACGGTGCAACCTCCGGCTGGTCGAGGACGATCAGTCGAAGGTTTTTCCGCCCCTGCTAGAGGGCCGCCGGCTCCGGGCGCTGGGCGCCGTTCTGACGAAGCCGGCCGACGGGATACTTCCCTTCGCCACTCAGTGTAGTGGGTCGCGGACCCCTTTCAGCGGCAGGGGAGCGTGGCCGTCAGCGTGGTCCCCCGCCCCGCCGGGCTCGAGACGTCCAGCGCGCCGTCGAGCGCCGCGACGCGGTCCGAGAGCCCGCGCAGGCCCGACCCGCCGGCCGGGTTCGCGCCGCCCTTGCCGTCGTCGGAGACCTCGACGACGAGCCGGCCGTCGACGCGCTCCACGCGCACGGTCGCGTGCGTCGCGTCCGCGTACTTGGCGACGTTGGTCAGGGCCTCGGAGACGACGAAGTACGCGGCCGTCTCGACCGCCGCGGGCAGGCGCCCGGAGGGGGCCGCGTCGACCTCCACCGGGACCGGGGCGCGCGCGGCGAGCGACCGCACCGCGGCCTCGAGCCCGCGGTCGGTGAGCACGACGGGATGGATGCCGTGGGCGAGCTGGCGCAGCTCCTCGAGGCTGTGCCGCAGCTCGTCGATCGAGCGGTCGACCAGGGCGGCGGAGTCGGAGCCGTCGTCCATCCCCATCCGCGCGAGCCGCAGCGTCAACGCGAGCGCGACGAGCCGCGACTGCGCGCCGTCGTGGAGGTCGCGCTCGAGCCGGCGGCGGGCGGCGTCGCCCGCCTCGACCAGCCGCGCGCGCGAGGCGCGCAGCTCGACGACGTGCGCGCGCACCTCCGCGTCCAGGCGCTCGTTCTCGAGCAGCAGCGCGGTCGCCGCGCCGGCCGCCCGCACGCTCTCCCGGCGGTCGACGAGCGAGCGGTCGTGCAGGATCGCCGCGACGCGCCGCCCGTCGCGCTCGATCTCGGTCACTGCCTCGGCGGAGTCGCCGGCCGGGAGCTCGACCGGCGCGCCGGCGGCGTCGACGTAGCGCTCCTGCTCGGGCATCCAGAACGCGAGGCTGAGCGCCGGATCGCCGAGCGCGGTCGCGAGCGCGTCGCGCAGGTCGCCGTGCGCGGACCGGTCGCCCAGCCCGGCGAGCAGGCCGCGGATGGCGCGGGACTGCTCGACGTCGGCGCGCAGCATCCCGGCCAGGAACGCGAACGGCATGGCCGCGAACGCGGCGAAGCCGAGCCACAGCAGCGCCGGCACGAGCGTCGCGGAGTAGGCGACGATGAACAGCAGGGTCGTCGCGCCGGCGACGAACAGCGGCGCGAGGCTGCGGCGCTCGGCGCCTCCCGCGGCGCGCCAGCGGACGGCGAGCATCCACACCGCCAGCAGGCTGAGCGTCATCACGAGGGCCGAGCCGGCGGTCAGCAGCGTGTCCGCGAGCGCCGGGTCGGGCGTGACCAGGAGCATGTTCTCGGGGCACGGCTCCGAGCAGCCGACGACCTGGTCCGCCGTCCCGAACAGCAGCGCCGGGACCGGCGCGAGCGGGACCACGACGTACGCGGCGAGAACGAGGGCGCGCTGCGGCGCCCCCGGCAGCCTTCCACTCGGGAAGCTCAGCAGCGCCTGGCCGAGCACCGCGCCCCACACGGACCCGAGCACGATCCCGGCGGTGAAGATCCACGGGTCGTCCGACGCCGGCAGCACGGCCAGGAACCAGGTGAAGCCGAGCACCGTCATCAGCGCGCCGAAGCGGGAGTCCGGCCATGTCCGCCACGCGTACACGCCGGTGGCGATGAAGCTCCATCCCACCAGCGGCCCGAAGACCGCCCACACCGCGGAGTCCGTCATGTGGTCGCTCCCGGCCGCGAGCGCGCCGGTGGCGAGACCGGCGAGCAGTGCGGCGACGCCGATCGCGACGAAGCGTCGCATCGACCCATCCTGACGGCTGGAGCCGCGCGTGCCTAGGCGCATGCGCTGCGCCGCGACGTCCGTCTGAAGCGCTGACGATCCGCCGATCGGCGATCGCGCTTGCCCGCGCGTGCGGCGGCTCGCAATCTCGCGTCATGAACAGCTCAGAAGCGGTCAACGACGCGGTCACCCGCATCGTCGCCATCGGCGGCCTCGCCGCGGTCGCGCTCATCCACATCTTCCAGCTCCCGGAGGCCTTCGACGCCGTCGGCTACCTCGGAGCGCTCTTCATCGTGGCGATCGTCGCCGCCGTGGTGCTCGGAGCCCTGCTCACCCGCATGAGCGACGACCGCACGTGGATGGCGGCCGGCGCCCTCCCGGCGCTCCTCCTCATCGGCTACATCATCAGCCGCACCAGCGGGCTGCCCGGCTTCACCGCCGACGTCGGCGAATGGACCGAGCCGCTCGGCCTCGCCTCGATGGTCGTCGAGGGCATGCTCGTCTGCGTCAGCGGAGCCGCGCTCGCCACGCGCCGCGCCTACCCGGGCTCGGTCGAGGTCGTCGAGGTGGTCGAGGTCCGTGCCGCGACGCCCGGCCGCGCCGCTCCCGCCGCCTGAGGCGGCGCGGCTGGTACACCCTCCGTATGGAACTTCGTGAATTCGGCCGCACCGGGGTCAAGGTCAGCCCGCTCTGCCTCGGGGCGATGATGTTCGGCGAGTGGGGCAACCCCGACCACGACGACTCGGTGCGGATCATCCACCGCGCGCTCGACGCCGGCATCAACTTCATCGACACCGCGGACGTGTACTCGCGCGGCGAGTCCGAGGAGATCGTCGGCAAGGCGCTCGCCGGAGGCCGCCGCGACGACGTCGTCCTCGCCACCAAGGTGCACGGCTCCATGGGCGACGACCCGAACCAGTTCGGCAACTCGCGCCGCTGGATCATCCGGGAGTGCGAGAGCTCGCTGCGGCGGCTCGGCACCGACCACATCGACCTGTACCAGATCCACCGCCCCGAGGCGGACACCGACATCGAGGAGACGCTCGGCGCGCTGACCGACCTCGTGCGCGCCGGCAAGGTCCGCTACATCGGGTCCTCGACGTACCCGCCGTCGCAGATCGTCGAGGCGCAGTGGGCGGCACGCGACCGCCACCTCGAGCGCTTCGTCTCCGAGCAGCCGCCGTACTCGATGCTGGTGCGCGGGATCGAGGCCGACGTGCTGCCCACGGCCCGCCGGCACGACATGGCGGTGATCCCCTGGAGCCCGCTGGCCGGCGGCTGGCTCTCCGGCCGCTACCGCAAGGGACAGGAGCCGCCGAAGTCCAGCCGCGCGCAGCGGCTGCCCAAGCGCTTCGACCTCTCGCTGCCGGAGAACCAGCGCAAGCTCGAGCTGGCCGACGCGCTCGGCGCTCTCGCCGACGAGGCGGGAATGTCGCTGATCCACATGGCGCTCGCGTTCGTGATCCGCCACCCGGCGATCACGTCGGCGATCATCGGCCCGCGGACCATGGAGCAGCTCGAATCGCAGATCGGCGCCGCCGACGTGCAGCTCGACGACGCCCTGCTCGACCGCATCGACGAGCTCGTCCCGCCCGGGACGAACTACAACCCGGCCGACGCCGGCTGGGACAACCCGGACCTCGCCCCGGCCGCGCGCCGGCGATGAGGACGGGCTCGAGGTGCTGGTGCCCGGCGAGGCCGACCGCCGCATCGTGCACGCCGTGATCAGCGACGAGCTGTGCGTGGGCGTGATCGAGGACGCCTCGCGGGTCGAGCTGGCGCTCGCGTGAGCGACGCCGTCGAGCTCACGCGCGCCCTGGTCGCGCTCGACACGGTCAACCCCGCGCTGGCGCCGGGCGCGCCCGGCGAGCGGCCGGCCGTCGACCTCCTCGCCGCGCGTCTCGCCGCGCAGGGCTTCGAGATCGAGGTCGTCGGCCCGGCGGAGCGGCCGAGCCTGCTGGCGACGCACCGGGGCCGCGGCGGCGGGCGGTCGCTGGTCCTCAACGGCCACCTCGACACGGTGGGCGTCGACGGCATGGAGGAGCCGTTCTCGGGGCGCATCGAGGGCGACCGGATGTACGGCCGCGGCACCTGCGACATGAAGGCCGGCATCGCCGCGATGGTCGTCGCGGCCGAGCGGGCCGCGGAGACGGGCCACGCCGGCGACGTCGTGCTGGCGCTCGTCGCCGACGAGGAGCACGGCAGCCTCGGCACGCAGGCCGTGCTCGAGCATCTCGCCGGCCGGCTCCCCGACGCGTGCATCGTCGGCGAGCCGACGTGGCTGGACCTGATCGTCGCCCATCGGGGGTTCTCGGTGGTCGAGGTCGAGCTCCGCGGCCGGGCGGCGCACTCCTCGCGCCCGCACGAGGGCGTCAACGCGGTCGCCCACCTGGGGCGCCTGCTCGCCGCCGTCGAGGCGCTCGACGCCTCGCTGAGCGCCCGCGAGCCCCATCCCCACGCCGGTCACGGCTCGCTGCAGGCGACGGTCGCGAGCGGCGGGTCCGCGCCGTTCACGCTCGCGGCGAGCGCCCGCGCGGTGATCGAGCGCCGCACGGTCCCGGGCGAGCCGCTGCACGCCGGGCTGCGGGAGGTCGAGGCGATCGTCGCCGAGCTGGGGGTCGACGCGACGTGCCGCGAGGTCATGGCCCGCGACGCGTGGGAGATGTCCGCGGATCCGGCGGTCGAGCGGCTCGCCGGCCTGCTGCCGTTCACGGGGCGCGTCGGCGCGCCGTACTGGATGGAGTCGGCGCTGTGGGAGGCCGCCGGCGTGCCCACGGTGGTCTGCGGGCCGGCGGGCGGCGGCCTGCACACCGACGTCGAGTGGGTCGAGCTCGGCCAGGTCCGGGCCTACGAGACGGCCCTGACCGCGCTCGTCCAGGCGTTCTGAGCCGTCAGTCGCGCTCCGAGCGCGCCGGCGGGAGCGCGCGCAGCGCCCAGAGCTCGAACGCCAGCTGCCGCACGAGCGGCAGGTCCGGCGCGAAGCGCTCGAGCATCCGCAGGCAGTCCTCGTAGTGCTCGCGCCGCCGCACGAGGCCGGGCTCGTCGAGCAGCGCCTCGCTGCGGGCGGCCTGCGCGCGCAGCTCGCGGGTCTTGACGAGCTTGTCGGCGGCGAACACCGCGCGGGCGTCGGCGCCGGCGGCGGCGACCTGGTCGCGCAGGGCGCCCTTCCGCTCGTGGTAGCCGTCGATCGCGGGGTCCTCGGTCACGGCGGCCACGATGTCCGCCACGCGGTCGCCGAACCGCTCGCGCACGTCGCGGACGGTCGCGTCGGAGTCCTCCACCGCGTCGTGCAGCAGCCCCGCCGCGACGACCTCGTCGTCGTACCCGCGGACGCTGAGGAGCGAGGCGACCTCGGCGGGATGCAGGAGGAACGGAGCGCGGTCGACGTCGCGGCGCTGGCCCCGATGGAGCGTCTCGGCCCAGCTCAGCGCGGCACGGGCGATCGGACGCGTGGCGACGAACGGCGGCTCGACGTCCATGGCCGCGAGACTACTCCCGCCCGGATGGACCGGCTCTCGCCGCCTCGTCGGCTTAGGGTACCCTAATTCAAATGGCCGACCGACCCGTCCGAACGCCCCGCAGCGCCCGCGTCCTGGAGACGATCCCGCTCACCCCGCACATGATCCGGGTCGTGCTCGGCGGCGATGGGCTCGCCGGCTTCGGGGCGGGCGAGTTCAGCGACCACTACGTGAAGCTGCGGATCACCCCGCCCGGCGAGACCGAGACGCGCACCCGCACCTACACGGTGCGCGAGTGGGACGCCGAGCGCGGCCGCCTGACCATCGACTTCGTGCATCACGGCGACACCGGCGTCGCGGGCCCGTGGGCGCTGAACGCGAAGCCCGGCGACGAGCTCCTGCTGCTCGGCCCGGGCGGCGCCTACACGCCGGACGAGCTCGCCGACTGGCACCTGATGGTGGGCGACGAGAGCGTCATCCCGGCGATCGCCGCCTCGCTCGTGCGCGTGCCGGACGGCGTGCCCGTGCACGTGCTGCTCGAGGTGGCGGGGCCCGAGGAGGAGCAGCCGCTCGAGACGCCGGGCGACCTGCGCCTGACGTGGCTGCATCGCAACGGCGACCCCGGCGCGCTGGAGGACGCCGTCGCCGCGCTCGAGTTCCCGCCCGGCGACGTGCACGCCTTCGTCCACGGCGAGGCGAGCACGGTCCGCGCCATCCGGCGCCACCTGCTCGTCGACCGCGGCCTCCCCCGCGAGGCGCTCTCGATCTCCGGCTACTGGAAGCGCGAGCGGACCGAGGAGGGCTGGCGCGAGGACAAGGCGGAGTGGAACCGGCAGGTCGAGCTGGACGCCGCTACGAGCGGGCCGCCGCCAGCAGCTCCTCGCGCGCCGCGAGCTTGACCCGCGGCCGCTTGGCGCTGCGCCCACGCTCGAGCTCCTCGCCGTCGATCGCCCGCCAGCCCTCGGCGGTCACGAGCTCGGGCTTGCGCTCGGCGAGCAGCGCGTCGATCGCCTCGCGGCCGGGCCGCTCGGGCCCGGGGAGCGTCGCGAGGTCCTCCACGAGGCAGGAGATCGTCTCCTCGGCGTCGCGCTTGTTGGTCCCGAGGATCCCGGTCGGGCCGCGCTTGATCCAGCCGACCGCGTAGACGCCGGCGAGGCGCTCGCCCTCGGGCGTGAGCACGCGGCCGCGGTCGCTCGGGAGCACGAAGTGGCGCTCGTCGAACGGCACGTCGGGCAGCGGCACCGCGCGGTAGCCGACCGACCGCAGCACGAGCCCCGCCTCGATCGTCTCGACCTCGTCGCCGGCCTGCCGTGCCCGCAGCGAGCCGTCGTCGCCGCGGACGATCTCGTTGCGGACCACGTCGACGGCCTCGGCGCGGCCCTCGCCGCGGATCGCCGCCGGCGAGGTGAGGAAGCGCAGCTCGATCGTGCGCGAGCCGCCCACGCGCGGGGCGCGGGCGGAGAACTCCTGCAGCAGCTGGACGTTCTTGCGCGCCGTGAACGTGCCCTCGGCATCGAGCCACTCGCGCGAGACCGGGTCGAGCTCGACGTCGCCGACCCGCAGGCCGACGCCGGGCAGGTTGCCCAGCTCGCGCAGCTCGGCGCTCGTGAACGCCGCCTGCGCCGGCCCGCGGCGGCCGAGCACGACGACCTCGCGGATCCGGCTCTCGCGCAGCGCCGCCAGCGCGTGGTCGGCGATGTCGGTCTTCTCGAGCTCGTCGCCGCTCAGCGTGAGGATGCGCGTGACGTCGGCGGCGACGTTGCCGTTGCCGATCACCACCGCGCGCTCGCCCGAGAGGTCGAACTCGAGGTCGCGGAAGTCCGGGTGGCCGTTGTACCAGGCCACGAACTCGGTCGCCGCCCAGCTCCCGGGGAGGTCCTCCCCGGGGATCCCCAGCGACTTGTCGGTCTGCGCGCCGGTGGCGTAGACGACCGCGTCGTAGTGGCGCATGAGGTCGGCGTGGGTGAGGTCCGTGCCGACCTCGACGTTGCCGAGGAAGCGGCAGCCGCGGCGCAGCGTCGTGCGGTCGAACGTCGCGTCGAGCCGCTTGATCTCCTGGTGGTCGGGCGCGACGCCGCCGCGCAGCAGCCCCCACGGCGTGGGGAGCCGCTCGATGAAGTCGATCTCCGCGTCGCCGCGCGCCCGCAGCAGCGAGGCGGCCGCGAACGCGCCCGCGGGGCCGGCCCCGACGATCGCCACCCGCGGCGCCATCACGCGGCCGTGCGCTCGACGGTGGTGCCCGTCTCCGCGAAGAACTCGGCGTTCAGGTCCTGGGCGTAGGCGTACTTCTCCGGCACGCCGGCCTCGGGGAAGATCGCGTCCACCGGGCAAGCCTCGACGCAGGCGTCGCAGTCGATGCACTCGACGGGGTCGATGTAGAGCTGCTCCGCGGTCTCGAAGTCGGGCGCACCCGGCTTGGGGTGGATGCAGTCGACGGGGCAGACCTCGATGCAGGAGTCGTCCTTGATGCAGGAGCCGACGATCACGTACGTCATGGCCCTCCAGATTACTCCGGGTGCTCGGGCAGACGGACGAGCAGGCGGGTGATCCGGGCGCTGTCGGTCTCCTCGACCGTCAGCCGCACGTCGCCGACCACGACCTCGTCCCCGTTCTCGGGGCGCCGGCCGAGCGCGTTGAAGACCAGGCCGGCGAGCGTGCGCGCGTCGTCCTGCGGCAGCCCGGTGCCCACGGTCTCGTTGAAGTCGTCGATCGTCATCGAGCCCGCGACGCGGACCGTGGACGGATCGAGCCGCTCGAGCGTGTCGTCGGGCAGGTCGTACTCGTCCTCGATCTCCCCCACGATCTCCTCGAGGATGTCCTCCAGCGTCACGATCCCGGCGGTGCCGCCGTACTCGTCGGCGACGATGGCCAGGTGCCGGCGCTGCTCGCGCAGCTCGCGCAGCAGGGCTCCCAGGTCCTTGGTCGCGGGCACCACGGGGGCCGGCTCGGCGAGGTCGCCGATCGGCGTCGCCGGGTCGCTGCGCACGGCGGCCACGATGTCGCGGACGTGGATGAAGCCGGCCAGGTGGTCCAGCGAGCCGCGGCCGACGAGGTAGCGGCTGAACGGCCTGGCCGCGACCTCGTCCAGCGCCGCCCCGGGCAGCAGGCCGGCGTCGAGCCAAACGACGTCGGGAGCAGGGACCATGACGTCCGCCGCCTCGCGCGCGGCGAAGTCGAACACGTTGTGCAGCAGCTCCTCCTGGGCCCGCGGGATGAGCCCGGAGCCCTCGGCCTCGTCGACCAGCGCGCGCAGCTCGGCCGCGCTGCGGACGCCCTCGCCGGCCACGACCTCGCGCACGCCGAACGGCCGCAGGAGAAAGGCCGCGGAGACCTCCAGCACCCAGACGATCGGCCGCAGGATCCGGGCGATCATCTCGATCGGCGGCGCCACCACGGCGGCCAGGCGCTCCGCCCGGTCGAGCGTGAGGGCCTTCGGCACCAGCTCGCCGAACACGACCGACAGGTACGTCACGGTCGAGAACGCGATCACGAAGCCGAGCCAGGGCGGGATGTCCTCGCCGAGCAGGTCGCGCACCACGGTCTCGCCGACCGCGCCGGTGAGGATCCCGATCGCCGTGATCCCGACCTGAACGGTCGAGATCACCCGCACGGGGTCGTCCATCAGCCGCAGCGCCGCCCGCGCGCCCATGCTCCCGCGGTCGGCCAGCGCCGCGACGGCGCCGCGGCGCGCCGTGACGACCGAGTACTCGCCGATCACGAAGAAGGCGTTCCCGGCCACCAGGGCGAGCACCAGCAGGACCCGGAGGGCGTCGCTCATCCGTACGAGGCTAAGAGGTCTGGTAGTCGTTCGCCCCGTGGCGAAGAAGCGGCGCCCCCAGGGACACCCCGCCCGGCAGCGCCCGGCGGCCTCGCCCCCGCGCAAGGCGGACGACGAGCGGCCCGCGCTGTCGCGCCAGGCGCTGGCGATCGGCGTCGCGCTGCTCATCCTCGCCGGCATCGGGGCCGTCCTGGTCGCGAGCGGCGGCGACGAACCCGAGCAGGAGGCGGCCACCGACCCGCGGGATCTCGCCGTGCCCTGGATCGACCCGGACGGGCTGAGCCCGCTCGTCGGCTCGATCGACGTCAACCCGGCCGACGACTCCGTCTGGTTCTCGACGAACACCGGCCTGTGGCGCGTCCCGGCCGGCGCTGACGTGCCCGAGCAGGTGACGGGCCAGCTCGAGGGCGAGGACATCTCGCAGGAGCTCGTGATCCGCTTCCGCGGCCCCGACAGCCTCATCGCCTCCGGCCACCCGCCGCCCGGCTCCGACCTCCCACAGGCGCTCGGCATCATCGAGTCCGAGGACGCGGGCGCGACCTGGTCGGCGATCTCCGGCCTCGGCCAGACCGACTACCACGCCATCCAGCTCTCCGGGGACGTGATCGTCGCCGGCGTCTTCCAGGCCGCCGCCGTGAGCCTGAGCCGCGACGGCGGCAAGACCTTCGAGGAGCGCGTCACGCCCGACCCGCTCGTGGACCTCGAGGTCGACCCGGAGGACCCGGCGCGGCTGGTCGCCTCCACGCAGCAGGCCGTGATCGCCTCCGGCGACGAGGGCCGGACATGGCGCGAGCGGGACCGGATCCCCAACGTGCGCTTCACGTGGCCCGAGCCCGGCACGCTCTACCGCATCGACCCCGGCGGGCCGGTGAAGATGAGCGCCGACGGCGGGCAGACGTGGGAGGCCCGCGGCACGACCGGCGGCGAGCCGCAGGCGCTGTTCGCCGACACCGCCGAGCACCTCGTCGTGGCGCTCATCGACGGGACGATCAGGGAGTCCGAGGACGGCGGGCGCAGCTGGACCGACCGCGTCCGTCCCTAACCCCGTTCACGATCCTTTCTCCGGTTCATCACCGTCCGGCAACGCTGGGCGCCCGGGGCTGGAACAGAGTCGCGCCCGTCTCTTCCACTCCCACGAAAGGGAACCCCAGTGACAACCGCAAGGTGGCGGCGCGCACCCCTCGCGCACCGCCTCATGCTGCTCGCCGCGCTCGCGATCGCCATCCTGGCCGCGAGCTGGAACGTCGCACAGAGCCAGAGCAGCGCGACGCCGCAGTACCCGGAGGCCGCGAAGCACGCGCCGACCACGCTCCCGGACCGCGTCGTGCTGACATTCGCGGGCGATCCCGCCACCGAGCAGTCCGTGACCTGGAGGACCGACACCACCGTCGCGACCGCCCAGGCCCAGCTCGCCACGGCCGCCGAAGGCCCCGACTTCCCCTCGACGACGGTGCTCGCCGCCCGCAACACGACGGTGCGGGCCAACCTCGGCTATGACGCCGTGTTCCACACGGCGCGCTTCACCGGCCTCGAGCCCGACACCAAGTACCTCTACCGCGTCGGCGACGGCACCAACTGGACCGAGTGGTACGAGTTCAAGACGGCGGCCGACGCTGCCGAGCCGTTCTCGTTCGTCTACTACGGCGACGCGCAGAACGACATCCAGGAGCACTGGTCGCGCGTGTCGCGGCAGGCGTTCCGCGACGCTCCGGAGGCCCGCCTCTTCGTCCACGCCGGCGACCTCGTCAATACGCCGACCAACGACAACGAGTGGGGCGAGTGGATGACGGGCGCCGGCTGGGTCAACGGCATGGTCCCGTCGTTCGCCACCCCGGGCAACCACGAGTACAGCGGCAGCAACCTCAGCCCGTACTGGCGCACCAACTTCGACTTCCCGGACAACGGCCCGCAGGGCACCGGCCCGATCTACGACGCGCTCAAGGGCACGGCGTTCTACACGGACTACCAGGGCGTGCGCTTCATCTCCCTGAACTCCAACACCGCCGCCGTCTCGTCGTCGCTGCGCCAGCAGTTCATCGACGTGCAGGCGGCCTGGCTCGACGACGTCCTGGAGGACAACCCGAACCGGTGGACCGTCGCGACGTTCCACCACCCGATCTTCTCCAACGAGCCGGCACGCAACAACCCGATCCAGCGCGCGGCGTGGATGCCCATCTTCGAGCGCCACGGCGTCGACCTCGTGCTCCAGGGCCACGACCACTCGTACGGCCGCGGCAACCTGGCCGAGGGCCAGTCGGTGCAGTCGCCGACCGGCACGATCTACGTGGTCTCGGTGTCCGGCCCGAAGATGTACGGGGCCGACGAGAGCAACTGGGTCGAGAACGGCGCCGCGGTCAAGAAGATCCTGACCAACACGCAGCTCTACCAGGTGGTCAGCGTCCAGGGCTCCAAGCTCCGCTACCAGGCCAAGACGGCCACGGGGCGGCTGCACGACGCCTTCACGATCAGCAAGAAGGCCGACGGAGCGAAGACGATCACCGAGTGGGACGAGTCGGCGCTCGGCACGGCCGGCCTCGGCACCAAGGTCGACACGTTCGACGCCAACGTCGCCCAGGCGTTCCGCACCTCCGCGCAGGCGACCGGCACGGTCGACCGCCTGAACGTGTGGCTCGAGGACGAGACGAAGGCCAACCGCCTGATCGCCGGCATCTACGCCGACGAGAACGGCAGGCCCGGCCGGCTGCTCGCCACCGGCCGCAGCGAGGCCGACGGCCTGGCCAAGGGCGCCTGGAACACCGTGATGCTCCCGGGCATCGAGGTGGCGAAGGACACCCGCTACTGGATCGCGCTCCTCGGCGCCGGCGGCTCGCTGTCGGTCCGCGACGAGTGCTGCGGGGCCGCGGGCTCCGAGCCGAGCGAGACCAGCCGCGCCCGGAACCTGACCGCGCTGCCGCAGACCTGGGTCCGCGGCACGGTCTACCCGACCGACGGCCCGGTCTCGGCGTTCTCCCCCATCACCGGCGGCTAGCCGGACCGACCCATCGCGCGGCGCCGGCCTTCACGGCCGGCGCCGCGGGTCTCACCTCCATGCGCAAGCTCCTTCTCGTCTCCGTCGCGGTCGCGCTCCTCTGGCCGAGCGCCGCCGCCGCCCACGTCGCCACGACGGGCTTCTCCGACATCCGCCAGGACGGCTCGACCGTCAGCTACCGGCTGGGTCTCGAGTACGAGCCGCTCGCCACCTCCGCCGGGCTCGAGGGAGACCTCGCCGCCGAGCGCGAGCGCCTCGCGGGCTACGTCCTCCCGCGGCTGGGCGTGTCGGTCGACGGCGCCGCCTGCGAGGGCGCGCTCGACCGGACGGCGCTCGAGCGCCGCCAGGGCACGGAGTTCGCCGTGCTCGAGCTGTCCTTCGCGTGCCCGGCCGGCGGTGAGCACGCCGTGCGCTACGAGCTGCTCGACCCGGTCGAGGGCGTCGTGGACTCGCACACCAACATCGCCGACTACGTGTTCGACGACGGCTCAGGCCGCTTCGTCTTCGACGCCGGCGACACCGAGCTGACGCCGGCGACGGCGAGCGTGGCCGCGTCGGTGCGGCACTTCGTCGCGATGGGCGCCGAGCACATCCTGCTCGGCTTCGATCACGTGATCTTCCTCGTCGTCCTCCTGCTGGGCGCTCGCAGCTTCCGCGAGGTCGCGCTGCTCGCGACGACGTTCACCGCCGCCCACAGCCTGACCCTCGCGCTCGCGTCGCTGGGCGTGGTCGACGTCCCGCCCGAGATCGTCGAGCCGCTGATCGCGCTGTCGATCGCGTGGGTCGCGGTGCAGACGGTGCTCGGGGGCGAGATGCGGTACAAGCTCCCGATCGTCTTCGGGTTCGGCCTGCTGCACGGGCTCGGGTTCGCCGGGACGGTCAGCTTCACCGAGGACGGCCTCGGGCGGCTGCTCGCCTCGCTCGCGAGCTTCAACATCGGGATCGAGCTCGGCCAGGCGCTCATCGTGGCCGCGCTGTTCCCGCTGCTGCTGCTGATCCGCCGCTACGGCTGGTCGCGCATGGCGCACGCGGGAGCGGCATCGGCCGCCGCCGCCGTCGGGCTGTTCTGGTTCACGGAGCGCCTGCCGTTGTAGCAATTTCTACTTATTTGATCGAGTTTATAGAGATAGTCCACGGGGAACGCGATGGAGCGAACCCCGTATGGCTACCTCCACCCTGACAGCGGCCGTCGCGCCGCGCTCCTCCGCCGGCCGCGGCGCGGCCGCCCGGGCGCTCTCGTCCCGGGCGGCCCGCTGGATCAGCCCGATCGCGATCCTCCTCGTCTGGCAGCTGGCCAGCGCGAGCGGGCTGCTCTCGCCGAAGACGCTCGCCGCGCCCAGCGTGATCCTCACCACCGCCTGGGACCTGACCGTCTCGGGCGACCTGCCCAGCGCGCTGATCGTGTCGCTGCGGCGCGCCGTGCTCGGACTGCTGCTCGGCGTCGGCGCCGCCGTGGCGCTCGGATCGATCGCCGGCCTCAGCCGCGGCGGCGACGCGCTCGTGGACCCGCCGATGCAGATGGTCCGCACGCTGCCGCTCTTCGGGCTCGTGCCGCTCTTCATCCTCTGGTTCGGGATCGGCGAGACGTCGAAGATCGCGCTGGTCGCGCTCGGCGTCGTGATCCCGCTCTACCTGAACCTCGTCGCCGCGCTGCGCGGGATCGACCGCGACCTCTACGAGGTCGCCCACACCGTCAAGCTCACGCGCGGCGAGCGCGTCCGCCACATCCTCGTCCCGGGCGCGCTGCCCGGGGCGCTGGTCGGGTTCCGGCAGTCGCTGGGCGTCGCGTGGCTCGCGCTCGTCGTCGCCGAGCAGGTCAACACCGACGCCGGCCTCGGCTTCCTCATCAACAACGCCAGGGACTTCCTGCAGACCGACATCATCGTCGTCGGCCTGCTGGCGTACGCCGTCCTCGGCCTGATCACCGACGCGCTGGTGCGGCGGCTCGAGCGCCAGGCCCTCGCCTGGAGGGAGGACGCATGACCGCCACCGCCGCTCCCCCGCGCCCGGCCGGGGCGGTCGTCCGGCTGCGCGGGCTCTCGCGCTCGTTCGGCGACCTCGTCGTGCTCGACGGGCTCGACCTCGACCTGCGCGCGGGCGAGTTCGTCGCGCTGCTCGGGCACTCGGGGTCGGGCAAGACGACGCTGCTGCGCGCGCTGGCGGGGCTCGACCCGGGCGTCCGCGGCGACGTGCGGACCGGCGGCACGCCCGCCGTCGTCTTCCAGGACCCGCGGCTGCTGCCGTGGCGCAGCGTGCTGCAGAACGTCGCCCTCGGGCTGCGGGACGCCGATCCCGCGGGGCGGGCGCGGCGCGCGCTCGCCGAAGTCGGCCTCGAGGGGCGCGAGGACGCGTGGCCGCGCCAGCTCTCCGGCGGCCAGCGCCAGCGCGTCGCCCTCGCCCGCGCGCTCGTGCGCGAGCCCGATTTGATGCTGCTCGACGAGCCGTTCAGCGCCCTCGACGCGCTCACGCGCGTGTCCGCGCAGGCGCTCGTCAACGACCTCTGGCAGCGCCACCGGCCGGCCGTCCTGCTCGTCACGCACGACGTCGAGGAGTCGCTGCTGCTCGCCGACCGCGTGCTGATCGTCGACGGCGGCCGCATCGCCTACGACGAGCGCTTCGACCTCGAGCGGCCCAGGCGCCGCGACCACCCGGACCTCGTGACCCGCCGGCGCGAGCTGCTCGAGCGGCTCGGCGTCGACGACGACCGCTAGGAGACCATCCAGATGAGACGCATCCTGATCCCGCTCCTCCTGCTCGGCGTCCTCGCCGGCTGCGGCGCCGAGAGCGACGAGGACCTCGCCGTCGCCAAGCCCGCGGGCTCGCCCGAGGGCGTCACCCTGCGCGTCGGCGTGCAGAAGGACGGCATCCGCGCGATCCTCGAGCAGTCCGGCCAGCTCGAGGACGTGCCGTACGAGATCGAGTTCTCCACGTTCGCCTTCGGCCCGCCGCTCGTCGAGGCCGCGGGCGCGGACAAGATCGACGTGGCCGGTGTCGGCTCGACGCCGCCGATCTTCGGCGCCGCCGCCGACTCGGACTTCCGCGTCATCGCGACGATCCAGTACAAGAACGACAAGGACGACGGGCTGCTCGTGCCCGAGGGCTCGGACGTCACGAAGCCCGAGGAGCTCAAGGGCAAGACGGTGGCGGTGTCCAAGGGCAGCTCGGCCCACGGGCTGACGCTGAAGGTCCTCAACCGCGTCGGCCTGAAGCCGGACGACGTCGAGTTCTCCTACCTCACCCCGCCCGACGCGCTCGCCGCGTTCACGACCGGCCAGGTCGACGCGTGGGCGACGTGGCATCCCTACATCGCGCAGGCGCAGGCCGAGGGAGCGAAGGAGATCGCCGGCGGCCCGCCCGACGAGTACGGGCACTCGTTCGAGATCGCCTCGTCGAAGGCGGTGGCCGACCCGGAGAAGGCGGCCGCGCTCAAGGACTACGTGGGGCGGCTCCAGAATGCGTTCGCGTGGGCGGCCGAGAACCCGGACACGTGGGCGGAGGCGTGGTCGGAGGAGTCCGAGCTGCCGCTCGAGATCACGAAGGTGGCCGTGCGCGAGCGGCTCGTGGACATCGTCCCCGTCGACGACGAGACGATCGCCCACCAGCAGGAGCTCGCAGACCGCCTGACCGAGGACGAGGTCCTGCCCGGCGAGGTCGAGTTCGCCGACATCGTCACGCAGGGCCTGATCGAGAAGGAGGCGCGCTGATGCCCGTCACGCTGCACTGGTTCCTGCCCACCACCGGAGACGCGCGCGGGATCCTCGGCGCCGGGACCGTCGTCGGCGCCCACCACGTGCGCGCCGGCGACGGCGAGGGCGAGCGCGCGCCCACGGTCGACTACCTCGGCCAGATCGCGCGCTCGGCCGAGCAGCTCGGCTTCGAGGCCGCGCTCACGCCGACCGGCTCGTGGTGCGAGGATGCCTGGGTCACCACGGCCGCGCTCACGCAGGTGACCAAGCGGCTGAAGTTCCTCGTCGCCTTCCGGCCCGGGCTCGTCTCCCCCACGCTGGCGGCGCAGATGGCCTCGTCGTTCCAGCGCATCTCGGGCGGCCGGCTGCTCCTCAACGTGGTGGCGGGCGGCGACGAGATCGAGCAGCGGCGCTTCGGCGACCACCTCGGCAAGGACGACCGCTACGCGCGGGCCGACGACTTCCTGAGCATCGTGCGCGGCGCCTGGGAGAACGAGTCGTTCGACTTCGCGGGCGAGCACATCACGGTCGAGGACGCCCAGGTCCCCGACGCGCCGGAGTGGCCGCGCATCTACTTCGGCGGCTCCTCGCCCGCGGCGCTGAGCGTGGCCGCGAGGCACGCCGACGTCTACCTCACGTGGGGCGAGCCGCCGGCCCAGGTCGCCGAGAAGCTCGACCGCGTCCGCGAGCTCGCGGCCGCGGAGGGCCGCGAGCTGCGCTACGGCATCCGCCTGCACGCGATCGCGCGCGAGACCTCCGAGGAGGCGTGGGCGGTCGCCGGCAAGCTCCTCTCCCGGCTCGACCCCGAGCAGATCGAGCAGGCCCAGGAGAACCTTCGCTCGTCCTCGTCGGAGGGCCAGCGGCGCATGCTCGCGCTCAACGAGGGCAGCACCGACGGGCTCGAGATCTACCCGAACCTGTGGGCCGGAGTGGGCCTCGTGCGCGGCGGAGCGGGCACCGCGCTCGTCGGGTCCTACGAGGAGGTCGCGGACCGCATCGCCGAGTACCACGAGCACGGCCTCGACGAGTTCATCCTCTCGGGCTATCCGCACCTCGAGGAGGCGTACCACGTGGGCGAGGGCGTGCGGCCGATCCTGGTCGAGCGCGGGCTCGTCGACTCGCCCGAGGCGGCGCTGGCGCGCTGAACCGCGGCATTGAGGGAGGGACGGTTGGGGGGTGCATTTCTGCAACATCCCGCGCCGATCGGGCTCGCGGCTGCAGTTGCGCACCGCACAGGTGCGCAACTGCAACATCGCCGGGCGATCGTCCCGGAGGCTGCAGAAAAGCACCCAGCCTCCCTGCCCAGCCGCAGTTGACTTCAGATCAACGCATGCCCGGCCGGCGGCGCGACGCCGTCGACCACGTGCCGCCCCAGGTGCAGGTGCTTGGACCGCGCGGGGTCGTGCAGCGTGTGCGTGCGCGCATTGCGCCAGTGGCGGTCGAGCCCGTGGCGGCGGTCGGCCGCGCTGGACCCGGAGAAGTCGAAGATCGCGGTCGCCACGCGCAGCGCGGCCTCGCCCGCGAAGGCCTTGGCCGCGGCGACGGCGAGCCGGGCCTCGGTGACGTCGCCCCCCGCGTCGGCCTCGTCGAGCGCCTCGCCGGCCCGCGCCAGCAGCGCCTCGGCGGCCCGCACGTCGACCTCGAGCTCGCCGGCCAGCCGCACGAGCTGCGGGTCGTCGGCGGCGCGGTCGACGCCCGCCTCGAACCACGGGCGCGCCCGCTCGCGGAGGAAGGCGGCGCCGTCCTCGAGCGCGCCGCGCGCGATGCCCACGTCGACCGCGACGTGGATCAGCTGCCCGAAGGCGGCGAAGGTGTTCGGCTCGGGCCGGGTGAGCGCTCCGTGGATCACCCACAGCGGCTCGACGTGCACGTCGTCGAGCGTCGTCGTCCCGCTGATCGTGGACCGCTGGCCGAACGCGTCCCAGTCCTGGTCCACGTGCACGCCCGGAGCGTCGCGCGGCACGTAGGCGACGGCGATCTCGTCGTGCTCGTCGAGCGCGAACACGGGGATCCACTGCGCCGTCAGCGCGCCGGTCGAGTAGTACTTGCGGCCGTCGAGCCGGTAGCTGCCGTCCGGCCGCGGCGTCAACCGCGTCACGAAGTCGCGCGAGGTCCTGCCGCCCCGCTCGGACAGCGCGTTGCCGAGCCGCGCGCCGCGCAGGAACTCGGGCAGGAAGAACCCGCGCTGCAGCTCGCTCCCGTGGCGGATCACCGTGTCCACGAACGCGACGTGGTTCTGCGGGATCTGCGCCACCGCCGGATCGGCGACGGCGAGCAGCCGGAAGACCTCGCCGACCGTGGCGTTCGACACCTCCGCGCCGCCGTACGCGCGCGGGACGCGCATGCCGAGCAGCCCGGTCGCGGCGAGGTCGCGCAGCTCGTCGTGCGGGAGCAGCCCGTTGAGGTCCCGTGCGATCGCGCCCGGGCGGATCGCACGCGCGAACCCGGCCGCGGCGGTGATCGCCTCCTCGTCGGAGGCGATCACGCGCACGGATTCGGCCGTGGCGCTCACTCCTGCGGCGTCACGTAGTCGTTGAACGTGTCCAGGAAGACGTCGGACGCCTTCACCGGCTGGGCGACGATCTTCGCCGCGACCAGCTCGTCGATGACGGCCTGCTCGCCCTCGTAGAACGACTCGTCGATCGTCTGCAGCCCCTTGGCGCCGCGGGCGTAGGTCGTCTTGAGGGCCGACTCGCTGAAGCCGATCTTCGGCCCGACCAGCGCGGCCTGCTCGTCCGGGTTCTCCTGGATCCACGCGATGGTGTCGGCCACCGCCTGGATGACGGCGCCCAGCGCCTCCGGCTTCTCCTCGATCGCCTCCTTGCTCGCGACGTACGGATACAGGTTCTCCGAGTTCGCGTCGCGGCAGGTCGAGATGACGCGGCCGCCGGTCGTCTCCACGAGGTCGGCCATGTTCGGGTCGATGCTGTAGTACGCGTCGAGCTGGCCGCTCTGGAACGCCTTGTTGGCCGGCGGGCCGCTGATCTCGACGATCTGGAAGTCGCTCTCCTTCAGCCCCGCCTCCTCGGTCTGGTGCAGGAACGTCGTGTACGAGTTCGTCGACCGCAGGAAGGCGATCTTCTTGCCCTTGAGGTCGGCGAACGTCTGCGCCGTCGAGTCCTTCGGCACGAGCAGCCCGCAGTTCTCGTCGTTGGGCTCGGTGACCGCGATGGCCTGCACCTTGCCGCCGTTCACGTACGACTGGATCGCGCCGACGTCGCCGATCTCCGTGAGGTCGATCTTGCCGCTGTTGAGCGCGGTCAGCATGTCGGTGAAGATCGGGAAGTACTGGTACTCGATCGTCACGCCCTCGGGCTGGATGTCGCGCGCCCACAGCGTGCTGAGGAAGCCGAAGTTGCGCGGCACGCCCACCTTGACGACCGGGGTCTCACCGCCGCCCGCCGAGGCCGCGCCGCCGCCGTCGCCCTCGTCGGCGCCGCAGCCGGCGAGCAGCGCCACCGCCACCACGGCGGGGATCAGGCGCCTCATGCCGCCTCCGCATCGATGAGCTCGCGCGCGGCGTTGAGCGGGCCCTCGTCGATCCACTCCCGCACGCTGAACGTCGACTCGATGTAGCCGTGCTCGTGCAGGAACGCCTGCTGCGACTCGATCGCCGCCACCAGGTCCGCGTCGAGCGTCGGCTCGAGGTGCGCGTGGATCTCGCGCGGGTAGCCGGGGAGCACGAAGTCCTCGGCGATGCCGACCTCGTGGGCGATGATCCGGCGCGTCTCGGCCGGATGCTCGGTCGCCCAGCGCGCCGCCCGCAGCGAGGCCGCGACGTAGCGCGCGACGAGGTCGGGCCGGTCGTCGAGCAGCGCGCCGCTCACGGTCAGCGCGGCCGGCGTGATGTTGTTGACCTTCAGGGACTCGTCGTCGGAGCCCTGGATGTCGAACGCGACCTCGACGTCGAAGAACGCCTCGAGGTCGGGCCCGCGGCCGCCGGCGACGTAGATGGCGTCGACCTCGCCGCGGATCAGGGCCAGGACCTCGGCCGACTGCAGCCGCCGGTTCGTGTAGGCGCCGAACAGCGAGCCGCTGTGCGACTCCCCGTTGCTCGGCAGGTAGCGCTCGGTCACCGGGATGTCGACGAGCTCGACGTCGTCGAGGCCCAGGCCGGCGTGGCGGAGCGTGGCGTCGAAGCCGCGCAGCGACGTGGCATGCCAGAAGTCGATCTGGTCGTTGACGCGCTTGGCGAGGCCGAGCCGCTTGCCCTTGAGGCCCTCCGGCCCGCCGATGCCGGCGCCCGGCGCGGCGACGATCGCCTGGTACTGCTCGGCCCACGAGAGGCCGATCAGCCGGACGTCGCTCCCGCGCGAGCGGGTCCAGATCGGCGGGATGTTCCCGCCCTGGCGGAACGAGTCGGCCTGCGAGTGGTCGAAGTGCGACTCGCGGACCGCGGAGTCGCCGCTGGCGCGCAGCGAGGCGACGGTGATCCGGTCGGGCTGGAACTCCTCGTCGAGCCAGCCCTGCGAGATCGCCAGGCTCGAGGCGGTCGGGACGGGGCAGCGGGTGTACCAGAGCTCGGCTACGGCACGGGTCGTGGTCGCGGTCATCTCTCGGTTCTCCTTTTTCACGCGGCGGATGGGGTGAGGGCGCGCACGCGCGGGATCAGCTCGGCGCCGAAGCGCTCGACCTCCTCCTCGAGCGGCTGGAACTGCAACATGAAGAGCTCGATGCCGGCGTCGGCGAAGGCGGCGATGCGGTCGGCCACCTGGTCGTAGCTGCCGACGAGTCCCGCGAGGGTCCCGCCGTTCGTGCCGACGCGGGGGACCCCGGCGCCGACCTTCATCATCGCCACGTCCTTGTCGGTGCCGGCGACCAGGCGCGAGCGGTCGTCGAGCGCCGACAGCGCCTGCAGGTGGTCGAGCTCGGCCAGCGCCTCGTCCTCGTCCGGGCGGGCGATCACGAACGCCGACAGCCCGAAGCGCAGGGGCGCGAGCGAGCGCGGCCGGCCGCGCAGGTCGGCGATCACCTCGGCGGTGTCGTCGAGCGGGCGGCCGTTGATGAAGAACACGTCCGCGGAGCGCGCGGCGAGCGCCCGGGCGGGCTCCGACTCGCCGCCGAAGTAGACGGTCGGGCCGCCCGGGTCGACGGGCCCCGGGAAGAGCTCGAGGCCGTCGATCGTGAAGCGCTTGCCGCGATGGTGCACGGGCCCGCCCGCCAACAGCGCGCGCACGACCTCGAGCCACTCGGCCGACAGCTCGTAGCGCTCGTCGTGCGGCGGCATGTCGATGCCGAGCACGCCCATCTCCGGCTTGAACCAGGCGCTCACGAGGTTGATGGCGAAGCGACCGCCGCTGATGTGGTCGATCCCGAGCGCGAGCTTGGCGAGCACGCCCGGGTGGAAGAGCAGCGGCTTGACGGCGGCGATGATCTCGATCCGCTCGGTGGCCTCGGCGACGGCCGCGGCCGCCGTCCAGGTCTCGAGCACCTCGGCCTCGCCGTTGCTCGGGTTGACGATGTGCTCGGCGAGCAGCGTCGACTCGAAGCCGGCCTCCTCGGCCTTGCGGAGCAGGTCCCGGGTGCGGGCGTAGCCCGCGTCCACGGGCTCGCGGGGATGGGTCTTGGCGCCCCAGGTCCCGTACACCGGGGCCCAGACGCCGAAGCGCGGATGCGACATGGTCAGTGTTCTCCGTTGTGTGCGCTGAGAGCGGCGTCGATGTCCGAGACGCCGAGGTCGTCGAGGATCCGCACGCGCAGCGCCTCGAAGCGCTCGTCGATGCGCGAGCGCGGGCGGGGCATGTCGACCTCGATGAGGTCGGCGACGATCCCGCGGTCGAGCACGGCGATCCGGTCGGCCAGCAGCACGGCCTCCTCCACGTCGTGCGTGACGAGCACGACGGAGAAGCCGCGCTCGCGCCACAGCGAGCTGACCAGCGCCTGCATGCGCATCCGCGTCAGCGCGTCGAGCGCGCCGAACGGCTCGTCGAGGAGCAGGACGCTCGGGTCGCGGGTGAGCGCCCGTGCCAGCGCGACGCGCTGCGCCTCGCCGCCCGAGAGCGTGGCGGGCCAGGCGTCGGCGTGCTCCTGGAGACCGACGTCGGCGAGCGCGCGGGCGGCGCGGGCGCGGCGCTCGCCGCGCGAGCCCTTGACGCCGAAGACGACGTTCTCCCACACGCGCGCCCACGGCAGCAGCCGCGCGTCCTGGAAGCCGAAGGCCACGCGGCCGTCGACCTCGATGTCGCCCTCGTAGCCCGTGTCGAGGCCGCCGATGGCGCGCAGCAGCGTGCTCTTTCCGCAGCCGCTCTGGCCGACGATGACGAGGATCTCGCCCGGCTCGACGGTGAGGTCGACGTCCCGCAGGACGGTGCGCTCGCCGAAGCGGCGCTCGACGTTCGCGACGCTGACGGCGCTCATGCGGACACGAACTCCCGGCGCCACGGCAGCGTGCGCCACTCGATGAAGCGGACGATGCCCTCGAGGATCAGCCCGAGCAGGGCGTAGATCACGAGGCCCATGACGATCACGTCGGTCTCGAGGTACTGCTGGCCCTGCATGATCAGGTAGCCGATGCCCTTGTCCGCGTTCACGGTCTCGGCGATCACCAGCGACAGCCAGGCGATGCCGAGCGCGAAGCGCAGGCCGACGAGGAACGACGGCAGGGCGCCGGGCAGGATCACCTGCCGGATCACGCCCCGCGCCCGACGCCGCAGGCCCGGGCGAGCTCGGCGAAGCGCGGGTCGACGGCGCGGATGCCCTTGTGGACGTTGATGTAGATCGGGTAGATCACGCCGATCACGACGAGGCCGACCTTCACGGCCTCGCCGATGCCGAGCCAGACGATGAGCAGCGGCATGAGGCCGAGGAACGGGAGCGCGCGGAGCATCTGCAAGGGCGCGTCGACCAGCTCCTCTCCGATCCGCGACAGGCCGGCGACGAGGCCCAGGACGGTCCCCGTGGTAACGCCGATGGCGAGGCCGATGAGGACGCGCTGGAGCGAGGTGAGGATGCTCGGCCACAGCTCGCCCGAGCTCCACGACGCGGTGAAGGCGTTCCACACCTCGACCGGCGAGGCGAGCGTCGCCGAGTCGATCCAGCCCGCCCACGAGGCGGCACTGCCAGAGGACGAAGATCGCGAGGACGACGGCGGCGCGGCGGGCGATCGCGGGGGCGCGGCGCAGCCACGGGCGGTTCCGGCGGGCGCTGGTCGCGCGTGGCCGGGCGGCGGGCTTCGCCGTCTCGAGGACGACGGATTCGGAGGTGAGATTCGACATGCGTTTCGATATCCTGCGGGCTATTCTCCAGTTTGTCAATCGATTTTATCGGGAATGACCTCCATCTCAGCTACGCCAGAGCTCGAAAGCCTGCTCGCGACGGTCGCCGAGGGCGCGGCCGAGCGCGAGCGCGACCGCGTCGCGCCCCATGACCTGTTCCGGCTCATCGGGCGCTCCGGGCTCGGGGCCCTGCGGGTGCCCGTGGCCTACGGCGGGCCGGGGGGCTCGCTGCGCGAGCTGTTCGAGCTCGTGATCCGCCTCGCCGCGGCCGACTCGAACGTCGCGCAGAGCCTGCGCGCGCATTTCCACTTCGTCGAGGGCCGGCTCGCGGCCGCCGGCGAGCACGAGCGCGAGCGCTGGCTCCCCGAGGTCGTCGAAGGCCTGCTCTTCGGCAACGCCACGGTCGAGCGCACGACGCGCGACATGTTCGGCTTCGAGACGAAGCTCGTGCGCGAGGGCGGCGGGCTGCGCCTGCGCGGCACCAAGTACTACTCGACCGGCAGCCTGTACTCGGACCGGGTCTCGGTCGCCGCCGTCGGTCCCGAGGGCCGCAACGTGTCGGTGATCGTGCCCGCCGGCCGCGAGGGCGTGTTCCTCGACGACGACTGGGACGGCATGGGCCAGCGCCTGACGGCCAGCGGCACGTCGCGGTTCGAGGACGTCCTGGTCTACGAGGACGAGGTGCTGGCCAGCCCGATCGGCGAGGACGCCCCCGCCCCGCGCTCGGCCTTCCTCCAGCTCTTCCTCGTCGCGGTCATGGCCGGCATCGCGCGCAACGTGACGAGTGATGCGGCCGAGGTCGTGCGCGGCCGCACGCGGACGTTCAGCCACGCCTCCGGCGAGCTGCCCAAGTCGGACCCGCTGATCCAGCAGGTCGTCGGCCAGATCGCCACCAACGCCTTCGCGTGCGAGCTCGCCGTGCTGGCCGCGGCGGACGGGCTCGACGCCGCCGAGGCGAGCGGCCACGAGCCCGACGCGGTGCACGCCGCGGCGGTGCTGACCGCGCAGGCACAGGTCCTCGTCGCCGAGCTCGCGCCGCGCACGGCCGAGATGCTCTTCTCCGTGGGCGGGGCGTCGGCCACGGACCGCGATGCGAACCTCGACCGTCACTGGCGCAACGCGCGGACGATCGCCTCGCACAACCCGGCGATGTACAAGGCGCGGGCGGTCGGCGACCTGCTCGTCAACGGGACGCGGCTACCGGCCAACGGGTTCTTCTAGGCGAGCGCAGCCCGAGCCGCTCGACGGCGAGCGCCAGCGCCCGGTCGGCGGCGTCCTCGTCGGGCGCCTCGCCGCCGAGGCAGCAGCCGCCGAACGCCCGCTGGTCGTCGCGCTGGTAGACGACCACGCCGCGGCCCTCGGCCGTCATCTGCTCGAGCGCCGCGTCGAGCGCGCGCCGGCGCTCGCAGCCCTCGCCGCGCAGCGCGTCGCCGACCACGCAGCCGTGGTGCACGTGCACGAGGCAGTCCTCCGAGCCGTACGGGTGGCCGACGAGCACGGCGACGCTCGTCGCGCCGCCGGGCTCGAGCGGCAGCATCGCCAGGTCGCCGAGCCGCGAGGGCAGCCGTGTGACGTCCGGCTCCGGCGCGAGCCGCGAGTAGGTGCCGCGATAGAAGACGAGCGGCGGGACGTGATCGTCGGGATGGTCCACCGCGCCGACGCGACCGACGACGATCCGGTGGTCGCCGCCGTCGGCGACGTCGTGGACCTCGCACTCGAGCGTGGCCAGCGCGCCGTCGAGCACGGGCGCGCCGCCGTCGCCGAGCACCCACTCGACGCCCTGCCAGACCTCGGAGCCCCGGCGCGCGAAGCGCGAGGCGAGCGGCTCCTGCCCCTCCGAGAGAACGTTGACCGCGAAGCGGCGGGTGCGGAGCAGGGCCGCCAGCGTCTCGGACTCGTTGCGCAGCGAGACGAGGATCAGCGGCGGGTGCAGCGAGACGGACGAGACCGCGTTCGCGGTCGATCCGAGCGGACGGTCACCGTCGAGCGCGGTGACGATCGTCACGCCGGTGGCGAAGTGGCCCATAGCCGTGCGGAGCAGGTCGGGAGCGACGGTCACGCGGTTAACTCTACAAAATCGATCGAGAATGTAGGATTGTGCCGATGATCGCCGTCATCGGAAGCGTCACGCCCCCCGGCCGGCTGCGGCGCGCCGTCGCCGACGCCCTCGACCGCTCGCCCGAGCCGAGCACGCTGATCGACCTCGCCGACCGCCGCATCGCGTTCGCGGACGGCCGCCCGCCCGAGGAGCTCGCCGACGACACCGCGGCGGTGGTCGCCGCGCTGGCCGCCGCCGACGCGGTGCTGCTCGCCACGCCGACCTACCGCGGCTCGATGACGGGCGCGCTCAAGAACCTGCTCGACCACGTGCCGGTCGACGCGCTCCGCGACACGGCGGTCGGCATCGCCGCGATGGGCGCGAGCGACCACCACTTCCTCGGCGCCGACCGGCACCTGCGCGACGTCCTGACGTTCTTCGGCGCGGTGGTGACGCCGGTCTCGGCGTACCTCACGAACCGCGACTTCGCCGACGGCGCGCCGAGCGAGCGCGTCGAGGCCGAGCTCGACGCGCTGATCCGCACCACGCTCGCGCTGTCGTCGGCGGGCGTGACCGGAGAGATCGCGCCGCTGTCCGCCCGGCGCCGCTGAGACGGCGAACGTCGACCCCCGCATCGAGGGAGGGTCGGCAGGGGGTGCGTTTCTGCAATATCGCGCGGGTGCTCGCGACGAGGCTGCAGAACCGCACCTATACGGTGCGGAACTGCAACCGCAGGCCCGCATCGCGAGCGAGACTGCAGAAATGCACCGCCGGCGGGGTGCGTTTCGTCAACGCGCGCGACTCCCGCGGCGTCCCGTTGACGTTGCGCACCACAGAGGTGCGATACGTCAACGGGCCTCGCGATCTGGGACCGCCGTTGACGAAATGCACCGTCGGCGCGGTGCAGTTCGTTCCGCGGACCGCGCGGAACGCGGAGAGTGGAACGAAACGCACCCAGCCTCCCTACCCAGCCGGGGTTCGTGGACCGCAACCAGTTAGGGAGCCCTAAGTTCGTGTAGGCTGCCGCCGCCCATCGAATTAGGGCGCCCTAACTCAACCACGGAGCGGTCCATGAACCTCATCGTCCGCGTGCTGGCGGCGGCCCTTGCCGCGCTTGCGCTCGCGTTCTCCCTCGGCGGCACGGCAGTCGCCGCGGAACCCGTCCAGATCACCGACGGGACCTTGCGATGGGGCGTGAAGGCCTCGTGGCGCCAGTACGCCGGGTCGGGCGTGATGTCCGGCGGGGTGAGCCAGGCCGCGGACGGGATCTACGAGTTCCCGATCGAGTCGGGCAGCTACGACCCGGAGACGCGGACGACCACGGTGCGGGCCGAGGGCACGATCCACTGGCGCGGGCACTACTACCCCAACGAGAGCCAGTTCATCAGCCCGCCGCCGGGCTACACGGGACCGCTCGACATCTACATCCTCGACATCACGTTCAAGGACCCGGAGGTGACGATCAGCGAGGCCGGCTCGGAGCTGACCGTCGAGGCCGTGTCGCGCAGCGTCCAGACGTGGGAGCTCGTGGACGTCGGCCGGGCCTCGCTCGTGGAGCTCGATCCGAGCGGCGTCACCCCGACCGTCGCCGGCGGGACCACGTCATGGACGGGCATCCCGACGGCGCTGACCGAGACCGGGTCCGGCGACGTGTTCGGCGGCAACTACCCCGTCGGGCAGGCGGTCGACCCCGTCGCCTTCACCTACACCGGCGACGGCGGCGCCCCCGACTTCAGCGAGCGCTGGGACGCGCCCGACTCGAACGGGCTCGCGTTCGCGAGCAACGGCCAGTTCGGCGAGTACGGGGCGATGTCGACGCTCGTGACTGAGCCCGCGCGCGGGCTGCTGCACTCGGGCCGGCAGGCCCTGACCGGCGGCTACAGCGTGCAGGCGTTCGACGCCGCGACGGGCACGCCGGTCGGCCAGACGCTTCAGACCACGGTGACCGCGTGGGTGCAGTTGCTCAACGGGCAGGTCGTCGACCGCGAGAACGGCATCGTCTACTTCTCCTCGGCGGGGAACCTGACCGTCGACTCCTCGTTCCGCTGGAACCCGACGACGCAGGCGTACGAGTACGGCACCGTGGCGCCGTTCACGCTCGCGCTCGCGGGCCGGCAGATCTGGGACGCGGCGCGCGACCGCAGCCTCATCATCGGGCGCATCATCCCGGCCGGCGCAGGCGCGACGGACTGGGCGGCGCACGAGTGGTACGTGTTCGCCTACGAGCGCCAGGGCGACGGCTCCTTCAGCGAGCGCCGCTACCGGCTGCCGAACGCGCCCGCCGGCTACAACCGGCAGTGGTACGGGACGATCAACAACGCCACGGTCGCGGCCGACGGCTCGCTGCTCGTGCCGCGCCGCAACATCGGCGCGCCGCAGGCCGGCGTACAGCCGGCCGTGGTCGAGAAGCTCGGCGTCCACCGGATCGTGCTCGACGACGCGACGGGCACGGCGTCGGCGACCGAGGTCCCCGGCACCGAGGCGCCGCTTGCCGAGGTCAGCTCGCTGCAGAGCTACGACCTGGCGCTCGCCAACCCGAACGGCGACGTCACGTTCGCCAAGATCGGGCTCGCCGACGCGATCCAGACGAAGATCGCGCAGTACGAGCTGCAGGACGACGGCGCGCTCGCGCCGCTCGGCGCCCCGGTGCTGCTCAACCAGGTCCGCAACGCGGCGCTGGCCCAGGATCCCGTCGACGGCACGGTGTGGCACCTCGACGACCGCGGGCAGCGCCTGACGGGCGTGCGCGACGGGCGCGTCGCGTACGCGAAGAGCCACGCGTTCATCAACACGCGCAACCCGGGGATCGGGACGCTGCCCGACCAGAGGGTGTGGGTGCACTCCAACGACGGCAACCCGTCGCCGATCGACCGCAGCATGTACGGCTACGCGATCCTCGGCTTCACGGGCTACTCGCCCGCCGTCGACGAGCAGCCCGCGGGCGCGACCGTGGTGGCCGGCGAGACGGCGACGTTCACCGCGACCGCCACCGGCACGCCCGCTCCGGCGGTCCGGTGGCAGCGGCGGGCGCCGGGCTCCTCGCGCTTCGCGGACGTCGCCGGCGCGACGGCCGGGACGCTGACGGTGGCGACCGCGCCGGGCGACAACGGCGCGGCCTACCGCGCGGTGTTCACCAACGCGGCCGGGACGCTCGCGAGCGACGTGGCCGAGCTGGAGGTCCGCTTCGCGCCCGCGGTGACGTTCGAGATCGGCGACCAGAGCGCCGTCGAGGGCGACGACGCGACGTTCGAGCTCCTGGCCACCGGCAGCCCGGAGCCGGCCATCGAGTGGCAGCGGCGGGTCGGCGGGTTCTGGCAGGCGGTCGGCGGCGACGACTTCACCGTCGACGGCAACCGCCTCACGGTGCGCGACGTCGACCCGGCGATGGACGGCGCGCTGTTCCGCGCGAAGGTCGTCAACGCCGTCGGGGTCGCCTACACGCGCGTGGCGAGCCTGAACGTGGTGCCGGCGCTCACCGGCCCCGTCACCTTCGGCTCCGGCCACGTGGACTGGGGCATCGCGAACCGCTGGCGCTGCTACGTGGTCGGCGACATCGCGCACGGCTCGATCGAGACGACCGGCGGCGCCACCCAGGTCCCGGGCACGCTCGCCACCGGCGGCCTGTGCGCCGGCGACAACGCCGGCTCGGAGATCGTCCGCTTCCCGGTGCGGGGCGGCTCGTACGACCCGGCCACCGGCGCCCTCGAGGTCAGGCTCGCCGGCACGGTGCGCTTCACCGGCCACGGCGGCGCGCTCGACACGACGTTCACGAACCTCCGGATCACCGGCGGCACGCTCGTCGCCGACGCGATCGGCGCGACGATGCAGAGCCCGACCCCCGTCACCCGCAAGGACGTCGCGCTGGTGAGCCTGTCGCTGCCGGAGGCGACGCCGAGCGACACGGGGGTCACGTGGACGGGCGCGACGAGCGTCCTCACCGCCGCGGGCGCCGACGTGTTCGGCAGCTACCCGGCGGGCGAGCCGTTCGACCCGCTGACGCTGTCGCTCGTCTACGGCGCCCCGCAGCAGGATCCGCAGCCGCTGCCCCGCGGAGACGACGCCCAGCCGCAGCCGCAACCGCAGCCCCGGCCCGGACGGGCCACGATCGCGGTCGGCGCCACGAGCCGGACGGTCGGCGCGAGCCGCATCGCCACGCTCGCCACGGTCGCCTGCCCGGCCGGCGGCCGCTGCAAGGTCGAGGCGCCGGGCCGCGTCAAGGTCAGGATCGCCGGCAAGCGCTTCTCGCTCCGGCTGCTCGCCCCGTCGAGCATCGCCGCGACGCGAACGGCGAGCGTCCGCCTCAAGCTGTCCCAGGCCGCGGCCCGGCGGCTCGCGGGCCGTCGCGCGACCGTGAAGGTGAAGGTCGCCGTCACCGCCAACGGCCTCCGGACCACGCGCACGCTGACGGTCACGCTCAGGAGGCGGGCGTGACCTAGGACCGCTGCGTCGCGGCGTACAGGAGCCGCGGCCGTCCCGCCCGGCCGAGGTGCTCGCGCTCGTGCTCGATGAGACCACGACGCGCGAGCGCCCGGAGGTGCCGGCGCAGCGTGAAGGTCGAGACGCAGAGGCGCTCGAGCAGCTCCTCGTCGTCGGGCGCCACGGGCCGGCCGATCGCCTGCAGCTCGCGCAGCACCCGCCGCGCGGTGTTGTCGATCGACGCCTCGGCGCCGTCGTCGGCGGTCCAGGCCAGGCCGAGGAGGTGCTGCACGACGTCGCGCGGCAGCCGGGTCTCGGCCGGCGGCAGGCGGGTCGCGCCGCCGAGCGCGGCGAACGCGCGCAGCTCCTGGTCGTCGAGCGGCGCGAGCGCGATCCGCACGGCGAAGAACGCGTCCGCCGGCGGCCGCAGGAACACGTGGCGGTCCGGCCGCCGGGCCGTCACGACCCAGCGGTGACCGGTGGCCCAGACGAGGTCGCGCATGCGCCCGAAGAGCGTGCCGATGATCTCGTGATCGACGAGGTTGTCGAGCAGGATCGACGCGCCGCCGTCGCCGCGCAGGGCGCCGATGGCGGCGTGCAGCCGCAGGGCGCCGGGCGGGCCGGCCTCGGCCGGCGCCGGGCCCGGCGCCGGGAGCGCGGCCCGGACCAGCTCGAGCAGCTCGAGCGTCGACCCGGCGAGCGAGGCGTCGACGCGGGCGACCGGGCGGCCCTCCCGCTCGAGCTCGCGCGCGAGCCAGTTGAGCATCGTGGTCTTGCCCGAGCCGCGGTCCCCGAAGAGCAGGACGCCGCTCGCACGCCCGGCCGCCGCGAGGCGGCGCTCGAGGTCGCGGCGGGGGACGTACGCGCCTGCATCGCCGCTGTCGAACTGGATCGGGGACTCGCGAAGCGGCATGACTCGTACCGCAATTCCTATCATCTTCATCGAAAAAGGCGGCAATGCCTCCGTCAACCGTCCCCGTCCGATGAGGCTCGAGGTCGCCGTCAGCGCGGGACGGGTGAGCCGCGGAGCCCGGTCGCCATGAGGGCGAGGCCGAGCGCGACCATCGCGCCTGCCGTCGCCCACTGGAGCGGCTCCGGCATGTAGAGCGCGAGGAACCACGATCGCGCCGGGACGCCGCCGAGCAGGAAGGCCATCGGCACGAGGCCCTGCGGGATCAGCGGGATCCAGCAGACGATCAGGCACACCGCGGGCCGCGAGATGTGGGCCCCGTCGAGGCGGGCGGCAAGGCCCTCGCGGGCCACGTCGAGCGACAGCCGCAGGCCGCCGCGGCCGCTCTCGATGCTCTCGCGCAGCAGCTCGGCGAACTCCTCGCCGTAGCGCTCGCGCCAGGCCGCGGGGTACCAGCCGAGCAGGCGCTCGATCCGGGGCATCCGGGCCAGGCGCACGAAGAGCCAGGCGATCCCGAGCGGCCACGCGACCGTCCAGAAGACGATGGCGCCCAGCACGTGCCAGAAGCGGCTCACGTCGCCGCCCATCCCGCCGAGAGACGACGCAGCCCGACGTCTGCCACCCGGCGCTGCTCCGCGAGCTGCGCCCGCAGCGCCTCGGCGCCCGGCGGCGTCAGCCGGTAGGGCCGCCGGCGGCCCTCGCCCGGCAGCGCCTCGATCATGCCGCCCTGCTCGAGCCGGCTCAGCGCGCCGTACAGCGTGCCCGGCCCGAGCGACGTGCCGGCGAACGCCTCGATGTCCTTGGTCAGCGCGTAGCCGTGCTTGGGGCCCTCCGCGAGGCTCGAGAGGATGAGGGCCGCCGGCCCGGCGTAGCGGCCGAGGCCGCTGATGTCGCCGCTCATGCGGACCAGACTACTACGTCCCGCGATACATCGTCAAGCGTCATAGCCACACGGAGAGTTACGATCGGACGATGCCCGACGCATGGATCCGCCAGTGGGGAGATGCGGTGCTCCGCGAGGCCGCGCTCCCCGTCGCCGGCGTCGACGAGCTGCTGCGCCGCCGGATCCGCCGCATGGCGGATCTGCTCGTCGCCGCCGACGGCGCCGGGCTGGCCGCCACGCAGGTCGGCTTCCTGCGGCGCGTCATCGTCTACCGCACGAGCCGCGAGGCCGAGGTCGACGTGCTGCTGAACCCGCGCGTCGCCGGGCGCTCGGACGAGCAGGAGCTGTTCATGGAGGGCTGCCTGAGCTTCCGCGCCGTGACGGTCGCGGTGCGCCGGCCCGTCGCGGTGCGCGTCGAGGCGACGGACATCGACGGGCGGCCGCGCACGATCGAGGCCGAGGGGCAGCTCGCGAGCCTGATGCAGCACGAGATCGACCACCTCGACGGGATCCTGACGCTCGACCGCGCCGAGCCCGACGAGCGCCGGCGGGCGCTGGCCGTGCTGCTCGGGAACGAGCGGGCCGCCGCCTGACGTTGCGCGTCGTCGTCGTCGGCGCCGGCTTCTCCGGGACCTCGGTGGCCGTCGCGCTCCTGCGGCGGGAGGCGCCGGTCACGCTCGTGGAGCGCACCGGCGGCTACGGGCGCGGGATCGCGTACGCCACGCCCGACCCGCAGCACCTCCTCAACGTCCCCGCCGGGAGCATGAGCGCGCTCGCCGACGAGCCGAAGCACCTGCTCGAGTGGGCGGCCCGCAACGGGCTCCGGGTCGCGGCCGGGGACTACATCGCGCGCAACGTGTACGGCGACTACGTGGAGGACGTGCTCGCGACAGCCGACGGCGGCCGCGTGGAGCGCGTCGCCGACGAGGCCGTGCGGCTCGAGGACGGCGCGGTCGTGACCGCGGGCGGGCGGCGGCTCGACGCCGGCGCCGTCGTCGTCGCGACGGGTCTCAGCCCGCCGACGTCCCCCGGCCCGCTCGCGGGGCTGGAGGGCCACCCGGGCTACGTCTCCGACCCCTGGGACCACGAGGCGGTGCGCGGGCTCGCGACGCGGCGCCGTGTCCTCATCGTCGGCACCGGGCTGACGATGATCGACGTCGCGCTGACCCTGTCGGCGGCGGGCGACCCGGAGCTCGTGGTCGTCTCCCGCAACGGCGAGCTGCCGCGCACGCATCGGGCCGACTCGCCGGACCCGGGCGAGCCGATCGCGCGGCCCGGCGAGTTCGGCACCGCCGACGAGCTGGCCGCGCACGTCGAGTCGCGAGCCTGCGCCGCCGCCGACTGGCGGCTGGCGATCGACTCGCTCCGGCCCGTCACGCAGGAGCTGTGGCGCCGGCTCCCGCTCGCCGAGAAGGAGGCGTTCGTCGCGCGCCACTCGCGGCGCTGGGAGGTCCACCGCAGCCGCATCGCGCCGCAGATCGCCGCCCGCCTGCGCGAGCTCGGACCGCGCGTGATCGCGGCGCCGGTCACCGAGGCGCGCCCGGCCGGCGACCGCCTCGAGCTGCGGCTCGGCGACGAGCGGCTCACGGTCGACGGCGTGGTCAACGCGACCGGGCCGGCGTGGGACTGCCGCGACGGCGACAACGCGTTCGTGCGGCACCTGCTCGCCACCGGCGTCGCGACCCCGGGCCCGGCCGGGCTCGGGCTGGGCACCGCCGCCGACGGCGCGCTGATCGACCGCGAGGGCCGCGCGTCCGACCGCCTGTTCACGCTCGGCGCGCTGCGGCGCGGCGAGCTGTGGGAGACGATCGCGGTGCCCGAGCTGCGCACCCAGGCCGCGAAGCTGGCCGCCCGGCTGATTTCTTAGAGCACTACTGAAGACAGGACGTCCGCATAAGCGGATGCTTGTCGTATGCACGCCACCTACGCCGTCGCCTGGGGCAACCAGGTGACGCTGCTCCTCACCCGCGATGAGACTGAAGGCGCGCTCGACGTCATCGAGGTGATCGCCCAGCCGGGCGGCGGCCCACCCGCGCACCGCCACGCGTTCGGCGAGTGGTTCGAGGTCCTGGAGGGCGAGCTGACCATCTGCGAGGAGCGCGACGCCGCGATCGTCCCCACGCACACGCTGACCGCCGGCGAGTCGCTGTGGGTGGCGCCCTGGATCTACCACGCCCCGCTCAACCTCTCGCACGCCCCGGCGCGGTTCCGCGTGACCGGCACGCCGGGCGCCGTGACCGGCTACGTCGCCGCCGTGGGCGTGCTCGTGTCCGACGGGGCCGCGCCGCCGGACCGCACCCCGCCAGACGCGGCCGAGGTGGCCGGCATCGCCTCGCGCTGGGGCATCGAGTTCTGGTGATCAGGCGCTCGCGTCGGCGAGCAGCAGCAGCAGGAGCGAGTGGCGGTTGTAGTACCCCTCGGCCCGGCAGCGGCGGCGCCGGCCGGAGCGGTCGGTGAGCCGCAGCGCCGCGCTCGCCCGGCCGTGTCCGCGCGCGGACTCGGCCAGCTCGCGCAGGGGGGTGCCCGGCCGGAGCTTCGCCGGGTGGCCGGCGCCGAACCGCCGCGCGAAGGCGCGCGACTCGACGGTGCGCCACACGGGGAGGTCGCCCTCGCGGTCGGGGAAGCGGCCGGCGACGAGCAGGGCGGCGGCTTCCGGGTGGCGCTCGACGAGGTGGTGGAGCGTGGCGTGCGCGGACGCGCCGTGGCGCTCGGCGAGCTCGAGCGCGCCGCCGATCGAGGGCGGCTCGGCCGCGTCGAGGCCCTGGAAGATGAGCAGGCTCGCGGCGAGGTTCGCCTCCGCCTCGATCGCCGAGCGCGCCGCGCGGAACAGCTCGTCCTCGGTGTCCAGCCGCAGGACGGCCTCGTGCCACGGGCAGAGCGCGTGCGCCAGCTCGTGCGCCTCGGTGAAGCGGCGGCGCGGCGCGGACTGGCCGCCCGCGACGTAGAGCGTGCGCTCCTCGAACCAGAGCGCGCCGAGGACGGGGCGCTCCGGCATGGCGAAGCCCCCGGGCAGGCGCTCGACCGGCTCGACGGCGCGGATCCCCGCGACGGGGCGCAGCGCCTCGAGCGGGGTCGGCACGACGCCGAGCACGCCGGCCTCGCGCAGCGCGCGGTCGACGATCGCCTCCAGGCGCCGGCGCGTGAACGACTCAGCCGCCACGGCGGGCCTTGAGCTCGGCCATGTAGCGCAGCGCCTCGGCCTGCTCCGGCGGCGTGAGCTCGCCGAGCGCGCGCAGGGCGACGGTCATGCGGTTGCGGCGGCGCCCCGGCGTCTCCGCCTCCGACGGCGAGTGGCCGGCGAGCGCGAGGAGGCGCTCGAAGTCGACGTCGTAGAGCGCGGACAGCTCCCAGAGGAGCGCCATCTCGGGCTTGGCGATCGTGCCGGTCTCGAGCTGCGAGAGGTGGCCGCTCTTGACGCCGATCGCCCGCTCCACGTCGCGGAGGCTGAGCCCGCGCCTGCGGCGGGCCTCGCTCAGCTGGGTCCCGAGCTCCGGCACGGGCCGATCGTGACAGGCGGAGCAGACGAACAGACGTTCCGTCCGCGACCGGCGCTAATTTGCTGAGCACCCCCATGCACGCGCCGCTCATCGATCGACCATCGCGACCCGCGCGGATCGGCGTCCGCGCCTTCTGGCGCCGCTTCGGCCGGCTCGAGCACGAGCGCCTCGAGTTCAAGCGCTCGGCGCTGCATCTGCAGGAGACCGTCGTCGCCATGGCGATGAGCTCCGGCGGCGTGGTGATCGTCGGCGTCACCGACGACCGGCGCCTCGCGGGCTGCGAGGCCGACCAGGGGACGCTGGACCGGATCGCCGCCATCGCGCACGAGACGCAGGTTGAGCTCACGGTCCGGCCGCTGGTCGTCGGCCGCAAACCGCTGCTCGCCGTCTGCGTCCCGTGCGTGAGCGATCGGATCGTCACGACGGCCGACGGCCGGATCCTGCGGCGCCTCGGGAGCGCCAACCAGCCCCTGCGGGGTGACGCGGTGGCCCGCTTCGTCCGGGGGCGCGCCGGCGAGCGCGTCGGGTAGCTTCGGTGGGCGATGGCGCGAGCCGAGGTCGCAGGCCGGAACCCGATCGCCGCCGAGGCGGACCTCCTCGCGCGCCTGCGCGCGGGAGACGAGGCCGCGTTCGATGGGCTCGTCGCCCGCCACTACGCCACCATGCTGGCCGTGGCGCAGACCTACGTGAAGGTCCGGTCGGTGGCCGAGGAGGTCGTGCAGGAGGCCTGGCTCGGCGTGATCGGAGGCCTCGATCGCTTCGAGGGCCGCTCGTCGCTGAAGACGTGGATCATCTCCATCCTCGTGAACAAGGCCGGGACGCGCGGCGCTCGCGAGACGCGCACGGTGCCGTTCGCCTCGCTTGCGCCCGACGACCACGCGCCCGCGGTCGCGCCCGAGCGCTTCCGCGGCCCCGACGACGCGTATCCCGGCGGCTGGCGGGAGTTCCCGGCCAGGTGGCACGCCTCGGCCGAGACGGCCGCGCAGGACCGCGAGACCGTGCGCGTCGCGATGCGCGCCATCGCGGAGCTCCCGCTCACGCAGCAGACGTGATCCGCATGCGCGACGTCGAGGGCTACTCCTCCGCGGAGGTGTGCGCGGTGCTCGACGTCTCCGACGCCAACCAGCGCGTGCTCCTGCACCGCGCGCGCTCGCGCGTCCGCTCGGCGCTCGAGGAGCACCTCGATGGTTGACGGTCACGCCCTCAGCTGCCACGAGGTCGTCGAGCTGGTGACCGACTACTTCGAGGGCACGCTCGGAGCCGAGCAGGCCGCGGTGCTCGAGGCGCATCTCGAGCTGTGCGACGGCTGCCGGTCGTACGTCGAGCAGATGCGCACGACGATCGAGACCGTGGGACGCATCGAGGAGTCCGACGTGCCGCCCGAGGTCCGCGACGCGCTGCTCTCAGCATTCCGCGACCGGCGTCAGTAGGGCGGATCCGGCAAGTGCAGTAGTCGCCTACTGATGGCGCCGCGGGCCCGATGCGGGACGGTCCTCCCCGTCAAGTCATCTCTCCCCAGGAGGAAGTCCCGATGTCCGCTATCGCCTGGCGCCGCCGCGCCGCTCTCGGCCTCGCTCTCGCCACCGTCGGCGCTGCAGCCGTCCCCAGCGCCGGTCTCGCCGCGACGCAGCAGCCCCTGAAGGTCGGCTACACCGTGCAGGTCAAGCAGGGCGCGCTCGCGCAGGGCAACACGGTCCGCGCGAAGGTCACGGTCACGAGCCCGCAGTCGAACGTGAGCGACTGGTGGAGCCGCGCGACGATCACCAAGGTCGTCAAGAAGGGCGTCAACAACGGCTACCAGGAGCCGTACAAGAGCCAGGGCTACACCTGCAACCCGATCGTGCGCGGCAGCACGACGAGCTTCACGTGCCGGCTGCGCGGCGCCGACGTGCCGACCACGATCAAGCTGCGCTTCAAGGCCGCCTTCGCGGGCTGAGGGAGCGGGCGACCGCCCCGCGCACCGCGCGCGGGGCGGTCTGCCGCCGGTCTAGTTGCCCGACGGCGCGACGGGCCGCGGGACGCCGTGCGCGCCGGACCTGCCGAGGCTCCGGGCCGCCGCCACCGGCGCCGCGCCGCGCGCGGGCAGCGTCCTGGCCTGCGCGAGCGTGATCGTGGCGTGGGCGGCCGCGTCGCTCATCTGGTCGAGCGCGCGGGTGCTCAGGTTGAAGATGTCGTCGCACCCCTGGTGGTAACAGGGGTCGAACGCCTCTCCAGCCGTGCCGCCGTAGATCGCCGCCTGCTCCGGCGTCTTGATCTCCTCGGCGCCCGTGAACAGGCCGCCGGCCGGGATGCCGGCGAAGATGAACGGGCCGTAGTCGGACCGTCCGTCGAACGCCGTCGGCTCCGTGGCGAGCCGCTTGCCCGCGAAGTGGTCGAGGAAGATGTCCTCGATCTCCGCGGAGCCGGGAGGCGCCCCGCCCTCGGGCGGCTCGGAGTCGGACAGGTCGCCGTCGTAGACGAAGCGCACGAAGTTCGGCGACGCGACCATGTCGAAGTTCAGCATCGCCGCGATCTTGTCGCGCTCGCTGTCGGGCAGCGAGCTCACGTACGCCTCCGAGCCCAGCAGGCCGGACTCCTCGGCGCTGAACCACACGAAGCGCACCTTGTTGCGGAGTCTGAGCTTCGCGATCTGCTCGGCGATCTCGAGGTTCATCGCCGAGCCCGAGCCGTTGTCGTTGATGCCCGGCCCGGTGCCGACGCTGTCGAGATGCGCGCCGACCACGATCACCTTGTTCGGATCGCCCGAGCGGGTCTCCGCGATGACGTTCTTGGTCGGGTACGTGCCCGGCCGCCAGTCGATCCGGTAGCGCGCGCGCTGGCCCGTGAAGCCGTCCTCGACGCCCTTGGCCAGGCCCGCGCCGACGCGGTAGGCGGCGTTGAAGAACGGGGTCTGCAGGCCGGTGACGTCGAACCAGAACTCGATCGGCTCCGTGCGGCCCGGGTTGCCCTCGTTGAAGAGCACCACGCCGCCGGCGCCTGACGCCTCGGCGATCAGGAACTTGTCGTTGAACGAACACGTCCCGCGCTGCACGAGCGCGATCGCGCCGTCGGGCATGCCGTCGTAGTCCGACGCCTCGCACCCGCTGGTGTTGCTGTTCGGGGTCGGACCTGGATCGAGGTTGAGGTCGATGGCCCACACGGGGGCCGTGATGTCGGTCGACGCCGAGCCGTACTCGGTGCCGAACTCGCCGCCCGCGGCGGGGATCGCGCCCGCGATGCCCGGGATGAACGCCCGGCGCGGACCGCCGGACGTGACCTTCAGGATCGGCGGCTTCCAGTCCGCCAGCTCGTCGAGCTCGTAGTCGAACCCGTGCGAAGAGACCTTCAGGCCTGCCGCCGCGGAGCGCACGCCGACGTAAAGCGCGGACGCGTCGTAGCCCTTCGTGCCGGCCAGGCGGTTGCCGCCGGCCAGCGTGCCGATCGCCTGCAGCGCGGTCTCGTGGGACAGGATGCCCCGCGTGCCGACCGCGTCCTGGAACTTGCGTGACTCACTGCTGCCGCCTCCGGTCGCGGACGCCGCCGGAGCAGCGCACAGCAGAGCCAGGGCCATGACGCCCAGGATCCTTCTCATACGGGTTGTCCCCCTCCGTCGAGTTACCTTGCGCGAGACCCTTCCCGACTCGCGCGCGGCCGTCAAGCGCCTCAGCGCGTCGCCGGCTGCGGCTCGGGCACGCGGCGCCACGCGGCCGGCCGGACGGTCCACAGGCGATCGACGCTCGCCCACCCCGCGTAGGCGAGCGCGCCTGCCGTGCCCGTGGCGGTGAGGAGGACGCCGGCCGCGGCGGCCAGCGCGGGGCCGTCCGCGCCGAGGATCACGACGACGGCGGCCGCGCCCACGCTGGGGCCGATCGGCAGCTGGCTGAACGTGACCATCGCGATCAGCACCGCGGTCGCGTCCAGGATCGAGGCGTCGACGCCGAGGGCCTGGAGCATGAGCCAGTTGCGCGCGATCTGCGCGAAGACGGCCACGAGCACCAGCGCGATCACCGTGTTGCGGCCGCTGAGGCTGCGCAGCACGGCCAGGCCGCTGCAGAAGCCCTCGCGCCAGCGGGTCGCGACGCGCCGCAGGCCCGCGATCAGGAGCGCCGCCGCGGCGAGGAACACCAGCGGCAGCCACCACGGGAGCCCGAGCGGGCCGACGAGCGTGAACGACGCGAGGGCCGCGAGGACCGCCTCGATCGTGATGATCGGGATCTCCGCGGCGATCAGCGCCGGGACGCGCGGGGAGGCGACCGGAGCGGAGCGCCGCAGCGCCCCGATGCGCGCGGCCGTCCCGACGTGGCTGTTGAGCTGGCTGCCGAGGTAGCCCAGGCTCGCCGCGCGGTACAGGCACCGCCGGCCGACGGTGCCGCCCGCGGCCGTCACGGATACGTGCCAGGCCTCGGTGCGCGACACCAGCGCGAGCAGCTGCAGCGCGGTGGCCGCCAGCAGGATCCCGACCGGGGCCGCCTTGAGCGCCGTGCCGAACTCCTCCCGGCGATCCGAGAGCACGTACGCCAGAGCAGCCGTGACCACGAGTGCGCCCGCGAGCGTCGTGAGCATGCGGCGACTCCGCACCGGCGGGCAGAGCGTTCCGGCCACCCCCTCCTCACGACGTCGACTGAGGTGAGCCTACTCGGATTGCGCGAACCCGCTACTGTGTTCGATGTTACGGCCGGATCAACAGAGGTCCGGCGACGCAGTGCCCAGCGCCCGCAGTTGTCGCGTCACCGCTTCTCCCGCGTTCGCAAGTGCACACTACGCCGTGGAGGAAACCAACATGGCAACTGGAACCGTCAAGTGGTTCAGCGACGACAAGGGCTTCGGCTTCATCACGCCCGACGAGGGGTCCAAGGACCTCTTCGTCCATCACAGCGCGATCAACGGTGAGGGCTTCAAGACGCTCGCCGAGGGCGCCAAGGTGTCCTACGACGCCGAGCAGGGGCCCAAGGGTCCCAACGCCGCCAACGTCACCACGATCTAAGCGCGATAACCAGGGGGCCGGGTAACCCCGGCCCCCGGTCGTCGACCGGAGCAGGGAGTAGGCTGTGCCCAGTTGCGCGCCAGGCTTCCTCGCCTCCCTCCCCTCGCGTGCGACTTCGATCCCCGAGGGACGCGAGCCAGGAGTGCCAGATGGCACCGACGCAGCCGCCCTCGCGCACGAACGCGCGACCGAGGGCCAAGACGCCCGCGGAGAGAGCTGAGGAAGCCACTGCTGTCCAGCGGCGACTCAAGGCGGAAGCGGCCGAACGCCGGCTCGCCGCAGCGGCGAAGCCCCAGCGTGCGTCCGACTCCTCTGCTCGCGCGAGCGGGCGCAGACCCACGCCTTAGCGGCACCCCGCAGTTCCCGCGTCTCCGCTCCCCCGGACGCGCGGCCGTCCAGAGACGCACGCGCGCTCGGAATCCACGACAAGGGACGTGACCTGCATGGCCTCGAACGCCAAGAAGAAGACCACGATGGCAAAGCTCAACCGTGAGCGTGCGCTCCAGGAGCGCCGGATGGAGAAGCAGGTCAAGAAGGCGATGCGCAAGCGCGCCGCCGCGGAGGAGCGCTCGGGCGAGCCGGTCACCGAGCCCGCCGCCGAGCAAGTGAGCTGATCCGACCCGCGAGCGGCGTTCCGCAAGCCGCCGCGGGGAACCAGAGAACCGATCCGACGGGGTACCCCCTAGGGGTATGCTACGATTCTCCGTAGATACCCCCTTCCCGTATCAGGAGCCGGTTCGATGGAGCAGGTGAAGGCATGAGCACCCCCGTGAAGCTCGTCGCGTTCGTCGCGGCGCTCGCCGCGGTGTTCGCGACCGCGACGCTGGCCGGCGCCGCCATCGGACCCGACCCTGAGGACGACCGGGCAGGCGCCGAGTCCCAGGAGCACTCCGACATGACCGACTCCCCGCAGGGCGGCCACGACGTGCGCGGCCTGGCGGTCGCCGAGGACGGCCTGCGCGTCGTCGTCGCCGATCCCGAGCTGCGCCGCGGCCGCGACGAGACCCTCCGTTTCACGATCGCCGGCGAGGACGGCGAGCCGGTGCGGGACTTCGACGTCACGCACGAGCGGCGCATGCACCTCATCGTCGCCCGGCGCGACCTCACCGGCTTCCAGCACCTGCATCCCGAGCAGGCGGCCGACGGCACCTGGAGCGCGGACATCCGCCTCGCCGACGCCGGCTCCTACCGGATGTTCGCCGACTTCTCGCACGACGGCGAGAACCAGACGCTCGCCGCCGACCTGCGCGCCGACGGCCCGGCCGACCTCCAGGCGCTGCCGGAGCCGGAGACGACCGCGAAGAGCGACGGCGGCTACGACGTGCGCCTGGACGGCGGGTCCGCCCATCCGGGAGCCGAGACCGAGCTGTCCTTCACGATCACCCACGACGGCGCGCCGATCGACACCGAGCCGTACCTCGGCGCCGGCGGCCACCTCGTCGCGCTGCGCGAGGGCGACATGGCGTTCCTCCACGTGCACCCGACGAGCGACGACGCGGTCCGCTTCGCCGTGACCTTCCCCACCGAGGGGCGCTACCGCCTGTTCCTGCAGTTCAAGCACGAGGGCCGCGTCCAGACCGTCGCCTTCACGCAGGAGGTGAGCTAGCCGTGGCCACGCAGCACGTCGAGCTGCCGATCGCCGGGATGACGTGCGCGTCGTGCGCGAACCGGATCGAGCGCGGGCTGAACAAGCTCGAGGGCGTGAGCGCGTCGGTCAACTACGCGACCGAGAAGGCGACCGTCGACTACGACGCCACCGCGGTGGCGCCTGAGGAGCTCGTCGCGGCCGTCGAGGCCGCCGGCTACCAGGCGGTCCTCCCCACCGCCGGCGAGCCGGAGGCCGACGAGGTCGACGAGACCGCGCCGCTCCGGCAGCGGCTTCTGATCTCGCTGGCGCTGATGCTGCCCGTGCTGGCGATGGCGATGATCCCGCCGCTCCAGTTCGAGAGCTGGCAGTGGCTGTCGCTCACGCTGGCCGCGCCCGTGGTCGTCTGGGGCGCCTGGCCGTTCCACCGCGCCGCCTGGGCCAACGCCCGGCACGCGGCGGCGACCATGGACACGCTGATCTCGATCGGCGTGCTCGCCGCGTTCGGCTGGTCGCTGTACGCCCTGTTCCTCGGCGACGCCGGCATGCCCGGCATGACGATGGGCTTCGACATCGTTCCCGAGCGCGGCGGCGGAGCGGACGAGATCTACCTCGAGGTCGCCACCGCGGTCACGGTCTTCCTCCTCGCCGGCCGCTACTTCGAGGCGCGCGCCAAGCGCCGCGCCGGCGCGGCGCTGACCGCGCTGCTCGAGCTCGGCGCCAAGGACGTCGCGGTGCTCGACGCGAGCGGCGCCGAGCGCCGCGTACCGGTCGAGCAGCTCGCGGTGGGCGACCGGTTCGTCGTCCGCCCCGGCGAGAAGGTCGCGACCGACGGCGTCGTCGAGGAGGGCACGAGCGCCGTCGACCAGTCGCTGCTGACCGGCGAGTCCGTGCCGGTCGAGAAGCGGCCGGGCGACGACGTCGCCGGCGCGTCGGTGAACGCCGGCGGCCGCCTGATCGTGCGCGCCACCAAGGTCGGCGCCGACACGGCGCTGGCGCAGATCGCGCGCCTCGTGACCGACGCGCAGTCGGGCAAGGCGCCCGTCCAGCGGCTCGCCGACCGCGTCTCCGGGATCTTCGTGCCGATCGTGCTCGGCCTCGCGGTCGCCACGCTCGGCTTCTGGCTCGGGTCCGGCGAGGACGTCACGTTCGCGTTCACCGCCGCCGTGGCCGTGCTCATCATCGCCTGCCCGTGCGCGCTCGGGCTCGCCACGCCGACCGCCCTGCTCGTCGGCACCGGCCGCGGCGCCCAGCTCGGCCTGCTGATCAAGGGCCCGGAGATGCTGGAGTCCACGCGCGAGGTCGACACGGTCGTGCTCGACAAGACCGGCACCGTCACCACCGGCCGGATGAGCCTCGTCGACGTGATCGTCGCCGCCGGCGAGGAGCGCTCCGAGGTGCTCGCGGTCGCGGGAGCGCTCGAGGACGCCTCCGAGCACCCGATCGCGCAGGCAATCGCCCGCGCGGCCCGCGACGAGCTCGGCACGCTGCCCCGTCTCGAGGGCTTCGCCAACCACGAGGGCCTCGGCGTCGAGGGCATCGTCGGCGGCCGCGGCGTGCTCGTCGGGCGTCCCGCGTTCATGGCCGAGTGGAGCCTGCGCGTGCCCGCCGCGCTCGACGCGGCCCGGCAGGTCGCCGAGGGCCAGGGCCGCACGGCCGTGGTCGTCGCCTGGGACGGCGAGGTCCGCGGGCTGCTCGTCGTCGCCGACACGGTCAAGCCCACCTCGGCGGAGGCCGTCGCGTCGCTCAAGGCGCTCGGCCTGCGCCCGGTCCTGCTCACCGGCGACAACGAGGCGACGGCGCGCGCCGTCGCCGCCGAGGTCGGCATCGACGAGGTGTTCGCGGAGGTCCTCCCCTCCGGGAAGGCGCAGGTCATCCGCGACCTGCAGGCCTCCGGCCGCGTGGTCGCGATGGTCGGCGACGGCGTCAACGACGCGCCCGCCCTCGCCCAGGCCGACCTCGGCGTCGCCATCGGCACCGGCACCGACGTCGCCATCGAGGCCTCCGACCTCACGCTCGTGTCCGGCGACCTGCGCGCCGCCGCCGACGCGATCCGCCTCTCGCGCGCGACGCTCCGCACGATCAAGCAGAACCTCGGCTGGGCGTTCGGCTACAACGTCGCCGCCATCCCGCTCGCCGCCGCCGGGCTGCTCAACCCGCTGATCGCGGGCCTGGCCATGGCGCTCTCGAGCGTCTCGGTCGTGGCGAACGCGCTGCGCCTGCGCCGGTTCCGCTGACCGAGGGCTCGCGCGCGAGCCCTGGCCGGGCCGGCCGCGGGCGTAGCCTGGGGTCATGAAGGTGCTGATCGCCGGAGCGCACGGCAGGCTCGGGAGCCGCGTACTCGCCCTGCTCCTCGAGCGGGGCCATGCCGTGCGCGCGCTCGTGCGGACCGAGGGGCAGGCCGACGCGCTGCGCGACGCGGGCGCCGAGGCGGTCGTCGGCGACCTGCGCGGCGACGTCGAATGGGCCGCGGAGGGCTGCGACGCCACCGTCTTCGCGGCGGGCGCACGGCATCGCGGGGAGCTCGGCGCCGTCGACGGCGGCGGCGCGGCCAAGCTCGCCGAGGCCGCGTACCGCTACGAGCACTCGCGCTTCGTGCTCTGCAGCGTGATCGGCGCGCACGACCCCTCGCGCCGCGAGGGCGGCGTGCGGGAGCTCCTCGCCGCCAAGCACCACGCCGAGCAGCGGCTCGCGGCGCTCGACCTGCGCTGGACGAGCCTGCGGTTCGGACGCCTCACCGAGGCGCCCGGGACCGGGCGCATCGCGACCGCGATCGTCGCCGGGGCGCCGCTGACGCTCAGCCGCGACGACGCCGCGATCGCCGTGGCCGACGCGCTGGAGCGCCCGCATCTCGCGGGCCTGGCGATCCCCGTCATCGACGGCGACCGCGCCGTCGCGGACGCGCTGGACGCCATCCCGCCGCGCCCCCTCCCCGCACTCGCGCCCGTCCCCGGCTCGCTCGGCGCCGCGCAGGCCGACAACCCGCCGGACGCGCCGGACATGATCCTGCCCGGCGCCCCGCCGCTCGACGCCGACGTCTCCTGGGAGGGCGACGGGCCCGTGCCGCCCGAGCCCGTCGGCAACGAGGATCCGTCGCCCGGCGTGCCCTGAGCCGTCAGACCACGGGCGGCGGCGTGCCGGCGGCGCTCGCCGGGAGCGCGGGGTCCCAGTCGCACACGACGCAGGCGTGCTGGAACGCCGAGCGGGCGAACTCGAGCGCGGCGGCGTGCGGGTCGGCGGCCGCCCGCGCGTCGCGCCAGTCGAGCACGTACTCGCCGAGCTTCGCGTCCCACCGCGCCGCGGCGGGGTCGAGGCGGGCGTCCGCGAAGCCCTCGGGCGCGGGGTGGGCGTACGCGTAGAAGGCCGGGCGCCCGTAGCGGGCGTCGCCCGGCCACCAGCCCACGGCGACCTCCTGCGAGTCCATCGCGTTGCGCATGATGAAGTCGCCGGAGGGCGGGTCGGCCGGCTCCCCTGAGAAGAGGCTGACCGCCAGGTCGAACGAGCCCCACCACGCGTTGACCGGGGTCGAGCGGCCGCGATACGGCGCGCGGAACGCGGCGAGCACGAGCGCCGCGCTGGTCGCCATCGCGAAGTAGGTCGCCACCTGCGCGGTCTCGTAGGTCGCGTGCTCGTCGTCCTCGTCGAGCGCGACGGTCCACGGCACCTCCTGTGGCGCCGGGTCGATCTCGACGGCGCCGGCCAGGTCGGCGACGGCCGCGAGCACCGCGCGGGTGACCTCGCCGACGGGCCGGTCGGGCGTGAGCGGGATCCGGGCCGCGCGGCCGTCGGAGTGCTCCACGAGCGCCGCGTGCGCGTGCAGGTCGAGCGCGGCGACGAACGCTCCCGAGCCGTCGGGAGCGGGGAGCGGGAGCGTCTCCCAGCCGCGGGCGGTCAGCCGCAGCGCCGCGTGCTGGAGCTGGGGCTCGGGCGGGCCGAGGACGGCCGCGAGCTTCCCGAGCACCTGCGTGTGGGCATGGAGCGTGTCGCAGGTGGCGCTCCACTGCGCGTATTCGAGGTCGGGCCAGGCCATGGCCCCACGGTACCGGGAGGCATGATGGGGGCGTGGCCCTGATCCGCCGCCCGCTCCCGTGCTCGGTCTCCGCGACCGACGCCGCACGCTGCCTGCGCGGCGACGAGCGTCCGTTCGCGCTCATCGGCGCCTGGGCCGGAGGCGGGGCGGTGCTGGGCTCGGAGCCGGTCCGCGTGGCAGGCGAGGACGACGACCCGTTCGCGGCGCTCGACGACCTGCCGGCCTCCGAGCCGGGGACGCCGGGCGTCGGCGGCGGCTGGGTCGGCTACCTGGGCTACGAGCTGCGCCACCGCATCGAGCGGTGCGCGCCCTCTCCGTTCGAGGCCTCCCCCGCCCCGCCGTTCGCGCTCGCGTTCTACGACCACGTCCTGCGGCTGGACGCCGGCGGCGCGTGGTGGTTCGAGGCGCTCTGGAGCGACGCCCGCGCCGCCGCGCTCGAGGAGCGCTACGCCGTGCTCGCCGCGCGGCTGGCCGGCCGGCCTCCGGCGGCCGAGGCGCGGACCGAGGGCTGGCGGCTCGTGCCGGGCCCCGCGGGCCACGGCGCGCTCGTCGCCGCCTGCCGCGAGCGCATCCACGCCGGCGACCTCTATCAGGCCAACGTCTGCGGCCGCCTGGAAGGGCGCCTCGAAGGCTCGGCGCTGGAGCTGTTCGCGAAGGCGGCGGAGCGGCTGCGGCCGGATCGCGCCGCCTACCTGGAGGGCCCGTGGGGCGCCGTCGCGAGCCTCTCCCCCGAGCTGTTCCTCGAGCGTCACGGCCGGCGGGTGCGGACCGCGCCGATCAAGGGCACGCGCCCGCGGGACGGGCGCGCCGAGCTCGAGCGCTCGGCGAAGGATCGCGCCGAGAACACGATGATCGTCGACCTGATGCGCAACGACCTCGGGCGGGTCTGCGAGCCGGGGACCGTCGCCGTGACGGCGCTCGCGCAGGCGCGGCCGCACGCCGGCGTCTGGCACCTCGTCTCGGAGGTCGAAGGGCGCCTGCGGCCGGACGTCAGCGACGCCGGGCTGCTCCGCGCGACGTTCCCGCCGGGCTCCGTGACCGGAGCGCCGAAGGTGGCCGCGATGGACGTGATCTCCGAGCTCGAGTCGGCCCCCCGCGGCGTCTACACCGGCGCGATCGGCTTCGCCAGCCCGGCCGCGGGCCTCGAGCTCAGCGTCGCGATCCGCACGTTCGAGGTCCGCGGGAGCGCGATCCGCCTCGGCGTCGGAGGCGGCGTGGTCGCCGACTCCGACCCCGCGGGCGAGACGAGCGAGCTGGCGGTCAAGGCCGGGCCGCTGCTCGAGGCGATCGGCGCGCGCGGGCCCGCGAGGGACGAGCGCCGCGCCCGGCTCGCGCCCGTGCCGCGGCTCGGGCCCCGCCCGCTGCCGAGGCCCGATCCGGCGCTCGGCGTGTTCGAGACGCTGCTCGTGCGCGACGGCGCCGTGGAGCACCTCGACCTGCACCTCGCGCGCCTGCGCGCGAGCCTGGAGGCCCTGTACGGCGGCGGCCTGCCCGATGTGGCGGCCGAGTTGCTGACCGCCGCGGCGGGCGTCGGGAGCGGCCGCCTGCGGCTGACGGTCCGGCCGGGCGAGCCGCCGGAGGTCGCCGCCGGCCCGCTCCCGCCGCGGGTCCCGGTCGCCCTGCGCTCGTGGACCGTGCCCGGCGGGCTCGGGCCGCACAAGTGGAACGACCGCCGCCTGCTCGAGGCGCTAGAGGCCGACGGGGCGATGCCGCTGCTCGTCGACGCCGACGGCCTCGTGCTCGAGGCGAGCCGCGCCAACGTGCTCGTCCTCGGCGGCGACGGCGTCCTCCGCACGCCGCCCGCCGACGGCCGCATCCTCCCCGGCGTCACGCGCGGGCGGGTCGGCGCGGTCGAGGCCGAGCTCGGGCTCGACGACCTCACGTCCGCCGCGGGGGTGTGGGTCACCAGCGCGCTGCGCGGCGCCTCGCCCGTGCGAGAGCTCGACGGGACGCCGCTACGGACCGGCGCTTTATCTGCCGGTGAGGTCGGCGCGATTTGATTCACGGAGCCACTTACCATTCGTAATGGAGCCGTCATGATCCGCGTCGCCGTCATCGATCGACACCCCGCCATGAGAGCCGGCATCGAGGCGATCCTGGACGGCGCGCCGGGAGTCCGGGTCGTCGCGGGCGCCGACGGCGGCGACCACCACGCGATCGCCCACGCGCTCTACCGCACGGCGCCCGACGTCGTGGTGATCGAGGACGCGCCGGGGCGCGCCGACGGTGTCGAGCTCGCGCGCGAGATCCGCACGTTCGGCCCCGGACCGCGGCTCCTGCTGCACGCCGATCGCCCCGACCCGGTCCAGATCGCGAGCGCGATCCTGGCGGACGCCGACGGGATCGCCGACAGCAGCGCGCCGGCGCGCGAGCTGGTCGAGGCGCTGCGGACGGTCGCCGCGGGCGGCACCGCGTTCCCCGAGCTCGACGCCCGCGCGCGCGGCGACCTGGCGCGGCGCCTGCCGCCGGAGGATCACGCGATCCTCGCGATGCGGCTGGCGGCCACGTCGCGACGCGAGATCTCCGAGACGCTCCGCCTGGACGCCCGCGCGGTGCGCCGCCGCCTCACGGCGATGATCGGGCGGTTGCGCGCGAGCGCGTCGTTCGACGTCGCCCCGAGGACGCTGGCGACCCGCTAGGCCGCCCGCGGCTGACGCCTCCTTCATCCGATTCGTGCGATGCCGGGCCGGGCCCGGGGCGTCACGCTCGGTGGATCCCGCGAACAAGGAGGCAGGACTATGGCCATCGGCCCGGTTCAGCTCATCGTGCTCGGCTTCGAGCACCCGGACTTCCACGGCGAGATCGTCGCCGAGCTCGAGCGTCTGAAGGAGAGCGGCACGGTCCGCGTCATCGACGCGCTCGCCGTGCACAAGGACGCTGACGGAGAGATCGAGGTCGCTCACCTCAGCACCCTCTCCAAGGACGAGGCGATCGAGGTCGGCAGCAAGGTCGGCGCGCTCGTCGGCCTCGGCATCGAGGGCGAGGAGGGCCTGTACGCCGGCGCCGAGGCGGGCGCCGCGGCGGCCGCCGACGGCATCGAGGTGTTCTCCGACGAGGACGCGTGGGACGTCATCGAGGAGATCCCCAACGACTCGGCGGCGGCGCTGCTCCTGATCGAGCACCACTGGGCGGTCCCGCTCCGCGACGCGATCGCCCGCGCCGGCGGCTACCGCATCAGCGACGGCTTCATCAGCCCGCTGGACCTCGTCGAGATCGGCCTGGTCTCGGGCGAGGAGGCGCGCGAGCTCGAGCTCGCCGCGTCCCGCACCTAGACGGCGTAGCCCGACCACCACAACCACGACGAAGGAGCACCGCATGTTCGCAGCCCGCAGAGTCGCCCGGCGCACTTCACGGCGCGTCGCCCGGCGGCGCTAGCACGACCAGGAGCGGGCCCGGCGACGCCGGGCCCGCTTCGCGCTTCAGGGCGCGCGGACGAGCGAGGACGCGACCACGTCGGCGAGCGGCGAGCCCCAGCCGGTGGCGAGGTCGTAGCCCGGCCGCGTGGGACAGCAGGAGCCGCCGAAGAGGGCGTTGGTGCCCTGCGTGATGTCGAGGAACGCCCCCGGGCCGTCCTTCGCGAGGTCGTAGAGCATCGGCGGCACGAACCCGGGCCTCGGGAGCCCCTGGTCGCGCGCCTGCTGGTTCCAGAGCGCGATCATCCCGGCCACGAGCGGCGCCGCCGCGCTCGTGCCGCCGACGAACGCGATGCTCTGGCCCGAGCCCGAGCAGCCCTTCACGCCGCCCGAGCAGACGATCGGATAGCCGGGGCTCTCGTCCGCGAAGGCGGCGACGTCGGGGACCATGCGCTTGCCCGAGGCCGCGAAGGACTGGGAGGGCTGCCACCACGGCTTCTTCTCGAACGCGCTCGTGCCGCCTCCGCCGCCGGCCGTCCGGTCGAACGGCGCTGGGTACGCGGTGTCGTTCCACGCGCCGGACGAGGCGATCGTGTTGTCGGCGGCGAGCGTAAGGTTCGTGCCGCCCACCGCCAGCACCCACGGCGAGGACGCCGGCCAGGAGACCTGCGGCTTCTTGTCGGAGGACGTCAGCTTGCTCGCCGGGACGCCGCGCGCGCACGCCGACGATCCCGTGTCCCCGGCCGCGACGACGGTCGTGATGCCCAGCGCCGCCGTCGCGGTGAGCTGGCGCTCGACCAGCGTGCGCGAGGCCGTGTACGGCTTGATCAGCGACTCGCACGTGCCGTAGGAGACCGAGATCACATGCGGGAGCGGCGCGCCGTTCGCCGTGGCCTGCAGCGGCTGCGCGAGCAGGTGCAGGAAGCCCTCGACGTCGCCGTCGTCGTCGCTCTCGTCGATCTTGTGCACCCACAGGTCGAAGCGCGACAGCGCGGGCGCCACCATCGAGGCGACCATCGCGTCGAGCGAGCTCTCGAGGATCGGCTTGATCGAGCCGGCGTTGTGGATCTTCAGCGCCGTGCCCCCGGTCCCGAAGCACGAGCGGAACGTGCTCACGTCATCGGCCGGCGTCGGCGCCTCGCCGACGATCGCCAGCCGCGCGCCCTGCCCGCGCAGCCCGGCGGCCTGCAGCGACGCGATCCCGTAGGCCTGCAGGATCTGGTTCGGGTACAGCCCGCTGCTCGAGGCCAGCGCGGCGGGGAACTTCGTGGGCACGCACCCGAAGGCGGGCGTCCCGGTCCGCGTCGGCGTGCCGCCGTCGGCGACGACCGCCGCGCGGGCGGCCGACGAGCTGCCGCCCGAGATCTGCAGCCGCATCCCGGCGACCGTGTCGACGTTGCCCTTGATGCCGCTCGGCAGCTTGGGCGTGTTCACGGGCAGCGCGACCTTCGACCCCGTGCCGGTCTTGTAGACCTTCCACTTGGTGCCGAACAGCTTCTGCGCCTTGCCGACGCTCACCGTCGCGCTCGCGCGCAGGTGCGTCACGTCCACGGTCGCGGTGATCCCGTTCGACTTGAACGCCTTCACCACCGCCTTGCGCTTCGAGGACGAAGCGCCGTACCTGCTTTGCAGCGTCGACAGCGACGGGTACTTGCCGTACGAGGAGGACGCCGGGTTGCTCGCGGACTTGACCGCGTTCTGCAGGCCCGACTGGTTCGCCAGGAAGCCGATCTGCAGCGAGAGCTTGAGGCTCGTCGACGCCGCTCCGACGGCCTTGAGGCCCTTGTGCGAGATCGGCCCGTAGTCGACGCCCGCCGAGGCGTCGCCCGCGGCCGCGAGCGCGACCGCGCCGACGACGAGGCTCGCGAGCGTCCGGCGCATCGGGCAATGCGACCAGGTCCGCGCGCCGGGCGCATCATCCGAATGGCATGACGGAGCGCCGGTAGGCTCGCGGGGCATGGGCGAGCTGCTCGCATTCCTCGGCGTCGCCGTCGTGGTGATCGTCACGCCGGGGCAGGACACGGCGCTCACGGTCCGCAACACGCTGGCGGGCGGCCGCGGCGCGGGCCTCCGCACCGCGACCGGCGTGGTCTGCGGGCAGGCGGTCTGGGCGCTCGCTGCCAGCGCGGGGCTCGCCGCCCTTCTCGTGGCGTCCGAGCCGGCGTTCCTCGCGCTCAAGTACGCAGGCGCCGCGTACCTCGTCTTCCTCGGCGGCCAGGCGCTGGTCGCCGCGGCGCGCCGGGCGCCGGCCGGCCACGGGGCAGCGCGCGCGGCCGGCGGCCACGAGCGCCGCCAGGGGCTGCTCAGCAACCTCGGCAATCCCAAGATGGCCGTCTTCTTCAGCAGCCTGCTGCCGCAGTTCGCCGGCTCCTTCCCCGCGCTCTTCGCCCTCGGGCTGCTGTTCTGCGCGCTGACGCTGGCGTGGCTGAGCGGCTACGCGCTGGCGGTGTCCCGCGCGGGGGACGTGCTCCGCCGCCCGCGCGTCCGCCGCTCGCTCGACGCGATCACCGGCACCGCGCTCGTCGCGCTCGGCGTCCGGCTCGGCGCCGCCGAACGCTAGCCCTCCCCGGGCTCCGCCTCCGCCTTGCAGCTCCCGGCGAGCGACTCCAGCAGCTCGATGGCCGCTTCGGCGCCGCCGGTCGTGAACGCCTCGTCCAGCGCGGCGATGGTGCCGCGCAGGCAGGCCTTGGTCACCTGCATGTCGGCCTTCACGGCCGCGGCCTCCGCCTTGGCCCGCTCGATCGCGCCCGCGGCGTCCTGGCGCGCCTGGTCGGCCTCCGCGGCCTGGGCCAGGGCGGCGTCGAGCTCCTGCTGGAGCCGGTCGAGGTCCTCGCTCGCCTGGCCGAGCTCGGCCCTGGCGGCCTCGTAGCGCTCCTGGGTCTCCGGGTCGATCACGATCTCGGGGGCCGGGGGCTCCGGCGTCTCCGTCGCGGCCGGCTCCGGCGTCCCGGTCTCGGCCGGCTCCGGCGTGTCCGTCTCGACGGGCTCGGGCTCCGGCGTCGGCTCCTCGGTCGCGACCTCCTCCTGACTCACGGGCTCCGCCGCGACCTCGTCCGCATCCGACCCCGCGTTCAGGGCCACGATGCCGAGCGCGATCGCGGCGCAGGCGAAGACCACCGTAAGGACGATCCAGACGGTCGGGCGCTGCTTGTCGTCGGCCATCGCCTACTGCCGCGCCATCGCGACGCGCAGCAGCTCGTCCGGGTCGAGCCGGTGGTCGGCGTCCGCGGCGTCGTCGCCCACGTCGATCTCGACCCACGTCACCTCGCCGGTGAACGTGTTCGGGACCGGGTAGTCGTCCGCGACGAGGGCGCCACCCTCCTGGCCGACGTCGCACGTGTCGTCGGCCGAGAAGATCATCGCCGCGGTCGCGGCGACGGCGCCCTCTCCGACGGCCTCTCCGTCGAGGAACAGCCTCGCGGTGCCGCCCTTCCCGAGCCCCGGCCCGTCGTAGTCGAACTCCATCCGCACCTGGTGCGTGCCGGCGGGGATCTCCCGGTCGCTGGAGGCGTAGAACCGTTGGACGCCGAACAGGTTGTAGCAATAGCGCAGCCGGCCGTCCTTGGCGTACAGGCTCCAGCCGCCGATGCTGCCGCCCTGGGCGATGATCACGCCCTGCGCACCGGCCTCGGGGACGACGATCTCCGCCGTCACGGCGTGCGACGCGTTCTTGATGCTCACGACCGAGCTCTCCGACAGGCGTCCCATGCCGCCGAACAGCCGCTGCCGGGTGCCCTTGATGAGCGTCGGGCGGCCGGCGGCGGCCGCGTTGAGCCGCTCCGCGGCGCGGTCGTCGAGCGGCAGGACGTTGTTGCGGGTCGCCTCGATGAGGAACAGCCGCTGGAGCTCGTGCAGCTTGTCGGGGTGCCGCTCCGAGACGTCCTCGAACTGCGTCCAGTCGACGTTGGTGTCGTAGAGCTCCCAGACGTCGTCGTCGAACGCCGGCACGTCTTCGCCGACGAGCAGCCACGGCGTCTTGTGCCGCGTCACCGCGGTCCAGCCCTTGTGGTAGATGCCGCGGTTGCCGAACATCTCGAAGTACTGGGTCTCGTGCCGCTCGGCGGCCGCCGCGTCGTCGAAGGCGTACCGCATGCTCACGCCCTGCATCGGCGTCTGCTGGACGCCGTTCACGAACTTCGGCTCGACGAGCCCGGCGGCCTCGAGCACGGTCGGCGCGATGTCGATCACGTGCGTGAACTGGGTCCGGATCTCTCCCTTCGCCTCGAAGCCCGCGGGCCAGTGCACGATCGTGCCGTTGCGCGTGCCGCCGAAGTGCGAGGCGACCTGCTTCGTCCACTGGTACGGCGTGTCCATCGCGTGCGCCCAGCCGACGGCGTAGTGGTTGTACGAGTCCGGCCCGCCGAGCTCGTCCAGTCGCTCCATCAGGAACTCCGGCGTCTCGATCGCCGCCGCCCCGTTGAAGTTGATCATCTCGTTGAACGTGCCGTTCAGCGTGCCCTCGGCCGAGGCGCCGTTGTCGCCGATGATGTAGTAGACGAGCGTGTCGTCGAGCACCTCGATGTCGTCGAGCGCGTCGAACAGCCGGCCGACGTGGTGGTCGGTGAACTCCATGAAGCCCGCGTAGACCTCCATCTGGCGGCGCAGCACCGGCTTGAGCTCTTCGGGCATGTCGTCCCACGCCGGGATCTCGGCGTGGCGGGGCGTGAGCTCCGCGTCGGCGGGGATGACCCCGAGCTCCTTCTGGCGGGCGAACGTCCGCTCGCGGCACGCGTCCCAGCCGTCGTCGAACGCGCCCGCGTACTTGTCCGCCCACTCCTTGGGCACGTGGTGGGGCGCGTGCGTCGCGCCGGGGGCGAAGTACATGAAGAACGGCTTGTCGGGCATGAGCGACTTCTGCGAGTGGACCCACTTGATCGCCTTGTCGGTCATGTCGCCCATGAGGTGGTAGCCCTCTTCGGGCGTCCCCCACGGCTCGACGGTCGTCGTGCCTTCGTACAGCGCCGGGTAGTACTGGTGCGCCTCGCCGCCGATGAACCCGTAGAAGTACTCGAAGCCGCTGCCGGTGGGCCAGTTCTCGAACGGCCCCATCGGGCTCGTCTGCCAGACCGGCACCTCGTGGCACTTGCCGAGCTGCGCGGTGGAATAGCCGTTGAGCTTGAGGATCTCGGCCAGCGGAGCGCACGTGTTCGGCCGCATCGAGTTGTAGCCCGGCGCCGACGTCGCGATCTCGGTGATCCCGCCCATCCCGACGGTGTGATGGTTGCGGCCGCTGAGCAGCGCCGCCCGCGTCGGCGAGCACAGCGCCGTCGTGTGGAAGCGGTTGAGCTTCAGCCCACCCGCGGCGAGCCGCTCGGCGTTGGGCGTCGCGCACGGCCCGCCGAACGCGCTCGAGGCGCCGAAGCCGACGTCGTCGATCAGGACGACGAGCACGTTCGGCGCACCCGCCGGCGGGCGCACCTCCACGATCGGCGCGAACGCCGTATCCGGGTCCTTCGCGTCGTAGGTCACGAGGCCCGGTGGCGGGACGTCGGGGACCGGGAGCACCTCACGCTGGATCGCACGGTCGCTGTTACTCGCCATCGGGGTCGTTCCTCTCTCGCGCGGTCAGGAGCACGCGCAGAGCATCGGGCGACGGCGTGGCGATCGCATCGTCCGAATGGGATGAACGCTCACGGCGCGCAGGGCATGCGCGCCGTGACGACGGTCCCGGCCCCGGGCGGGCTCGCGACGCGGAGGGTGCCGTCGAGCGCCTCGACGCGGTCCGCCAGGCCGCGCAGCCCTGAGCCGCCGGCGTCGTCGGCGCCGCCGACGCCGTCGTCGGCGATCTCGATCGCCGCCTCCCCGTTCTCGCGCCAGACGCGCATGGTCACGGTCGTGGCCCGGGCGTACTTGGCGACGTTGGCGAGCGCCTCGGACGCCACGAAGTAGGCCGCGAACTCCACGCGCTCGGGCAGGCGCCCGGCGGGCTCGTACGACACGACGGCCGGGATCGTCGACCGCGTGGCGAGGGAGTCCAGCGCGTGCGCGAGGCCGTGCTCGAGCACCGCCGGGTGGAGGCCGCGCGCGAGCTCGCGGAGCTCGCTCATCGAGAGCGCGAGCTCGTCCCGCGCCGTCGTGACGAGCTGCTCCGCCGTCTCGGGGTCGGTCCGGATGCGGTCCTGGACGAGCCGCAGCTGCAGCGCGATGGCCACCATGCGCTGCTGCGCGCCGTCGTGCAGGTTGCGCTCCAGCCGCCGGCGCTCGGTGTCGCCGGCCTCGACGATCCGGGCGCGCGAGCCGCGCAGCTCGTCCAGGCGCGCGCGCAGCTCGACGTTGAGGCGCGCGTTCTCGAGCGCGATCGCGGCCGCCGCCGCGACGGCGTCGAGCAGCTCGGGCTCGTCGTCGAGCGACGGGTCGTGGACCAGCGCGGCGACGTGGCCGCCGGGCCCGTCGATGATCGTCGTGCTCCGCTCGGCGGCGAGCTCCTCGAGCGAGACGGGCCGGCCGTGCAGGTCGGCCCAGCTCGAGAACTCGGCAAGCCAGAAGACCAGGACCAGGGACGGATCCCGCAGCGCGCGGGCGACCGCGTCACGCAGCTGCGCGGGCCCGGGATTCCCGCGGAGCTCGACGAGCAGGTCGCCCACGGACGAGCGCGCCAGCCGCGCGTGGAGGAGGCCGGCGAGGAACGCCAGCGGCGCCAGCCCGATGACGAAGAACGTGACGCGGCGGATGGTCTCGAACGACAGCTGGCCGGTCACGAGGCCGAACGCGGCCGAGAGGAACAGGAACGCGAGCATCACGAGCCCGATCGCGAACGAGTCGACGAGCAGCGCCAGCGCGCGGCGCTGCGGCAGCGCGGCCTGGCGCCTGCGGACCACGAGGACCGCGATGCCGGCGAGGCAGAACGCGCTGATCGCGACGAGCTGCCCCCGCAGCAGCGTGTACGCCGCGTCGGGCTCCGCGGCCAGCGCCACGAGGTTGTCCGGCCCGAACCCGCCGAGCGCCAGGCCGACGAGCTGCAGGCCGAACGCGGTGAAGTACGCGGCGCCGACGAGCAGCCGCTCGGGACGGTGCTCGAGCCTCCCGCTCGGGAACGCGAGGAAGACGTGCAGGAAGAGCACCCCGGCGGCGAGGTCGAACGCGATGCCCAGCGTGTAGATCGCCCCGGCGTTCGCCGACGACAGGCTCGAGAGGAACATCCCGAACCCGGCGGCGAGCAGCAGCGGCCCGAAGCGGCTCTCGGGCCGCCGCCACCACGCCACGAGGCCGGCGAACAGGTACGTCAGCGTCACCCAGTTCACCAGCGCCGCGTGCACGCCGGGCTCGCTCAGGTGATCGCTCGTGAGCGCGAGCGCGACCGAAGCCGATACCGCGAGGACGCCTGCGACCGCGAGCGCCGACAGCAGTGCCGGGCTCGGGCCTCGTGCCGCGTAGCCCATCTCCGGCCGAGCATACGCCCGTCGCGCCTGCCGCGGGCGATTTCAGGCGCGTGCGGGGGCAGCCCGGGCCGGGAGGTGGCGCCAGGCGACGAAGGCGCCGAGCGCGGCCACGAGCGCGACGACGATCGACGCCACCGACATCGCTTCGACGAACGCGTCGCGTGCCGCGGCGGCGACCTCGGGGCCGAGGCCGACGCATGTTCCGCATCGTGACCCGCCGGCCCGTCGTCAGCAGCAGGAGGTTCCAGACGACGCTGACCGCGATCATCCGCCAGAACGCGACGAGGACGCCCGGCGACTCGGCGCGCTTGACGAGCGTCGAGCTGAGCGAGAACGCGACGACCATGCCGACGGCGGCGAGCACCCCGAGCGCCATCGCGCTGAGGGCGCGCGTCCGCGTCCCTGGAGCCGTCGTCGTCATGACGCCGACGACAGCCCAGGCCA